>JACOUB010000007.1 GCA_016178015.1 Methylocystis sp. | reverse complement strand
GGTTGTCGTTGGGAATCGCCGCTCGATCGCCGAGCATATTCGACACAACGGCCGGAAAATGCGTTTCCAAAGACTTGATCGATACGTGGCGGATGGTTTCTGAAGGCGCCGTATCGACCGTGTTTGCAAGGCGCTCCGGTTCCGGCTTCGCCTCAATTTCCGGTTGGGCGTCTGGCGACAACAAGGCCTGCGAGACGAACAGACCTTCATCGTCAGGCGCAAATGCCCGCTCGAAGGATTGTCGCGGCGCCACATTTTTGGATTCGGGCGTCAATATTTCAATTGGCGCGCCGATTTGCTGGCCCGTCTCGGCGAGCTGCGACGCAGGAGCCATATGGGCGCTCACGTTTCGCTGCTCGTTATCGGTGGGAACCAAAGCTCGATCAACGAGCATATTGGACAGAACGGCCGGAAAATGCGGCGCCAACGAGGAGATCGTCACATTCTGGATGGTTTCATGAGGGATGGCCTCATGTTCGATGACTGTGGACGGCATGAGGACGACACTGTCTTCCGGGCGCCCTTGTCGATGCGTCGCTTCAATTCCCAACCGCGCATCGAGCGGGAAGGAGATTTGCGAGACCGATAGACGTTCGTCGTCCGTTACAAGCGTTTGCTCGACAGAGCGTTGTTGCGGGAGATTTGCGCGCCCATTCCCTGCATCATCTTTGAAAGAAACATTGCGTTCAGCGCTCGCACCTAGTCCTAGACTTGACCGCGCTGCGTCATCGGCATTGAAAACTGCCGGTTCTTGGAGGCCTGCGCGCATGAATGACGCTGGCCAAGTCGGTTGAACGAGGGACGCGTTTGCGGTGACGTTGGAGAGGCCTTGCGGGGCGCCATTTGCAGCCAATGGGACTGGCGGCTTCGGTGCGGGATCTGCTTTGCCCTCTCGTAATTGCTGTGGGTTAGATGCGGGCGCCCGCATAGACGGGCGTTCGGCTTGAAAACTGCTGTCGCCATCCATTGCAGACAGGAGGTTCGCGAACTCGCCGTCCTCGCCAAGGACGGTCTGCTGCGTTTCAATCGGCGAATCTGATCGTTTTCCGATGCGGGGGGCAACGGCGGGAGCAGGGCTTTGCGAGGTCGGCGCGAGATCGATGCTCATTGCTCCGACGCCTTTCGTAGCATAGCGTCGGCGTCGGCGATCGCCTGTTGAGCGGAACTTTCGATCGGCGAGCGCGCCGCGACCGTTGCTTCCGCTTCTTGCTTAGGCAAGGCTGAAATAGGAGCCGGTTTCGGGGCGTCGGCGTCTGGCGACTCTTGCAGTTGTTTTACCGCAGCGGTAACGATCTCGCGCAGTTCGGCGTCGGCGCGCGCGAGAGATTTCGAATCGATCAGCTCAAGTCCGGCCAAGCCATCTTCGAAATTGCCGGAAATCGCCCAAACGAGCGCATTATAAAGTTTCAAACGATTTCGCGCTGCGGGGCTCTCCGCGAATGGCTCCGCCCTATTGGTCTGGTCCGTCGCAAGCGCTATTCGCCCATTCAAGATCGCTCTTTGCGCGATCGTAAGATAGACCTCGAATTTGGCCGACGCATTCATCTCCCTGAACAGCTCCTCGAATTTGACGAGGAGCGGCTCGTCGATATCCAGCGCGATTCTCGCAATCGAAGCGGCGAACTCGTCCCAAAAATTTGGAGCAAAGGGAGAATGGCGATATCGCGCGACATAGCGACGTCCCAGCAGTAGGAGCTTTTCGGGATCGTGCGCCCCATCGATCACCGATATCTGGCGGCGTAGCGCGGCTTCCTCGACGAGTGAGCCAGGCATCAACAGGCGGGCCAAATCGAGAAGGTCCAACGCTCGTGGATTGTCGGCTCCAATCAGCAGTCCGCCCCCCACAAGAGCCAGGTGTCCCCCAAGAATCGGCGATACCGTTTTCGGATCGATCGGTTGCAAGAGCTTCGCGGCGTCGCGGCTATGTCCTTCGGCGTAGGCCAAACTGCCAGAAATCAGAGCCTCGTCGTCTTTCGAAAACGCGTGCGCCTCGAGGAGATTGTGAACGGCGCCCGACGAACCGCCAGACAACAGGTAGATTGCTGCGGCGCGAGCGTTCTTGGGGTCTTTCCACGCCTCCGGAGCGACGGCCGGCAACGTCTGCTCGATGCGTTCGATTTGCTTTGACGTCGCGTCGCGAGCCGATATGTCTCCCAGAGCCATTTGGCTCTGCAAGGCGTTCAGGGCTCTCACCATATCGAATGGCTCGACAGCGGCCGCTCTTTCCGCCGTTAACGCCGTAGCCAACATCAAAAGCAAAACGAAAAGGCGCGAATAGGACATCAATGCTCGCCTTTTCTGATCAGAATTTCGATGCGGCGATTGACGTCAGCTAAGGGATCCTTGGGCGTCTTCAAGCGACGGTCGGCATAGCCCGCGATCTTTCCAACCCGTTTCTCGTCCAGCCCTCCGCGGACGAGCATGTAGTAGGCCATATTCGCGCGATCTGATGAGAGGCGCCAATTGTCGTAAGTGGCGGACTTGTATGAACGGGCGTCTGTATGGCCACGCAGCTCGATCTCGCCCGGTTGTTTTTCGAGAATGCCGCCGACCTGCCCTAGAATACGCACGAGCTGCGGTTTCGGTTTGATCGAGCCGACGGAAAACATCGAAAAATTGGCGTCATCGGTGAGGCTGATCAGCAAGCCCTCGTTTGTTTCCGTCACCTCGAGATGGGGAACGTTGCGGAGCTCACTCGCCTCCGATCTGACGATCTTCTCCAACGCCGCACGCATTGACGCGGTCGAAGCCGCCTTTGGCGTGGTCGCCTGTTCGCTCGTTGGCGACGCGGGCGTGCGCTGTTGTCCGGCGCCCATGGCGTTGGTGGGGGGCGGCGCCGGCTGGGGCGCTTGGCGAGGCTCTGACGCAGCTTCCTCAACCCGTTCGGATCGGGGCGATGCGGGCGCCACGCCATTCTCGTTGTCGCCGCGCTGATCGGTTGAGCCGCCGGTCGTCGCCATGCGATCGAATGGATCCCCGAAAACTGGCGCTTGTTGGTTAGGCAGGGCCGTCGTTGACCGAGCGGCGCCGGCGGGGACGCCGGAACGGGCGATCTCTTCGAGCGTCGTCACCGGGTCAGCAAGAAGCGCCGCCTCGTGCAGCGGGTCCGCTTTGTCGCTTGAGTTGGAGCGTTCAGGTGCTGGTTTGTCCGGGGCGTTGGTCGGTTGCAGGTTTTTTCCCTGGCCAGCGTCCTTGGGGTCGCGCAAACCTTTATGGGCGGGATTGGCGTCGATCAGTTGCACAGGATTGAAATATTGTACAATGGAGTTCTTTACTTCTATTGTGGTCGAGTTAATGAGCCACATGACCAGAAAGAACGCCATCATCGCCGTCATGAAGTCCGCGTAGGCGAGCTTCCAAATGCCGTGTTGCTCAGTTTCTTCCTCTTCGCTATGCCGCCGGCGGATGAAAATGGGCTCTTTCGTTTCTTCGTCGCTCATATGATGTCAGTCTCCGTTACGAAGGTAATGCATCCACTCCTGCATCCGGGTTTCGATCACCGTCGAGTCCAACCGAGCCTTCACGTCAACCTCGTCAGTTTCCGTGACATTCGTTGCAACGTCAGCGCTATTTAAACGGGCGCAAACGGCGTTCAGCAAATCCATCGGTCCGCTGAGCTGGATTACCGGAGCCTTGCGATCCGCCAGCAGCGTGCGCACTTGGGCGACGAAGCCGCCGACCATCTGCTCCCGAACGCCTTGAACGACGAAGGGTTCGAGAATTTTTTCCAAAGTTGCTTCGAGGTTTGCCGTGAGATCGCTGATCGCCTTGCAAAAATTCTCGCCTAGACGATTGCCTTGTTCAATGCTCCACATGCTTCGTTCGGCATTTAGACGCTCGACGAATTGAGCACGTTCGGCTTCGATAAGCGCGGCGCATTCGCCTTGCATGGCTGCGCGCGTTTCTTCCGATAGTTTCTGTCGTATCTCTTCCGAGATGGGGTCGGCAGCTTTCTCCAGCGCTCCATTGACGTCCTCCTCGAAGCAGCGGGTATCGGCATTGTCCAGCCCTTCATCGAAGCGCGCGAGATATAGCGCCACCGAACGAACCATCAGGCGTTTCCTTCCGAATACATCCATTGTTTCAAGATTGCGACCGCCTGCATCTCATCGGAATCGATCAACTGTTCCAGTTTCTTTTGCGGAGAGTGTTTCATGCGACTTGCAATATCGTCGATCAGGCCGCCTTCTAACGCGCCCGTGACGCCGGGCATCTCGAACGTCGGGAAGGGCATGTCCAAATTTGCGTCGACTCCCAACAAAGGAGTCGCTTGCAATTGTTCGACGGCGCCGCCAGCCAGCAGCGCTTTCGTCGCCGGCTTCAGCCCGAATATGATCAGCAATACGGTTATCGCCATGAAGGTCAGGGCGTTGATGACAGAGCCCAACTGACGCCTGAGAACCTCGGCCCAACCGGGAGCCTCGAAGGGCGCGATGTCGTGCTCATCGAACGTGAAATCGACCGCGGACACCTTTATCGAATCTCCTCGATCTTTGCGCACGCCGGCGGCGGAGGCGACGAGTTGTTCGATCTCCTTGAGCTGGCGATCGACGCCTTCCGGCTTTGCCGCTTCCTTATTCGAGCCCGCGAGGCTTGCTCGGTTGACGAGAATTGCGATTGACAGATTTTCAATCGTATAGCCGCCGCTGACCGTCGTGACCGTCTTTGACGACACTTCGAAATTGGTCAGCTCCTCGCTCTTCTTGTTTTCGTCATTCGATTGCTTGCCATCGCTCGGAGCGGCCTTGTCGGACGGAACATTGCGCTCGACGCTGACTGCGTTAGCCGTGCTGCTATTGTTTTGAGAAACGGAGTTTTCTTTGACGACGCGCACCGACCGTTCGACCCGCGATTCTGGATCATAGATCGTTTCATTGACCTGTTTGCGATCGGTATTCAGTCGAGCCCGGACGCTCACCTGGAAGTTGGGGAGATGCAGATAAGGCGTAAGGGTTCTGCGAATATTCTCCTGAATGTCCTTGGAAACGGTCTTCTCGAGCGTCAGGGTCTTGCCGGGAACAGCGTCGTTCGAGTCCCCCTCCGCGGAGGTCAAAAGCATGCCGTCGGTATTGAGAACCGTCACCTGATCGACAGTCATGCCGGGAATCGACGCCGCGACGAGATGCCGGATCGCTTGCGCCGCGTTCGAATCGTCCGGCCCCTCTGTCCGAATCACCACAGATGCAGATGGCGCCTGCTTGGTGCGGCGGAAGGAACCTTCGTCGGGCATGACGATATGAACGCGCGCAGCCTTAACCCCGCGGATAAGCTGAATGGTGCGGGCGAGTTCACCCTCGAGGGCTCTTACTCGCGTGATCTCCTGCATGAATGACGTCAGGCCGAGCGAGCCGACCCTATCGAAAAGTTCATATCCAGCGTTGGCGCTCTGCGGCAGGCCTCGCTCAGCTAGCAGCATGCGCGCCTGGGCGGTTTGTCCATAATGCACCGAGACAGAGTTTCCCTCGGGGCTGATGTCGAATGGAATGCCGGTCGCCTGTAGGGCGGCGCCGATCCGACTGGCGTCTTCGCGATCCAGTCCTGCATAGAGGAGTTCGAAGTTCGGGCGAGAGAGATAATAGGCGCTGAGCCCCACGACGGCGATGACGAGCAGGAATATCAGCGCCAGCGCGCTGAGCTTCTTCGATCCGAGCTTGGCTAAATTTCCCCAAAGCTGAGTTAGTCGATCCATGGCGTTCATTCATCGTTCAGAGCGAAATGCCGATGGGGAATCTTGTAGCCCCAGGCTTGTGCGAACGTTGCAAGCGAAAATGCCGCATTCCTACCAATGCGGCGCCAACGAGCGGCGAAAGGGGGCGGACACGAAAAAGGCCGCGCCCGACGGCGCAGCCCTCTCACAACCGAAATTCGTCAGATTATTGCTGCCGGAACAGATTCAGGATGACTTGGCTGCTCTGATTGGCGATTGACAGCGATTGAACGCCGAGCTGTTGCTGCGCCTGGAGCGCCTGCAGGCGGCTCGAAACCTCGTTCAGGTCGGCGTCGACGAGCGAGCTGACGCCTTGGGTCAACGCGTCGTTCAGCGTCTTGATGAAATTGCCTTGCGCGGTGACGCTGGTCTGCGTGGAGCCGAGAGTGGCCGCATAGTTGGTCAGATCGGCGATCGCCTTGTCGGCGTTCGACAAGGTGTCTCCGATGGCGCCGCTGGCCAGATCGCCGGCAATCAGAGCGGTAAAGTCGGTCGTAGCGCCGGAACTCGTCGCCTGGGCGGCCTCGAGAATGCCGCCGCCCGCGCCGTCGACAAGCGTCGTCGTGGTGAGGTCGATCGTGCCGATCGTCGAGGCCGCCGAGCCGCCGCCGTCCGTGTAGGAGGCGATCAGGCTAATGCTCGCCTTCGAGCCGTCGAGCAGGTTCAGGCCGTTGAAGTTAGCCCCCGCGACGAAGCTTATGAGCTGCTGACCGAGGCCCTGCAATTGGGTGAGAATCTTGTTCTGATCGGCATTCGGGTCCGAGGCCTGGGCAACGGCATTCTTGATGCTTTTCATCACCTCTAGAACGTTGTTCACTGCCGCCGAGGCGACGCTGAGCATCGACGAGCTTTCGCTCAAGGAGTCGGTTATCGTCGAGAGAACCCCTTGGTCGGACCTGATCGTTTGGGCGATTGCGAAAGTGGAGGCGTTGTCGGCGGCGCTGGATATTTTCAGACCCGTCGAAACCTGTCTCTCGACCGAAGCCAGCGTCTGTTGTGTGAAGCGGAGCGATTCGAGGGCGGTGATGGCGGACGGGTTTGTCAGAATGCTAGACATTATTCGTCGATCCCTGGTTTGGCGCCAGGAAGGACTCATGCGGCCTCAAGCTTGCGCGAGCGTTGCGGGCGAAATATCGCGCAAACGAGCGGCAGGCGAACCAATGAAAAAGGCCGCGCCCGATGGCGCGGCCTCTTCGGAACCTCAATTCGTTCGATCATTACTGCCGGAACAGGCTCAGGATGATCTGGCTGTTCTGGTTGGCGATCGATAGCGACTGGACGCCGAGCTGCTGTTGCGTCTGCAGCGCCTGCAGGCGGCTCGACACCTCGTTCAGGTCGGCGTCGACGAGCGAGCTGACGCCTTGGGTCAACGCGTCGTTTAGCGTCTTGATGAAATTGCCTTGCGCGGTGACGCTGGTCTGCGTGGAGCCGAGGGTGGCCGCATAGTTGGTCAGATCGGCGATCGCCTTGTCGGCGTTCGACAAGGTGTCGACGATTGTGCCGCTGGCCAGATCGGCGGCGACGAGAGCGGTGAAGTTGGTCGAGGCGAGCGAAGGGGTCGCCTTGGCGGTCTCGAGAATGCCGGTGCCAGCGCCGATAAGCTTCGTCGTGGTGAGGTCGATCGTGCCGATCGCCGAGGCCGCCGAACCGCCGCCGTCCGTGTAGGAGGCGATGAGTTTAATGCTCGCCTTCGAGCCGTCAACCAGGTTGAGGCCGTTGATGGTGGCCGAAGTGACGATGGTCGAAAGCCGCTTGCCGAGGGATTGCAAGCTGGAGAGAATCTTGGCCTGATCGGCATTCGGGTCGGTGGCCTGGGCGACAGATTCCTTGATGCTTTTCAGCACGTCTGTGGCGTTGTTCACCGATTCCGACGCGACGTTGAGCAGCGACGAGCTCACGTTCAAGGAGTCGCTGATCGTCGAGAGCACCCCTTGATCGGACCTGATCGTCTGGGCGATCGCAAAGGTGGATGCGTTGTCGGCGGCGCTGGATATCTTCAGCCCCGTCGAAACTTCTTTCTGGGTCGTGGCCAGCGCCTGCTGCGTCACGCGGAGCGACTGGAGGGCGGTGATGGCGGATGGGTTTGTCAGAATGCTGGACATGATGCGTCGATCCCTAAGTTAGGTGAAACGTCTGGTGAAGACATCCCGGAATTTCACCGGCTCGACGGAAACGGCATCATGCCTTAAGGCGCCAGGGCCCTATCCGAAGCGGTTGTCGATGGACCGTCGCTGTGCTGTGAAGTCTTGGTCCGTTCGACGACGTAATAGTACACATGGCTGCGTGGACAGCCAGGACGTAACCAGAATGCTGTTAACAAAGCGTTAATCCGTAAGATGCTGTTTAAATATCAATAGCGCGACACATTGACCCATCATGCCCGCGCTTGTCGCATGGCTGTCAGGTTCAACGAAAACGGTTGTATGTATGGAGTAAGTTCGCAACCAGGAATCGTCATGCCCGTGCTTGTCACGGGCATCCACGCCTTGTTTCCCCAGCAAGCAAAGACGTGGATGGCCGGGACAAGCCCGGCCATGACGTTGGCAAGGATTACGCCAGTAGGCGCTTGCGCCGAGATCAGGAATAGGAGCGGATGAGACTGCCCACCAGCAAGTTCCATCCATCGATCAACACGAAAAAGAGTATTTTGACAGGCAGCGAAATCGCCGTCGGCGGCAGCATCATCATGCCCATGGACATGGTCAGCACGGCGACGATCATGTCGATCACGAGAAACGGCAGCACGACCAAGAATCCAATTTCAAATCCTCTTCGCAATTCCGAAATCATGAACGCTGGAATCAGAACCTGGAGGCCAAGCTTCTCATTATCGTCCAAAGAATGTTTCTCCTTCGTCAAGCTATCGAATAGCTGGACGTCTTTATCGCGCACATGCGCCATCATGAATTCCCGAAACGGCTGCGAAATCCTGTCAAACGCTTCGGTTTCCGAAATCTTGTTCTCGATCAGCGGCTTCAATCCGGTATCCCAAGCATGGTTGAAGGTTGGCGTCATGACATAGAAAGTCATAAAGAGAGCGAGGCTAATGAGCACGAGGTTGGCCGGCGTGCTTTGCAATCCCAGCCCGGTTCGCAAGAATGAAAGCGCGATCACGAAACGTGTGAAACTGGTGATCATGATGAGCAGCCCCGGCGCGATGGACAAGACCGTCAAGGCGACGAGGAGCTGAATAATCTTGCCGCTGGCCGATCCGCCTCCAGAGGGCAGCAGCGCATTGAGGTCCAATCCCTGCGCCAGGGCGTTCGAGGGAATGATTACGAGCGGCGCGAAGAACGGCAGCAGCTTCATTGCACGACCAAGGCCTGAATGATGAATTCATGGACGCGGCCTTCCGAGCGGATCGTCGCTCGTTCGCTCAGGTCTTCGCGCAGGCCTCTCAGGCCGTCGGCGCCCTCGATCGAAGCCAGTGAGACACTTCGTAAGAATGCGACAATATCCGCCGTCAATTCCGTGACCAGCAAGTCAGGATTTGGAACCGCTTTGGCGTCATATACGATCGCCGCCTGCAAACGCACCCAACTTGTCCCCGGCACCGCCAAATTCGTGACGATCGGAGGCATTTCCCTAACTTGCATCGCCTGTCCAGTCGCCGTTTCTTTATGGCCGGCGTCGCTCGCGCCATGGCCATTGTCGCCGACGCCATGTCCTTGCTCTGCAAGGCTGCGCTGTTTCTCGCTCGCCGCCTTCGTCACGTCCTTAAGCGCCAAAGGTTGTTGCGCTGAACCCGGTTCGAGCGAGGCGCCCGTCTCCAAAGTCAGTCCGAGCAATCCCCCGCTCGCGGCGCCGATCACAGTCAGAGCGGCAAGCGCCATGAGCGTTTGACGCATTGAGGAGTTCGACGCTTTGTCGGGTTCTTCAGAAGGAGTTTGCGATTCAGCCAAGATGTTCGTCCCTATCTCAAAACGGCGCGAAGATGTCGTAGAGTTGCTGTCCCAGCGCGGGTTGTTGAACTTCGCTCAATCGCCCACGCCCGCCATAGGACACACGCGCCTCAGCGATCTTTTCATACGAGATCGTATTATCCTTCGAAATGTCGCGAGGACGCACGATGCCGGCGATATTGAGAACGCGCAGCTCATAATTCACCCTAATCTCCTGCGAACCCTCGAGTACGAGATTGCCATTTGGAAGCACGGCCGTGACCACTGCGGCGATCGACAGCCGAATTTGTTCGGAACGATTGATGGAGCCTTGTCCGAGCGTCGCCGAACTCGCGGAAAGGTCGTTATTCATCTCGCCCTTCGATTTCCATTCGTCGCCTGGCGCCGGCGTTGCTCCGGGAATGAAATCGAATAGGAACGACCATGTCGACTTGACCTTCGAATCCCTCGATCTGTCGGTCGAATTACCGAGAATCGCCTTGTCGTCCATCGCGATGTTGACGGTTACGACGTCGCCCACGGTCATCGCGCGTAAGTCGCGAAAAAGATTGATTCGGTTATCATCGAGCCACATCCTCGGGCTCGGGGACGCAGCATACGACGGGCCGATCGGCGCCTGTTGATCGTAAAAGGAAAATCCGCTTCCCACCGGGCTCATATGCGGCTCTCTTCCAATGTCGCGCAGATCGGTCGCGCATCCTGTGGCGGCAAGAAGAATAAAAACGAGTCCGAATGATTTCCTCATGATTTTTTCCCGGCGCGAGCCAAAGTCGACATGCCGGAAATCTTTTTGGTGAGGACCACTGCGTGCGAGGCGTCCATCTCGTTCAAGATCGCGCTGGAATATTTCGGTTGCAGCCGAAACAGCAGCGCCGCTGCCTGGTCTTCGTCCATATCGGCGAGCTGTGCGGCCGCTGCTTCGGGACGCATCCGAGCATAGATGGCGACGATATGCTCATCGGCTTTTCGAACAAAAGCGTCGTGACGGTCCAGCAACTCCTGAAGTTCGACTCGCTTGGCTTCCAACTCCGACACACGCCGATCGATTTGCCGCTCGATTTCGACAAGCGCATTTTCTTGACGCGCGTTCCGCGCGATTCCCGCAGCAGCGGCGACGTTGGCGCAATATTGCCGTGCGTCGGAAACGGACATGGCGCGTGAATCCTTGCCTTTTGACGTTTCCTCCTTCCTCGGCTCAGCCAGGACCGTGCGTGTCCATGGGCCGATCGCCAGCATGGCAACGACGAGACCTGTGGCGATCCTCGCTTGAGTTGTCCAACGGACCTGCCGCATGAGGTATCGATCACTTTCTGTCATTGACCGAAGTTACAGTGAACAGTCGGCCTTGCGTGTGGCTTGCGCGAAAATTTCCAACGCCGAGCGCCTGTCCCGCCTTGTCGGTGCGGCGTCAGTTGCGCCCGTTAGGCCGGGACCGAGACCGCCTCAGAAATTGCATCCTCTAAACGAGCGATTGGCGCGCATCCGCACAGACGATCGCCATTGGCGCATAAAATCCGCGGGGGCGCAAAAAACCAGTGGTTAACATTGATTCGAGACGAGGCGTCGCGCCGAATCTCCTTGACTCGACAGGCTACTATTCCGTTGACGGCCGCGATTCGATGCGGCTAACTAATGGCTCAAGTGATTCGCGCAGAGACGACCACTGGGCTGCTTGTCGAGGGGGCGACCATGTTCATAATCGTGGACGAGCGTGAACTGGTGACGAGTGGGTATACCTGCCGCTTCGGAAAGGAAGGCATCTCGTCCGCGGGATTTTGTTCGGGCCAATTCATGGATTGGGTTGGCACGGCGGTCGAAGCGGACATGCTTGCGGTCGAAGCATTCCTGATCGGTGAATGTCCTGAACGGGAAGAATTGCCGAAGCTGATCCGAAAGCGCTCGCAAGCTCCCGTGATCGCCATGAATGAAACGCCGTCACTCGAGCAAACGCTCGGTCTGTTTACTGCAGGCGCGGACGACGTCGTGCGCAAGCCCATCCATGTGAGGGAAATTCTGGCGCGCGTCTACGCCATTCGTCGGCGCGCGGCGTCGCGACGTGATTACGCTGTCGTTGGACTGATGCAGGTGTTTTTCGACGGGCGCGATCCAATCGTCAACGGCGAAACGCTATCGTTGCCTCGAAGAGAACGCCGAATTCTCGAGTATTTCGTCATCAACAAAGGGCGCCGGTTGACCAAATCCCATATTTTCAACGCCGTGTACGGCCTGTTCGATGAGGTCGTCGAAGAAAACGTCGTCGAAAGTCATGTTAGCAAACTTCGCAAGAAACTGCGGGCTCGACTGGGCTATGATCCCATCGATTCGCAACGTTTCTTGGGCTACCTGCTCGTGTCCTAAAGTCACGCCCCTCTGCACGCCGCCCGCAACGTCGCCGACGTTGTCGCGTCTCATCGAGGCATGTCTTCTTTGGGAACAAAGGTAAAGTTTTTGACCAGTGTCTCCTTGAGCAAGGGGACCCCCAACCTCTCATTGACATGTTGAGTAATTTCTTTGGTCAGGGCGTTGAGATCGAATTTTTCGATATGATGGAAATCCAGACTGTTGTCGGCATAGATGCGACGAAACGCCTCATCCATGAAATAGCTTTCCGTTTCGAGGGAAGCGGGTTGCTTGGCGGAGGCGTCCATCAGATATGAGAACTCCGCTGAAACATAGCCCTTCAGGGACCCGTCCGAAATGATCGGCACAGTGATCGGTTTGACTTTTTTGATGTCGAGCTTTTCAAAATGTTCGCCGCTCGCGGTCGCTGTGAGGCGGGGTGTCTTCCAGTAAGCTCCGCCGTATGTCGACGCCAGCGTCACAATGCAAACCCAAAGGCCGATCATGAGCAATCGCGTCATGGCGCCCATCCCATGTATTGATCGTTAGAGGATTTACCGGAATAAGTTCCGTCAGATTCCGCCATCTCCATAGTTTTGATTATGATACCGGCAATTTCTCGCATCGCGCGCAGGTGTTGGTCGAGCATCAGGCTATTTTCCGCGAGCCTTGCTTGCAAACTCATCAGCTTCGTTCCTATCACAGTTGAAGCCTGCGCTGGAAAGGATCGCGACACCCTCGACAATTCGAGAAGCGCACGGCTCTTGCGCGCATTGAACTCCTCAAAATCAATCGGGGCGCACTTTTTGAGAGCTTGGGTTTCGCGGTCGACAAGCTGCTCCAGACGATCAATGCATCCGATGAATGCGCGATCAGAATCGCCAGTGAGGATATCGCCTCGATCAGCGAAATTTTGCGTTTCGCTGGACATTTCGCCGCTGGGGGGCAGATTCGAATGCGCCGCGCTCATAATGAGGCCCCAAGGATTAGCTGCAAGCCAGGATCGCGGTTGTCGACACTATGCGTCATCGGCGCTCTTTTCGTTCACGTTATATTTGAGCTCGCTGCGGCGCCGGCCCATCCGCCGCATGTCGTTCCGCCCAATGACGTTCGACTATTTTGTGCAAACCGATTCCCCCCGCTTTGGCAAGCTGGTTTCCTAATTGTTCGGCGACCATCGAGCGCCAAACGCTGCCTGCCGTGCCTTGGCCGAAAATTCCGTGTTCCCCTTGCGGTAGGAGGTTTTGTAGGAAGGATTGGATGACATAGGCTTCAAACTTCCGGGTTGCGTCTAAGGCCGGGGCGGCCTCGGTCGGCGTGGGCGCGAGCGGATTCCTGTCGAGAGGAAAACTCGCCGCGCTCGGTGTCGAGCTACGCAAATTCTGATCGGCGCGCCCAGAAAGCGATCGAACGCCTTCTCCATTTATCAGAGCGGAAAAATGGTCTCCGGGCGCTACGCGCGTCGCAGCCAAATCGGCGAGCCGCGTCATCGCGACGTGAAGCTTGTGCGGATCGGCGGCTTGAGCGACTTCGGTTACGATGTCGGTAGGCGGAAGGATCGACATGAGCGGCCTACTTGGGTTTCAAGCCCTACAATGACGCGTGAAACTTACGGCGCGCTGACGTCGGGCCAGGTGGACATGCTATCGACAACCTCGCTTAGGGCAGCCTTGGCGAACTCGCGATCTCGATCCCGTTCTGCATTGGCGAGCAGCTTTTCGGCTTGTTTGACGCGTTTCGCCTGTTCGAGCGTTCGCCTGGCCTGCATTTCCACGGCGTGAGCCGCGCCTTTTTGCCGCTGTATGGTTGTTCGCAACCTATTCAAAACGAGATCGGGAAAAATTGCGACCAAACCCCGGTTGCTATCGAGATAGCGAACAAGCCGAGCCTCCTCTTCGCGCAAGTTCCATGCGAGCGCTTCCAACCGCGCCAGCCGGCCCGCCTCGAGTTGATGCAAGTGCTCATGCAATGACAAGATTCTGCGAGCTTGACGATGGTTCCATTTCATTGCAATCACCCTGATCGGAGCCAAGAGCGGAATTCCGTCGAAAAAGCAGCGAAGAAGTCGTCGCTCATGAGATAGAACGAATATGTTCCGAGAGCGATCAACAGCGGGCCGACAATAAAATAAACTGGAATTTGAGGCGCCAGCCTATTCAAAAAGCCGGACGCCAGATTGGCGATCAGGCTGAAAAGCAAGAGCGGGCTACTGATGCGCAACGCCAGGAGAAACGCTTGTTCCAACACCTTCGTGTATTCGAGCAAAATGATCTGCGAACTGGGCGTCCGTGAGATAGGAATGGCGCTATAGGAGGAAAACAAGCCGCGCAGGATTTCCCAGTGTTGATCCATTATGAAGAACAAGGTCGTTGCGGCAAGGACGATGAATGACGTCATGGCGGGCAAGGGCTCGGCTTCGTCGATTGGCGCGCCCAGTATGTTGCTTAGCCCAATCGCCGTGGCGACCGCGGATCCCAAGGTCTCCAGCGCAAAAAAGAACAACCGGGCCATAAATCCTATCAGCAATCCGACTATGAGTTCGGTGACCAACATAAAGCTCAACACCGAAACGGAGGCGCCGACGACGATCGGTTTCACCGTGTCCATCAGCGGCGGCGCCAAGGCCAAAGTGACGCCGATGGCGATGTAAAGCCTCACCCGAGCGGGAATGCGCTGACTGGACAAGCCCGGCATGGTCATGATGCATGCGCCAATTCGGCAAAATAAGATAAACACCGCCGATGTAAGGCCGTCCAAACTCGATGTCACGAGATGGTCCCTAGGGATTTGATTTCGACGCCGCGGGCGATTTCGAGATGAGACAGAATCGGCAGAGAAGCAAACAACCTCCCGATGATCATTTTTACAAATGGTCGAGCTTCGGGCGTCGTCACCAGAACGAAGACTTCGCCGCGGTCAACGCGTTCATGAATGGCGGCCGAAGCATCGCGCCCGAATTGTTCGATTACGCTCGGATCGGCGTCGAATTCGACGAGATCGCCCTTGGCGTCGCGCTTGAGACTCTGATGAAAGAACAGATCCCATCTGCTTCCCAAACGCAGCACGTTGAGTACGCCGTCGATCGCGAGTTCGCCGCAGATTTGCGGGGCAAGACGCACGCGCACGTGCTCGACGATCGCTTCCGCCCTGCGAACATGAGGCGCGATTTCGCTGATCGCCTCCAGTATGAGCTCGAGATTGCGAATGGAAACGCGCTCCGCGAGCAGCAATTTCAACACAGATTGCAGGCCGGAATTTGAAATGTGACTGGGAACCATTTCGTCTATCAAACGCCGATATTCGGGCTCGAGCCTTTCAATGAGCATGCGCGCGTCCTTGTAAGACAACAGCTGCGCCAGGTGGTTGCGCAAGACCTCCGCCAGGTGGGTCAGCAGCACCGAGATGGGATCGACCGGTTCGAAACCGTCGCGTCTTGCTTCGGTGACGAGCGCGTCCGGTATCCAAATGGCCTTCATCCCAAAAGCTGGGTCGGTCGTCTCCTCTCCCGGGAGGTCGGGCTGTCGTCCGTGACCGACGATGATGAGGTGTTGCCCGAGACGCAGCTCCTGCGTCACGACGACAGTGCCGTGAATTTTGATTTGATAACTTTTCGGTTTGACGCCGAGATCATCGGAAAGCTTGATTTCGGGGATGACGAACCCATACTGCCTGGCGAAATTGCGCCGCATTTTTCCAACGCGATGAATGAGTTCGTCGTGGGACATCAGGATGCGCGCCGAAAGCTGCTTGCCGAGGCAGAGTTCGACGCCAGGCGTTTTCAAATATTCCTTTACGGAGTTTTTCGCTTCATGTTTGGCCTGCCTTTCTTCCGACGCGCGTTTTGCCTCAACGCCGGCGCGTTGCTTGGCGGCTTGCTGAGGGATGACGTACGCGACGAACGCCATTAGTCCGCCGAGCAGGGCGAAAGGCGCCAACGGCAGCCCAGGCATGAGCGCCATTACGAACATGAGCGATGACGCGACAAGGAGAGCCTTCGGATAATTGCCGAGTTGTCTTAAAATGTTCTGTTCTGCTGAGCCACGCGTCCCGCCCTTTGAAACCAACAGGCCGGCGGCGAGCGACACGATCAGCGCCGGGATCTGTGAAACCAAGCCATCGCCGACCGACAATTTCGTGTAGATGTCCGCTGCGTTCGACAGTGGCATGCCGTGCCGAGTCACGCCGATGACGATGCCCCCGAATATATTCACCGCGAGGATGATCAGTCCGGCGATGGCGTCGCCTCGAACGAATTTCGAAGCGCCGTCCATTGACCCAAAGAAAGAGCTTTCTTCCTCGAGTTCTCGGCGGCGTTGTTGCGCTTGTTTGTCATCTATAAGGCCGGCGGAAAGATCGGCGTCGATGGCCATCTGCTTGCCGGGGATAGCATCCAACGTGAACCGCGCGCCGACTTCGGCAATGCGGGTGGCGCCCTTCGTTATCACGAGGAAGTTGACAGTGACCAAAATTGAAAAAACGGTCAGTCCGATGACAAAGTCGCCGCTCATGACCAATTTGGAGAAGCCGGCGATGATATAGCCGGCCGCCGCCGTTCCCTCTGCGCCATTGGCGAGAATAAGCCGCGTCGTGGCGATATTGAGCGCCAAGCGAAGAATCGTCGCGACCAGCAGAATGGTGGGAAACGACGAAAATTCGAGCGGCTTTTGGATCCATAAGCCGACCATGAGGATCAGCACGGAAAGCGCAATCGAAAAAGCAAGACCGATGTCGATCAAGAAGGGAGGAATAGGAAGAAAGAAAATACACAAAATGGAAACGATGGCCATCGCAAAGCCGATGTCCCTCGAATTCCTTTCGATGGGCGTCCCCGTCACGACGGAATCGGTCATCTGCGCGCTCCGGGGCGAAGATGCCCGAGAGGACGGCGTCGCGAGCGCATCATCGGGGTCAAAGCCCTGTTTCGATCCGCGAATACACTTGTTCGGCGAACGCGTTAATTCGAGCCCCGATGAACGGCGCTGCGAGACTCAAGGCGACAAGAATGGCGACAATCTTCGGAACGAAGGTAAGCGTCATCTCTTGGACTTGAGTCAGCGCCTGGATGAGCGCAATCGCCAGCCCAACGATCATCGCAGCCCCAACGATCGGACCAGAAACAACGAGCACAGTCATAATTGCCCGTTGAATGATTTCGAGTGCGTCAGCTTCGTTCATGTGCTGATCGAAATCCCGGTCGTCAGTTGAACGGTCTTGCCGTTTGCCAAGGTCGCGGTTGCGCCCTGGTCCGAAGTAGCGACCGAGACCACGACCCCGCTAATCGAGCCGTCCGCTGAGGCGATCGTCTTCCCGACAACAGAGCTTGCTTGCGACAAAGCCGAGGAGTCGAGGAGGGACGCGAGTATGGAATTCGTTCGCAACGCTTGTTCAACCGACGAAAATGACGCGAGCTGTGACACTGTTTGAGTAGGATCCATCGGATTCGTCGGATCCTGGTGCTGCATTTCGGTCACCAAGAGCTGCAGGAACTCATTGTAACCGACTGTTGCGGCGGCCGTGTGTGACTGGCTCGCCGCGGCGCTCGCCGACGGGGTGGGTGCCGTGATGGAATTCGCGGGGGCGATTTGCACGATTTCAGTCCTCTTTATGCCGCTCTATCGCTGCTGAGCGTTTGGCTGGCGCTCATGATTTCGCTTTCGTATGGAAATAGTGCGCGAACTGCTTTGAGGGCGTCGAAAGTTCGTTTGTCTTCGATATGCTTGGCGACCATCGCCAGCCCTTCGATAACGCGCGAATCGGTGAATGCCTGGTTCAGTGAGGCGAGCATGCCATGGCACATATCGCGCGCGGCGGCGGTGTCGTTGGGCGAGATGAGCATGAGCTGAATGACAAAGTAGAGCTGCCTTAAAGGCGTCGTTGCGTCTTGCGGCTGCATCACGTGATTTTCCAAAAGGAAGGTGACGTCATTCATGAGCTCGACGCATACTTTACGGTCGACGCGGAGCACCGCTCCATTGAGGTACAACTTTTCTCCTCGACGCAGGCAGATGTTCATTGGCGGCCTCAGGTCAATCCGTCTGCGATCATTTGATTTATCTCTATCAGACCATCGAAATTGCTCGATTGTCCACAGTCGATCAGCTCGGCTTCCTTGAGAATCCATAGGCCGATCGAGATGAGAGAAGCGCGTAAGGGTTCAGGCAGAGCGTTCCCCGCGCTGCCGAGGTCTTCGATGAGGATTGTCCATAACCTTCGCAGGTACGAGGTGGCCTCGAACGCTTCTTGACTGCGTAGGCCCTTGACCTTTGCGATGGCAAGCATCCTGATTGTCCGCTCCAACAGCGCGCGCTCTCGCCCGCGCGCCGCGCTAGCCGAGCCTTCGACAATTTCGGCGTAGGATTGTTGATACATACGGTTCTCTCTTTATCCTGGCTCAAATGTATTTGGACAGGCTCAATTGCTGAATTTTGGCTGTGAGAGCGTATGAAGTTTCGATTTGCGTCAGGAGATTGTTTATTCGTGTCGACGCCAGGTAGGGATCGACGTTTTCGAGCGATCCGATCTGCGCGGCGATGGCGTTTTGTTGGGTGGACATCGTCTTGTTTGCATTGGTGACGCTCTGCTGCATAATCCCGACAGAGGCCTGAACGTGGGTTAGACCAGACAGCGCTTGTCCAATTGATTGAGTGGCGGCCTGCACGATGGTTTGGTACGCAGAGCTACTCAGGTCTTTTGCGCCGAGATCAGCCACCATCGTGTATGCCATTGCCAGCTTTTGCAAAGCTGGATCGTTGGCGCTTACCGACGTGTTGATGGTTTGAGTAAGAGAAATGCGGCTCTGCGTCGTCTGGCTAGAGGCGCTGGACCAATTGCTGCTCCAGTTTGCCGGCGAAAACAGAGTCGAGAAAGAACCAGACAAGAAAGTCTGCATTTGGGAAGCGGTGATCGAGCTGACGCCCGCGCTGGATTGGGAAACGCCGAATGCGCTCAAAAATGCCGCGTCGACGGCTTGTTTATTGGCGGCGGGCGGAGTGGCGAAGTAGTCGGCGATCGGCGCGCTTCCCGTGTTGACGCCGCCAAAAATATAATTGCCATTCTCGGTCGTGTTGAGGTCGGATATGAGGGATTGCAGACTGGCGGCGGCTTGGGCTTGAATCGTCGTCGCATCGCTTCCGCCGGCCTGCGCGGTCGTCAGCGTCGCCAGAAAGCCTTGCGCGCTTTTGAGGATGTCGGACAGCGCCGCTTGCGTCGCGTCGAGTTGCGCGGCGACGACGCCATTGGTTTGCGTTATCGATTGTAGATCCGCTTCGCGGACGCCAAGCGCATAATCGCGGCCGGCGCCGACCCCCAGGCTCAGGCCAATATCGGCGACGCGCCCTGTCGAAACTTCGATTTGCGCTTGCGAAAGTTGCGTTTGCATCTCGAGGACAGACCGGCGCAGAACGCTGGTCAGCGACGGGGTGGAGATGATGTCGATCATTATGCGACGCCTCAGATCGATAGCGCTTGAAAGAAGACGTCGTACATGGCGTTGATTGCGGAAATCAGTCTTGCCGACGCCTGATAGGAATTTTCCAGGTCGAGCATCTTGGACATCTGTTCGTCCAGGTTGACGCCGGTGGCGTTCGAGAGAGCTTGCGACGTCTGGCTGAGCAGAGCGGTCTGATAGGTCGCCGAATGATGGGCCTGTTGGCGTTGGGCCTCGAGCCAGCCGATGGAGGATGTGGCGTAGCTGGTCATCGATTGCTGCGGAGCAAGGCCGGCGCTCGCGTCGAACGTTTGAGCCGTCGTCAGAGCGGCGATGAGTTGTCGTATGCGCGTCGAATAGCCGGCCGCGCCGGTCGTGTTGTAAGTATAGGCGGGATTGCCCGGATTGGATATTCCGCCATCGCGCAACAGATTGATATTGCCGCCCTGGCTCGGGTCGACATTGGCGTTGACCGTGATTTCGCCGGCCAATCCCGCAATGACGCTCGCTCCCGGCGCCGAAGTCGCTCCCGGATAGGTGAACAGGCCCGGCTGCGGGCTGCTCGAGGGATTGGTCTGATCCGTCTCGGCAAAGTCTGCGACCAATCCTCGCGCGGTTTCGTCCAGTTGGCTTTGGTACTGGGGCGCCAGCACGTCGCGCAATTGGGTCAGCCCTTGCAGCTTTCCCGACCTGATCGTCATCGAGGCGTTGAACGAACCCGTGATCTGAACGCCATCGACATAGACCGCATTTCCGATCGTCGCCGCCGTAAATGTATTCGTCGGCTTGAAGCTGACGTTGCGTGGCGTCGTTTCGAACAGCGTGGCGCCGCCGTCTGCATAGATGACCATGTCGTTGTTTGCTCTGGTTACCGTCGTTATGCCAATTTCTTGGGACAGTTTCGAGAGTAGAGCGTCCCGTTTGTCGAGACTGTCGGTAATGTCTCGGCCCGCTTGTGAGCCGGCGATAATGTCCGCGTTGATCTGTTGGAATTGATCGAGAATGGAGTTGATGTTGGCGACCGATGACGCGATGTCCGAATCCGCCTGCCGCCGCACCTCTTGAACAGCGCCAGTCGTGTTGTTGAGGGATTGAGCAAGCGCCTTGGCGCTTGCGAGCGCTGATTGAGCGAGCGTCGTATCGGATGGCGATGCGCTGTATTGTTGTAGCGCATTAGACAAAGCGGAAATGAGCGATGCGGGCGACTGACTGGCGGTCGTATCCGAAGCAGAACCGGCTGCGACGTTCATCGACTGGTTGATTTGGTCCAGGCCGTCCGACAAAGCCGAAGACGCTGCTTGCGCCGAGGTCGCTTGGAGAGAGTTCTGGAACAGGGTCAGATTGGTGGCTCGAATGACCCCCTCGATCTGCGCCGCGCCATTGCTGCTTGTGGAAAGAAGGGCCGTTTTCGCCGCATAACCAGGAACATTGATCCCGGCGATGTTGCGAGAAACGACGTTGATTTGGCTGGCGACCGTCCCCAGCGATTGGTTGGCTATTCCCCCTGCGCTAGAAAGATTCACGGCCAAACTCCGCCAAAGATTGGGTCACTTGAGATTATTCAAGATCTGCAGCACATCTGAGGCCACCTGAAACACTTGGGTGTTTGCCGTGTAGGCTCTTTGCGCCACGATCATGTTCGACAACTGCGTCGCCAAATCGACAGTGGAGCTTTCTAACTCTGAAGAAACGATCTTTCCGAAGCCGGCGGTTCCTGCGATCCCAACGAACGCCTGTCCGGAGTCGACGCTCGGCGAGAATACGCCGCCTGGAAGGATGTCCAGGTTGTCTGGGCTATTGACGTTCGCGAGCCCAATTTTGTAAGCGGGAACCGACTGACCGTTGCTGAGAAGATAATTGAGCGTTCCGTCGCTGCCGATCTGGATCCGCGACACGGCTGCCGCCGCATTGCCATTGATGGTGGCGCTGGTGATTGTAAATGGCGCTCCGAGTTGCGTCAGATCGCTGACATCGAAAGTCATGTTCGCGCCGCCGGGAATCGGAACGGTGGCGGGGCTGCCGGAGAGGAGATTGCCGTTTGCTGGATTGAATGCGAGAGTCTGCGTCACGAGCGCCGACGATGAGTACGGAAATCCGCCTCCCGAAGCGGCGTCTGCTGCATTGTAGACATCCATCTCCCAGTTATTCCCACCCTCGTTGGCGAAGTAGACATCGAGAGTGATGGAATTGCCGAAATTATCGTACGCGGTCAAAGACGTCTTGGACGTAAACAATGCTCCTGCAGTATTTGTCGACGGAAGATCGGCGGGGGCAATGATCGGAGCGCTGGCTTGCAAATTTGCCGAGAGCTCGCCGGACGTCGACGGATTGGCGATCAGTTTGCCTGGATTGACGCGAATGATCTGCATGTCGCTCAAACTATTCGATGCCGGCGGTGAACCGCCGTTTCCAGCGACGAATCCCATCAAGTAGAAACCAGCCGCATTGACCAGTCTTCCCTCAGCGTCGGGAACGAATGAGCCCGCGCGCGTGAGAAAGACTTGGTCAGCCGAATCGCTGACGACGAAGAAGCCGGAACCCTGGATGCCGAGGTCCGTCGAGGACGACGTGCTTTGCAAATCGCCTTGCGCCGCAATTTCAAAACGAGTCTTGGTGGATACGCCGCCGATCGCTTCGCCGCCCTCGAAGCTCTGCAACAAGGACGAGAATTCCGTTGTCACCTCTTTGTAGCCAATGGTGTTCGAATTGGATATGTTTTCGGCGATCGAACCAAGAGCGGCGGTTTGCGCCGACATGCCCATCATGGACGTGTTGAATAACGCGTTCGCTGTCATTTGCTGGCCTCCAGAGTCAATCCACCTTGGCAATTACACAAGGGAAAGCTTGTGTGAGGCTGTCGCCAAACATCAGGTGCAGAAATCGAGATTTGGCGCGACGGGCGCCGGCGTCATTTGCCGCGACACGCTCATCGCGACGGTCCATGCGGGGACTCGAAAGACGAAATTAACCTGGAAATAACAGTTGCCGCTGCACACTCGCGTTGTCGGGCGGCGTAGCGGCAATCCGAGCGGCGTGGAGATACACGTCGTCTTGCTTCGATAAAGATGGCGCGCAGGGAGGGGCAAAATTTTGGCGAACGTCAACCGAAAAAACATGCCGCTGCAAGGATTGAGGATCGGACGCGCCGCGACTTGGTTTTCTTCAATTGCTGGGCCGCTGCTCGCCAAGCGCGGAGTGGTGACGTATACGGCGCTTTCCGAGCAGATATCGAAATTTACGGAGCGTCGAGCAGAGACGAGGCGTCAGGTGTATCTGCAATCTGGGAAGGTGCTCAATCATAAGGATCAGTTTCTTACCGAGTGCTTATTCAAGAATCGCACGCGAGGCGGAATTCATTTGAAGTTGGCCGGCGGCGTTGTTCTTCCCAAACTGGTTCAACTCTACGACGATCGCCAAAGCACCCTGACTGCTGCGCGTGTGATGTGGCAACGGGGTAAACACGCCGGTTGCCGAGTGATTTCCGCGCCGCTCGCCTCCAATGGCAAGTTAATTACCAGATTACGAGGACGCTATTATGCAGTTCGATGAAAAACTCGCACGAACGGCGTTCGTCGCGCCAAATCTCGATGTCGACACCTTAAGATTCTTGCAGAGCCTCACGGTGGCCGATCGGTCGAATTTGCTTGCTCGCAATGCCTGTCCCCGATGAATGGGCTAGTGGCCCGCGTCACGTAAAATGAAGGGTGCGCTGGAGGGTGGGTTCGATTTGCGAGCCTGAAGGCTCGTGGTCCAGGGCCGCTCTTGGACCGCGAGCCTTCAGGCTCGCACAAATAAATCCATCAATTTGGCTGACGCAGGCCACTAGTATCCGCCATTGTTTAAATCGCGAGTCACAGAGTGACGCGCGTTGGAAACGATGATGAGCGGATACGGCGAAGCAAACGACGAATCGGGGATCAATAATCCCGGATACGAGCCGCAACGCCGGCGGTAAGGCTCGCACCAGATTCGCTTCTTAAAGCATGGCCCGTGACACGATCATAGGAGCTGTTCCATGTACACGGTCTCCCAACTGAAGCAACTGCGCGAGCATATGGTCGAGCAGCTAACGCAAAACCCAGAATATCGAGCCTTGAAAGCAATGGAACGATTCATTGGGGAAATATCGAACATATATGATTCTTCCTCCCTTGCGAAACCGCAAGAACCCAGCGTTCAACAGCGCGTATCTCCGTCAATCGAGCATCGGCGCGAGAGCGAGGCCGTTCCGATTCCGTCGCCGAAGGTGACGCCGTACATCCCAGCGCACCGCGTGGCATAAACCTTCGTGATGCAAAATCGCGGTCGTCGCATTTGAGAATTCTTGAGGTGCGTCGAGAGATGCGCTTCCCGCGCGGCCAAATGGACCCGAGAATCTTTGGGTGCGACGCCGCTGGGAGGTCTATCGTCTGGCGATGGACCTTCTTGCCGAAGCAATAACGCCAACGCATCGTCGAAGGCCGTTTGGGCGAGACGCCCGGACGATCCACGCGAACAAGAATTCAGCAAATGCGCGCGTGGAGAGATTTACATCAGCTTCACGACAGGATTTTCGCCGAAATTGATTCGTGCGTCATGTTTGAGATGTTCAGGCCTCTCATGAAGAGAGTGACGAGACGCAAGTGAAGGCAGCAATGAACATGATGAACTTCGAAGACGCCAATTTGATGTCGGTTGCCGGCCCCGCGGTGTTGCGATTGAAGCTGTTGGAGGTCGCCCATGTTCTTCAAAAACAGAATCTTCCAAATGAAATTCGTGATCAGGCGCGGTTTGCCGTCGCCGAACTGCGGCGGCTGATTGCCGAACGTCCCTGCGTTTCGCTGGTTGACATCATCGCCAAGGAAAAAGCGCTCGGAGGAAACGACGGCGACGCCCGGCGCTTCTGAGAGCGTCGTCGGCGCCGACTGCAGCGTCCAGCGGACATAAGATCAAAACTCACGCCAATCTTGCTCGGGGTCAGTCGCCTCAGGCTTGCGTTGCGCCGACATTCCAGGCGTCCCCCCGGCGCGAAGGCGAGAATTCGCGGGCGAAGCAGGCCTCGTTCGATCCAAGTTCGGTTGACGCTGGCTGTTCGATAAGCGGGGCGTCTCGGCGATCTGAAATTGCGCGATCAGCGACGTCAATCCATCGCTTTCCTGAACGAGCGAACGACTTGCCGCCGTGGCTTGCTCCACCATCGCGGCGTTCTGTTGGGTCATCTGATCCATCCGATGAACCGCCACATTGGTTTCACTCAGTCCCGTCGATTGCTCCTTGGAAGAGGTGGCGATTTGGCCAACCAACTCGTCGATATCGTGCGCCTTGGCGACGACTCTCGTCAAAGCCTCGCCCGTTTGGTTGACGAGTATCACGCCGTCATCGACCTGCTGCGAACTCCTTAAGATCAGCGCCTTGATCTCCTTTGCCGCGTCAGATGCTCGCTGTGCGAGAGCCCTCACCTCTGTCGCTACGACCGCAAATCCCTTGCCCGCCTCGCCCGCGCGGGCGGCTTCGACGCCCGCATTGAGAGCCAAAAGATTGGTTTGGAAGGCGATCTCCTCGATGATGCCGTTGATTTGGCTGATTTGTTCCGAAGACTTGGCGATCTCCTTCATCGCCGCCATGGCTTCGCCGACGATTCTGCCGCCTTCCTCCGCATCCGCCTTCGCCGCCGCGACCGCGGCTTGCGCTTCGCTCGCTCCCTTGGCGGACGCCGTCAGCGCGCTCGTCATCTGATTGAGCGCCGCAGCCGTCTCTTCTAAGCTGGCGGCTTGCTGCGCCGTTCGATGCGAGAGATCGTCCGACGCTTGGCCCATCTCGCGCGCTGTCGAACGAGTCGCCTCGGCGCTCTCCAAGATCGTTTTCATTTGCCCTTGTAATTCGTCCATCGTCCTATTCAAATCGTCGCGCAGCGCGATATAGGCGGGCGGAAGCTCGTCGTTTATTCGGTAGGTGAGGTCATGGTTCGCCAGCCGGGCGATCGCTGTTCCAAACGAATCGATGACCTTGCGAGTTTCGCCTAACGCCTTCGCCTCAATGGCCTTGCGGGCGTCTTCGGTCGCATCGATATAGACCGAGATAGCCAAATCCATGTCGAGCATCACGGCTTTGAGCAAAGCGACGAGCGCTTCGGCGACGCCTTTCGCGTCGTCTTTGTTCGATCTTTTGAAAATACCTGTTTTCGGCCATAGAGCCGCAATTGCCGCATGGATTAACTGACCGGCGATGAAAGCATAGCCGGCGATGTACCAACGCGGCTCCAACCCGGATCGCGCATGCGCCTCGCCGGTGGCGCGAACGCCGCGAACGTAATCGTCTTCGAATTCGGCGGAAGAAATTCTGTCCCAGTGGGCGAGCTGTCTGGATTTCGCCCACTCGATCCGACTAGCGTCCTGGAAAAGCGCCACCAACTGCGGAAACTTCTGGACATGCTGGTAGAAGCCGTCGAGGGCTTTCGGCAACTCTCTCTGAATCAAAGGCCTGAGTTGACGAATGGTATTTGCGGTCTGCTCATCGATCTGAAGAAACTGCTTGCGTTCGGCCAAGGCAGGGTCTTTCGACATCGGCGCCATCCATTCAGCGGAGAAAAAACAAGTCTGCTTAGATCACCTTCCAACTCGCTTGAGCTTGCCTGAAGCTGAATACTCGTTTCAGTAGAATCTGATCCTCCTCTCCAACCTGGCGCCGCCGGTCGATCGTCTGATCGGCGCGCAAACGTTGACCGCGGCCCGTCGCCGAACGAGCGCCAGTCGATGCGTCAGGAATTGCGGAAATGAGGCGGAGAGCCTTACTTGAAGAGCTGCAAAATGAGCTGGCTGTTGGAATTGGCCATGCTCAAGGATTGCACATTCAGTTGCTGCCGCGTCTGGAGCGCCGCCAGTCGCGTGGAAGCCTGATTCATGTCGGCGTCGACGAGTGACGAAACGCCGTTCGTGATGGCGTCCGAGAGATTTGAGATGAACGTCTGTTGCAAACCAATTCGCGCCTCGGCGGCGCCGAAGACGCTCGCCGCATTGGTGACCTTTTGAAGGGCGGCATCGACCTGTTGGACCAAATCGTCGATGCTAGCCGTATGCCCGGCAGTTCCAACTTGGGTCAAATCGATGTTGCTGACGCTAAAACCAGTGCCGCTCGACGGCGGACCGGCGACAAAGGTCGAAACCGCGTCCAGTATTCCTGCATTGCCGCCGGTCGAATCAAAAAGTGCGATGGCGCCGGAGGCGGCGGGGTCGATGGTAATTTGACCTATTGTGACATTGCCCGAGGCGTCGCGCGAGAACGAAGCAACGATGCTGCGGGTCGCCGCCGGATCCGCGTTAAGGTAGTTCAGGCCACTGAAGGAAGCCGATGTCGCGATGCTCTTCAGCTGCGCCTGCAAAGAACTGATCTCGGTCTGCAGCGCCGCCTGATTGGCGCCGGATTGCCGGGCCGATACGAGATTCGTCTTGATCCGATTGAGCGCCGAAATCGAAGCGGTAAGAGCCGACGACGCGACGTTGAGCGTCGAGGCGCCGAGATTTAGAGCGTCCTTGACCGAGGCCAGCGCGCCATTGTCGGTTTGCAGGGTGGTCGCCGCCGCAAAGTAGGCCGGATCGTCGGAAGCCTCGCCAACGCGTAGGCCAGTCGAAATCTGTTTTTGCGTCGCCTGCAGCTCTTGCTGCGTCAGGGCGAGCGAGCGCAGCGCTGTCAGAGCGTTGGCGTTCGTTAAGAGATAGGTCATGTTCGTATGTCCCTTGGGCACACGGTCGTTACGGGGGACATACCGGATTTCAACCGGTATCGCAGCCCGCCTTCATGCCTTTGGAGCGATGCGGGGCGAACCGTTCCAATCTGCGATGCGCCAAAGCCTTAATCTTTGGGAAAGGAAATTTCAACCATAATTTGGGAAAGGAAATGGCGGATTCTGCTGAAAAAAACGAGACGAGCCGCCGCAGGGCGCGGGGTTTCGGCGCGCTATCGCAACGTGTGTTGTTAGCTGCGCCCCCAACCGGCGGCGCGCCGACTCCGGTCAGGTAAGAAGACATCGATCGAGTTGATTCGGCGCCAAGTCCAGATTTGTACAGTTGATGCGGCGCACGGCGCAAAACGCCTTCCGCCACTCGATCCACGCCTGGAGGGACGGGGATATTCAACTTACGCTAATGAAGAATTAACCGGCGAAAATTAGGTTCTTTTCATATCGGGTTGACCCCAATCTTCATGATTCACTGGTCAAAAGCATGACGCTGTCCCGATATGCCGGAAAATCCGGAATGTCCCCCTCGGGATGCCTCTCTTAAATTCACGTCGGTCGAGCTCGCGTAAGGCGAGCTTGCGCTGCGATGAAGAATGCGCTCGTACCCCCCAGCACTGAGGGACACGATGAAACTCGTCGTAAAACTTCTTACGCCATTGTTTGGCCTCGCCGCCGCTCCATGGCTATTGGTGGGGTCGGCGCTCTGGAACGACGAATTCGCCGCCCACCCACAATGGATGGAGATTGGGGGGCTGGCGTCCATCATATCGCTGGCGGCCGTCATCTATATCTTGCGCGCCAGCGTAACGCGGCCCGCCAAGGCCCTACAAGGCGCCATCGGCAAGATAGCTGAAGGCGACTATGAGACGCCTGTCGCCGGGGCCGCCGGGAAGGATGAAATCAGCATATTGTCTGGCGCCGTAGAACAACTGCGCAGCCAGCTCAAGGCGACGACGCAGCGCGTCCTCGCCGCACAGGCGGCCGAACAAAAAGCTTCCGCCGAGCGAAAGGCGGCCAGCGATGAAGAGGCGCGAGGTTATGTCGAAGCGCACACCACATTCATGACGTCCTTCACAGCGGCTCTCGACGAGCTGTCGACGGGAAATTTAAAACATCGGCTGAACGAGGCGTTTTCGCGCGATTACGAAAATATCAGACACTATTACAATACTTCCATTGACAAGCTCCGAGCGACGTTCCTCGACATGATCGACCATATCGACGGCTTGAATTCAAGAACCCAAGAGATCTCGAGCGCTGCGGACGCGCTTTCCCATCGAACGGAGCAACAAGCAGCCAGCCTC
Source organism: Methylocystis sp. (assembly GCA_016178015.1). GTDB lineage: Bacteria > Pseudomonadota > Alphaproteobacteria > Rhizobiales > Beijerinckiaceae > Methylosinus. The sequence continues at coordinate 107,354 of JACOUB010000007.1, read as the reverse complement.
GAAGAAACCTCGGCGGCGCTGGAAGAGATCACCGCGACGGTGAAGAAGACGGCTGACGGCGCGCAACACGCCTGCAGCGTCGTATCCGACGCAAGAAACGACGCAGAGAAGAGCAGCGAAATTGTTCGCCAGGCGATCGAAGCGATGGGGAGAATCGAAAAATCCTCGCAAGAAATCGAGCAGATTATCACGGTGATCGATGAAATCGCGTTCCAGACGAATCTGTTGGCGTTAAACGCCGGCGTCGAAGCCGCGCGCGCCGGCGACGCGGGGAGGGGCTTTGCGGTTGTGGCCTCCGAGGTGCGCGCTCTGGCGCAACGCTCCGCCGAAGCGGCGAGGGAAATCAAGAATCTCATTTCGGCGTCGACGTCGCAAGTCGATGAGGGCGTCACGCTCGTCGCCCAGACCGGAACCGCCCTCAGCCGCATCGTCGGTCAAGTCGCAGAGGCGAACAAAGTCGTGGCGGAGATCGCCAGCGGCGCGCGTGAACAGTCTACCGGCCTGCAGGAGGTCAATACGGCGGTCGGACAGATGGATCAGTTCACTCAGCAGAATGCCGCCATGGTCGAAGAAACGACGGCGGCGGGCCATGGTCTCAAACATGCCATAGGCCAACTTGCCGAGTTGATCTCGACCTTCAACGTAGGTCACCGTAACGCAGTCGATCCCCCTGCAGCCAATCCCGTTTCTCACCGAGGCCACGCATCGCTCAAATCGGCGCCGCCCCAAACTGCGCGCAAGACTCTCTCGAGGTCATGGAATTCAGCGGCGGCTCCAAAAGAGCAATTCGAGACCTCCGAACAAACCTGGGCGGAGTTTTGACAATGGCCGAGACGCACACTCTCAACCCGAAGCAGGGACCACAAGAGTTCATAGCCTTCCATATCGGCGGTCAAACCTATTGCATCGATATAATGGCGGTGCGGGAGATTCGAGGTTGGACTCCAGCGACGCCCCTGCCGCATGCGCCGGAGTTCGTTCGCGGCGTCATAAATCTGCGTGGAGCTGTCTTGCCGGTTATCGATCTCGCCGCGCGCCTCGGCTTGCCGCAAAGCGAGCCCACGGCGCGACACGCGGTGATTGTCGTGCAGTTCTCCGGTCAGGTGGTCGGCCTTCTCGTCGACGCCGTTTCCAACATACTCACGTTAACGCCTGACGCTATCCAACCAACCCCTGATGTGGCGTCAGAGGTTGCGCGAACCTTCATCAGAGGCGTGGTCGCGGCGGACAAGCAAATGATTGGCGTTCTCACGGTAAAGAACCTGTTGCCAGAGGCCGCTGCGAGCGCCGCATAAATGTCAGTCGCCTTGTGGACAATCAGAGGAATGTATCGCTTTGCGCAGTCCTGGTAAGCGGCGGGGATCGCGGCTCAAGGACTAAGGAGCTTAACAAGGAAACCGCCCCATGATCGATGAGTCGAAATCGGATCGCTACATGCGAACACTGCGGCTGCCGGACATTCTCGATCTTCGAGCGGCGTCTCCTTTGGCTGCGAACCTTCTGGCGATCCGCGGTCACCAGGCGACAATCGACGCATCTCATGTTCAACGGGTCGGCGCGCAATGCGTTCAGGTCCTGCTCTCTGCTCGCGTGACGTGGGCCGCCGATAGCGTTTCGTTCGTCCTCTCTAACCCTTCCGAAGCCTTTCTCGAAGGCGTAGGGACGCTGGGAATTCCGATCGCTAAATTTTCAGAACAGGAGCTGTCGAGATGAGCAAGACCATTCTGACCGTCGATGATTCACGAACGATGCGCGAGATGCTCCTTCTCGCCTTATCGGAAGCTGGTTTTTCGGTCCTCCAAGCCGAGGATGGAGTGCACGGCCTCGAAGTCTTAGAAACTGCATTGCCAGATGTCATCGTTACCGACATCAACATGCCGCGCTTAGATGGATTCGGCTTCATCGAGGGAATTCGTCGCCATCACAAACACCGCGCGGTTCCCATTCTCGTTCTGACGACGGAAAGCGATGTCCAAAAAAAGGATCGCGCGCGCCGCGCTGGAGCGACCGGTTGGATCGTCAAGCCCTTCAATCCTATCAAACTGGTCGACGCCATTCGTCGCGTAGCAGCGTGATTCGCGCAGGAGACGACCGTGGATCCAATGGCTGCGATAAAACAAACGTTCTTTCAGGAATGTGAAGAACTGCTCACCGAGCTCGAAAGCGGGCTTCTGAAAATCGAGGACGGGAACGACGATCCCGAAACGGTCAACGCGGTTTTTCGCGCCGTCCACTCGATCAAAGGCGGCGCTGGAGCATTCGGCTTCGATGAACTTGTGGAATTCGCCCACATCTTCGAGACAGCGCTGGATCTGTTGCGATCTGCAAAGCTCGCTCCGAACCCTTCGGTTACCAAGACGTTCCTGAGAGCGTCCGATAGTCTTGCGGATTTCGTTCGCGCCGCTCGTGAGAATGGTTGCGTCGCGGGAGCCCACGTAAAGTCGATCACCGACGAACTCAACGCCTTATGCAGTGGAGCGGCTAAGAAGGACGGGACTTCGCCTCCCAAACAACAAAACATCGACGACCTCGACTTCCAGCCGGTTGCGGTGTCGCTCGATTCTATCTTCGAGTCGACGCCTGAGGAGCCGCCGCCATTCACCCAAGACTTTCTCATTCGGTTTATGCCAAAACCGGCGCTTTACGCCAAGGCGAACGAAGCGCTATGCCTTTTGCGGGAGCTCGGCGGACTTGGAGAGATGAGCGTCGAATGCTGCGTCGACGAGATACCGCTACTCTCAGAGCTGGATCCAGAAGGGGCTTATCTTTCTTGGTCCGTCCATTTGAGAACGAGCGCAGATGAAGCTCGCGTCCGCGAGATCTTCGAATTTGTCGAATGGGACTGCGACCTGGATATCGCCGCCGCCGATGTGGGAAGACTGCTCGAGGAGTTTCAGGCGGCGCTCGAGCCGTGCGCCAAGTTGGTCTCGCTGGCTGAACAACAAAAAAACAACAATCAACACATGGCGAGTGCGACGCTTGCGCCGAGCGATGAGCACGACGACAACGCAGGTCCCGTAAAAGTGGCGCATCCAAGCAATGAAAATGGCGCGTACCCCGCTCAAACGACGATTCGCGTCGACCTCAACCGAGTTGACCGCCTCATCAATCTCGTCGGCGAACTCGTCATCAATCAGGCCATGCTTTCTCAGCGGGTGGCGGAAGCCGGACTGCCGAGGGCCTCTTCAGTCGTCATCGGGCTCGACGAGCTCGAACAATTGACGCGTGATATTCAAGACAGCGTGATGGCGATCAGAGCCCAACCAGTGAAGGCGGTCTTTCAGCGGATGTCGCGCACGGTTCGCGAAATCGCCGCCATGACCGGAAAATCCGTACGCCTCGTTACGGAAGGCGAAGGAACCGAAGTCGATAAGACCGTCGTAGAGCGGTTGACTGATCCTCTCACGCATATGATCCGAAACGCAGTCGATCATGGTATTGAAACGCCGGAGGCGCGAGCCGCTGCCGGCAAGGCCGAAGAGGGTTCTCTTCGCCTTTCCGCGACGCATCGCTCCGGCAGAGTGGTGATCGAAGTCGCCGACGATGGCGCCGGCCTCAATCGAGGGCGCATCCGCGAGATCGCTGTTTCGAGAGGACTCATCCCCGCGGAGGCCGACCTCACCGACGACGAAATCGACAACTTGATTTTTTTGCCTGGGTTCTCGACAGCCTCGACGGTTTCCAACATCTCGGGACGAGGCGTTGGAATGGATGTCGTCAAACGCGCGATCCAAGCGCTTGGCGGACGAATTTCCATTGCATCCAATCCCGGCCGCGGTTCGACATTCTCGATGAGCCTCCCGCTCACCTTGGCGGTTCTAGACGGCATGGTCGTGACCGTCGCCGACCAAACATTGGTCGTTCCCTTGACGGCGGTCATCGAGACATTGCAGCCGAAAAACGCGAATGTTCACGTGCTTGGCGATGGCGCCCGCGTTATCGCAACCCGCAGCTCCTTCATCCCGCTTATCGATGTGGGATCGGTGCTCTTCTACCGAACAGAGGAAACGGATCCTACGATGCAGGTCGCATTATTGGTGGAATCGGAAAGCGGCGCCAGATGTGCGCTGCTCGTCGACGCTATCCAAGGACAGCGACAAGTCGTGATCAAGAGCCTCGAAACCAATTATGGTCGTGTTTGCGGCATAGCCGCGGCGACGATATTGGGCGACGGACGCGTGGCGTTGATTTTGGATGTCGATGCGATCGTCGACCGGCCGCGCATGGATCGTGCGGATCAAACCTTGGTTGCAGCGGAGTGAGACAAATGAGGCCGCTCATCGCTTTCCTTACCGCTGTGCGCTCGACCTCCCGCGCTGCGGCGCAGCGATTGTGCGCCGGCGTCCGCGTCCGCGCGCTCGCAGCCTCCATGGTTGTCGTTTGTTGCGGAGACGGCGCATGATTCAAGCTCGTTCGCAGGGAGCGTCGGTCACACGAGCCATCGTGCCCGGAGAGTTTCTCCTGACAAAAGAAGACTTCCAACATATCGCGGCGATGTTGCACGAGGACGCGGGCATCCACCTACCTGAGACGAAGGCGACGCTCGTCTATTCGCGACTGGCGAAGAGGCTGCGCGCTTTGGGCCTGGAAAATTTCCGGGACTATTGCGCGCTCGTCGTCGACGAGAGTGGCGTTGATGAGCGTCAGATGATGCTTGCGGCGCTTACCACCAATGTCACTCGATTTTTCCGCGAGCCGCATCATTTCCAGCATTTGGAAAAAGTCGTTCTTCCCGGGTGCGCGAACATGGTGCGTAAAGGCGGTCGGTTGCGGATATGGTCCGCCGCCTGCTCGAATGGCCAGGAGCCTTATTCCATCGCAATGTCCATTCTCTCGGTTATCCCCGAGGCGGCGCGTCTTGACGTGAAAGTGCTCGCTACTGATATCGACCCGAATATGGTAGCCGCAGGCCGCGAGGGCGTGTACGGCGACGAGGTAATGGGCGCCGTTCCGCAAGGTCTGAAGACCCGTTGGTTTGTCCGTGTGGCCGCGGGGGGCGAAAAGGCCTGGGGCGTTTGTGAAGAATTGGCTTCCTTGGTCGCCTTCCGCGAACTGAGTCTCATCGGCAGTTGGCCGATGACCGGGCGTTTTGACGCTATTTTTTGCAGAAACGTCGTGATTTATTTTGAGGAGAAAACTCAGAATATGGTCTGGAGCCGCTTCGCGCCTGTGCTCAATCCAGACGGGCGCCTGTACATCGGACACTCTGAAAGGGTCACTGGCCCCGCGACCGCCTTGTTCGAGAGCGAGGGCATCACGACATATCGCTTACGAGCGGGGGGCCGTGGATGAACCAGGTTCGCGTTCTTGTCGTCGATGATTCGGCCACCATGCGAGGCTTGATTTCCGTAACCTTGCAGCGTGATCCCGCCATCAGCGTAGTCGGCGAGGCCGCCGACCCGTTTGAGGCGCGTCAAGCGATCAAGTCTCTCGACCCGGACGTCGTCACGCTCGACATCGAAATGCCGAACATGAATGGTCTCGAGTTTCTCGAGAAAATCATGCGGCTGCGTCCGACCAGAGTCATCATGGTCTCGAGTCTCACAGAAAGCGCCGCTTCTGCGACCATCAAGGCTCTCGAAATCGGCGCGTTCGACTGTGTCGCAAAGCCGTCCTCGAAGGATCCGAATTCGTTTCAGGATCTCGCCGTCAAGATCAAGGCCGCCGCAGCTGCGCCGATAGCTCACATCGCAGAACGCAGATTGGGTGAGACGTCCAAGACTGAAGCGGCCAGCTTTAAGTCGGACGGCAGAATAGTCGCAATCGGCTCCTCGACGGGCGGCGTTGAAGCCCTTCTGACAATTCTTGCCAATTTTCCTGAGAACTGTCCGCCGACAGTTATTACGCAGCACATGCCGCCGCTGTTTACCGCCAGTTTCGCCGCGCGGCTCAACCGAGTGTGCAAACCCTGCGTGAGCGAGGCCGTCGATGGAGCGCCGCTTGCGCCTGGACATGTCTATGTAGCGCCTGGGGGACGCGCGCATCTCAAAATTTCGAAAGGCGGCGGGCTTCGATGCGTTCTCCTCGAGGCTCCGCCGGTCAATGGCCATAGGCCGTCGATCGACGTTCTGTTCAGATCAGTCGCGCAAGTCGCCGGACGAAGATCGCTCGGCGTCATTCTCACCGGCATGGGCAGGGATGGGGCCGAAGGATTGCTCGCCATGCGCAATTCCGGCGCCGAAACGATCGGGCAGGACCAGGCTTCGTCGCTGGTCTATGGCATGCCGAGGGCGGCGTTCGAGCTTGGCGGCGTAGCCAAGCAATTTCCGTTGCATCGGATCGGCGCGCAGATCCTGAATTCGACGAACAACTGAAGGAGTGCGAAATGTCTGTTGTGGCGCAAATGAGAGTGCTCATCGTCGATGACACGAGTACGAGCCGCATGCTCCTTCGTGATGGTCTCGAGGCGTTGGGAGTTCGCAACATCTTCTTTGCGAGCGACGGCGAACAGGCCGTGCAGTTCATGATGAAGACCCCCGCTCATCTGGTCATCTCGGATTTCAACATGCCGAAGCTCGATGGCCTTGGCTTGCTCAGGGCCATTCGCGGCTATGCGCCGACGAAGAGAGTTCCTTTCATCATGCTGACCGGTCGTGATGATCGAGCGCTCTTGGAAAACGCCATCAAACTCGGCGTCAACAACTATTTGACGAAGCCCTTCACCGTTGCGGCGCTCAAGAAGGCTCTCGAAGCTATCATCGGAAGATTGTCATGACCCCCAAGTCGGACCGTCCCAGGCGAATTCACGTCATCCAGGGGCAATACAAGGTCAGCGACGACCCGGATGCCGTTCTCGCAACGGTCTTGGGGTCATGTGTGGCTGCGTGTCTGAGAGACTCGGAAGCCGGCGTCGGAGGCATGAATCACTTTCTTCTGCCGGGTGATCACGGCGCCTCACACAATGGCGAAGCTGAGAGATATGGCGTGCATCTCATGGAGCTTCTCGTAAACGGATTGCTGAAATCTGGCGCCCGACGCGAGCGCCTCGAGGGAAAATTGTTCGGCGGCGCGAAAATGATGGAAGGTCTTTCCGACATCGGCGCCAAAAATGCAGCCTTCGCCAAACATTTCCTGAACAACGAGGGCATTCGCATCGTCGCCGAGCATCTCGGCGGCACCCATGGGCGACGCGTGGAATATTGTCCTGTTTCAGGACGAGCGCGTCAAAGTTTGCTCTCGGGACAAATGACCGTGACGCTGCCGCAACCGGCGTCCGTTCCCAAACTGCCGGCCGCCGGAACCGTGGAATTGTTCTGAAATCAAACCGGCGCGTTTTCGATGCAAGCGGGGGACAGACCGACCGCACTCAGGCGCGAAGGGGCGACAAGTATCGAAAGGCAATCGATCGATTTCCGTAACAGTGGAAATTCATTAGGTTCACGTAACAAGGCGGCGCCGGATATGCAGTCGACCAACCAGCCACCACAGCCGATGATCGAAATATTGTCGCGTGTCGCACATGAATTGCGCGATCTCGCGGCGTCAACCGATGGTCTGCATTGTCTCGTCGACAACATCAAATGGGAAAGCATCGTCGAAAAGCATGCCCTCATGCAATCGGCGCAGGCCCTCGATGTATTTGAACAGAGACTTTCCGGCCTTTCCGATTTCATCTTCGCGCTTGCCGATCTGATGCCGTCGCAGTGGGAGGTGGAAGGACATGTCGCCTCGCGAAAAGTCAAACTCACGGCGCTGGCGGTTCGGCTCGCCAATCAACCTTCTTCGCCATCGACAATCAACCAACACATTCCTGGGGACTTGGAATTTTTTTGACCGGCGATCTGGCTCGACGGAGGCTCATAAGGGCAAGGGGATCACCTTTCCCGTGATGGCCTACGGCATGCACACAAGCCGGAGTGTTGCGCGGCGCCGCGTCTTATTGGACCGTCAGCCTTCGCCAGCGACAAAATATTTAACTTTGCGATTTTTCGCCCATTTCGCCGCATTCTCGGCAACCGCCTTAAAAGACGCCACATCGAATGGTTGGCGCGTGCGTTCGGCCGTGCTTTCCATCACGCCGGCCGCAATGGAAAGAAGCACAGTCGTCGACGCCTTGAGAAACAACACGCTGTCTTGGCCGGATTGATCGACTCCGGCCAAAATCCGGTTGAAGCGGCGGCGAATTTCGTAATCGAGAAGCTCGAGATCGTCGCGCAGCGGCGCATCGAAACGTTGGCATTCCTCGATCGTGGGAATTCCGACCAATCCCGAACAGTCTGGCGCCGCCGTTTCGCCAGGCGAGGACAGCTGTTCAGGACGTCTCATGGCGACCCCCTCGTGTGGCGGACAAAATGAATAATTTCAACCTAAGGTTGAATAATAGCATATTGATGCTTGCTGTCAAGCTGGTGGCGACTCGATGAAAACCAACACAACTCACCCGACAACAGCGCCAAATGGCCGACCCTTGCTCCGCCCCGTTAACCGCTGGCGTTGGCAAACAGACCGAACTCGGGAGCAATTCAATTGGCAATCGCCTCCTCCGAGGTTTTCACATAGGCGACCGAAAATTTCTGCTCGGCCGCGCTGGCCGAACCGGCGCAAACGCCTACATTTTTAGCCCTGAGTCGAAGCATGGAACGAGTTTCAGCGCGCAGACGCTGCTTCTCGTGAGCCGAAGGAGACAGAAATGAGCAATCTATCCAAATCCAGCATCGCGCTCGCAATGTGCGCGGCCATGGCCGTCACCGTCATGCCGAGAGAGTCTCAAGCCGGCGTGATGAGCGTCACGGACAAATCCATCGTCGGCCTATCCTCGCCGGCCGAACAGGTCCAGTACCGGCGCTATCGCCATCGGCATTACCGGCATTACCGGCATTACCGGCATTATGGCTACTATCCCCATTATCGCTACGGCTATGGTTCTCAATACGGTTACGGCGGGTGGTACCCACATTACGGTTACGGAGGGGGTTACCGTAACCCTTGCGACTGAGGATGGTAACGGGCTCGAGCTCGAAAGCTCGCAAAATCCGTTCGATCGGCCACGACGCCAATGCGATTCTTCTTGCGGCGTGGCCGGGATCGCGACCAGCCGTTCATCCGCTGGCGGCGTTATCGGCGAGGCGGGACCGGTCCAGGATCAATCCCTTCGCCGCATTCGCCGCCATGAGATGAACGGCGATTCAAGTCCTGATCTATACCAATGATCGCGGGCCGCGAGCTCGCCTCAACCCTTCCTCAACCCTTGCGAATGCGGCTGCGACGGCTTCGCGCAAGCCTCAGCGTTCAAAGACGCGTTGGACGCGCCGACGCATGAGGTCGGTTCGCCGACTGATGACGTCGCCGGAATGTTTCGATGTCTCGTTTCATATGCGGCGCTTGCCTGGCGCTCATCCTCGTTCTCGCCGCTTGCGCCACGCGGACGCGCGACATTGAGCCAGACATCGTCGACCCCGCCGTTTTCGCGGGCGCGACCTGCGCCCAACTTGTCTCGGCGCGCGCCAAGCGATCGGAAGCTCTTATTTTTGCGGGTCTTGAGCAAGATCACACGCGGCTGGAAGATAAGGTGGGCGTCCTTGGCGCGCCGATGCTGATGGGAACGCTGTTCCACTGGCGCAATGACTTCGAAATCGCGCGCCTCAAAGGCGAGTTGCGGGCGCTTGACGCACTGCTCGCAACAAATTGTGGTCCTATTTACAGGTGACGCCATCGCCCTGGTCATCTAATTTCCGCCATTGACAAGCAGAGCCTCGCCGATATAGGGCTTAACCGCTTCGCGGCGGCGGTTTGGCCGCCTTTTCTTTTGTCCAGCCGCCTTCCCGGCGCGGGACGGGAAATGAAGCGGACAACCGGCCAACTGTAACGAAGCCGGGCGGCGGGACCCCGCCAGAGTTTGGGCCGAACATAGGAAAACGCAAATGTTCGCCGTCATCAGGACCGGCGGGAAGCAATATAGCGTCGCCGCCGGAGATACGATCAACGTCATGGCGCTGCAAGGCGCGCCGGGCGACAAGGTCACTTTCGACGAGGTGCTGTTGCTCTCTGGCGATGACGCGCCGAAGGTGGGCGCGCCGCTCATCGCTGGCGCGAGCGTCACCGGCGAAATCGCCGCGCAGCAGCGCAGCGCCAAAACACTCTCGTTCAAGAAGCGTCGCCGCCAGAACTCCAAGCGCAAACGCGGCCACCGCCAGGATTTGACGGTGATTCGGATCACCTCGATCGAAGCTTAGCGCCTTAAGCTTGAGGAGCGGCGCGGTCGCAAGCTTTGGAAAAGCGCGCGGGTTTGCGGTATGGTCTCTGTAGGCGCGCTGTGCGAGCGCTAAGCAGATTTTAAGGAAGCGCCGAGCGTTTCCAAAAAACGCATTCGGAGCAAGGAACATGGCTCATAAGAAGGCAGGCGGTTCGTCACGCAACGGCCGCGACTCGGACGGCCGGCGTCTCGGCGTGAAGAAATTCGGCGGCGAGTTCGTCGTCGGCGGCAATATTATCGCGCGGCAGCGCGGAACCAAATGGCATGCCGGCCGCAATGTCGGGACAGGCAAGGATCACACGCTGTTCGCCCTCGTCGACGGGACGGTGTCGTTCAAGTCCAGCAGGGGCCGCTCCACCGTATCGGTCGCGCCGGCCGCGCCAGCTGCGGCCGCAGAATAGGCTGAAGATCGACGAAGGCCTCCGCCGGCGTCTTCACCCCAGCGGACTTTGGCCTTCGCATTGCGAACGCCGCTCGGCAAGCCGCAAGGCTCCAAAACAAGAAGCCCGGAAAAGGCTGATATGGTCGGGGGAGCGGGACGTCCGCTGTCCTTCGTCGTTTGGGCGTCGCGCGGTTCCAACCGTGCGACTGGAGCGCCTCATGTTTCCCGAAGTTACGCGCGACGATGTTTTTCGATTGGAAACCCAGCGGCTTTGGCTGCGCTGGCCGCGCGCCGCCGACGCGGCGGCGATCGCCCGGCTCGCCGGCGATCCCGACATTGCGCTCAACAGCACCCATATTCCTCATCCTTATGAAATTCACCACGCCGATGCGTTCATTGTCTCGGCGCGCGCCGAAAACGCCGCCGGCGCCGGCCTCGTTCTGGCGCTGACGTTCAAGCGGCAGCCAAAAGAGCCGATCGGCATGGTCGGCCTGCACGGCGCGCCCGATCGCGGCGAGGCGATGTTTGGATTCTGGCTCGGCAAGCCTTTTTGGGGGCAAGGCCTGATGACCGAAGCCGCCGCCGCCTTCACCGATCTGGTTTTTGGCGTGACGTCGCTCGGGCGGATCGCCTCGGCGGCGTTGCCGACGAATGCGGCGTCCTGGCGCGTGCATGAGAAGCTGGGCTTCCTCCCGCTCGGGCGCAGCGTTGTTTCGGCGCCGGCGCGTGGCGGCGACGTTGCGGTCGAGCGGTTCGAGCTGAGGCGCGCCGCCGCGCCTACGCCCTTTGGCGCGCGCCGGCCCCGGGTGACCTCGGCGTGAGCCAGCCCACATGAGGAGCGCATGAAATTCCTCGACCAAGCGAGAATTGACGTTCGCTCGGGCGCCGGCGGGGCCGGCTGCGTCTCCTTCCGACGCGAGAAGTTCATCGAATTCGGCGGACCGGACGGCGGCGACGGCGGGCGCGGCGGCGATGTCGTGGCGCTGTGCGTCGATGGGCTGAACACGCTCATCGATTACCGCTATCAACGCCATTTCAAGGCCAAGACCGGCATGCACGGCATGGGCAAGAACCGCGCCGGCGGCAAGGGCGCCGACGCCGTTTTGAAAGTCCCGGTCGGCACGCAGATTTTCGAAGCCGACGAAGCGACGCTGATCGGCGATCTGACGAAGGCAGGCGAAAGCCTGGTCATCGCCAAGGGCGGCAACGGCGGCTTTGGCAACGCCCATTTCACGACCGCGACCAATCGCGCGCCGCGCCGCGCCAATCCAGGCCAAGCAGGCGTCGAGCTAGCTATCGTGCTGCGCCTGAAGCTGATCGCCGACGCCGGCCTCATCGGCCTGCCCAATGCGGGCAAATCCACTTTTCTCGCCGCCGTCAGTGCGGCCAAGCCGAAGATCGCCGATTATCCCTTCACGACGCTTTACCCTGGCCTCGGCGTCGTGCGGCGCGACCAACGCGAATTCGTGCTCGCCGACATTCCCGGCCTCATCGCCGGCGCGCACCAGGGACACGGCCTCGGCGATCGCTTTCTCGGCCATGTCGAACGCTGCCGCGCGCTGCTGCATCTCATCGACGCGACCGGCGACCATGCCGGACGCGATTATAAGACCGTGCGCCGCGAACTCGACGCCTACGGCGGCGGGCTCGGCGCGAAACGCGAGATTGTCGCGCTGTCGAAGATCGACGCCGTGGATGGCGAGCATTTGCAACAGCAAGCGCAACGCCTGAAGCGCGCGATGGCCGCGGCCGGGCCGCCGGTTGCCGGCGAGCGGGCGCCGCCGCTCAGGCTCTCGTCCGCAAGCGGCGAAGGCGTGACCGAGGCGTTGCGCGCGCTGCTTGCCGTCATCGACGCCGCGCAACAGGAAGAGCGCCGGCTGGAGCCGGCGGCGGAGTGGCGGCCATGAGAGCGCCGTCCGCGCATCTCCAAACTTCTCGGCGCCGCGATCCGCCGTCTCCGCCAACGTCTGACCCGTCCTGAGCCTGCTGAGCCCGGACAGAACCTGGACATCGGGAAAGCGATTTGTTATGTCGCGTCGTCCTCGGATTTGGCGCAAGAACGCGCCAAACTCGCCGGACGGGCGCATAGCTCAGTTGGTAGAGCAGCTGACTCTTAATCAGCGGGTCCAAGGTTCGAGCCCTTGTGCGCCCACCAAGGAAATCAAGTGCTTATTGCATATCAGCGGCCATCGATCCGATCGGCTTGTGCTTTCGGTAAGCGCTCGGTAAGCAGAAATCGGAAATTCGCGCCGGCTCCCTACCCGCCCTCGCGTTGACTTTGTGCGCCTCGCGCAACATATTCACGTTGTAAAGTCGTCCTGCCCTACCGAACTGTCGCCGGATGGCGCGCGTGCTCGGCAATCGTCGAGCTAGGGGGGCGGGACGCAATCTTATCTAAATTCCCACACGTCATCTATTTTTGGCGCCAGCATATCGCGCCAACGATCCGCGTCCGAACGGTCACGCTTGTAAGAACGCGCAATTGCGCCAGCACACATATCGGCAAGCTGTATGAGCCGGTCGTTTGCGGAATCAGCGAACCGAACGTGCTTGATGGCGCCCGCCCCGCAATGCCGCCGCAGATAGGCGCCGAGTTCCTGCCGAAATTCGCGATCTCCCGAACCGTCGATGACGACTCTCGCGCCACGAAGTAGTCCGCCATCGAATTTGAGCATCGATTTCACAAAAAATGAATAGAAGCTCTCTTTGTCCATTCGCAGCGTGCGACTGTAGATAAGCTCCTTTTTCACAACTATCGCCCGAACGCGAAAGTCGAAGGGACGCACGGCGGCGAAGAACGAATCCCTCACCTCAGCCCGCGATTTGCTGAATTTCAATTCGCCTGAAAGCCGTAGCCGGCGCGCCAGTTCGTCGATTGCCGCTTGCGTTTGCCGCGCGGCTTCCCTGTCATGAAAGGCCACAAGCACGGCGACGAAGACGCTCGCCGAGCCCTTGGTGAGTTTGAAGCCGGGGTCTCCCGATTCGTCGATCAAGACAAGCATTCGATCGGAATGGCGCCGACGGGCGATCATCGCAAGCCCCGCAGTTGCTCGGCGCCATCGCTCATGCGGAAGACTCGGCACTGCCGCCGGCGGGCGCCGCGCGACGTTTGCAGAATTATGGCATGAAGACTGTCAAGCGAAATCGACCTGAACCGCTCGCGTCGCATCGTCGACGTGTCCTTTCTTTCGCGGCTCACGTGCAAGAGTTTTGCAGGACCGGCGCATGAATTCCGCATTCCGATCGCGGTCCGAATGTCGCGAGAATTGCAATCGCACAGCAATTCGGCTGCGAACGCGGACCGATCGTAGTGAGGCGCGCCATGGAGCGTATTGGCAAACTCCCGCGTTCTCTGTTCGGCGCATTCAGTCGAAGGCTCGCCCACGACCGTTTTGGAGGGCAAGATAAAAGAGGCGGCCCTGCTTTGGCAGTTTCGCCTTTACTGACGGTCGTTTGTCGCGCACCGCGCAAAATCCGCTGGTGCTGCCTTCGCTTCTCTTTCCAACGATTTCACTCAATCGCATGGCACTGGCCTCAAATCGTCGGCTCAGGGCGTGCTGTGCGCTCGTTCCGGTTCGAGCGAGGCAAGCACGGGCAGATTAGGCCGCGAGCGGCGCACGACCAGGTGGAGCCCAACTCCCGCTGACCCGTCCGCCGTCAGTCGTCCCGAAAGGGGAGATGGTCCGAGCCGTGTGCGCTTGGGGAGCGCCTGCCCGCCCGTCGGCGACCCGTCAAGGCTCGCGCTCCGCGCGCCCGCTTTGCGGCTGCGGCCTTGACCGGCCGCCGCCGCCGGCGCGGCCTATTCGCCGTCAAGCGTGCATGGCTTGGAGCGAGCGGGATTGCTCATCCTTCGACAAGATCGCCAATCGGCGCCAGGCACGCGCCGTTCCGACCGATGATTTCTTTTCGCCGCCGCGCGTGCGCCGCGTAGCGCGTCGCAGATTCGGCCTGTTCCGAGAGCGCAACATCGCGGGCATATTCTCGTCACGGCCAGCGTGTCGCGGACGGAAAAGAATCGATGGAAGCCTCCCCGCTCTACATGCGCCGCGCCGAGGCGGCTCGATATGTCCGCGAGCGTTGGGGCGCGCCCTGTAGCGCCAAATGGCTCGCCAAGCTCGCCGTGGTCGGCGGCGGACCTCAGTTCCGCAAGATCGGTCGATTTCCCGTCTACACGCGGGCGGACCTCGACGAATGGATCGAGGCCAGGATCACCGCGCCCCGCCGCTCGACTTCGGTTCTGGCCTGAGCAATACTTGGCGTCTCCAACAAGGCGCGCTCGCGGGAGGGTGAGGATGTTTGGTTGGTTCAAGAAGAAGCAATCTCCGGAAAGCGCGTTTACGGAAGGGGAGGTGAGGGACCTAAAGAGCAAGCTCGACGCTTATGTAAATGACTACATTAAAGCCTTAAACGAGCATGTTCACGCGAAATACGACAGCGTTTTTCAAGCCCACTACTGCGTGTTGAAGCGCAATATAGAATCGGCTTTACAGCAAAACGAGATGCCTCACATCGGGGCAGCGGGCAGGGCCTATAAGGACTTCCTCGACCAGATTGACAATCTAAAAGCTGGAATGGAATCTGAAATCGCGCTTTCTTTCAGAAATTGGTTGGCTACGGCGGAAAAAATTGGTGTGCGTGATTTGTTCGATAACTACCGCAAATCGTTAATCGACAAATTCAATAGTGACTTAAAGGAGGCGGCGGAGGCTCTTTTAGCCGCAAAGGCAAATGATCTGACCGCAGCGGATATGCTTTGGCGCGCTGCTAACCCCGAAAAGGCGAAGCTCTACCCATAAGGATTAGGGGAGTTACTTTCGGGCCGCTTTTTCATTTTAGCCGCGCTGTCGATTTTCGACCTTTTTAGAAATCGAAATCTGTTGCTATTTTCCAGTTTTGAGGCGCTGCAAAAAAGCCCAAATTCTCGCAAACGAGAAGCTTTCGTACGCCTCGCATTTCCGTTGCAGGCGTTCATATGTTGCCCAACGCATGCCCTTCGGCTTGGGCGGAAATCCGTCCAAGCCGGAAACCCATTCATTGCCACCAAGCCGATGGCGGATCATTTGCGCCGCCGATAGCGCCCGGTCGCGGGGACACTCGAATTGCGAACCATATGCGACTCGCCGTCCAAAGGCCCGCCGACACGCGAAATGACGCGCGCCGGGAGGCTTCCAAAGAACGCTACTGCGCTCGAATGTTACCGGGCAGCTAAAATACCATTGCAAGCCGCCGAAATGGCGCGCCGATGCGCAAAGGCTGATGCGTTGCTCGCTTCCCCCGTATGGCCGGATAACCATGCTAGCGAGTTTGTCAGGACGCATATCCGTCTCGATTGTCGCTATCGCGATGGTTTCCCCGGAAGGAATGCGACTCCACACAGTTTCCGCGCGCGTCACGCCTCCGGGTCGCGCCGTGCCGTCGCGTATCCGGTTGATATCGAGCTTTAACCCCGAGTCGAGACTAACCCTCTCGCGCCATCGTCACGCCCCACTAAACGCCAAGCCATAGGCGTAGCGGGATTGCCGCCGGCGTCGCTGCCCCTCGCGCGCGCGTACGCGCGTATTGGTGACAAAATTCATTTGCGACGGCGGCCTTTCGAGCGCCGGCGTTTCGCGCCATCGTCACGCCTGCCCGTCCGCATTGAGGCATTCGAGGCAATACCAAACCTCGCGCCCATCGCCGCGCGGATAGGCCAGCGTCGCCATGCGGCCGCAACTACAGAACCGATCGGTTGGCCCCGTGACCTTCGGGCGGGGGACCGGAAAGACCATCGAACGCCGAGGCGCGAGGGCCGGCGCTATTTTTGAAATAGCCCTCTCTCGGCCCCCTTCAAAACCCTCGAAAGGCGGCGACGATTTTGAAAACCCCTTACCCGCGCCACCCTCAAAACCTTCAAAAGGAGCTTTTGAGGGTTTTGAAGGTTGCCAAGGAAGGCGCTTTTCGCATTCGAGGGTGCGTAAGCGGTCCAGATACTTGCTCATGCCATCGCCCTTGGATTGATGGCGTAAGTCGTTCGCGGGCGTCCGCCCGTGGCGTGCGTTTGGGGCGCGAGCCAATCAAGGTCCGCGAGCAATTCGAGGCCCGCCTTCACTTGGTCGCGATCGGTCAGATTCGCCCAATCGCGTTGGTGCACGTCCCGAGCCGTGAAGCCGTCGGCGAGGTCGCCGTTGCGAATATGCGACAGGATCGCCTTCGCCGCCGCCGTTTCGGCTTCGCCGCCCGCCGCGTAAGCTCGCCTGGCGTGGGTTTCGAGATATTCGGAAAACGCCAAGGCCCGCAGTATCGCCTCTTCCGCAACCGCGCCTGTCCCGCCGTCCGCAAGGTGATTGATAAGCGCCAGCGCCGGAACAAGCTTCCGGTATTTCGCCAGATGGCTTTCGAGGGCGGGCGAGAGATCGCCGCCGCGAAGACGCTTCTCAAATTTGCCGCGCCAATCGCCAAAGACGCCTTGCGCAGCGTCGTCGAGTCGAAGGAACGGGAGGGCCTCATAATCGTCGCGCTGCGCGCCGATGGCGTTAGGGTCGAGACCCTCAAAACGTTCAAAAGTCGCCCAGGCGGTTTGACGTGCGGCGGTGTCAGGGTAGCGGTCAACCTCTTTCCATTCCGGGGATTGATCGGGCCATACGAGCAATCCAAACCGCTGTATCAGACCATCGTCGCCGGTGCCGCCAGCGACGGCGCGCCGCATGTATTCAGCGATGCGGCCCGGTTGCGTCGAGCCAAGAAGCGAGAGACAAGCCGCCTCAATGTGGGTCTTACCGCGAATGATCCGGTCGAAGGTGTAGCCGCTGGTCCCATTCCAAGCGGTCAGGAAGAACCCGCGCGCTGCGGCGTATTCCTCCCGGTCCAAGGTCTTCAAGAGCGAAACTAATTCGTCGCGAAACGCCAGAACCCCATTGGGATTATCTGCGAGAATTTCGCCCAATGCTTCGTAAGACGTATCATTGACGATATGGCGGCGAGCAATTGGCGCGCGCGGGCATTCGATCCCATCAAGCTGCGCCTCGCCCCCGGACTTCAGGGTCTTGCGCGCCGCGTCCTTGGCCGCGTCTTTGCGCAGCTTGTGGAATTCGAGCGCAAGCACATGCGCCTTAAGCGCGTCGTCGTTTTCCTTGCGGGCGTCGGCTTCCAGACGATGCAGGGGCTTCAGAGCTTCCGTCATCGCGGGGCTTTTCATCGCGCCAGGACGGCCCACAATTAAGCCCCAGAGATTCGGAACCTCTATCCAATCCGTGCGCCGTTGCGGGCGAATGGCGATCTTTCGGCCAAGTGTCGCGGCGAGCGCCACCATCGCCGGAGTGGCGACAAAATCGGGCGGGCATTGCATCCGGTCCGAAATGTCCATTACCCAGGGACGAAGGCAATCGGGCAGGAACGCCGCGTCAAATGTCGCGACGGGCAAAAGGCCGCTCGGCAATGGCTTTGGAGCGGGCCAAGCCGCCGCAGATTCGCGGTTCGGCACCGCGACGCGGATCAACGCGCCAGGCGCCTCCTTGGTCGTCGTCTCGCGCCAGCGCGGCGGCAAGGGCGGCACAGGCCGTCTCTCACTTTCACGCCGATACTCGATAGCCGCTTCCGTTGATAAGGACGAGCGCGGGCGAAAAGGTGGCGTCTTCATTGCGCGCCTCCCAACGCCGCGAGGTCTTTGTAAGTCGCAATGGCCGCGAGCAACACGGCGCGCGCTTGGCGAAGCGCAACCTCGATTTCGAGCCCGCTCCCCCGCCAGCATCTTTCCACCAGCGCAAGGGAAATCGCCGACAACATCGCCGCGTATTCGCCGATGGCGTCGCGGCACAGGGCTTCGCGTAATGCACTGGCCGCTTGGCTTTTGGGGGAAGTTGCGATAACGGATTCTTCATTGCTGGCAGGCAAGGAATCCTGAGGGTCGTTCCCGCATCGCGCGGTCGCGGCCCTCTCCGCATTCGGGGCGAGCATCCGTCACGCGGCCTTGTCCGACGTGCTGCGCATCGGTCGGCTCATGCGAGATTGCGCCCAGCGGTCGAGCGCGGCCGGATCGTAGACGACGATTCGCCCGATGCGGCGGAACTCTGGCCCGCCGCCGACGCTACGCAACTTCGCAAGGGTCCGTGCCGAGCCGTGTCCGTATCGCCCGCGAAGATATTCGGCCGCGTCGCAAGGCCGCAAAAATCGTGTATCCATTGGCTACCTCCAGTGAACGGGGTAGCTGCTTAGGTATACTTGGTGCCCCCGCAGCGCTAAGGGGATTTGTCGCGACGGCGCGCGCGCAAAACCCCTTGTTTCTTCTGCGCCGAGATTTCGTCCGACAATGCGTCGGAAAATGTTTCAACACTTGTTTCGCCACCCGGCGCGTGCTCTCGCAAATCACGAGGGACTTCGAGCATCGCGGCATGAGCAAATCCCGTGAAGGCTGACGGCTGTTGCGTATCTCGATTCGCGCTGGACAGCTTCGTGACTTTGATTTCCCCGCCCATGTCTTGGTAGAGATTTGCAATCCCATACACGAAATTCCCCCACGCGTTCCCAATTTGCAACGCGTCGCCGCGCTTTTTCTCGGCCATCAGTTCCGGAAGCAAGAGGTGAGTGCGCCTAATCAGTTGCGTCAGTTGCGGATAAAATTCATCGCGGAAAAACTTCGGTTGTTCCTCGCGGGAAAAATGAGGGTCCTCGATTTGCTCCAAGCGTTGCCAAATATATCCCGTCGCCGGGCCGGCCTTGTCGGCGGCTGCCAGCAAAGCCCTCGCAGCCCTATCTATAGCCTCCAATCCATCGAAAAGCCCTCGGTCTTTATCGCGCCAAGGAATAGCGGCAAGCTCGCCCGCCCTGTCTCTGATGTAATTGGTCAGAACCAATTCTAGGACCTTCCGCAAATCGTGGCTGATCGGCGTACGCGCATGGGACTCAATTCGCGAAAGCCAATCAGCCGCAAGGCTCCCATAAGGTCGCCCGTTGATCGCTCGACAATACCCCCGATGTTGAAGCCTCACGCCGCCGGTCGTCGGATCAACGCACCGCTCAAAAACGGGACCTTCTATCAATTGTTGATACGGGTGGCTGTCCTTCTTTTTTCCCATTCTCGCGCGCGTCCCGTGATTGCTCACATGGAGCGCGCGGAAACGAGTGAGCTTGCTCGCTTGTCGGCTGGCCGGCCTATCCCCGCGCGTCGCATCAGGCGGAACGCCCGCCCGTTTTCTTTAATGGCACAATGTCCCCGCCCTTGCCGCCGTCCATCGCCGCCGCGATCGTCGCGCCGATCGTATCGACCGCGCGGCGCAACGGGTCCGCGTCGAGATGCGCATAGCGATGCGTTGTCGCGGCCTGGGAATGGCCCAAGAGCTTGCCGATGATCGGGAGGCCCAACGACGCGCCAGCGCCGAAGCTCGCGAAGGAATGGCGAAGATCGTGCAGCCGGACGCCATCAAGGCCAGCGGCGCGGGTCACGGCGCGCCACGGCTTCTTGAGGTCCGCGCGCGGCGCGCCGTCCTTCGCGCCGGCGACAATGTGCGGGTTGCCCTCGATACGCGGGAGGCTTGCCAGAACGGCTTGCGCGGCGGCTGAGAGATAGATTGGTTTCCGGCCTGTCTTGGAGTCCGCGAGGAAGATGACGCCGCGCTCCAAATCGACTTGCGACCATCGCGCGTCCAAAATCTCGCGAAGCCGTGCGCCGGTAAGGATCAAAAGCCGAAGCGCCCCGACCGCGAACGGGTCCAGAACGCGGCGGCGGTTCGATTCCCGTGGCAGATGCTTCGCCCCCGGCTTCGTCTCGTCAATGTCCCAAGCGAGCCCGATCGTCTCGGCGTCCCGTAGCGCATCGCCGAGCCGGGCGAGCTCTTCGCTGGTCAAGAAGCGCTCGCGCCCTTGTTCGGGATAGCGTTCAGTTGCTCGCGCCGGATTGTCGGCTAGCGCCACTTCGTCCCGGCGAGCCGCCCAATTCCAAATGGCGGAAACAAGCGCAAGCGCGCGATTGGCTTGATAGGGCGTTTCCCGCATCTTGCCATGCAGCCGCGCCACGTCGGCGCGCCGCACGTCCAGAATGCGCTTCGATCCAATGGCGGGCAGAACATGGGCTTGCAAGAGATTGCTATATTCTTCGCCCGTGCGGTTCTTGCGCTTGGTCGCGACGTGAAGGGTCAGGAAATCGTCGGCGACAGCCTTGAAGGTCCGCACCTCGCGCGCGGCCCGCCGTTCGGCGATGGGGTCCGCGCCCGTCTCAACGGCGCCGAGGATGGTCTTCGCCTGCGAGCGGGCTTCGTCCGGCGTCAAGCGCCCGTGCTCGCCGATGGCGACGCGGCGGGAGCGACCATCCTTGCGAAACTGCGCGACATAGACCTTGCGCCCCGTGGGGAAGGCGGCGACGCCAAAGCCGGCGAGCGCATCGTCCCACAGAAAATCGCGGTCCCGGCCCGTTGGGCATTTCAGTGCGTCAACCGCTCGTTTCGTGATCCGGCCCCGTGGCATGTCCCGCCCCGCTGTTTTTTCGGCTCCGGTAAGCAGCCGGTAAGCAGGAAAAAGATAACGCCATCGCTTACCAGAAATCAATGGTAAACATGATAGGCAATGAAATCATGTAATACGATAGGTTATGAAATTTGTGGAAATCGTGAGAAAACGTCAACCATCAAACTCTTAATCAGCGGGTCCAAGGTTCGAGCCCTTGTGCGCCCACCAAGGAAATCAAAGGTTTAACATCGTGACGCTTGAGGTCGATCTGGTTTTGGCGACCATATGGTGACCGGACGATGGAATTGATTTGGTTGGCGTGTCTCGACGAGCGCCGCTGATTGAGAGAACTGCCCCCACGTCGGAGAAACTCGAATTTCCGACCGTTCATGCCTCAAATCCGATTAAGGGTCGCCAGGCGCTGTTTTGCTGTACACCGGCGCCCACGTTGTGGGGCGGCTAGTGGCCCGCGTCACGTAAAATGAAGGGTGCGCTGGAGGGTGGGTTCGATTTGCGAGCCTGAAGGCTCGCGGTCCAGGGCCGCTCTTGGACCGCGAGCCTTCAGGCTCGCACAAATACCCATCAATTTGGCTGACGCAGGCCACTAGCCTTGGGCGGCGTGCGCGGAGCGACTCCTTGCGACATCGCCCGAACGGTTCGACCAAATCGCGCTCGCAGCGCGGGCCGGAACGCTCGTCCAAGCATGAGGGATGAGGGTCGATCGTCCCGCCTTCACCCGTCTCGACTTCGTCGAGCCACCCTCTCCCGCTTCGCGGGAGAAGGAAACCCGCCATGTCAGATCACGAAGGATTCGAGCGGCGGGAACCCATTGAACCCCACCGACGAGTAGGTCGTCGTATAGGCGCCTGTTCCCTCGATCAGCACTTTTGCGCCGATCTCCAAGCTCACGGGAAGGAAATAAGGCTCCTTCTCGTAGAGCACGTCGATCGAATCGCAGCTCGGCCCGGCGACGACGCACGGGGCGGTCGCGGCGCCGTCCGCCTCGGTGCGAATGGGATAGCGGATCATCTCGTCGGCGGTCTCGGCGAGACCATTGAACTTGCCGATGTCGAGATAGACCCAGCGCAGCGGATCGTCTTCGGACTTTCGCGAGACCAGCACCACTTCCGCTTCGATCACGCCGGCGTTGCCAACCATGCCGCGGCCCGGCTCGATGATGGTCTCGGGGATGCGGTTGCCGAAATGCTTGGCGAGTCCGCGCAGGATCGCCTGACCGTAAGTCCTGATCGCCGGCACGTTCTTTAAGTATCTCGTCGGGAAGCCGCCGCCGAGATTGACCATCTGCAGGTTGATCCCGCGCTCCGCCAGATCGCGGAAGATGTTCGCGGCCGCCTTCAGCGCGCCGTCCCACCGGCGCGGATTGCGCTGCTGCGATCCGACATGGAACGACACCCCATGCGCTGCGAGTCCGAGCCGGTGCGCGCATTCGAGCACGCTCGCCGCCATCTCGGGCGCGCAGCCGAACTTGCGCGACAGCGGCCATTCCGCTCCCGTTCCATCGCACAAGATGCGGCAGAAGACCTTGGCGCCGGGCGCGGCGCGGGCGATCTTCTCGACTTCCGCGACGCAATCGACGGCGAACAGGCGCACGCCCAGCGCGAAGGCTCGCGCGATGTCGCGCTCCTTCTTGATCGTGTTGCCGTAGCTGATGCGGTCGGGGGTGGCGCCGGCGGCCAGCGCTTGCTCGATCTCGACGATGGACGCCGTGTCGAAGCATGAACCGAGACGCACCAACAGAGACAGCACTTCCGGCGCGGGATTGGCCTTCACGGCGTAAAAAACGCGCGTGTCGGGCAACGCCTTGGCGAAGCCGAGGTAGTTGTCGCGCACCACGTCGAGGTCGAGGACGAGGCAGGGGCCACAGTCGCGGCCCTCGCGTCGGCGAGCGTCGAGAAATTCCAGGATACGATCGGTCATCGCGGCATCCCCAACGAAGGGCGCAGGCGTAGCCTGCGCCGAATTGGCCAACAGCTTCGATGGACGCAGCGCCGCACGCGCGCGATGGAGACGCGACGAGCGGCAAACGACTGTCATCCATGATCGCCGCCACGCCGCTCGCATCGCGGCGTCTTGGCGATCGGGTGATGCGCCGTAGGCTAGCCGGACGCCGAATGGCACACGCCGCTGCGGACATGTGATTCGACTGGGGTAGCCATCGATTGGAAGGGGATGATCCCTTTCCGCACGCCCGGCAAGAAAGACAAGCCTCTTCGGTAAGTCGACCTTTGGAGGGCCGACAGAGACCAAAAAAGCCCGGTCCGTCGTTGCTTTAAGTCGCGATCCTCCGCTCAGGCGGAGTTCGCCGGTTCGCCTCCGGCTGCCGGTTACGTTCCGGCGGTTGACCGGCCTCTTGTCCGGAACTCCGCCGACCGACACACGACCACAGGCACGTGCGATTTGGGCAACTCACTAAATACGCGCGTTTGCAGGAATGACAAGAGGTTTTTTGGCCCCGCCACAGACTTGCCCCGAATTTATGGTTACCGGTTTGCGAAGGGTCGCCCATCGCCCTTGCGCAATGACGTGGGCTGGCGTCTTGCGGGAGCAAGCGAAGCGAGCTAGGCAGGATTGTCGTATCCATGGCGAGGCGCGCGCCTCAGCGTTCGGGCGGCGTCTCAACATCCTGATCCGTCGAAGGCCGTAGCCGCGGCGCCGAGGATCAGCGCTTTCGGAACCGGCATCCATGCCCTATCTCACACGCCGCAATCTGCTCGGCGCGATGGTCGCCACAGGCGCTTCTCGAGCCGGTCTCGGCCGCGCCTTGGCGGAGACGTCCATGAGCAATTCTTTTCCACGCTTTGGCTTCGAAGACGTGCTGCGCCGCGCCCGCGATCTCGCCGGCGCCCCGTTCGAGGCCGCGCCGCCGCGCCTGCCCGACGGGCTCGGCAAACTCGATTATGACGCGTGGCGCGACATCAGGTTCAGGCCCGACCGCGCGCTGCCGGCGGGCCCCGAAGGATCGTTCCGTCTCCAGACCTTCCACCTTGGTTTTCTCTACCAGCGCCCGGTGACGGTGAACACGATCCGCGACGGCATCGCGACGCCCGTTCCTTATTCCGTGGCGCTGTTCGACTATGGACGCACCAAGCTCGACGCGCCTTTGCCCGTCAACACTGGCTTTAGCGGCTTTCGCTTGCATTATCCGGTCAACGATCCGCATGTTTACGACGAGGTCGTCTCCTTCCTCGGCGCGAGCTATTTCCGCTTCCTGGGACGCGGCCAGAAATATGGACTTTCCGCACGCGCGCTGTGCGTGGAGGCGGGGACCGGGAACGAGACGTTCCCGTTCTTCCGCGAATTCTGGATCGAAACGCCGCAGGCGGGCGGCAATCGCGCCACCATCTATGCGCTGCTCGACGGCGAGGCGGCGACCGGCGCCCTGCGGTTCGATCTTGCCGTGGGCGAGGAGAGCGTTCTCGACGTCGAAGCGACGCTGTTTCCCCGCCGCGCCAACGCCAAATTCGGCCTGGCGCCGCTCACCTCCATGTATCTGACCGGCGAAAACGACCATCGCGTTCACGATGGCTTTCGCACCGAGCTTCACGATTCGGACGGTCTGCTGATTCGCTCCGGCGCGGGCGAATGGATCTGGCGTCCGTTGAGCAATCCGGGCGAGATGCGGATCTCCGATTTTCTGGGCAAAGACACTCAGGGATTCGGACTGCTGCAGCGCGACCGCAATTTCGAGTCTTATCAGGACCTCGATCTCTCCTATGAACTGCGTCCGAGCTATTTCGTCGAACCGCAGGGCAATTGGGGCGAGGGCAAGGTCGAGCTGGTGGAGTTTCCGACCGCCGACGAGGCCAATGACAATGTCGTCGTGAGTTGGATCGGAGCGACGCCTCTCGAGCCCGGCAAGCCTTTCGTCTATGCTTATCGCATCGCCTCAGGCCTCGAGCTGGCGCGTCTTTCCCCCAACGGACGCGCGGTGAACACATTCGAGACGCCGGCCCACGCGCTCGGCTCCATGGAGCCGGCAGCCCCTAACACGCAACGCTTCCTCATCGATTTTGCGGGCGGCGATCTCGCTTCTTATGTCGCCGATCCGGCTCGGGTCGAACTGGTCGCCACCGCGACGAACGGCGAGATTTTGCGCTCCGGCGTCGTCGCCAATCCGCATGTCGGCGGCTTGCGCGCCATGTTCGACGTGGCGGCCAAACCCGGGCAGACCGCCGATCTGCGCGCCTTTCTGCGCGCCGGCGCGCGCACCTTGACGGAAACCTGGACTTATCCTTGGACCGCGCCGTGAGTTTTATGCGAGGCTGAAGCCTCGCGGTCCTGGGGTCCGGACCGCGGGCCTTCAGGCCCGCTCTACAGCTTAGTCTTGCGGCCGAGCCGCTAACCGCGCCACATCGAACGCCTCGACGTCGCGCAGCAATTCGATGAAGGCGGTGGCCCAGTAATCGGCCGCCGCCTCGCCGCGGCCGGCGTCGGCGCTCGAAGCGTCGCCCATGGCGCCGGCGGGCGAGAGGTCTTGCGCCATCCAACCGAAGCCGATCGGGCGGTCGGCGCGCAGCCAAGTGAAATCGCGCTCGAACGTGTGGCTCGCGGGCCTAAAATGCTCGGCGCGCGCCATGTCGACGAGCTCGGGACGGAAGGCCAGCATCAGCGAGGTCTCGATTTCGCCGCCGTGAATGCCGTGCTTTTGCTCGTCTTCGCCGAACAGCCCATCGGGATAGCCGAACCTGCTCCATGAGCAGGTCACCGCCAGCATCTCGCAGCGCGCGCGCAAGTCGAGCGCGACTTGCGCAAGCAACGGCGCATTGCCGCCATGCGAATTCAACAGCACGAGCTTGCGGCAGCCGGCGCGCGCCACGCACTCGCCGATCTCGATAAGAACGCGCCGCGCGGTTTGATGGGAAAGCGTCAGCGTGCCCGGAAAGTCACGGTGCTCCAACGAGACGCCGATGGTCTGGATCGGCAGGAACAGCGCGCCGAGATCGTCGGGCAGGCGCTCGACGACGCGCTCGAGACAGCCCTGCATGATCTGCGCGTCGACCCCGACGGGCAGATGCGGGCCGTGCTGCTCCACCGCCGCCACCGGCAGCACCGCGATGACGCTGGCCATGTCGAGGTCGCGGAAGTCTCGCGTCGTAAGGTCGGTCCAATAGCGGGAGGGCGCCATGGGACGCAAGCTAACCCCCTGGCGCGCGTATCGCCATAGCGAAAATAGAACGCTCTTGCCTCTGTGCGGCCAACTCGCGACAACAGAGCGATCTTGGAGAAACGTCCATGCTCCGCCGCGTCGCCATTCTCGCCGCGCTCGTATTCGCGTCTTCCCCGCTGGCCGCTCGGCCGGCGCGGGCGCTCGACAAGGTGACCTTCGCCACCAACTGGCGCGCCCAGGCCGAGCACGGCGGCTTCTACCAGGCGCTCGTCGATGGGACTTACGCGCGCTGTGGGCTGGACGTGACCATCGCGCCAGGCGGTCCGCAGGCGAACGCGCGGCTGCTGTTGGCGACGGGCCGCGTCGATTTCGCCATGGGCGCCAATCTCATCCAGACTTTCGCCGCCGTCGCGCAGAAGGTTCCGATCGTCGCCGTCGCCAGCCTGTTTCAGATCGATCCGGTCGTGTTCATGTCGCACCCCGGCCGCGGCCTCGATCGTTTCCAGGACCTGCCCAAGGCGACGGCGTTCGTGGGCGCCGACATGCTTGTCTCGGTGTTTCAGTGGCTGAAGCAGGCGTATGGCTTTAGGGAAGAAAAAGTCAAACCCTATGCCTTCAACTCCGCGCCGTTCATCGCCGACCAGGATTCCATCCAGCAAGGCTTTCTCACCTCCGAGCCTTATGAGATCGAGCGGCAGGGCGGCTTTGCGCCCAATGTCTTCCTGCTCGCCGATTACGGCTACGACAGCTATTCGACGCTGATCGAGACGCGCCAGGAGACGATCGACAAGAACCCCGATCTCGTGCAACGCTTCGTCGACGCCTCGATTATCGGCTGGTATCATTATCTTTATGGCGACAACGCCGCGGCGAACGCCGCGATCAAACGCGACAATCCCGAAATGTCCGATGGCCAGATTGCTTTTTCCATCGCCAAGATGAAAGAGCATGGCGTCGTCGATTCCGGCGATTCTCTCGAACTCGGCGTCGGCGCCATGACCGACGCGCGCATGCGCAACTTTTTCGATAAGATGAGGCGCGCCGGAGTGTTTCCAGAGGGTCTCGATTATCGCCAGGGTTACACGCTGCGCTTCGTCAACAAGAAAGTCGGGCTGGACTTGCGACCGCAGCGATGAGGAATTGTTGATGAACGCAGCGGCCAAGCCCTTCGTCTCCTTGCGCGGGATCGGCAAGGTCTTCGCCAATGGCGTCATGGCGTTGCGCGATGTCGATCTGGAGGTGCGCGAGGGCGAGACATTGACGCTGCTTGGACCCTCGGGCTGCGGCAAATCAACGGTGCTGCGCCTCATCGCGGGGCTGTTAGCGCCGACATCCGGCGCCATTGCGTGGAGAGATGCGAACGCATTGCCCGGGGTCGGCTTTGTCTTTCAGGAGCCGACGCTCCTGCCCTGGGCCGACGTCTTTGCCAATGTCTATCTTCCCTTGCGTCTTGCCGGCGTTTCGAGGGCCGCGGCCGCGCCGCGCGTCGATGAGGCGCTGGAACTCGTTGGTCTGTCCGCCTTTCGGGGCGCCTTGCCGCGCGAACTCTCTGGCGGCATGAAGATGCGCGCGGCCATCGCGCGCGCCCTGGTCACGCGCCCCGCCGTGTTGTTGATGGACGAGCCCTTCGCCGCGCTCGACGAAGTGACGCGGTTCAAGCTCGAAGACGATCTCATTGCGTTAAAGCGCGAGCTCGAGACGACGATCGTCTTCGTTACGCATTCCGTATACGAGAGCGTCTATCTTTCGACGCGCATTCTCGTCCTGGCGGCGCGCGGCGGGCGAGTGGTCGACGAGATTGATGTCGATCCCGAGGTCCCTCGCGATGAGGAATTCCGATTGGGCATGCAATTTTCCTGCCTGTGCCGGCGCGCCTCGCGAGCCCTGCAGGGCGCGATGGGAGAACAGGTTTTATGAGCGCTACGGAGCCCGGCGAATATCTGCCGACGCGTTCGTCGAGCGGGCGCGATATTATTCTGCCGGCCGTCGTCTTGGGCGGCGGGCTGATCGCCTGGGAGGCAGTGGTGCGGATCGGCGCCATTCCGGCCTATGTCCTGCCGGCGCCCAGCCTCATCGCGCAAACCCTCGTCAAAGACCGCGACATTCTTTTCCCATCGCTCGTCGTGACGCTCACCATCACGTTTCAAGCTTTGTTTTGGGCGACCCTGTGCGCCATTGCCCTGGCGCTGGCGATCGCCCAGTCGAAATGGCTGGAGCGTGCGCTCATGCCGTTCGCCATCGTGCTGCAAGTCACGCCGATCATCGCGATCGCGCCGTTGCTGCTCGTTTATCTCGCTCCGCAAGAGGCGGTGTTGGTGTGCGCCTTTCTCGTCGCCTTTTTTCCGATCCTGTCGAATACGTCGCTGGGGCTCGCCTCGGTCGATCATGCGCTGCTCGATCTTTTCGATCTCTATCGGGCCTCGCCTTGGCAGAGGCTCGCCTATCTGCGGGCGCCGGCCGCTTTGCCGCAGTTTTTCACGGGCTTGCGCATCGGCGGCGGCTTGGCGCTGATCGGCGCCATCGTGGCGGAGCTGGCGGCGGGCGCGGCGGGGCAGGGCGCGGGCCTCGCATTCCGCATCACCGAAGCCGGCTATCGTCTCGACATCCCCCGCATGTTCGCGGCGCTGGCGCTCATCTCGCTGACCGGCGTCCTCATTTACGCCGCGTTGGCGCTGCTCTCGCATCTCTGCTTGCGCCGCTGGCATGAGAGCGCGCGCGAGCGAGGGGAGTGAGACCAGCAGCCGAAAACATTGATCGCCGTCATGCCCGCGCTTGTCGCGGGCATCCACGCTGGGACGCTGCATGTTCGTTGCAAGAAAAAGCGCAGCGCTTCGACTGTTTATCGCCGCGTGGCGGCTTGGCGTGGATGGCCGGGACAAGCCCGGCCATGACGATGCGGGGAACCATCGTGCAAGCCGATGGTATTACCGCGTCCTGATCCCTGCGCATCTGCCGTCCGCGGTCTTGAAGTAGATCGGATCGCAAGGCGAGAGGTCTTGCGGACACATGGCCCGGCAGGCAAGTGCGGGAACCGCGTAAGCGTGAGGCTGGACGTAGTGGCGATAGTAGCGATGCCGGTGGCCCGCTTGCGCCATCGCCGGGAGCGTCGCGGCCAGCGACAATCCCACGATCGCGACAATCGCTGTCAGTCGCGTTCTCATGTCGATCGCCTCTCGCTCATCTCTCGCCCTGCGCGTCGCCCACAGCGTCGGCGCCATAGATGTCGTCGCGGAAATGCACGGCGCCGTCCGCCGACGCCCAGCCGGTCATGTAGACCCAGATCACCGGCACGGGACGCGCCAGGCGAACGTCTTCGCGCTCGCCTTCGCCGATTTTCGCGAGGATTGCTTCTTTGTCCCAATTTCCCGTCGGCGAACCGGGCGCGCCCTCCAAAAGCCAGGCGGCGAGGTCATAGACGCCTTCGACGCGCACGCAGCCATGCGAGAGGAAGCGGTAGTCGCTGGCAAACAGCCCTTTCGCGGGC
Organism: Methylocystis sp.; assembly: GCA_016178015.1. Taxonomy (GTDB): domain Bacteria; phylum Pseudomonadota; class Alphaproteobacteria; order Rhizobiales; family Beijerinckiaceae; genus Methylosinus. Next base: position 77,752 of record JACOUB010000007.1, on the reverse strand, counting down.
GTGTCATGCATGTAGACCGCATCTTTGTTCGGCATGGAGATGCGGATCGAGCCCAGCGAATTCTGGGCGCCCGAATCTTGGCGCAAGGTGAACTGGGCGGCATGTTCGCCCTACCAATTCACCCGCCGCGGATTGATCTCGTGGCCGCGCGCATCCAGCACGCGGATGCGGGCGCGCGTGAGATACGAAGGATCACGCCGCATTCTCGGTATGACCTCGTTCTTGATGATCGAGGCCGGCAATGTCCAAGTCGGATTGAAATTGATCGCGCTGATCTTGACGTTGACCTCGGGCGACGGGTGTTCGACGTCGCCGACGATCGCCGTGTAGCGGCGCGCCACTCTGTCGTCCTCGACCGCGTCAACGGCCGCCGCCGGGATATTGACCACAACATAACGCTGGCCGAATGGGAACTCGACGCCGGCGAGGCGTTGCGCGCTGGAGGCCAGCTGCCGGAAGCGCGCCGCCGCGGGCAGGTCTAGTTGTCGCAATGTCGCGCCGGCGACGACGCCGGTTTGGCGCAGCCCCATCCTGGATTGGAAATGTTTCACCGCCACGGTGAGCGCGCTATCCCACGCAGCCCGGTTGGCGTCGTTTGGCGGCAAGTCGCCTTCGGCGGCGAGCCTTCGCCGCAGCGCCTTCACCGCCGCGCCTTTCGCGCCCGGCTTCAGCGGCGTCGCCACCTTCGGCCAGCCGCCGGCGTCGGCGATGGCGGCATAGCGCTCGGAGGCTTGTGAGGTGGCGTAAAAGGTGTCGGGCTGCAACATCGGCGTCGGATCGTCGGACAACGCCGTCTCGCGCGGCGGCGGCGCCGGTTTGGCCTGGCGCTTTTTCTTCGGTTTGGCCGTGGGCGCGGCGGCCGGCGCTTCCGCTCCTGGCTCTGCGGCGGCGCCATTCGGCGCGGCCTCTTGTGGCGGCGGCTGCTGGCGGCTGGGCGCTGCGTCCACGGGAGGGGACTCGAGCGGCGGAGCCGCCGGCGCAGCTGGAGCGGCGCGAGGGACGCTGTCATCCTGCGCGTGAGCCGGGGTCGACAAAGGCAGGTAGAGGACCATAGCGGCAATTATGGCAAGTATGGCGAGCGCCTTGGCGCTGGCGTTCGGCGATCGCGTCGCGCGTTTCATTCCCATGTTCTCTTTCGTGTCTGCGCCGCGCCCGCGATCAACCCATATCGACTGCACGGCTCATTGCGCTTTCAGCTTGCGCCGAGCGAATAATTATCTAAGAAGCGAGCAAGATTATGTAATGAAGCGAGCAAGTCCAGCAAAGGAATTTCCATGAAGCCTCTTTGCGCCGGTCTGGCGCGTTTCGCCTTGTCTGTGGTTTTCGCCATCTTGGCCTCTTGCGCCGTCGCAGACACGCCGACGCCGCGAGCCCCGCCCGAACTCGACGCCGCCAATCTCGCGAACGTCATCGATCCGCTGCTGTCGGATTGGATCAACAAGCACAAAGGCCCCGGTGCCGTTGTGGTCGTGGCGACGCGCGAGGGCTTGGTTTTCGCCAAGGGCTATGGACTTGCCGATATCGAAGCCAAAAGGCCATTTACCGCCGATGCGACATTGGTGCGTCCTGGGTCCATCTCGAAGCTTTTCACTGGCGTCGCCGTGATGCAACTCGTCGATCAGGGCAAGCTCGACCTGGATCGAAACGTCGAGGAGTATCTCGACTTCCCTATTCCGACGCCGGAAGGCGGCGTTCCCGTCACGCTGCGTCGTCTGTTGACGCATCGCGCGGGCTTTGAGGAACATGCGAAGAGCCTTTTTTCGAGGGATCGGGAACCCGAGCTGCTGGGGCGCTGGCTAGCGCGCTCGCTACCACTGCGACTCTTTCCTCGCGGCGATGTTCCGGCCTATTCGAATTACGGTTTTGCGCTCGCGGGCTACATCGTTGAGCGCGTTTCTGGAGAGCCCTTCGCCGCTTATGTGGCGCGCCACATTCTCGAACCGCTTGGAATGAGCCGTTCCACCTTCCGGCAGCCTCTTCCAGAGACGCTGGCGGCGATGATGGCCAAGGGCTATCGCGCTGCGGACAAGCCGCTGCCGTTTTTCGAAACCATCGCCGGCGCGCCAGCCGGCGCGTTGTCGGCGACTGGAACAGATATGGCGCGTTTTATCCGCGCGTTGCTGAATGGCGGCGCGCTCGACGGCGTCCGCATTCTTTCGAAGGAGCGGCTGGAAGAAATGACGGCGCCGCAGGATTCGACAGCCGCTGGATATCTGGGTCTGGCGTTTTTCGGAACCAAACACAACGGTTACGACGCCATTGGTCATGGCGGCGGGACATTGGCCTTCCTTAGCGATCTCGAACTGCTCCCCGCGCAAGGGTTTGGAGTGTTCGTTTCTTTTGACGGAATGCAAACCACAATGGACACGCCCCAGATCGCAAATGCAATCGCCGAACGATTCCTACCCAAGACTGGCGAAGCGGACAATCCAGGCAACGCGGCCTTCGCGGATAATTCGAAGATTGCCGGCGTCTATCATTCGAGCCGGCGAGCTGAGTCGACTTTCGTGAAGGTCGCTGATCTCGTCTCGCAGCTTTACGTCCGCATCGACAAGGAGGGACGCGCGAGCATCTCTTCTGCGATCTGGCCCTTCGGCGAACACATCGCGGTGAAACGCTTGGGACCGAATTTGTACGAAGGGCCAAGAAATTGGCGCTTTGTTTTCGACGACGCCAATGAGTTCGGTGGGCAATTCATAAGCCCTGCAACGCAATTTCAGCGCGTGCCCTGGCATTCTGATGCGCGTTTCATCGTTCCAGCGATGGCCGCGAGCGCAGTCGTTTTACTCCTCACGTTATTGGCCTGGCCGACCGCAGCGCTTTGGCGGCGATGGCGCAAGAAGACGTGGAGCGAAGACGCCGACGATCGCCGCATGTATGTGACCGCAAGATTGGTGGCGCTCGTCAACGTCGCCGTGATCGCGGCATCGATCGTCTTCTTCTTCTCGAGCAAGGATTTTACGATCCTCAACGACGCTCTCGATCCATTGCTCGTGACACTTTACGCGCTTGCGTGGCTGGGAGTTCTCGGCGCCATTCCCACTGTGTGGATCGCCGTGCAGTTTTGGCGAAAGGGCGTGGGCGGCAGATGGACGCGCGCGCATCATTCCTTGATCGCCGCCAGCGCGGTCATGGTCGCGTGGTTCTTCGTGACCTTTCACATCGCCGGAACGACCCTGAATTATTGAGGGCGCGGTCTTCTTGCAGGCTTCCGGAAGAGGCAGCGCTCGCGCCCCTTGCCTTTTCGCGTTGTCCCCCCCATACCGCAGCGCAACCAAAATTTGCGAGAGGCGTGGGACGCGCATGGGCTTCAAATGTGGCATCGTCGGTCTGCCCAACGTCGGCAAATCGACCCTCTTCAACGCGCTGACGCAGACGGCGGCGGCGCAGGCGGCGAATTATCCGTTCTGCACCATCGAGCCCAATGTCGGCGATGTCGCCGTGCCGGACCCGCGCCTCGAAGCACTGGCGAAGATCGCCCTCTCCAAGCAAATCGTTCCGACGCGTCTCACCTTCGTGGACATCGCCGGCCTGGTGCGCGGCGCCTCCAAGGGCGAGGGGCTCGGCAATCAGTTTCTCGCCAATATTCGCGAGTGCGACGCCATCGCCCATGTCGTGCGCTGTTTCGAGGACGGCGACGTGACGCATGTCGAGGACGGCGTCGATCCGATCAGAGACATCGAGACCGTCGAGACCGAACTCATGCTCGCCGATCTCGAAAGCTTGGAGAAGCGCATCGTCCCGATGGAGAAGAAAGCCAAGGGCGGCGACAAGGAGGCGAAGGAAGCGCTCGACCTCATGCGTCGCTGTCTTGAACTGTTGCAGAGGGGCGAGCCGGCGCGGCTCGTCGAGAGAAAGCCCGACGAACGCACAGCTTTCGTGGCGCTTGGCCTGCTGTCGTCGAAACCCGTGCTCTACGTCTGCAATGTCGAGGAGAGCGCCGCCGCGGCCGGCAATGCTTTCGCACGAACAGTCGCCGCGCGGGCGAGACAGGAGGGCGCGGCGGCGGTCGTCGTCTCGGCCAAGATCGAGAGCGAGATCGCCGTTCTGCCCGTCGAGGAGCAGAAGGATTATCTCGAGGCGGCGGGGCTGGATGAGCCGGGCCTCAATCGCGTCATCCGCGCCGGCTATGATCTTTTGCATCTTGTTACTTTTTTCACCGCCGGGCCGAAAGAGACGCGCGCCTGGACGATCGAACAGGGGGCGCGCGCCCCGCAGGCCGCCGGCGCCATCCACACCGATTTCGAGAAGGGCTTTATCCGCGCCGAGACCATTTGCTACGACGATTACGTGGCGCTGCGCGGCGAGGCCGGCGCGCGCGAGAGCGGCAAACTGCGTTTAGAGGGCAAGGATTACATCGTCGCCGACGGCGACGTGATGCATTTCAGATTCAATACATAGACGATAATAAAGCCGCCATCGTTCAAATCGGTTGCCCTCGGCCGGAACGCGCGCTGTGTCGCGGCGTTATCCTATCGTTGCAATTCAATTACGGAGGATAAGGATATGTCGCGCAAGAACGTAATTTTTTTGGCGCTCGCTGGAGCGATGGCGGGGGCGAACTCGGGAGCCGCATGGGCGGCCGGGGTAGGAGCGGCCTGTGGAGGAATCGCGGGGATACAATGCGATGGAAAGTTATGGTGTATGCCCGATGCGTGCGGGGCCACTATCGGCAAATGTATCGAGCTTCCATTTGTTTGTCCGCGGATTGTCTCGCAGGAATGCGGCTGCGACAATAAGACGTATACCAACGGCTGCGAACGCGAGAAGGCGAAAGTCGCGAAGAAATCAGAGGGCGCATGCAAGGAAGATTACAAATAATATGAATTGCGGTTGATTGCCTCAGGCTCGAAATCCAGATTGTTCGGCGTTGTCGTGTCGTGTCTCGTGCCGGTGGAACCGAAGTGTTGGCGCAGCGTTATCCTGCCGTTGTTTGAGAATAGGGAGGATAAGGACATGCTGCGCACATTACTCATCGTTGTGGCGTTGGTGGGAGCGGTTGCGGTCGGGAAGGGCGGCGTTGCGTTGGCGGCCGGCGTCGGGGCGACCTGCGGAGGGATCGCCGGCCTTCAGTGCGATGGAAAGCTCTGGTGCGATCCAGATCCAGGCCAATGCGGCGGCGCCGACATCGCCGGGAAATGCGTCAACGTTCCCGAGGTCTGCACCGAGATCTATAAGCCTGTCTGCGGTTGCGATAACAAGACCTATGGCAACGACTGCGAGCGTCAGAGGGCGAAAGTCGCGAAGAAATCAGAAGGCAAGTGCAAGGAAGACTACAAGTAATGTGAATTCCGGTTGATCGCCTGTGCGTATTTCCAACGCTCACGTGCGCCGAGCAATCGGAAATCCAAAGAAAACCGTACGAAGCGAGACTGAAGGCTCGCGGTCCGCAAGTCCAATGGTTGGACCGCGCGCCTTCAGGCGCGCTCGGGCTTTCGCTCACCAGCCCGCGATGCGCGTGCAAGCCGCGCCAGCCGGGCCGAAGGCGTAATGGTCGCCGCAGGCATAGGCGGTCGGCGGCTCGCCCGTCTGCTCGAACAAGTCGTAGCCGTCTTTCAAATTGCGCCAGAACGCGCTCCACTGCGGGGACGATCCGCCGCCCAACAGCGACGCCCAGCCGTGCCCGGTTTCCTTGGCGATCGCCTCGTCGGTCATCCGGAACGGGAAGATATGGACCGGCACCTCGCGCTGGCCGCCGTTGATCGCGGCTTCGACGAAACCGTAGATTTCATCGATGCCTTTGTCGGTCATGGCGAAGCAGCCGACCGACTTGCAGTCGCCGTGCACCATCACGGCGCCGCCGGTGCGGCCGTTCTGGCGATCGAAAGCGTTGGGAAAGCCGACATCGAAGGCAAGATGGTAGTGCGAATTTGGATTGAGCTGCCGCGCCGAGACGCTGTAAAAACCTTCGGGCGACTGATAATCGCCTTGCTTCAGCTTCGGCCCCAGCTGGCCCGACCATTTGCAAACAGGATAGGTGTGATAGAGCGCGTAGCGTCCATTGCGCTCGAGCCACAGCTCCAATTGTCCCTCTTGCTTGAAGATGCGCACGAAGGCGCGGCTGCCCATTTGAAATGGAGCGTCGTCGCGGCCGGTTGGCGATGCGTCGCCCGGCGCGGGCGTCGGCGCGGCTGACGGAAGCGCGACGAGGTCCCCGGGTCGCACAGGCGGCAAGGGAACGACCGCGCTCTCGGGCGCAAGCGCCTGGCGCTCCGGCGGTCGGAACGACGGCGCCGGCGCGGCGAAATCGCCAGGCGCGAGCGTGGCCGTTTCGAAATCGGGCGTTGCGGCCTTGGGCGGCTCGAGCGCCTCCTTGATGGCGTGGCGGCGCAAATTCTGCAGCAGGGCGCCATTTTCCGCCACAATTGCGCGCGCCAGTTGGTCGGCGCGCCGCGGCGTTTCTGGTTGCGTGCTCGCGGGGCCGAGCGCTGCGGAAGGCTGCGAGGAAACGCGGTCGGCCAGCGCGATGCGGCCGTCATGCCACGGCTCGCCGGAAACCGGCGCTGGCGCGGCAATCCGCACGTTTTCTGGCAGTGCGTTGCGCTCCGACGCCGCGAACGCGCCGGCGCCGATAAAGATCAGCGCCAGGCCCGACAGCGCGATGAAATGAGAGGATTGCGTCGCCATCGGTTCCCCGGCTCGTTTCGCAACAATAGCCCATAGAACGCGATCAAGGCAAACAAAGGGCTAACGGCGGGCAATCGGGTGTACGTCTCGCCCTAATGCGTAATGCCGTCATTGGAGCCGGAGGCGAAGATTCCAGAGGCCGTGAGGCAATTCTGGATTGCTTCGGAGCTCACGCTCCTCGCAATGATGGGTCAATTCGCGGGGCCGCTGGTATAATATCCTACCCGCCGCGTCGCCGTTCGCAACCACGCCCGCGTCTTGGCGTCCACCAGCGGCGATAGTTCCTTGCGCACGCGCGCGTGATAGGCGTCGAGCCAGGCGGTCTCCTCCGGCGTCAGCAGCCGCGGCTCCACGAGCGCCAGATCGAACGGCGCCAGGGTGATCGTCTCGAAGCCGAGCATGTTGCGCTCGCCGCCGGCGATCTCGCGCGTCTCGACGACGACGAGATTCTCCAGGCGTATTCCATATTCGCCGGCCCGGTAATAGCCGGGCTCGTTGGAGAGGATCATGCCGGCGGAAAGCGGCGTCGCGCCGAGTTTCGAAATGCGCTGCGGTCCCTCGTGCACCGAGAGATAGGCGCCGACGCCATGGCCCGTGCCATGGTCGAAATCGAGGCCCGCTTCCCACAGGCTGCGCCGCGCCAAGGCGTCGATCTGCGCGCCCGACACGCCTTGCGGAAACACCGCGCGAGCGATGGCGATGTGCCCCTTCAACACGCGCGTAAAATGTTCGCGCAACGGCTTCGATGCGCGGCCGACGCAGACGGTGCGCGTCACGTCGGTGGTGCCGTCGAGATATTGCCCGCCGGAGTCGACGAGATAGACGCCGTGCTTAATCGGCAGGTTGCTCTTTTCGGTGACGCGATAATGCGGAATCGCCGCATGCGGGCCGAACGCGGAAATGGTGGGAAACGAGACGTCGCGCAAATCGCCGCCGTCGCGCCTAAAAGTTTCGAGCGCCCGCGCGGCCTCGATTTCGGTGAGCTCGCCGTTTGGCGCTTGCCCTTCGAACCAGGCGAGAAAGCGCGTCAACGCCGCGCCGTCGCGCAGGTTGGCGGCGCGCGCGCCTTCGAGCTCGGTGTCGTTCTTGACGGCCTTCAGCAGCGCGATCGGATCCTCGCCGAGACGCGGGGTTCCGCCGGCCTCGCGGAAAAGCTGCACGAGCCTCGAAGGAACCGTGGACGAATCGAAACGAATCGTCTCGCCGCTGTTGCCGGCGCGCTCCAGGTCGACGCGCATCGCCGCAGGCTCTTCGATCTTTAGAAACTTCTCCAACGCGGCTCCGGTCCTTGCCGACAGTTTGACCGCATCGACATAAAGACGCGGCTTGCCGTCCTTCGGCAGAAGAGCGAAGCCGAGCGCGATCGGCGTGTGCGCGACGTCAGCGCCGCGAATGTTGAAGACCCAAGCGAGCGCGTGCGGATCGGAAACGAACAAGGCGTCGGCCCCATCGAGCGCCTTGCGCACGCGCGCGATCTTGGCTTTGGCGCTCTGGCCGGCGAACCGCGGCGGATAGAGCGATACGGCGCCTCGCGGCGGCGGCGGGCGATTAAGCCAAACGGCGTCGATCGGATTTTCGGCAAGGGCGATGAGCGACACGTTCTTGCCTTCGAGCGCGGCGGCAAAACGCTCGATCCGCGCCGGCGTATGCAGCCATGGATCATAGCCGATCTTCGCGCCGCTTTGCGTATGCTCGGCGAGCCATTTTGACGGAGCTGTCGCACCCACGTCGAGCGGAGCGAAGCGAGAGGCGTCGATTTGGTCGCGCGCCTGCAAGGCGTAACGTCCATCGACGAACAGCGCGGCTTGCTCGGCGAGCACGATGGCGAAACCGGCCGAGCCGGTAAAGCCGGTGAGCCAAGCCAGACGCTCGGCGCATTTCGGCACATATTCATTCTGATGTTCGTCGGCGTGCGGGACGAGATAGCCATCGACGCCTGCGCGCGCCAATTCAGCGCGCAACGCGGCAAGACGCGCAGCGCTCTCCCGCGTCGAGGATTGGTCGACAAAAGTGCGTCAGCCAAATTGATGGGTTTATTTGTGCGAGCCTGAAGGCTCGCGGTCCAAGAGCGGCCCTGGACCGCGAGCCTTCAGGCTCGCAAATCGAACCCACCCTCCAGCGCACCCTTCATTTTACGTGACGCGGGCCACTAGTAGTACCAAAGGCCGTGATAGAGCCCGTGGCGATGCGGAATGGGCCGACGTTGGCCGCCGCCATTCCAGTCGCCAATCCAGCTGCCGCCATTCCCGCCGCCATCGTATCCGCCGCCGTTCCCATCGCCCTGCGATTGACGTCCGCCGTCACGCCAGCCGTCGCGCCGCCGACCGCGATCCCAACCGTCATGCGATCCACGCCAGCCGCCGCCGCTCTGCCAACCATGATCCCAACCGTCATGCGATCCACGCCAGCCGCCGCCGCTCTGCCAACCATGATCCCAACCGTCATGCGATCCGCGCCAGCCGCCGCCGCCCCACCAACCGCGATCCCAACCGTCATGCGATCCGCGCCAGCCGCCGTCGTGACGCCAACCATGATCCCAACCGCCGCCATGCGGGCGGCCGCCGTAAGGATCAGCCAACGCCGACGACGCAAGCGTCAGCGCAGCCGTCAGCAGAGCAATAAGAAAAGGTTTGCGCGACATGGGGCCGCCTCCAGGATGGCAGTCGGTTGCAACGGAATAACTCTCCGACTGGGCCATTAGACGCCCGAATGGGTAAATTTGCCAAACTGATTCCTGATCTATGGTTGCTTGCCGGCGAACGAGCGCTCCGCCGCCAGTGGTGTGTTGGCCAAGGCAGACATTCAAGCTCGGGACAGCGGCCGCGCCGCCGCGCCGCCCCGGCGCAGCAACAGCGTCGCCCATCCTTCGATGTCGCGCCTTTGCGCCAGCGTGAAGCCCTGCGCCCGATAGACGGCGAGCGTCCCGGCGACATCTTGCGCCAACAGGCCCGAAAGGACGAGCTCGGCGCCCCGCCCCGCCGCCGCCGCGAGGTGCGGCGCGAGCAAGCGCAGGGGCTTCGCCAGAATATTGGCGAGGATCAAATCATAATCCCTGCGTGCAAGGTTCGGATGCCGCACGCCGGCGGCGCCGACCGGGCGCACCAATGGCCCGGTCAGATTGGCCCGCGCATTGGCGCGCGCGACCGTTACCGCAACAGGATCGATATCGCCACAGGCGACGTTTCGCTTGAAGAGCCGCGCCGCGGCGATGGCGAGGACGCCCGTGCCCGCGCCGACATCCAGGATACGGCGCGGGCGGCGCCGGCGCGCGATCGCATTCAAAGCGAGCAAACAACCGAGCGTCGTGCCGTGGTGGCCGGTGCCGAACGCCAGCGCCGCGTCAATTTCAATGCCGATGTCGTTTGCCGCCGCTCGCGAGCGCGCGTGCGACCCATGAATGAGAAAGCGCCCGGCGCGCACGGGCGGCAGGGCGGCCACAGATGCGCTGACCCAGTCCTGTTGGGCGATGTGCGAGAATTGCGCGGCGGCCGCCGTCGCGGCGTCGGTCGCCGCCTCGATCAAGGCGCGAACGCGCGCCTCATCCGGCGCATGGGCAAAAAACACCTCCACGGCCCAGTTCGTCCCAGCCGGCGCCATGAAGGCGGACGCCGCCGTCTCGGCAGGCTCGAACGTCTCGACGACGATGGCGATGATGGCGCGCGCGTTCGTCTCAGTCGCGACCAGGCGCAACATGTGACTGGCGCCGTTGGGAGGCAGACCTTCGAGCATATGCGGCGCTTACCATGGGAGAACTCCGCAAGTCTCGCGGAAAAAAAAGGCCTTCTTCTCCAGCGGACATCGACCGGCTGGCGCGATCGACCCGCGACCTCTCGAATACATTGGAGCGATCTGCGAATCGGCACCGGTTGCGCCTGCCTTTCGCCGACATGCCGCGCAAGCCGAAAACTCACGATTTTCGGAGCTTTCGCGTTGATTTATGCTAGATTGCCCGGCATGATCAATCTCTCTCAGGAAATCGAGACGCTCGCCAAGCGGCTCGCGGTAGCGCAAAGCCTTTCTGTCGAGGACGCGATAAAGCAGGCCCTCGAAGCGCGCGCGCGCGTCGCGGGCGTTTTGCCGGAGCCGCAGAGGCGGCGCGATCAATCCGCCGCAGCCGTTGCGGCGCGACAGGCGAGCGTCAACCGGATCGTCGCGGAAATCGCGGCCATGCCGATCCTCGACGCGCGCTCTCCACGCGAAATCATGGACGATCTTAACGCCCTATGATTGTCGTCGATAGCTCGGCCCTGATCGCCATCCTTCTCGACGAACCCGAAAGGCAAGTCTTTCAAAACATCATCGCCGGCGGCGAGCCTTGTGTCATCTCGGCGGTCAACGTCCATGAGACGGCGAGCGTCTTGCGCGTCCGCCACGGCCCGCAGGCCGTCGAGCGCCTGTGGCGATTGTTGACGGACAGCGAAATTGAAATCGCGCCGTTCGACGCGGCGCAAGTGCGCGCCGCCGCCGTCGCCTTTGATCGTTACGGCAAAGGCATTCATTCCAAGGCGCGGCTCAATCTCGCGGACTGCGCCGCCTACGCGCTTGCCGCGACCATGAATGCGCCCTTGCTGTTCAAGGGCGACGACTTCACCGAAACCGACGTGCGGGCATGTCTTTGAATTGATCCTCGGCCCGTTGCGCGAAAGCCGCTGTCGCGGACTTTGCCCGCCAGCCTCAAAGCCAACCGGAAAGCTCTCGCGCCACCAACGTCTCGATGACGCGCATTCCTTGCTCGCTGTCGTTCAGGCAGTCGACGCGGGCAAATTTCTCGCCGCCGGCGGACCGAAACAGATCGCGGAGCTCGACGCCTATTTCCCTGATCGTCTCCAGGCAATCGGCGGAAAATCCCGGCGTGACGACGGCTAGTCGCCGGACGCCGCGCCGCGCCAGATCGCGCACCGTGGCGTTCGTGTGCGGTCCCGTCCACGCCGCGCTGCGCCCGAAACGCGACTGAAAGGTCAACTGCCAGCGCTCCGGCGGTGCGCCCAACGCTTCGCGCAGCAATCGCGATGTCATCTCGCACTGGCGCCGATAGGGATCGCCCTTGTCGATCTGCGCCTGCGGAATCCCATGAAACGAAGCGAGAATGACCTCCGGTTCGAAATCGAGCTGCGCCAGCCCCGCGCGAACGGAGCCGGCCAGCGCCTCGATATAGGCGGGGTCGTCGTAATAGGGCGCGGCGATGCGCAAGGCGGGCTGCGCGCGCCAACGGTCCAACGCCGCAAACGCCGCATCGTTGACCGATGCACTGGTCGCCGCCGCATATTGCGGATAGAGCGGCGCGACCAGAATGCGGTCGCAGCCGGATGCTTGCAGCGCCTCGAGGCGCGAGGCGATCGACGGATTGCCGTAGCGCATGGCGAAATCGACAACGATCGGCATTCTCGTTCCGAATGCGCCAGCAGCCGCCCGCGCCGCGAGCTTTTGCGCCTGGGCGCGGGTGATTGCCTTCAGCGGCCCTTCGCCTTGCTCCGCGTTCCAGATGGCGCGGTAGGCTTTTGCCGAGCGCCACGGCCGGCAATTGAGAATAACGAGATGCAAGAACAGCGGCCAAACGACAGGCGGCGCCTCGACGACCCGCCGGTCCGCGAGAAACTCGCGCAAGTATCGGCGCACCGACCAGAAGTCGGCGCCGTCCGGCGTCCCGAGATTGACGAGCAGCACGCCGACGGCGCTGGGCCGGCCGGCGGCGGAGAGTGAAGGATTGATCATCGGTCTCGTCAGGACGGAGGGGCGAAATCCTCTACTCTGAAAAGAGGAGGACTTCGAGTCGTCGATGGCGCGCCGTTTGATCTAGACGAGGAGATACATTATCTATCCTTCTACCTACCTCGTGGAGACCATCATGCCTTTTCACATTCGGGACAAGGCGACCGACACGATCGTCCGCAAGCTTGCGGCCGTGAAGGGCACAAGCATGACCGAGGCCGTCCGGCAGGCCGCCGAACACGAACTTCGACGTCTGCGGCAGGAACAGCGCCCGCTCGCCGAACGCATCGCGGCGATCCAGAAGCGGGCGAACGCGTTTCCGCCGAGTGGTCTTGCCGCCGACAAGGCGTTCTATGACGAGCTGTCGGGGGAGCCATGATGTATATCGACGCCTCGGCGCTCGTCGCGATGATCTTGGGCGAGCCGGAGGCGATGCGTTTTGTCGCCGCGGCGACGGCGGCCGATGAGCGCGTCACCTCGCCGATCGCAGCGTTCGAAGCCGTCGCGGGGGTGGCGCGATCGCGATCCTGCTCCTTTGCCGACGCCCGCGCGCTCGTCCGCGATCTTCTTCACGAGGCGGAAATTGGCATCGTTCCGATCACCGAACGACATGGCGAGATCGCCATCGACGCCCTGGAGCGATTCGGCAAGGGCCGCCACAAAGCGGCGCTGAACATGGGCGATTGCTTCGGCTACGCCGTCGCGAAAGCCGGCGGGTTTCCGATCCTGTTCAAAGGCAATGACTTCAGCCAAACGGACTTGACCGACGGCGCGCCCGCGGAAGCTTGAGCCGCGAAGGGAGACGGGGACAGTTTCACCCTTTTTCGAATGCCGCCCGTTCTTCGGGGGCCATATGGAACGCATGTTCCGGTCCGGGGAAGCGCCGTTCGCGCACGTCTTGCACGTAGGCGGCGACGGCCGAGCGCAGGCTCTTGCCGATCTCCGCGTAACGGCGATTGTGCTTGAAGTCGCGCTCGCCGAGGCCGACGAGGTCGGCAACGACCAGAACCTGCCCATCGGTCGCGCCGCCGGCGCCGATGCCGATGGTGGGGGCTCTGACGCTAGCGGTGATGCGCGCGGCGAGTTCCTCCGGCACCAGCTCCAGCACCAGAAAACTCTGACCGGCCGCGTCGAGCGCCTCGGCGTCGGCGAGCAATTGGCGCGCCGCCTCGTTGCTTTTGCCCTGGCGGCGCTTCACCGCCTGATGCTGCGATTCGAGCCCGAGATGACCGCATGCCTCAAAACCCGCGCCAACCAGCGCGCGCACCAGCTCCGGCCGCGCGCCCTCGAATTTCACGCAGTCGGCGCCGGCGCGGCGCAGCCGTTCGGCGCTGGCGAGCGCCTGCTGGGGCGTCTCGTAACTGGCATAGGGAAAATCGCCGATGATGTAGGCCCGCGGCGCGCCGCGGCGCACCGCGCCGATATGATGGACCATATCCTCGAGCGTCACCTCGCGCTCGTGCGCGTAGCCCAGCATATTGGTGCCGACGCTGTCGCCGACCAGGACGATGTCGATCCCGGCCTCGACCTCGGCCTTGGCGGTCGGAGCGTCATAGGCGGTGAGCACGGCGATCTTCTCGCCGCGCCGTTTCATGTCGAGAAAATGTGAAGATCGAGACATCAGCGCAAATCACGTGGGGAACGCCTGATATCTGTCGCACACGAAATTTCACGCAATTGCAAGCGGATCGGCTGGGCGCAAACCCTTCTCCCGCGACGCGGGAGAAGGTGGCCCGGCGAAGCCGGGTCGGATGAGGGCCGTTGGGCTCGCGCAGCGGCGCCGGCCCTCATCCGACCCTCGCTGACGCGAGGGCCACCTTCTCCCGTTTCACGGGAGAAGAGTTCAATGCCGCCTCATCCCCAACTGAAAAGCCCGGCCGCATGGGCCGGGCTTCGATTCGATCACGTCTTAAAACCGATCAAAAACTGGCGGCGATCGGACCCGGGCCAAACAGGTTCACGTGATAGTTGACGGTCGCGCGAACCGTATGGAAGCGGGTCGGAACATTATCAAAGGCCGTGAAAACCGAGGGAGTCCCGAACGCTGCGCCAGTTTGGATGACCCCTGGCACCACAAACGTCCTGCTGCCGAGATCGACGAACAGATAGTCGAGGTTCACCGACACGTTCGGCAGCATGGCCGGCGCCCATTCGACGCCGCCGCCGGCCGCCCAGCCAAGTTCGACGTCGCTGATGACGGTGTTTCCGAAAACGGATCCGGTGGTCGGCACGTTGAAGTCGACCTTGGAGAAGCGACTCGTCACCCGGCCATAAGCGAAACCGCCGGTCCCATACAACATCAAGCGAGAATCAAACATTGGAGGGACGATACCGATGCGGACGCGATCGGTGCCGAACCAGTCAACGAAGTTGTTCGAGTTGAAGTTGGTGGCGAAGGGGGCGACGCCAGGGGTGGTCGCGAGACCCGCCGCGCCGACGGCGCTGGTGTCGAGATTGGTCCCCTGCATGTCGGCTTCCACGCCGACTACGAGCCAAGGCGAGAACTGGTAATTGCAGCCGAGCTGGCCGCCGCCGACAATGCCGACGTCAAAATTGTTGGGCAGCGACCACGCTGCGCTCCCGCTGCCAGCGGCGACAACAAGGAGCTGCGAGCCGGTCTCCCGGTCGTCATTGCCGAAGCCGACGCCGACGTTGATGCCGGCGTAGCAGCTCGTCCAGCTGAACGCCACCGGCGCAACATAGATTGGCGGACCCTTGCGGTTGGGAAGATCGGCGGCGAGCGCCGATGTGGCGGAGAAAGCCAGCGCGATGGCGGCGGCGGCGGGAACAAGCTTCATGATGCGCCTCGTTGGTCAGTTAACCGTGAACCTAGCCGGGAATGCCCGCCCCAACCGCCAAAAACTCCATACGGCAGGGGAGGGAATAGTCTTAAGCTGATCGTCCAAGAGATACGACCACGGGCGTAGCGGCGTCAACGAAAGATGCGACGAACAGTCCGCACGCAGGTCATTTTGTTTGCCGCCGTGGCATATCGGCAACACCTAGGGGCGCGCCCAACCCTCTCCCAGAGGGAGAGGGTGGCTGCGGAGCAGCCGGGTGAGGGGTTGCGGCCTTGGTCGTTTTGCGCTCATGCGAAACCGGAGAGATTGTTACCCCTCACCCCGGTCCTTCGGACCGACCCTCTCCCTCTGGGAGAGGGTGTTCGCGCCCTCTGGGAGAGGGGTGTTCGCGCCGCCAAACCCGCCTTACGCCGCGAGATCGGCGACCACCGCATCGAGCACCGGAAAGCCCTCCGAGCTGACCCGCAGCCGTTGGTCGCGCGCATATTCGATGAGGCCGTCGCCGATCAGCTCGGCGATGCGCGAGGGGGCGAGCTTCTTGCCGGTCAGCGCCAAATAGCGCGCCGGGTCGACGCCCTCGCGCAGGCGCAAGCCCATCAGCAGGAACTCGTCGCCCTCCTGCTCGGCCGACAGCAATTCGTCCTCGACCAGCCCATGGCCTTCGGTCTCGACGACGGTGAGCCACATTTCGGGGTGGCGCTCCGCCGCCTGCGCCCGTCGCCCGTGCTTCGTCGCCAACCGTCCGTGCGCACCGGGGCCGACGCCGGCGTATTCGCCATAGCGCCAATAGACGAGATTGTGCCGGCATTCGGCGCCGGGCCGCGCGTGATTCGACACCTCGTAGGCTGGAAGCCCCGCCTTGGCGGTCGCCTCCTGCGTCACGTCCCACAGGGCGCGCTGCGCGTCGGCGTCGGGAAGCTCCAGTTTGCCGGCCTTGAACATGCGCTCGAACATGGTGTCGGGCTCGATGGTCAGCTGATAGAGCGAGACGTGCTCGGGAGCGCGGGCGAGCGCCAGCTCCAGCTCCTTGCGCCAGGCGGAAGGCGTCTGGCGCGGCCGCGCGTAGATGAGATCGAAGGAGACGCGCGCAAACACGGAATTGGCAGTCTCCAGCGCGGCGAGCGCCTCGGCGACCGAATGCTGGCGCCCCAGCGCCCGCAATTCGATGTCGTTCAAAGCCTGAACGCCGAGCGAGACGCGGTTGACGCCGGCGGCCTTGAAGCCCCTGAAGCGAGCGGCCTCGACGCTGGTGGGATTGGCCTCGAGGGTGATTTCGACGTCTTTGGCCAACCGCCAATGATCGGCGATGGCGGCAAGGATCGCCTCGGCGGCGGCGGGCGCCATCAGCGAAGGCGTGCCGCCGCCGAAGAACACCGAGCGAACCTCGCGCCTCGGGGCCAGCGCCGCGCGGTGCTTGATCTCGGCGCGAAAGGCGTCGACGAAGCGGTCTTCGTCGACCTCGCCACGGCGGACGTGGCTGTTGAAATCGCAGTAGGGGCATTTCGACAGGCAAAACGGCCAGTGCACATAGACGCCAAAGCCGGGGTCGAACGCATTTCGAATCGTCGCAGCCATAAAGGCTTTATGCCATGAAGCGGCGATCGGGTCACGCGGGCTGTCCACAGCGAGCCGTCCACACGCTTGGGACGATTCGGCGAAACCGAGAACGCGCGGATTGCGCGGGATAAGCATTTTCACGACTAATCCTCTTGTAAACGTCCTTACCGGCATCGTATTGGGCGCTTATACGGGCGGCGCAGAATTTTGACCCCTCAGCGCGTCATGGCCGGGCTTGTCCCGGCCATCCACGCCGGGACGCAACAGGGAATCTTCGTAAGGAAGCTGAAATGTCCCACCTCTGCTTCGGGACGCGTCGGAGCTTATCGGCGTGGATGCCCGCGACAAGCGCGGGCATGACGGGTAAATATTTTTCGCTCGGTATTATATGGCTCACGAGGATGCCCATGATGAGGCGCCCCCTGGCGTTCGGCGCGTTCGTTTGGCTTGGTTGCGCGAGTTCGGCGTTGCTCGCGCCGCCTCCCGCCCACGCGCAGGGCTTGCAAGCCGCGCAAGAGCGCGTCGTTCCGCAATCGCGCGCTGACGTCGTCCTCTCGTTCTCGCCGGTCGTGAAGAAGGCGGCGCCTGCCGTCGTCAACGTCTTCGCGTCGCGCGTCGAACGCGCCAATCCTTTGTTCGATGATCCGATCTTCCGGCGCTTCTTCGGCGGCGGCGGCCGGTTTGGTCGGGGCACGGCGCAATCCTTGGGGTCGGGCGTGCTGGTCGACGCCTCCGGTCTGGTGGTGACCAACCACCATGTCATCGAGGGCATGACGGACGTGAAGGTCGCGCTCGCCGACAAGCGGGAGATCGCGGCCACAATCGCGTTGCGCGATCCGCGCACCGATCTCGCCGTCTTAAAGCTCGACGAAGGAACGAATTTTCCGGTCGCCGAGCTCGGCGATTCGGACGCCCTCGAAGTGGGCGATTTGACGCTGGCCATCGGCAATCCGTTCGGCGTCGGGCAGACGGTGACGCAAGGAATCGTCTCGGCGCTGGCGCGAACGCACGTCGGCATTTCCGACTACGGCTTCTTCATTCAGACCGACGCCGCCATCAATCCAGGCAATTCCGGCGGACCGCTGGTCGATATGAACGCGCGCGTGGTCGGCATCAATTCGGCGATCTTCTCCAAATCGGGCGGATCGGTGGGCATCGGCTTCGCCATCCCGGTCAATATGGTGAAAGTCGTGATCGCCGCCGCGAAGGGCGGCGGCAAGCAGGTCAGGCGGCCGTGGCTCGGCGCGACCTTGCAGACGCTGTCCAAGGAGATCGCCGACAGTTTGGGGCTCGAGCGGCCGGCCGGAGCGCTCATCGCCGATATCGACGGCAAAGGGCCGGCGGCGCAAGCGGGCGTCAAGCGCGGCGATGTGATCGTTTCCGTCGACGGCCAAGCCGCCGACGATCCCGAGGCGGTCGGCTACCGGCTCGCCACCAAGCCGTTGGGCGGCTCCGCCACGATCGGCCTGTTGCGCGGCAGCAAGAAGATCGCCGCGCAGATACGTCTGGCGCCGGCGCCCGAGACGCCGCCGCGCGAACCTGTGACGATCAAGGGACCGTCGCCCTTCACGGGCGCGACGCTGGTCAATCTTTCGCCCGCCGTCGTCGAGGAATTGTCGGTTCAGGGAGTGGCGGCGTCCGGCGTCGTCATCACGGATGTGGAGGACGGCTCCGTCGCCGCCCAGATGAATTTGCAAAAGGGCGATGTCGTTTTGGCGATCAACGACGCGAAGATCGGCTCGACGCGCGACATGGAGCAGGCGACGAGCGGCAAGCGCAATTATTGGAAAATCACGCTGGCGCGCGGCGGCCAGGTTTTCACCACCGTGGTCGGAGGGTGAGCCCCCCTCCCTGTCCCTCCCCCGCTTCGCGGGAGAGGGGACGCAAACGATCGGCATTGGGCAACGGATTTATCCAAGCCCCGAATCTGCTCCCTCTCCCGCGTAGCGGGGGAGGGTTGGGGAGGGGGCGCTCAAACGAACCCCGACGCGATGTTCACCGTCAACGCCAGGATCGCCGTATTGTAGAAAAAGGCCAGGACCCCGTGGACGAGGGCGATCGCCCGCATCGTTCGCGACGAGGTCGAAACATCGGCGGTTTGCGTGGCGACGCCGATGACATAGGCGAAGTAGAGAAAATCGCCGTAATGCGGCAGCTCCGTTCCAGGAAAGATCAGGCCGCCGCGCTGCTCTGGCCTCTTGTCCGGCGCGCTCGCTCGTTCGAGATAATATTCATGCGCATAATGAAACGCGAACGTCAGATGGATGAACAGCCAGGAATCGAGCACGGTGAGGATGGTCAGTCCCAGGTGACCCGTCCGCGACCAGCCGGTCAGATTCTTGACTGGGCCGAGCTCGGCGACGATCGCGCCCATCGATGCGCAGGCCGTCGCCGTGGCCAGAAATAGAATGACGAGGCGCCCTTCGTCCTGGAATTGCGCGCGCCGGCGGATCGATTCATGGGTCGAGCGGGCGATGAGGCGCGCCGATAGCGCAAGGTAGAGCAGCACCGCTGCGTTCCAGGCGATGAGCGCGCGCGTCACGTCGCGCCACTCTTGCGGCAGGACGAGGCCGAATAGCGCGCCGACGGCGGCGCAGATGAACAGACGCGGGTGCGCCCGCACGATGCGCAGCGGCAGCGGGCGCCGCTTGCCGTGGATAGGGGGTGCCTGTTCTCCCGCGCCGCTCATGTTGTTTTCCGCTCAGTTGCGGCGCGCGGCGACGAAACGCGCGGCTTCCGCGAGCACGTCCGTCGCGCCGCCCCCGCCGATCGTCGCCAGCGCCCCGATCGCTTCCTGCACCAAAGAATCGCGGCGGGCGCGCGCCGCGTCGAGCCCCAAGGCGCCGATCAAGGTCGCTTTGTTGCGCCCGGCGTCCTTGCCGGCGCGCTTGCCGAGCGCCGCGGCGTCGCCTTCGGCATCCAAAATGTCGTCGGCGATCTGGAAGGCGGCGCCGAGCGCCGCGCCGTAGCGCGTCAGCGCCGCGGCCGCCGCGGCGGAGGCGCCGCCGAGAATGGCGCCGGCGTCGACGGCAAAGCGCAGCAGCGCGCCAGTCTTCATCGCTTGGAGGCGCAAGATTTCCTCGAGCGCCAACGGCGCGCCGGCTGTTTCGGCTTCAAGGTCCAGCGCCTGGCCGCCCACCATGCCGCCCAGGCCCGCCGCCCGCGCCAGGGCGAGCACGAGTCCTGCTCTAACTTCCGCGTCGGCATGGGTCGCGGGATCGGCGATAACATCGAAGGCATAGGTGAGCAGGCCATCGCCGGCGAGAATGGCGGTCGCCTCGTCGAAGGCCTTGTGCACGGTCGGGCGTCCGCGCCGCAGATCGTCGTCGTCCATCGCCGGCAGATCGTCGTGCGCCAGCGAATAGCAATGGATCATTTCGAGCGCCGCGGCCGTGCGCAAGGCGCCGGCGCCGATGACGCCGAACAGACGCGCCGATTCGATGACGAGAAACGGGCGCAGCCGTTTGCCGCCGCCGAGCGAGGCGTAACGCATCGCCGCGAGCAGGCGCTGTGGGCGCGCCGTCTCGCCGGCGAGCGGCTGCGCCAACAACAGCGTTTGCAACTCGGACTCGGTCGCCTCGGCGGCCTCGTCGAGCCGGCGGCGGAATGTCTCGGCGCTGATCGGCGTGGTCATAGAACGTCCAATGTCTGAAAAACCCCCATAGAACTTAATCCAGCGTCTGTCTAAAGCGGGCGATCGCAATGCTCATGGCGACGAGCGTAAAGAGGGCGAGCGCGCCCGTGTCGACGGCGAGATCGCCGAAGCCCGATCCCTTCAGCATGACCGACCGCACGATGCGCAGAAAATGGGTGAGCGGCAGGCATTCGCCCAGATATTGCGCCCACACCGGCATGCCGCGAAACGGAAACATGAAGCCGGACAACAATATGCTCGGCAGGAAGAAGAAGAAAGTGAGCTGGATGGCCTGCAGTTGATTGACGGCGACCGTCGAGAATGTGTAGCCGACCGAAAGATTGGCGATAATGAACAAGAGGGCGAGTGGAACGAGCAGCCACAGCGAGCCGACGACCGGCACGCCGAACAGCAACGTGGCGACGATCAGGATCGTCGCCATCTGCACGGCGCCGACGACGACATAAGGCGATATTTTGCCCAGCATGATTTCGGTTGGGCGCACCGGCATGGCGAGCAGCGCTTCCATGGTTCCGCGCTCGAGTTCGCGGGTGACGGACAGGCCCGTGTAGATCAGCATGGTCATGGTGAGGATGGTGCCGATCAATCCCGGCACGATGTTGCGCCGCGTTTCGCCGGCCGGATTGTAGCGTCGCTGGATGCGCAATTCGAACGGCGGCGCGCTTTGCGCCAGATGCGCCAGCGGCCCTTTGAGTTCGCGATCGAGCGCAGTGTTCGCGGCGCCGATCACGGCGGCGATGGCGCCGCTCGTCGCGGTCGGGTCGGTGGCGTCGGCGACGACCAGCAGCGGCGGTTTTTCGCCGCGGATGAGACGGCGGTCGAAATCGGGCGGGATGTCGATGACGAACTGCGCCTTGTTCGAGAGGATGAGCCGATCGGCGTCCGCTTCGCCCGCAGCCATGGCTTCGATGTCGAAATAATCGGTGGCGCGCAGCGCGGCGACCAGCGATCGCGCCAGCGGCCCGTCGTCTTGCACGAGCAAGGCGGTCGGCAGATGCTTGGGGTCCGTGTTGATCGCAAAGCCAAACAGCAGGAGCTGGATCAACGGAATGCCGACGATCATCGCGAAAGTCACGCGATCGCGCCGCAATTGGATGAATTCCTTGACGAATATGGCGCGCATGCGGCGCAGCGACGCCTCGAAGGCCGCGGCGATGTGCGCAGTTTTGGTCCCGGCGGCGTCACGCGCGTCCGACATCGGGACCTCGCTCCAAATGACTCATGAGATCGATGAACACATCCTCGAGCGTCGCCGCATCAGGAACCCACGCCTGCGGCGCGTCCTTGCCGAGGTCGCGGGCGATTTCGGCGAGGCGGGCGGCGTCGCGGCCTGCGACGTGGAGGGCGGCGCCGAAGGGCGCGACCATGTCGACGCCGGCCGTGGTCTTGAGACGGTCGGCAAGTTCGTCCAAGCCAGGTCCCGTTACGACATAGGTCGAAAGACCCGATTTCGCGACAATCTCGGCGATGAGTCCCTGCGCAAGCAGGCGGCCCTCGGCGATATAGGCGATCTCGTGACAGCGTTCGGCTTCGTCCATGTAATGGGTGGAGACGAGCACGGTGAGCCCTTGGCTGGCGAGATGGTGGATTTCGTCCCAGAAGTCGCGCCGCGCTTTGGGATCGACGCCGGCGGTCGGCTCGTCGAGGAGCAGCAAGGCAGGATTGGGGAGAATGCAGGCGCCGAGCGCCAATCTCTGTTTCCAACCGCCGGAGAGTTCGCCGGCGAGCTGCTCGGCATGGCTCTCCAAGTCCAGCCGACGGATGGCCTCCGTTGCGGCGCGCTCGGGAGTCTCAAGATCATAGATGCGGGCGATGAACTCCAGATTCTCGCGGACCGTGAGATCGCTATAAAGCGAGAAACGCTGCGTCATATAGCCGACTTTGCGCTTGATCTGATCTTGCTGCGTGCGGATATCGTAACCAAGGCACGAGCCGCGCCCCGAATCCGGGGTAAGCAGACCGCACAACATGCGGATCGTCGTGGTCTTGCCGCTGCCGTTGGGCCCGAGAAAACCGTGGATGCGGCCGCGCTGCACGCGCAGCGACAGATTGTCGACGACCTTCTTGCCGTCGAAGGATTTGGTCAGGCCTTCGGCTTCGATGGCGATGTCGGGCGCCGTCATTCGCCGCCGCCTCCATTTTTTTGCCACAGGCGAATGGAGACCGGCAGGCCGAGCGGCAGATTTCTCGCGTCCTGCTCGAGTTTCGCCTCGAGCTTGAAAACAAGCTTGTTGCGTTCCTGGTCGCTGAAAATGACCGGCGGCGTGAATTCCTCCCGCGCCGCCATAAAGGAAATGCGGCCCCACAGCCCGTCCGCGCAGCCGTCGCAGGCGACTTTCACGCGCTCGCCGAGCTTGAACGCGGCGAGTTGCGGCTCCGGGACATAAAAACGCACCTTGCGGTTTTCGGGCGGCAACAGCGACAGCACAGGCTGGCCGGCATTCACCATCTCGCCGGGACGAAAGTAGACGTCCTGGATGACGCCGGCGGCGGGCGCCGTCACGCTCTGCCGGGCGATGCGGATGTCGATCTGAGAAAGCTGCGCGCGCGCTTGCAGGATCGCGGCTTCGGCGGCGCCGATTTCGTGGCTGCGGCCGGCCAGCCGCGCCGCCTCGACCTGCCGCTTGGCCTCCTCGAGCGAGGCCTTGTCCCGGTCATGCGCCATGGACGCTTGGTCGAGGGCGGCCTTGGTGGCGTCGCCGTGCGCAAACAGCGTCGTCTTGCGCTGCAACTCGTTGCTGGAGAGAACGAGCGCGGCCTGGGCGCGATCCACGGCGGCCCGCAACACGGCGATCTGCTCCGGCCGGTTCAGCGACGCTTTCAAATTCTCGAATTGCGCCGTCATTTGCTCGAGGCGGCCGGCGGCCTCGGCGCGCTGCCCATCGAGCAAGGGGGTCGCCATCGAGAACAGCGCGTCGCCCGGCGCGACAATCTTGCCGACCTCCACGGCCAGCTTGTCGAGCCGCTCGCCCTCATTGGGGCCGATGAACAAGAGATCGCCCTCGACATAGCCGAGGTAGACGTTGTTTCCCGGATCGCCGCCGCTTGCGTAAAAAGACCAGGAGAGGGCGGCAAGGCCGGCGACGACGGGAATTGCGAGAATCGGGGCGAAGCGTTTCATGCGCGGTTTCTGTATCATGCCTGCGGTTATAAGAAGTAATCGCCGATCGAATCGTTGGTGTAATACGAAATCCGGTTGATGGCTTCGGTTCGCGCGCCCCTCTCCCTCGCAAACCGGGCATTCCCGGTTTGCGCATCAAATGCCGAAGTCGGCAACAGCCGACTTCGGTCCGAGAGGGTGTTGGCGTCCGTGCGAAGGAATCGACGCGAGCCTTCAGGCTCGCAGCAAGACTCCAACCTACTGTGGCAGTCGGGCGCGATCCAACTTGCCGTTCCTGTTGCGCGGCAGCGCGTCGAGAAAGGCGACGACGCGCGGACATTTGTAGGCGGCGAGATGCTGGCGGCAATGGCCGATGATCGCGCCGTCGCTCGCCGCCGCGCCGTCGCGCATCACGACAAACGCCTTGATGATGGTCTCGCCCCGCCCCATGCGCTCGGCGACGGCGGCGTCCAGCACGCCCTCACAACGCATGAGGCAGTGTTCGACCTCGGCGGGCGATACGCGATAGCCTTGCGCATTCATGATCTCGTCATTGCGTCCGTGATGCCAGACATAGCCGTCGTCGTCGAACGCGACGAGATCGGCCGAGACGAACCAGTCGCCACGCAAGGCTGCCGCTTCTTCCGCCGGCCGGTTCCAATAACGCAGCATCAGGCCGGGTTCGCTGCGGTGAACGGCGAGCAGGCCGGTCTCGCCCGGCCGCAGCGGCTCGGTTCCGCCCTCGCGCGGCAGAACCGCGACGCGCCGGCCCGGCTGCGGGCGTCCGGGCGAGCCAGGACGCACCGGAACCGTCGGCCCGCTGGAGACGAAGGTCGAGATTTCGCTCATGCCGAAGGCTTCGAACAGTTCCGTTCCGGTCCTTGCGCGCCACTCCTCGTAAAGGCTCGGCGCGAGCGCGGCGCCGGCGCTCAGGCAATGCCTCAGGCTCGAGAGATCGCAACTTTCGGGGGCGCCATATTTCAGGATTTGCCGATAGACGCCCGGCACGGCGGCGAAGATCGTCGCGTTGTAACGCGCGACGAGGCGCGGCCAGATGGCCGGATCGGGACGGCCGTTATAGAGGATAGCGGAGGCGCCCTTCGCCAGCGGGTCGACGATCCCGACGCCGAGCGTATACGTCCAGTTGATCGCGCCGGCGTGCAGCACCACGTCGGAGGGCTCCAATCCCATCCAATGCGCGTGCATCGGCCGGCGGCCCCACGCCGCGCGCTGCGCATGCAGCACGCCTTTGGGCCGGCTCGTCGTGCCCGACGTATAGACGAGATAGGCGGGACTTTCCGCGCTCGTGTCCGCGTAATCGGCGATCGGATCGAATTCGGCGAGGCGGTCGAGATCGGCGCCGCGCAGGACGGCGACTCCTGGCGCGTTGTGACCTTCGTTTTCGAACGCGCGCCCAAGCACGAGGATGCCGGCGCTGCAGTCGCGCAACAGAAAATCAGCCTCTTCGAAGGTGATCTGCGAGGAGGCGAGCAGCGCCACATGGCCCGCCGCTATCGCCGCGAAATAGCAAAGCGCCGCATTCGCCTCATTGCCCATGCGGATCATCACGCGCGAGCCGGGAGGAAGCCCAAGCGAGCGAAAGCCCGCCGCGAGCCGGCGCACCTTCAGATCGAGTTCGCCATGCGTCCAGCGCTGCTCATGCTCGTCGCCGACGACGGTCAGCGCGATGGCCTTGGGACGCCGCCGCGCGTTTTCGGCGAGGCAGTAACGGGCGACATTGAAGCGGGACGGGACGGGCTCGCGCATGTCGATGGTTTGTATCATGCGGCGCCTTCTCGCAGCCGGCGCGAGGCTTGGGCAAGCCCAATGCGGTGTGCGGCTGGAGGACGGTGCGAACCGCCGCCGGTGGCGTGTTGGGCGAAGCGACCGATTTTGCGCTCGTTGTTTCGCACAAAACTTTTGCATAAAAAAGTTCTATGAAAATCAATGGCTCAGCATTTTTGCAAATATCTTTTGCAAGCCGCAGGTAGTAGGTCAGTTTGAATTTCTGAAGAGGTCTTCGATCGCATTGGCAAGGTGTAATGCCCTCTGAGCGCGCAACGCCCCTTCGTGATTTTTGTTGGCCATAGCTTTCATGATTTCCTCAATATCCCGCCAGGTCAGGGTGACACGGAAATCGCTGTGCCGTTCTGTCCCATTGCCGAATTTTGGGAAATCGATTGACGCCTCGTTGTGAGACCAAGTCCAGTCAAGTGATTCTTTCTCACAGCTGGCATCGATGTTGTTCTTCATGCGCTGCAACATCATCTGAATTCTCCTCACGCTGCTTGCCTGTGGCGACAAAGCGCCGCATGGACATACGATCGCCGCAGGATAAAGAACGGCGCAAGCACCTAGCTCAAAAAAGGAGCATCATGGAAACAAGGACCGCAAGTGTGAGACTGCGCGTTGTCGGAGACGATGTGCGATTGGCGAACGGCCACCTTGTCGCAAAGGGGGACTATGAAGGCTATGTTGATTCGGCAGGCGACCCGGAACATATGACCGCTGTTCAAATTGTAATTGGCGGTATATCGTCAATGGATTCCGAGGTGTTGCGCTTCGTGAAGTCGGGTGAGATCGAGATCATCGCCTAAAAAATAGGGATACAATGATCAAACGATTCATCCTCTGGACGATGTTGTTGCTAACAGGGTGTGCCTCTGCGAAGTACACCAAGGATAGCGCTTCAGACGAAGACTATCAACGCGCCATTGCCGGATGCCGTGTTCAAGCCGCAATGGTCCCGACCACCGGGAACGGCTCCATGGGTGACAACTTATTCCATACCGCAATGGTTGGGAAGACTATTGAAAACTGCATGCGGGCTCAGGGCTGGGTCACTTTAGCTACCAATTAGCAACCGCGGGGGCGTCAATGCGGGGTCGGTTCCGGCTCATCGGTATCGCTGACGGGTAGCCCCAAGTTCCGCCAGAACGCTACTAGACACGCGTCGCAGACGGGCTCGTCTAGCGGCATTCTGTCGAGACTGGCGCGAAACGCCTCTCGCTCGGCGGGCACTATTTTGCCGCACAACAGGCAGTCCTTTTCCTCCACAAAATCAGTCATTTTTTCGAACACTGCTGGCCAAGGCGCAGTCCAAAGCTAGGATGGGTTTACGCATTAGCGTCGCCGCCCCTCCATGAGCCACCAACATCCGGCGGAAAGAGCGATGAAGGCAATGCCCATGGAAATTATTTCCGCGATATCGCCAAGCCGCAAGTGCCTCAGCTTGACTAGGGTCTCGACGATAGCCTCCCCGAAACCGACTATAGCGAGGCCGCCAAGTCCGATCAAAAACGCCGCAGTCCCGGCCAGGGAAGCGACTAGTGAAATTTTCTCCCAAAGCTTCGGCTTCGGCTTCGGAGGGTCGATGAAGCGAAAGCCGGTGCAATCTTTTACGAGTAAGCCCTTGCACCAAAGATTGCGAATTTTGTCGTCGGAAAGCGCGTGAAGCGAGATGGCTTCGGTTTCCTCGACGAAACGAGAGGCTTCGAAATCTTCTTGATCGGAGATAATTTCGTCCGGCACCGAGCCGCGCAAACGATAAGTCCCGAAGTCGTCACGGACGAGGCGGCCAAGTTGCAAAAGAAGAGACGCCTCTGCCTTTGAGAGAGCACGAATAGCAGCCGCCTCCATAGGAGTGGCATGAACAGAAGGCTCGATCACGTTGGGCCCCTGACCACAATTTCGGAAATTTCATATTCCGGTTTCTCAGCAGGATAGCAACGGCCGGCGAGTGAATTTTTGGGCCTACCCTACGCCCCCGGCCCCCTTCACAATGACGCGACGCCCCTCCTGAACGAAAGTTATAGCTTTTGCGGACATCCCTTGGGCGTCGCCGACATCGCGGATTGGCATGGAAGCGTCGCACAGAAACCCGGTCCGTCGCATTTGCGGCGACTGGAGCGCCGCACCGGTTCCGGCCTCATAGCGGCACAGCGAAGCAATATTGCCCATCTTCATCGACCGTGGCGCGCCATTTGATTTCACCTTATTGTTCGAAGATCGCAGCGGGCTTCAAAAGCTCGACGGCGACGCCGCCGAGAAACCGCGAAGCGCTCCACAGGGTTCCGGGCGAAGTCTTTACGATCGACCATCCGTCCCGCGACATCATCGCTCACGCGGCCTTCTTCTCGGCGATCGACACCAGCGTACGCAAGATGCGCCGCGCGCCGTCGAGGCGCTCTTTCACGTCGTCGAGATCGCGAATGAAGACGATGAATTACGATAAATTACGGTGACAGCATACCAATTGCGAAATTTCGACTCCCCGAGACGAACAAATTGCGCCCCTCGCACGCTTCTCCCTCACGACCGCGCGCGTTTTTCGAGATATTCCCGCAGCGCGGCGTTGATGCGCGACTGCCAGCCTTCGCCCGCCGCGCGGAAGGCTTCCAGAATATCGGGGTCGAGCCGGATCGTCGTCGAAACCTTGCGCGTCGGCGCGAGCGGGCGGCCCCGGCGGACGGGGGCGGCGGCGAATTTCTCGCGCCATTCCGGGGCCGACAGGTCCGGGGCGTCATCCGTGAAATCGGGGGCCGTAGAGGACTTGTTCGCGGTCATTGGCTTTCCTCATCGAGATGATGCGGCGCGCGCCGCTGCGCCTCGTCCAAACCAGGACGACCATCCGGCCGTCCAGAAAACCGATCGAGATGAAGCGATCCTCGCCATAATCGCGGCGGTCGTCCTCGACCGTCAGGGTGGGGCCGGCGAAAACCTCGCCCGCTCGCGCTATGTCGAGTCCTCTGTGCTCGAGAGTGGCGCAGCGCTTGGCGGGATCAAACTCGATCGGCATTGAATTTTCGCTACTACAATAAATCGCTCAAATTATTGTAGCAACAAAAATCACGCATATCCAAAGCGCTGCTTTTTTTCGCCACGGCCGAAACGGAGCCGAGGCGTCCCGGACCCCTTGCCCCGCGCCGGCGACGGGAAATTTGGCGCGCGAGCGCCAGGACGTTGAGCCCGCGTGGGAGCTTGACTCATGCACAGACTAGTCCACACTAGTCCAGATTAAACCTCGGAGGCAAGAAATGTGGTCGGTCGCGAAGGCGAAAGCGGAACTGTCGGAAATTCTTCGGCGCGCTCGGGCGGGCGAGCCGCAGGTCATCGGCGCGCAAAATCCTTGCGTGGTCATCTCGGCGGAGACTTACGAGGAGGCCATGTCGCCCCATGACGGGCGCTGGCTGGTCGACGTCGCGGGGCGCGTCGGGTTCGATATTCCGCTTCCGAAGCGAGGCGAGGATCGCGCCGCACTTCAATTCGAAGAATGACCCCATGCCGAACGCGGCGCTGTTCGACACCAACGTCATATCCGAGCTGAGCCGCAAGCGGCCCGACGCGCGCGTTGTCGCCTTCGTCGAGGCGACGCCCAGAGTTCTCGTGAGCGTCGTTCTTTTTCACGAACTGAGCTATGGATTCGAAGCGGCGAACCACGAACAAAAGCTCCGCCTGTCGGCCTTTCTGGCGGCGATACGCGATCGCTTCGGGCCGAGAGCCATCCCCGTCGATTTGGGAATTGCCGAGACGGCGGGCCGTCTGCGCGCCTATGCGAGAGTTGGGGGACGCGTCCTGACTGTCGGCGACTCGCTGATCGCGGCGACGGCGCTCGCCAAGGGCGTGCCGCTCGTCACGCGCAACGGCAAGGATTTCGAGGGGCTCGACGTGCCGCTGATCGATCCGTTTTCGCGCTGAAAGCGCGCGGCGCGCCAAATCGCCACGCCCTTCAATCGAACAGGCTCGACACGCTCTCTTCCTTCGCGGTGCGGGCGATCGCCTCGCCGAGCAAGGGTCCGATCGGAATGACGCGAATGTTCGTCGCCGCCTGGACGGCGCCGGTCGGCTCAATCGTATCGGTGACCACGAGTTCCTTAAGCTTCGACGCCGCGATGCGGCCGGCGGCCGCGCCCGACAGCACGCCGTGCGTGATATAAGCGGACACGGAATTGGCGCCCTCGGCCAGCAAAGCCTCGGCGGCGTTGCACAGGGTGCCGCCGGAATCGACGATGTCGTCAATCAGAATGCAGTTGCGGCCGGCCACGTCGCCGATGATGTGCATCACCTCGGATTCGCCGGCGCGCTCGCGCCGCTTGTCGACGATGGCGAGCGGCGCATCGATGCGCTTGGCCAGCGCCCTGGCGCGCACGACGCCGCCGACGTCGGGCGAAATCACCGTCACGTCCTGCTGATTTTGCCGTTCCTTGATGTCGGCGACCATGACCGGCGCGGCGTACAGATTGTCGGTCGGAATGTCGAAGAACCCTTGTATCTGCCCGGCGTGCAGATCGACCGTAAGCACGCGGTCGGCGCCGGCCCGGGTAATCAGATTGGCGACCAGCTTGGCCGAAATCGGCGTGCGCGGACCTTGCTTGCGGTCCTGCCGCGCATAACCGAAATAGGGCAAAACGGCGGTGATGCGGCGCGCGGAAGCCCGCCGCAGCGCGTCGATCATGATGAGCAGCTCCATCAGGTGATCGTTGGCCGGCGCCGAGGCAGATTGAACGACGAACGCATCCTGCCCGCGCACATTCTCCAAAATCTCGACGAATATCTCCATGTCGGCAAAACGCCGGACATGCGCCCGGCACAGCGGAATGCCGAGATAGGCGGCGATCGTTTCGGCGAGCGCCCGATTGGAGTTGCCCGCGAGAATTTTCATCGCCTTCATGGAATCGCCCTCGCCCAAAAGCCTCGCGGCCTATTAGCAGCGATGCGCCCCACGAACAATACGGCCAGAACATGCCGACAAACTTTGTTCCAGGCTGATTTCAAGAGACTTTTGGACGCACGCGCGAGCTTTGACGCCGCAGCTGTGGCACCCTCGCAAAAAAAGCGATCTTGCAACGGACGGCCGGCGTTCTATCTGGACCGCTAAGTGGTCTCGAGCGGATTTGCGTCGCAGCCAGGATAATGGTCTAAATATCGGCGCCCGGAATTTTGCGCGGCCAGTCGTCCGCGTTGCGTATTGCGCGAAGACGCGCTCGGACTGTTTGCGATGATGGCGGCCGCATCCTCCTTCCTCAACAGCCTCGATTTGCCGAAGCCGGCGCGAGAAACCCGGGTCGTCGTGGCCATGTCGGGCGGGGTCGACTCCAGCGTCGTCGCGGCGCTGCTGCGCGAACAAGGCTATGACGTCATTGGCGTCACCCTGCAGCTTTACGATCATGGCGAGGCCACGCATCGCAAGGGCGCTTGCTGCGCGGGACAAGACATCCACGATGCGCGTCGCGTTGCGGGGCGGCTCGGCGTTCCGCACTATGTGCTGGATTACGAGAACCAGTTCCGCGAGAAGGTGATCGACGGTTTCGCCGCAAGCTACGCCAGCGGCGAGACGCCGGTTCCTTGCGTCGCCTGCAACCAATTCATCAAATTCGCCGATCTGTTCGAGACGGCGAAGGATCTCGGCGCGGATGCGCTGGCGACCGGCCATTACATCTCCTCGCGCCCGGATGGCCGGGGCGGACGCGCGCTCTATCGGGCGCGCGACGCTCAACGCGACCAGAGCTATTTTCTGTTCGCCACCACCAAAGACCAGCTGCGGCAGTTGCGCTTTCCGCTCGGTTCGCTCGGCAAGCCGCAGGTGCGGGACCTGGCGCGGCGCTTTTGTCTTGACGTGGCCGAGAAGCCCGACAGCCAGGACATCTGCTTCGTCCCCACTGGCCACTACAGCGACCTGGTCGAGCGTTTGGCGCCGGGCGCCGCCGTTCCGGGAGACATCGTCCATATCGACGGAAGAGCGATCGGGCGCCACGCCGGCGTCATCCATTATACGATCGGGCAGAGGCGGGGCCTCGGGCTGGGCGCCGTCGCCGCCGGACGCTTCGCCGAGCCTTTGTTCGTGGTGCGGCTCGACGCCGCCAAGGCGCAGGTGGTGGTCGGACCGCGCGCGGCGCTGGAGACGCGCAGCGTGGCCTTGCGCGACGTGAATTGGATCGGCGACGGCGAATTTTCGAGTTTGCCGGGCGCGGGCGTCGAGATCATGGCGCGGGTGCGCTCGACGCGTCCGCCCGTTGCGGCGCTGTTGCGCGCTAACGGCGGCGATGGCGCCGAGGTTGTGTTCGCCGTTCCGGAATATGGGGTCTCGCCCGGCCAAGCCTGCGTCTTCTATGATGGCGAGGAAGCGGAGGCGCGCGTGCTCGGCGGCGGCTTCATCGCTTCGGCCGAACCGGCAATTTACGGAGCAGCGCGCCAACCCGCGGCGCCCTCGCCTTCCCTGCCGGCGCGCGGGGCGTTAAGATGAGCGAAACCCGCGAGACCCGCTGCGCTTGCGAGCGCGCTCTGGACAATTGCTCCGTAGAAGAGGCTTACGCCCGCTGGGCGCCGATTTATGACCTGCTGTTCGCTACGCTGTTGCGGCCGGGACGGCGCGCGGCGGCTTCGGTCGCCTCGAGCGCCGACGGGCTCATTTTGGACATCGGCGTCGGCACCGGGCTGGAACTGCCGATGTTCGAGGACCATACGCGCGTTTTCGGCGCGGATCTGTCGGAGCCCATGCTGCGCCGCGCCGCCGGGCGGGTGGCCCGCCAGCGCCTCGCCCATGTCGTCGGTCTCGGCCGTATGGATGCGACAAGGCTGGCTTTTCCCGACGCCGCCTTCGCCTGCGTCGTCGCGCCCTACATGCTCACCGTGGTCGCGCAACCGCAGGCGACGCTGGATGAACTGGCGCGCGTCGTGCGGCCGGGCGGCGAAATCGTCCTGGTCAATCACGTCAGCGCCCAGGACAGCCCCCTCACCGCGGTAGAATCGTGGATTGGCCGCCGGGTCGCCACCAAGCTCGGCTGGCGGCCGAAATTTCCTTGGGCCGTTATCGGCGACTGGATCGACGCGCGCGTCGACATGCTGCTGATCGAACGGCGCCTGTTGCCGCCGCTCGGTCTGTTCACCCTGACGCGGATCGAACGCATTCGAGGGGCAAGCTTGCCCCGGGGCGGCGCCCTGTTAGCGGGCGAAACGGTCTACGACGAGGCGATAGAACAGGCGGCGGTCTAGAGCTTTTTCATGTTTCATGGAAACATGAAAAAGCTCTAGAATTTTGTATTGACGCATTTTCTTCGCCGAACCGGCGTCCACTTCGGCGGAAAATGCTCTAGAGCAGGTTGCGAAAAAGTTGACAGACTTTTTCGACAAGAACCTGCTCCTACTTTTTGATATTGGCCGTGGGGACGGATTTGATCACGATGAAGGCGCAGGCGAGGGGCGCGGAACGCTCCTGGCCGAAGGCGCTCCAAAGCAGAGAAGAGGTCAGGGCTCCGGCGGGATATTTTTCGCCGCCTTGCCGCGCCTCGGTTTGCCGCCGCCCTTGTCGGCGCCTTTGGCCTTATGGAGCGCGTCCACGTCGGCGAGGTCTTGGGGCCGCCCCGCCGCCAGTTTCGCAACAATCAAATCGGCGTCGGAAATGAATTGCGCCTTCAACCCCGCCCCGGCGTCAATCGTGACCCCGACCCGCCGTCGCCATGCGCGGTCGAAATCGACCCCACTGATTTCCGGCAGAATGTCCACCATGACCGGCGGCGTTCCCATGCGGAAGAACTTGCCCCGTTCGATAAAATCCTCCGGCCTCAGTCCTTCGAGCGGCGCTCCAAATTCTGTCAGCGCCGCATAAACCGCCGCCGCATTTTCGGCGTCCGGCTTGATCAGAATATCCAAGTCCCTGGTCGCCCGCGGCTGGGCATGGAAAGAAACGGCGTAGCCGCCCACGACAAGATATTTGACCTTGTTATCGTTGAAGATGGACAAGAGTTCTTTGAAGTCTCGGTACATCGGGGCGCAAATCCTTCAGGCCGTAAGCCTCGCTGGTAATTTCGGAGACAGCGGCGATGCGTTCATGATCGGGCCGCTGTCGCCAGTACGCGTACTCGTCGGCCTTCATGGCTTCCAAGCTTTCGTAGCGCCTGATCTGAAATCTCGTTTTCCTGTCCATCGCGTATCGTGCCTCTTGCAAGCGAGAGAAGCGCTTTCTCAAACATTGGCAATGTATATAACACATTCTGACACAAGCACCAATTGAAATGCCTCTATATCTGCTGCGACAACCATCACGATCTACTTGGGAAAGATTTTATAAATTGGTTTACAGACGCAAAGCCCGAATAAACATGGCGCGCGATACAATTCTCGCTCACTGTTTCTCCCGGTTTTTGGCGCCAACCCCTGATGGCGCGGCGGCGGTTGGTCACGCGCCGCTGGCGTTCGAACGAGCCCGGGGCTACATTGCGGGCGCGGCGCTGCGGGGTGCGTGTCGGACCTAATTCCCCGGGGCTTATCGATCTCCAAGGGAGCTGTCCCCGACCTCGCCCGTGGGCTTGGTCACACGGCGCCCACCTACGTTGTAGGTTCCCGGGATCGGTCGTCCCACGGCTTGCGCGGCCCGCACCTTGCCCGTTGCGACGATTTGCTCATTCATGACTCCTGCATTCATGACTCCTGCATTCATGATTCTTGCATGACCCTCGCCGACGCGGAACGTCTCGCGGCCAGCAAGTCGGCGCTGCGCCGCCATTCGCTCAGCCGCCGCGATCTCGTCTCCCCGCACGAGGCGCACGAAGCCGCGGCGCGCGCCAGCGAGCGAGGGGTTGCGCTCGTCGAAGAGATCATGGCGAGAGAGCGGATGAACGCCCCGGTCGTCTCCGTCTATTGGCCTATCCGCAGCGAATTGAACACCCGTCCTCTTCTCGACGCGCTCGCCGCCAAAGGAATCGCCACCGCCCTGCCGGTGATGACCGCCGTGAAACAGCCGCTGATTTTTCGCACCTTTGCGCCGGGCGACGAGCTGGTGAAGGGCCGCTTCGGCCTGTCCGAGCCGGCAGGCGACAAGCCGGCCCGCGAACCGGACATTCTGTTTGCGCCGCTCGCCGCTTTCGAGCGCGGGGGCCATCGGCTGGGCTACGGCGGCGGCATCTACGACGCGACGCTCGGCGCGTTGCGCGCCCGCAAAAGCGTGGTCGCGATCGGGCTGGCTTTTGCCTGCCAGGAAGCGGATGCGGTCCCGACCGGGCCGCACGATGAGAAACTCGATTTTGTGTTGACGGAGAGAGAGCTGATCGTCTTTCGGTGAAATGCGAGCCGAAGCCTCGCGGTCCGGCGCCGCCCTTGGACCGCAAGGCTTACGGGGATTGCGCGGACATGTGGCGCCGTAATGCACAATATTGTTTGGGTGGGGCGCTGCGCCGTCGCCGACAGCCTGGAGGAGGCCCGAGGCCAGCCGACGCATGCGGGGCCAGAGCTTCAGCGACAATTCGCCGCCTTTGCTCAAGTCCCGTGGGCGGCGCAAACCCGCGCGCCGCACAAAAAACCCGCCCCGGAGCAGTCTCGGGGCGGGTAGGCGTCGGTTGAAGAGCGTCTGGCGCGGGGCGGACTTTTACCAGTCGACCTGGGCCCGCATCAGGAAAATATTGGGATGCGCGCCGTTGACGAAAGGCTGGGCGAACGGCGCCGACAAGTTCATCACCCTGACCCAGTTCGCCATGAAGCGGACGCCTTTGTCGGGATACCAGTTGAGGCCGACGGTCAGGTTCTCTTCCCTGCCCCCGACGACGCCGCTATTGGCGAGGGCGACGAAAACGGGGCGGACTGCGACGGGGGCGCCGCCCGAGGCGTTGAAAAGGATATTGCTGTATGGCGCCCCGGTGATGGGAGAACTGTTCAAATTGAGGACGCTGAACCTCGCGCCCACCTCCCACGCGCCCCAACCGCCCGCGCTGAAGGGGTGCAGGATCTTGACCTGTTCGAATATCGCGCCGTCCAGCGGGTGCACCTTATAGGACGAGGCTCGCGTCTCTCCGGTCAGGAACACCGTGCCGTAGACATAGTAGCCGTTGAAATCGTGGGACGCGCCTCCCGGAGCAAAGACGCCGCTGCGCCTGGCGAACGCGAGATTGAAGAGGTTTCGATCATAGTGGGCGCCGAGATACTCCGCTTGCATGGAGAAAGGCCCGTAAGCGGTGGAAAGCTCGGCGCCGTAAAATAGAGCGTCCTTGACGCATTTCCCCGCCACGAGCGCCGCTCCGACGGCTCCATTGGGCGAAGGCACCAGTCCGCAAGAGAGGTCCGGGGTGCCGAGCAGGCCTTCGCCGAGGATGTTGGCTTCCGACCTGATGTTGTTTCCCGGCGCTAGGCTAATTGGATCTGTGGCGGCGATGGAGTCGTTGGGCCGGTGATAGCGGATCGAGCCGCCCAGATGCAGGAAGGCGTCTTCGGTCTTGATAGGAGCATAAGTGGCGCGGCCAGTGAGATCGAAGTATTGGCCGCCGCCCGTCGCCACCCAGCCTGCCGTCGGCGGTATGCCAAACGGAACTGGTATTCCGGCAACCGGCGCCAGAGCTCTGTCTTCCGGGCTCGTCGTATATATGCCGCCCTTGACGCTCCAGTCTTTCCCGTGGGCGATCGCCGCGAAACCGACGTGGCGAGAAGGCGCCAGCGCATCGCTGACCATCGCCCGCTCTATGAAGGTGCTGTATTTATTCGACGTCACTGTCTCGAGCCCCTGGGGCTCCTTGGAGTTGCCCACCTGCAGAGTGAGGGGGTCAGTCGCGTAAGGGATGAAGTCAAGGTAGGGGTGCTTCAGCGCAATCCACGCGTCGCGGATGCCGCCTTGCACAGTGCCGGTGACGGTGCTTCCGGTGAAGTCGTATTGAAGCTTGTAAAGCCAAAATGAGAACGCCTTGCCTTCGACCTCGAGGCGGGCGCGGCGAATGCCGGCGTTGCCAGACTTGCCCAGCTCGGGTTGCGAGCTGCCCCCGCCGTCAACCTGTAGGCGGCCGCCGATCTTGAAGCTGAAAGCGTGGTCCAGCGTCTCGACGAACAGCCCATTCTTGAAGCTGACAAAAACGGGAGGCGGCGGCGGCGGCGGCGTCGGG
Organism: Methylocystis sp.; assembly: GCA_016178015.1. Lineage (GTDB taxonomy): Bacteria > Pseudomonadota > Alphaproteobacteria > Rhizobiales > Beijerinckiaceae > Methylosinus. Next base: position 41,446 of record JACOUB010000007.1, on the reverse strand, counting down.
CAGGGGCCGTCCTTACATACCAGCGCCGGCGGCGCGGCGGCGTTGTGGACGTTGGCCTTCTGCTCGCGCTCCTGCTTGGCGACCTTGGCCTCGAGCTGCTGCAGCCTGGCCTTGAGCAAGCGAATTTCGGCCGCCGTGTCGTCCGCTCGCACAGCGGTGGCCGAACACGTTACAAAAGCCCCCAAGGCGATCGCCGCAAAAGCGTGTTTTTTGTTTCGGATTTTCATTGCACAACCCCCAACCCAGTAAGCTAGTGACAGGAGCCTTGCAGGGCCTCGATGACAGAGTCGTGACAGATTCCACCAACAGTGGGGCGCCTGAAGGCAACTAAAAATTTGCTGTGGTACACTTGCTACATTCCGCCGGCCGCCGTCTAAGGTTTTCGCCTCGGCCTGCATCCGAGCCCGGATGAGCATTCTGCCTCGGCGTCCCATTCGACATGAAGGAGTCCGGCAAAACTGTCGAGGCCGCCGCCGGCGGAACCGTCATTGGCGGGTCGCTGTTCAATTCGATCAATCCGCTCTCCTTGAACGAATTTCCCGACGTCATCGGCAAGGCGGCCTGGGACCCGACGATTGGCGATCCACCCGCGCGCTGCTTGAGCGCGGGGCATGCCGGCCAGGCCGGCCGTCACGGAACGCGGCGCTCTTGACGCTCGCGACGCTCGACAAATCGGCGGCGCCGCTTCATGAAGGACGCCATGTTCGCGCGCTTCGCCGACGACCTCGACGCCTGCTTGCGTTTCTACTCGCGCCTGCCGGCGCGCGCCGGCCGCAACGGCCACGCCATGCCCGATTTCCGCACCGCCGTGCGGGCGCTTCCCGTGGCGGGAACGATTCTTGGCGCGTGCGGCGGCGGCGCGCTGCTGCTGGCGCGGCTCGCCGGGGTTCCGGCTCTGCCGGCGGCGGCCTGCGCGATCGCGGCCCTGGTGGCGGTCACCGGGGCGCTGCATGAGGACGGCCTCGCGGACGTCATCGACGGGTTCGGCGGCGGCGCGACGCAAGAGGAAAAACTCGAGATCATGCGCGACAGCCGGCTCGGTTCTTATGGCGCGGCGGCGTTGGCGCTGAGCTTGATTTTGCGTGTGACGGCCTTGGCGGCGATCGCCGAGCGCGGAACGCTGCTCGGCGTCGCGGCGCTCATCGTCGCCGGCGCGGTGTCGCGGACGGCGGGGCTGGCGCCTATCATGATCTCGGCGCCGGCGCGCGCGGATGGCGCCGGCCACGCCGCGCTGCGCCCGCTCGGGCAGGCGCTGCGGACCGCAATCATCTTGGCCGCCGCCCTGTCGCTGCTGCCCTTGGCCGCCGGCGCCTCGCTGGGGCAGATCATGCTGGCCGACGCCGGCGCGCTGGCGGCGGCTTATTTGGTCGCCAAACTTGCCGAGCGCCAGATCGGCGGCTTGACCGGCGACGTTCTGGGCGCGGCCCAGCAAGGGGCGGAAATCGTCGTGCTGCTGGTACTCGCGACGACGCCCTGAGAGCGCCGCCGCCGGTTACGCCGCCGGACGGCGCTCCTTGACCATGGCGTGTCGCTCGCCGCCCGGATCGAGCTTGGGCAGAATGTTCATGACGCGTTCCGGCGGAAACACCACGACCGCCTCGGTGCCGCTGCGCACTTTCGACTTCAAGATGAAGCTGCCGCCATGCAGATCGATCAATCCTTTGACGATCGGCAGGCCGAGGCCTGCGCCTTCGTCGGCGTTCTTCTGCGCCAGCGCGCCGCGTCCGAAAGAAGACATGACGAGGGCGATCTCGTTTTCGGGAATGCCTGGCCCGTTATCGCGAATGGAAAGATATTGCCCTCCCGCGCTGGTCCAGCCGACCTTCACCGTCACCTGTCCGCCTTGCGGCGTGAACTTGATCGCATTGGTGAGCAGATTGAGCGTCACCTGCCGCACCGCGCGTTCGTCCGCCCAGATGCGCGGCAGCTCCTGCTCCATCGTCTCGACCACCTTGATGTCGCGCTTTTGCGCGCGGATCGCCAGCAAACGCATGCAGTCTTCAACGACGTCGGCGAGCGAGAGGCTCTCCTCCTTCAACTCATAGCGGCCGGCCTCGATGCGCGAGAGATCGAGTATCTCGTTGATGAGCGTCAACAGATGCTGGCCGCTCACGTGAATGTCGTTGGAATAGTCCTTGTAGGCGGCAACCTGATGCGTCCCGAACAATTCGCCCTTCAAGACTTCCGAAAAGCCGAGGATGGCGTTGAGCGGCGTGCGCAACTCATGGCTCATCGTGGCGAGGAAGCGCGACTTGGCGAAATTGGCTTCTTCGGCGCGCCGGCGCGCTTCATCGGAATTGGCCTTGGCTTGCTCGAGCTCCGCAATGAGGTCGTTCTTGTCCGCCCGAAAGAACAGGCCCTCCAGCGAAATCTGATGGAAGCGTCTGGCCAGCTTGAAGAAGAAGACTTGCGCGGCGCACACCAGCGCGAGCAGCGCCAGGCTGGCGCCGGCCAAGTCATTGAAGCGCAGAGACGCGATGATCGCAACAGAGATCGGGACGATCGCGGCATAGACAGCAGTGGGGATGGTCGCCGTCACCATGGCGTTGAAAGCCCCCGCCAACAACAGCATCGCCATCACGAAAGTCTTGGCGTTTGGATCGTCAACGCGCAGCAACAACAGCGCCATCGCCGCCCAGGCGACTCCGTGAACGAGTTCGCAAACGACGAATTTGGTGCGCCAGTGGACGACATTTGTCTGGGTGTCCTCGAGCGCGTTCAGCCGCTTGGCCATGCCGTAACACAAGATCAGACTGGAGCAGGCCAGAACCGTCCAAACGACGACGGCGACGCTCTCGATCCAATAGAAAGAGAGCAGCGCCACCATCGATATGAGGGCGGTCGCCGAAACCGCCGAACTGATGCGCATGGCGGCGTAAGCGCGCAGCAATTCGAGGTCGCAGCCGCGATGGCCGGTGTCCGAGGTGGTGAGGCGTTCGCGCGCCTGTCTGACCGTGGCGATGCGCTGGCGGCGCTGGGTGGCCGTCTTCGGGTCGGCCCCGCGGCCACGTTCGATCATCTCGGCGGTGATTTCACTCATTTCGAGCACGCGGACTTTACCAACAAGCTGTCAACAATCTTCCAACGGATCGCCAGTTCACATCGAACCGACGCGAACCGTTCGGCCGGTCTCCCCACTTTTGAAAGACGGCAAGGCCGAATGTTTCCGACCAATTTTCGTTAAACGCGGCGCGAGGCCGACCGTCGCCGATAATGACCAGGAAAACGTTAAAGAGGGCCTCACATTTATAATCGAATTGTCCATAATCCGAGCTTTGCGCCGCTGCGCGGCCGGCGCGCTCGCCGCCTCACCAAAAGCTCTGCGGATCGACGTCCACCGCCACCCGCACGCCGCCGCGTTCCTTGGGCGCCGCCGCGATCATGGCGCGCAGAAATCCTTGCAGGTCGGCGCGGCGCGGCGCTTTGACCAGCAGGCGGAAACGATGGCGGCCGCGCACCAGCGCGATCGGCGCTTCGGCGGGACCGAGCACGATGATTTCATCCGGCTCAGGCAGTCCTCCCGCTGGAGCCACGCGATAGCGGTCGGTCGGCGGCAAGCAGTGCGCGGCCCGCGCCAGCGCCCGCGCGTGAGCTTCCGCGGCGCCGGCGTCTTTGGCCGCCACGATGAGCGCCGCCAGCCGGCCGAACGGCGGCAGGCCGGCGCGCCGGCGCAGATTGGTCTCCTGCGCATAAAACTGTTCGGCGTCGCCGGAGAGCAGGGCGCGGATGACCGGATGCTCCTTTTGCCACGTCTGCAGCAGCGCGCGGCCGGGCGTATCGCCGCGCCCCGCTCGTCCGGTGACTTGATTGAGCAGCTGAAAGGTGCGTTCCGCGGCGCGCGGGTCGCCGCTGCCAAGCCCCGAATCCGCGTCGATCACGCCGACCAGCGTGAGCAAAGGAAAATTGTGGCCCTTGGCGACGAGCTGCGTGCCGATGACGATGTCGAAAACGCCGTTCGCGATGTCTTCCAGTTCGCGCCGCAGCCGCGCAGGCCCGCCGAGCAAATCCGAAGACAAAACGAGCGTGCGGGCGTTCGGAAAGAGGTTGGCCGTTTCTTCGGCGAGTCGTTCGACGCCTGGCCCGCAGGCGACCAGCTGGTCTTCGCTCTCGCATTCCGGGCAGATGCGCGGCCGCCGCTCGACGTGGCCGCAGTGGTGGCAAACGAGCGTGTTGCGGAAGCGGTGCTCGACCAGCCAGGCGTCGCAATTCTTACAGCGGAAGCGGTGCCCGCACGTCCGGCACAGCGTCAAGGGCGCATAGCCGCGCCGGTTGAGGAACAACAGCGCCTGTTCGCCGCGCGCCATGGCCGCGCCGATGGCGGCGGCAAGGCGCGGGGCGATCCAGCGCCCGCGCTCCGCGCCCTCGATGCGCATGTCGATCGCGGCGATGTCCGGCATGGGGCGCGCCCCGGCGCGCGCGGTGAGCCGCAGATGCGCGTAGCGGCCCTGTTCGGCGTTGACGCGCGTCTCGATCGAGGGCGTCGCCGAGGCGAGCACGATGGTCGCATCCTCGATGCGGGCGCGCACCACCGCCATATCGCGTGCATGATAGGCCACGCCGTCCTCTTGCTTGTAGGCCCCCTCGTGCTCCTCGTCGACGACGATGAGCCGCAGCTTAGAAAACGGCAGGAACAGCGCCGAGCGCGCCCCGACGACGACCTTGACTTCGCCGGTGGCGACGCCGCGCCAGACGCGGGCGCGCCGACGCAGCGCGACGCCCGAATGCCACTCCGCGGGCCTGGCGCCGAATCGCGTCGCGAAGCGCTCCAGAAACTGCGCCGTGAGGGCGATTTCGGGCATCAAGACCAGCGCCTGCCCGCCGGATCGAAGCGCGCTAGCGACCGCCTCGAAATAGACCTCGGTCTTGCCGGCGCCGGTGACGCCCTCAAGCAGAAAGGGATGGTAGCCGCCGGCAGCGACCGCCTGTGTGAGTTCGTCGGCGGCGGCCCGCTGTTGCGGCTCGAGCCGCGGCGCGTCGAAATGCGGATCGAGCGGCGGGACGACCGGCGCCGCCGCCAGCGCGATCGCCTCCAACGTTGCTTCGTCCACGAGGGCGTCGATGACGCTTGCGGAGCAGCCGGCGGCTTGCGCCAGCGCCGCCTTGGCGAAGGTCAAGCCGCCCTCGGCGGCGGCGATGACGCGGGCGCGGGCGGGCGTGACGCGCGCCGGCGCGCGGCCTGTGAGGCGATAGCCGAGGCGCGGCGTGTCGGGGCCGGCGCCCTCGGCGGCGCGCGTCGCCATGCGCAGCGCCATGCCGCGCGGGGCCAGCGTCCAACGCGCCACCCAATCGACCAAGGCGCGCAAATTGGCGGGCAGCGGCGGGCGGTCATAGCGGGCGACGATGGTCTTGAGATTGCCGGCGAGATCGGACCGCGCGCCTTCAGGCGCGCCGAGTTGCGGGCCTGAAGGCCCGCGGTCCGGCGATTCGATCGCCCAGACGACGCCGAAGGCTTCGCGCGCGCCAAGCGGGACTTTAACGCTGTCGCCGGGCGCGAGCCGCAACGCCGGCGGGACAAGATAGGAATAGGTCGTATCCACCGCCACCGGCAGCAAAACCTCGGCAATTTGCGCTTTTTTTTCGTCCGTGTCCGCCGCGCCGCTCATGGCGCGCGTTCTAAAGCAATTTTGTCCCGCGCGGGAGACGGCCTGAAGTTGCGATGGAGTTCTAGACTATTTGAGAAGGTCGGCTCGTTGCGACAATCCGTGCAGGCGAAAGTGATGCCAGCCGCGATAAATGATGATAGCCGTCATGCCCGCGCTTGTCGCGGGCATCCACGCCGGGACATTGCGGGAAGGTTCCCGAAAGAGATGAAAATGCGCCACTTTTCTGGAGAGGTGGCGCAGCTTCTTGGCGTGGATGGCCGGGACAAGCCCGGCCATGACGCGCTGATGGGTCAACATCTCGAGATCGAAAGTCCCATGCTCTCAGTCGGCGCCCGCGTCTTGACCTCTCGCCTCCCCGTACCTATCCCTTCAAGAGCCAGTCGGCCGGATGGCCGCTGCTCTCAAAGCAGAGGAAAGTCCGGGCTCCACGGAGACACGGCGCCGGATAACCTCCGGCGGGGGCGACCCCAGGGAAAGCGCCACAGAAAGCAAACCGCCGCGCGCGAGGCTTCGGCCCCGGGGCGCGGCAAGGGTGAAAGGGTGCGGTAAGAGCGCACCGCTCGGGCGGCGACGTCCGAGGCATGGCAAGCCCCGCCGGGAGCAAGACCGAATAGGGGCGACGTGGATGCGGCGACGCGTCCGGGCCCGTCTCCGGGCCGTCGCCCGGGTTGGTCGCAGGAGGCGGCCGGCAACGGCCGTCCCAGAGGAATGGCCATCGCGCGCGGGAGGGGCAACCCGACCGCGCCATACAGAACCCGGCTTATAGGCCGGCTGGCGCTTTATCGGAGCGAGTAGGGAGTAGCGAATAGCGAGTAATTGGCGAGCGCTTCGGGGTTCCCGTTTACTCGCTATTCGCCATTCGCTATTCGCCGCCCCCGTCAACGCTCCCTTAACCCTAACGAAGCCTAATGCGTCTTGGCGGCCGGACGAGCGCTTCGGCCGCCGCGCCGCAATTGACGCCCATGGCATCCCATGCTATCCCACATCATCCCGCCGAGCATCAGGTTCACCGGGAGCGTAGCGCTTTCCGGCCGCGAGCCGCCGGGCGTTCAGTGGTTCGCGGCAAATGGCGTCGTTTCGTCGCGTCGCAGTCGGGGCCACGACCTTGGAGCGCTTCGTCTCGCATTTCACCAACCGGCTGGACGCCAAGGGCAGGGTGTCGATCCCCGCCCCGTTCCGAGCGGTGTTGGCGCAAGACGGGTTCGAGGGGCTCTATGTCCATCCCGCGCTGGAGGCCCCGGCGCTCGATTGCGGCGGTCATGCGTTGCTGCGCGAGATCGACGGGTTGCTCGAGCATTTCTCGCCCTACTCGCCGGAGCGCGACATGTTCTCCACCGCGCTTTTGGGGACGAGCGAGATTTTGAAAGTCGATTCGGAGGGGCGCGTTTCCCTCACCGAAACGATCAAGACTTATGCGTGCATCGCGTCGGACGTGACCTTCGTGGGTCAGGGCCACAAGTTTCGAATCTGGGAGCCGGAGCGGTTCCGCGCGCATCTCGAAGAGGCCAGAAACCAGGTGCGCGACATGCGGAAAGAGCTCGGCGCCAGACACGCGGCCGCAGCGTCGCGCGCGCATGGAGCACGGGAATGACGACGGGTCGCGGCGGGGACTTTGGTCCCGCCGCGGGCGGACCGGCCCGGCACATTCCCGTGCTTCGGCAAGAAGCCGTCGCGGCGCTCCGCTTACGCGAGGGCGGCCGCTATCTCGACGCAACCTTCGGCGCCGGCGGCTACGCACGCGCCATTCTCGCTCTGCCTAGAACGCGCGTCCTGGCGCTCGATCGCGACCCCGAAGCCGTGCGCGCGGGCTTGCCGCTCGTTACGGAAAGCTGCGGCCGGCTGACGCTGGTCGAGGCAAGGTTTGCCGATCTTGCGCAAATTGCGGAGCGCACAGGCTTCGCGCCGCTCGATGGCGTCGTGCTCGACCTCGGCGTTTCGTCCATGCAGTTCGACGAGCCGGAGCGCGGCTTTTCGTTTCGCGGCGACGGGCCGCTTGACATGCGCATGGAGGGGCGGGGCGAGAGCGCCGCCGACATCATCGCCGCGGCCGACGAGGAAACGCTCGCCGATATCCTTTATCATTACGGTGAAGAACGCGCGGCGCGGCGCATCGCCAGAGCGATTGTCGCCGAGCGAAGCCGTGGGCCGATCGTGACGACCAAGGCTCTTGCGTTGATCATCGAACGCGCCGCGCCGGGGCGTCCCGGCGACATCCATCCGGCGACGCGAAGTTTTCAGGCGCTGCGCATCGCGGTCAACGACGAACTCGGGCAGCTCGTCGCCGCGCTTGGCGCCGCCGAGCGCGTCTTGCGGGACGGCGGTCGGCTCGTCGTCGTCAGCTTTCACTCGCTCGAGGACCGCATCGTCAAGCAATTTTTCGCGGAGCGGTCGGGACGCGGCGAAACGCTGTCGCGCCGCTTGCCGGGAGAGACGGCGCCGCCAGCGCCGACGTTTCTCAGCGAGAGTCGCCAACCGGTCGCGCCGTCGCCCGCAGAAACCATCCATAATCCGCGCGCGCGTTCCGCGAAGTTGCGGTTCGGGACGCGCACCGGCGCCCCGGCGCGCGATCTGGAGGACGCACTGGCGCGCTTGGCGCGCCTGCCCAATTCTGGACACGGGGATCGTTGATGCTGCGTCTTGTCAACGTGCTGGCGGTTGTGGCGCTGGTCGGCTCGGCGGTCTACGCCTATTCGATCAAATATCAGACGATCCTGCGGGCCGAGCAGATCGCCAAGATGAAGCACGAGGTTAAGGCTGAGCGCGACGCCATCGCCGTGCTGCGCGCCGAATGGTCGTTCCTGACGCGGCCCGAACGCGTGCAGGAACTCTCCGCTCGTTATCTCGATCTTCAGCAGCTCGCTGTCGGACAGATCGTGACGGCGCAGTCCTTGCCGGAGCGCGGCGCGCGCGTCGACTCGATCGGGCGCAAGCTCGACGCGCTGGGATTGAGCGGTCCGACCACTACGCCGAGCAGCGCCGCCGCGCCGACGACGCCCAAGGGAACGGGACGATGAGCATGGACGGAGAGCGGCCAGAGGCCACGCCTGCGGCGCTCCAACCAGAACGCGCGGCCACGCCCGCGCCAACGTGGGCGCGCAGGTTCTTCAGCGATGTCTGTTCGACCAGTTTCGCCAAGAGCGCTCCGCGCCTGCGCCTCGCCGCGCTGTTGTTCATAGGTCTTTATGGCGTGATCGGCGGGCGGCTCGTCTATCTCGGCTTCAAGCCCGAACCGGCGACCGTGCGGCGCGCCGCCGCCGCCGCGACGGCCGGCGCGCGTCCCGACATTCTCGACCGTAATGGCGAAATCCTGGCGACGGACGTCAAGACCATGTCGGTGTTCGCCGAGCCGCGCCGCATCATCGACAAGGATGAAGCGACCGAGCTGCTCACCGCCGTCCTGCCTGACCTCGATGCGCGCGAACTGCGCGAACGCCTGGGGTCGCGCAAGGGTTTCGTCTGGATCAAACGCCAGGTCACGCCGCACCAGCGCGACGAAGTGTTTCACTTAGGGCTCCCCGGCGTCGGCCTGTTGCCCGAGCACAAGCGCGTCTACCCGAACGGCCCCATCGGCGCGCATGTCCTGGGCTACGCCGACATCGACAACGCCGGCATCGCCGGCATCGAAAAATACGTCGACGGGCAAGGCCTCGCCGATCTCCACGGCGCTGGATTCAATCCCGCGCCCGAGGATCTGCGCCCGGTGACGCTGTCTCTCGACATCCGCGCCACGCACGCCGTGCGCGACGAGCTGGAGCGCGGCGTCGAGCGCCACAAGGCGAAAGCCGGCGCCGCCGTCATTCTCGACGTGAATACGGGCGAAGTGATCGCGCTCGCCTCGCTGCCCGACTACAATCCCAACAAGCCCACCGACGCGCTCGATCCGCTCCACATCAATCGCGTGAATGTCGGCGTCTATGAGATGGGCTCGACGTTCAAGGCGCTGACCATCGCCATGGCGCTCGATTCCGGCAAGCTCAGTCTCAATTCGCGTTTAGATGCGCGCAGCGCGCTCAGCTTCGGCCGCTTCAGAATTCATGATTATCATGCGCAGAATCGCTCGCTCACCCTGCCCGAGGTCTTCACCTATTCCTCAAACATCGGCGCGGCGCGCATCGCGCTTGGCCAGGGCGTCGAGCGGCACAAGGCCTTCTTGCGCAAAATGGGGCAATTGCGCCGCATGCGCACGGAACTGCCGGAGAGCGCCGAGCCGATCGTTCCCAAGACCTGGGGCGAACTCAACACCATGACCATCGCCTTCGGCCATGGCCTTGCGGTCGCTCCGCTGCAGGCGATGATGGCGGTCGGCGCGTTGATGAACGGCGGCTATCTCATCACGCCGACGTTCTTGAAACGCGGCGAAGCCGAGGCCAGGAAGGACGCGCCGCAGGTGGTCAGCGCCGAGACCAGCGAAGCCATGCGCTATCTCATGCGTCTCAACGCCGAAAAAGGAACCGCCAGGAAAGTCAATGTCGACGGCTATTTCGTCGGCGGCAAGACCGGAACGGCCGAGAAAGTGATCGGCGGCCGTTATTCCAAAAACCAAGTGTTCACCACCTTTATGGCGGTGGCGCCGGCGGACCAGCCGAAATATCTCATCCTGACCATCATGGACGAGCCGCAGGGGCTTCCAGAAAACGGCGGTCATGCGACTGCGGCCTACAATGCAGGCGCCGTCACGGCGCAGATCATCGAGCGCGTCGGGCCGCTGGTCGGTCTGGCGCCGCGTTTCGAGCTTCCGACGCAACCCTTTCCGCTGCTCGCCAAACTGGGCTATGGCATGGCGAATGCGCCGGCGACCGGCGGAGGAGGACATTGATGCGGCTTGCCGAACTGCTCTGTGGCGTCGAACTCGACTCAAGCCTGCGCGACCTCGAGGTCGCCGGGCTCGCCGCCGACAGCCGTGCGGTTCGGGAGGGCTTCGTCTTCTTCGCCGTGCCGGGCGCAAAGAGCGACGGCCTCGCCTTCGCTGGCGACGCGAAGACGCGCGGCGCCGGCGTCATCGTCGCCCCGCAGCAGGCGTCTTGCGATTTGCCGCTGGTGTCGGTTCCCGACGTTCGCGCGGCCTTGGCGCGCGCGGCGGCCCTGTTCTATCCGCGTCAGCCGCAAACCATCGCCGCCGTCACCGGCACCAGCGGCAAGACCTCGGTCGTCGCGTTCTTGCGTCAGCTCTGGGCGGCCGCGGGCCACGAGGCGGCGTCGCTTGGAACCGTCGGCCTCGTCGATGGCCGCGGCGCACATGATGGTTCCTTGACGACGCCCGACCCGATTCTCCTGCACCAGACGCTCGACGATCTCGCCGCGCGTTCCGTCACGCATCTCGCCATGGAGGCGTCTTCGCACGGCCTCGATCAGCGCCGCCTCGACGGGGTGAGGCTTGCCGCCGGCGCCTTCACCAATCTCACACGCGACCATCTCGATTACCACGCCAATTTCGACGATTATCTCGCGGCCAAACTGCGGCTCTTCGATACGCTCTTGCAGCCCGGCCAAACAGCAGTGATCGACGCCGACAGCGATGGCGCGGATCGCGTTGTCGCCGCTTGCTGCGCGCGCGGGCTGAGCATCTTTTCCATTGGAGCGAGGGGCGAGACGATCAGAATAATTTCGCTCGAGCCTTTTGCGCTCGCGACGCGGCTGCGCGTGCGTTTCGACGGCGCCGATTACCAGGTGAATCTGCCGCTCGTCGGCGCGTTTCAAGCCTCCAACGCGCTGGTCGCCGCGGCCCTCGCCATCGCGACGGGAGAGGACGCGAGCTGCGTGTTCGCGGCGCTCGAAAACTTGCAAGGCGCGCCGGGGCGTCTCGAACTGGTCGGCAAGCGCCTCGATGCGCCGGTTTTTGTCGATTACGCTCACAAGCCAGATGCGCTTTACAAGGTGCTGGCGACCTTGCGGCCGCTCACGCATGGCCGTCTCATCGTGGCGTTCGGTTGCGGCGGCGAGCGTGACAAAGGCAAGCGTCCCCTGATGGGCGAGATCGCCGGGCGCGCCGCCGACATCGTCATCGTCACCGACGACAATCCGCGCAGCGAAGATGCAGCGCTCATTCGGGCCGCCGTTCTCGATGGCGCGCGCGCCGCCGCTCATGCGAAAATCATCGAAATCGGCGACCGGCGACTGGCGATCCGCGAGGGTGTGGCGCAATTGCGCGCCGGCGATACGCTCCTTGTCGCCGGCAAAGGCCACGAAACCACCCAGATCGTGGGGGATATCGTCCTTCCGTTCTCCGATCATGCCGTTATCGCGGAGGCGCTGCGGGGACAGAGGACGTGACACAGGAAGCATTATGGTCCGGATTGGGGCTCATCGGAGCGTTGCACGCCCGCATCAGCGGCGGCGCCCCGCGCGACGTCGGCGGCGTGTCGATCGATACCCGCACGCTGGAGCCCGGCGATCTCTTCTTTGCCATCAAAGGCGATGCGCGCGACGGCCATGAATTCGTGCGGGCGGCGTTCGAGCACGGCGCCGCCGCCGCCGTCGTCGACGAGCCGCACGCATCGTCGCTGGCGGGCCTCGGTCCGCTGTTCGTCGTCAGAAACGTGCAGGCCGCGCTGGAGCGTCTCGGCGCCACGGCGCGCGAGCGCAGCAACGCCTATGTCGCCGCCATCACCGGCTCGGTCGGCAAGACCTCCACCAAGGACATGGCGCGGCTCGTGCTGACGCGGTTCGGCGAGACGCACGCCTCGGCGGCGTCTTACAACAATCAGTGGGGCGTGCCTTTGTCGCTCGCCCGCATGCCGGCTCGAGCGCGTTATGGTCTGTTCGAGGTGGGCATGAATCACCCTGGCGAGATCACGCCGCTGGCGCGTATGGTCAAACCGCATATTGCGGTGGTGACGCGGGTCGCGCCCGTGCATCTCGAATATTTCGCCTCGCTCGAGGCGATCGCCGACGCCAAGGCGGAAATCTTCTCCGGCGTCGTCGAAGGCGGCGTCGCCATTGTCAACCGCGACGACGAGACCTTCGATCGCCTCGTGCAACACGCTCGCGCGTCGAAAGCCGAGCACATCTTCAGTTTCGGCGCCGGCGAGGGGGCAGATGCGCGCCTTGTCGCCTATGAGGCGATGGGCCAGACCGCCGAGGTCGAAGCGGACGTTTTTGGACGTCGCCTGCGTTATCGCCTCGGCGCGCCGGGCCGCCATTTTGCGATCAATTCGCTGGCGGCGCTCGCCATAGCCCAGATGCTCGTCCCCGATGTCGAAAGGGCGGCGGCCGCGCTCGCCGACTTCACGCCGCCGCGCGGACGCGGCCGGCGCGAGAAGCTGCTCGTCGACGGAGGCGAGGCCACGCTCGTCGACGAGAGCTACAACGCCAATCCGACCTCCATGCGCGCCGCTTTCGAACTTCTCGCGGCGACTGCGCCAGAAGGCTCCGGGCGGCGCATCGCCGTGCTGGGCGATATGCTGGAGCTTGGAGCCGGCGCCGCGCAACTGCATGCGGACTTGGCGCCCGACCTGGAGAAGGCGAACGTCGATCTCCTCTTTACGGCGGGGCCGCTCATGGCGCATCTGTTCTATGCCGCGCCGGAATCGATGCGCGGCGCGCATCGATCGAATGCGCAGGAACTCGAGGAAGTCGTTCTGGGCGCGCTTGCGGGAGGCGACGTGGTCATGATCAAAGGGTCCAATGGTTCGCGCATGTCGCGCATCGTCGACGCCTCGCGAACGAAATTTAGCGCCGCGCCCGAAGCGGTCAGGTGAGGAACAGACGATGTTGACGCTGCTTGCGGACTTCTCGCATCTCTACGGTCCGCTCAATCTCTTTCGTTACATCACGTTCCGCGCTGTCGGCGCGGCGGCGACGGCGCTGTTCTTCGTGTTCTTCTTCGGCCCCACGATCATCGCCGCGCTGCGCATCAAGCAGGGCAAGGGCCAGCCGATTCGCGACGACGGGCCCGCCTCGCACCTCATCACCAAGAAAGGCACGCCGACGATGGGCGGACTGATGATCCTCTCGGGTCTCATGGTCGCCACGCTGCTGTGGGCCAATCTGAAGAACCCCTATGTCTGGATCGTGATTGTCGTCACCGCCCTGTTCGGGGCGATCGGCTTTTACGATGATTATCTCAAGGTCACGACGCATTCGCACAAGGGTTTTTCCGGCCGGCTGCGGCTGCTGCTCGAGTTTATCATCGCCGGCGTCGCGGTTTACCTTCTGATGCGCGTCGGCGGCGAGGACATGGCCAAACTGGCCGTGCCGCTGCTGAAGGGCTATCTCGTCTCGCTCGGTTGGCTGTTCCCGGCGTTCGGCGCTTTCGTCATCGTCGCGGCCGGCAATTGCGTCAATCTGACCGACGGACTCGACGGTCTGGCCATCGTGCCGTCGATGATCGCCGCCGGAACCTTCGCCGTCATCGCTTATCTCGTGGGCAATTCGATCTTTTCCAATTATCTCGGCATCAATCATGTGGCGGGCGTCGGCGAGCTCACCATTGTCTGCGCGGCGCTCATTGGCTCGGGTCTCGGATTTTTGTGGTTTAACGCGCCGCCGGCGCAAATCTTCATGGGCGACACCGGTTCATTGGCGCTCGGCGGCCTGCTCGGCGCCGTGGCGGTCGCCGCCAAGCAGGAATTCGTGCTCGCCATCGTCGGCGGCCTGTTCGTGCTCGAGGGCGCATCGGTGATCGTGCAGGTGGCTTCGTTCAAGCTCACCGGCAAACGGGTGTTCCGCATGGCGCCGATCCACCATCATTTCGAGCAGCTGGGTTGGAAAGAGCCGCAGATCGTGGTGCGCTTTTGGATCATCGCTTTCGTGCTGGCGCTCATTGGTCTCTCGACCCTGAAATTGAGGTGACGATGACGCCGGTCAGCACATTCTCGGGGCGGCGCGTTGCGCTGTTTGGTCTGGGCGGGTCGGGGCTTGCGACAGCGCGTGCGCTCCATGCCGGGGGCGCGCAGGTCGCGGCGTGGGACGACAGCGAGGCCGGCCGTCGCGAGGCGCGCGCGCGAGGTTTCGACGTTGTCGATCTCGATGACGCCGATTGGACGCAATTCGACGCGCTGGTTCTCTCGCCGGGCGTGCCGCTGACGCATCCGGCGCCGCATTGGGCAGTCGAGCGCGCCCGCGCCGCCGGGATCGAAGTGATCGGCGATATCGAACTCTTCTGCCGCGAGCGCCAGACATTGGCGGGCGGCGCGCTGTTCATCGCCATCACCGGCACCAATGGCAAATCGACGACGACCGCGCTGATCGCCCATATTTTGCGGCAAGCGGGCTGGGACGTGCAGCTCGGCGGCAATATCGGCACGCCGATCCTGGACCTCGCGCCGCCATCGGAAGGGCGGATTCACGTGATCGAGTGCTCGTCCTTCCAGATCGATCTTGCGCCCTCGCTCGCGCCGACCATCGGCGTGCTGATCAACCTGACGCCAGATCACCTCGATCGGCATGGGACGATGGAGAGTTACGCGGCGGTCAAGGAACGATTGGTCGAGCGGGCCGAAATCGCGCTGGTTAGCGTCGACGATCCTTGGTGTCACGCGATCGGCGCCAGACTGGCCGCGGCTGAGCGGCCCGGTCAGCAGGTCATCCCCGTGTCAGCGAAGCGCCGGTTGGATTGGGGTTACTTCATCGATGGTTCGCTGGTCATGTCGAAAGGTTACGATCTGGCGCCGACCGAGGCGGAGGCGCTGGGCGATCTTGCCGGGCTCGATACGCTGCGCGGCGCTCATAACGCGCAGAACGCCGCTTTCGCTTGCGCCGCGGCATGGCATTGCGGGCTCGATGGCGAGAGGATCGCCGCCGGACTGCGCACGTTTCCCGGCCTTCCGCATCGCTTGGAGGAAGTTGGACGACGCGGACGGGTGCGCTTCATCAACGATTCGAAAGCGACCAACGCCGACGCCGCCGAAAAGGCGTTGCTTTGTTTCGACGATATTTACTGGATCATCGGCGGCAGAGCCAAAGCGGGCGGCATCGAGCCGCTGCGGCCTCATTTTTTTCGCATTCGCAAAGCCTATCTGATCGGCGAAGCGACAGAGGACTTCGGGCGGACGCTGGAAGGGGCGCTGCCTTTCGAGCGTTGCGGGACGCTCGACGCGGCGCTGGCGCGGGCGGCGCGCGACGCCGGCGCAAGCGAGGCCCATGAAGCGGTCGTGCTGCTCTCGCCAGCTTGCGCCTCCTATGATCAATTCGCCAATTTCGAAGCGCGCGGGAATGCGTTCCGCGATCTCGTTTCCGGGCTTTCCGCCGTCGCAGCTTCGCTGACGGGAGAACAACAATGATGTCGCGCGCCAAGCGATCGGCTTTCTCCGATTGGGCCTTTACGATCGATCGCTGGCTGCTGGCGGCGCTGGCGACGCTGGTCGTCTGCGGAGTGGTGTTCGCCATGGCGGGCGGACCGCCGGTCGCCGAACGGCTCCATCTGCCGACCTTCTATTTCGTCAACCGGCAGGCGATGTATCTCGGGCCGGCGCTCGCCTTGATGGTCGCCGCGTCCTTCTTGTCGCCGCGCCATGTGCGGCGCGCCGCTCTGGTCATTCTGGCCATATCGCTCGCCCTCGTCGTCGCGACGCTGGCGTTCGGGCAGGAGGTGAAGGGCGCGCGGCGCTGGATATTCGGCGTTCAGCCGTCGGAATTCGTCAAGCCGGCCTTCGTCATCGTGGTCGCCTGGGCCATTTCTGAAGGAGTGCGGCGCAAGGACTTGCCCGGCAACGCCATCGCGCTCGGCTTGTGGCCGCTTGCCGTCGCGCCCCTCGTCCTGCAGCCGGACTTCGGCCAGGCGATGTTGATCTCGTTGGTTTGGGCGTCCTTGTTCTTCACCGCCGGCCTGCACTGGCTGTGGGTCGCGGGCATCGGCGGCTTCGGCGCCGCTGCGGCGCTCGCCGCCTATGAATTCGTGCCGCATGTTCACACGCGCATCGAGCGCTTTCTTGAGCCGCAAGCGGCGGGCGCCGGCCTCGCGGATACGTTCCAGGTCGACACGGCGCTCGACAGTTTCATCGCCGGCTCGTGGCTCGGCAGGGGCCCAGGCGAAGGCATGTTCAAGCGCATTCTTCCCGATGCGCACACCGATTTCATCTTCGCCGTGATCGGCGAGGAATTCGGCGCGATCGTCTGCATCCTGCTGGCTTGCCTATTCGCCTTCATCGTCGTGCGCGGGCTGTTTGCGGCGGCGCGCAACGAGGACCCATTCTGCCGTTTCGCCGCGGCGGGCCTCGTCATGTTGTTTGGCTTGCAGAGCTGCATCAACATGGCGGTCAATCTGGACCTCATGCCCGCCAAGGGCATGACGCTGCCCTTCATTTCTTATGGCGGCTCCTCGCTCATTTCGCTTTCGCTCGGCATGGGCTTCCTGCTCGCGGTGACGCGCCGGCGGCCGCGCTCGGAGGTGTTGACGGAGGTCTCTGGCGAGGGCGCAGCGGCATGAACGACCGCCCGATTGTTCTCGCCGCCGGCGGCACCGGCGGCCATCTCTTCCCGGCGGAGGCTCTCGCCCACGCTCTTTCAGCGCGCGGCGTCGCGATCGAGCTCGTGACGGACGCGCGCGCCTTGCGTTACGGCGGCGCCTTTCCGGCCCGCGCCATGCACACGATCAGCGCCGCGACGCCGCGCGGCGGCTCCGCGCTCGCCAGGCTGACGGCGATCGCCAAGCTCGGGTGGGGAACCCTCGAGGCGATGCGCCATTTGCTTAAGATGCGTCCTCGCGCCGTCATCGGTTTCGGCGGTTACCCGAGCGTGCCTCCGCTCATGGCGGCGGCGCTTTTGCGCATTCCGACGGTGTTGCATGAGGCGAACGCCGTGATGGGCCGGGCCAATCGTTTTCTCGCGCGGCGCGTCGACAAGATCGCGGCCGGATTTCCGCTCTTAGACGTCGACGCCGGATTGAAGGAAAAGGTCGTCGTCACCGGCAATCCGGTGCGCCCCGGCGTTCTCGCCGCCGCCGACGAAGCCTATTCCGATCTTGCCGATGGACGGTTGCGTCTGCTCGTCACCGGCGGCTCGCAGGGCGCGCGCGTCATGGCCGATATCGTGCCGGCGGCGATCGAAGCGCTGCCTCGCGAGATACGCGCGCGCATCGACCTCGTGCAGCAGACGCGCGCCGAGGACGCAGCTCGAGTCGCAACGATTTACGCGCGCGCCGCGGTCGCAGCGGAGATCGCGCCGTTTTTCGCCGATCTGCCGCAGCGCATGGCGCGCGCGCATCTCGTCATCGCGCGTTCCGGCGCCTCGACCGTCGCGGAACTCGCCGTCATCGGGCGGCCGTCGATTCTCGTGCCCCTGCCGCATGCGCTCGACCAGGATCAGGCCGCCAACGCCGCCGAACTTGCCAAATCCGGCTCGGCCGAGATCATTGCGCAGGAAGATTTCACGCCGCAGGCGCTCAGCCGGCGGATCGAGCAACTGGTCGCTTCGCCTTCGCAACTCATTGCGCGCGCGCGCGCCGCCAAGCGCGTCGGGATCGCCGACGCCTCTGAGCGGCTCGCCGATCTCGTGCTGAGCGTCGCCGCCAAAACCGAGGGCGCCGTGGCGCGACAACGGAGGGTTGCATGAAATTGCCGAGCGTCCTGGGGCCCATTCATTTCGTCGGCATCGGCGGCATCGGCATGTCGGGCATCGCCGAAGTGCTGCTCAATCTCGGCTATAGCGTGCAGGGCACGGACGCCGCCGAGAACGCCAATGTGAAGCGGCTCGCCGCAAAGGGCGCGCTCGTTCATGTCGGTCACGACGCCAAATGGCTGGGCGACGCTGCAGTCGTCGTGGTGTCGACGGCGATCAAACGCGACAATCCCGAACTCATCGCCGCGCGCGAGAAGCGCCTGCCGGTCGTGCGCCGCGCCGAAATGCTTGCCGAACTCATGCGATTGAAGCAATGCGTCGCCATCGCCGGCACGCACGGCAAGACGACGACGACCTCGCTGGTCGCGACCCTGCTCGACGCGGGCGGCCTCGATCCCACCGTCATCAACGGCGGCATCATCAACGCCTATGGCGCCAATGCGAAGCTCGGCGCCGGCGACTGGATGGTGGTCGAGGCCGACGAGAGCGACGGCACGTTTCTCAAACTGCCGGCCGATGTCGCCATCGTCACCAATATCGACCCCGAACACCTGGATCATTTCGAGACCTTCGACGCGATCAAGGAGGCCTTCCGCGCTTTCGTCGGCAATGTGCCGTTCTATGGCTTCGCGGTGATGTGCATCGATCATCCGACGGTGCAGGAGCTGGTCGGACGGATCGAGGATCGCCGCGTCATTACCTATGGCGAGAATCCGCAAGCCGATGTGCGTCTTCTGGACGTAAATCTCACGGGCGGCGTCACAAGGTTCAGCGTTCTGTTGCGCGACCGCAAGACCGCGCAGGCGACTTATCTCGACGATCTCGTCATGCCCATGCCCGGCCATCACAATGCGTTGAACGCAACGGCGGCGATTGCGGTCGCCTATGAGCTCGGCGTGACGCCCGATCAGATCCGCAAGGCGCTCGCCGAGTTTGGCGGCGTGAAACGGCGCTTTACGCGAACAGGCGAGTGGAATGGCGTCGCCATCTTTGACGACTATGCGCATCACCCGGTCGAGATCGCGGCGGTGTTGCGCGCGGCGCGCGCCTCCGCCAAGGGCAAGGTCATCGCGGTGATACAGCCGCATCGCTACACGCGTCTGCAATCCTTGTTCGATCAGTTCGCGACTTGTTTCAACGACGCCGATGTGGTCGCCGTCGCCGAGACGTATGCGGCGGGCGAACAAAAGATCGACGGCGTCGATCGCGACGCATTGGTGGCGGCGATAAAAGCGCATGGCCATCGCTGCGCCATTGCGCTGCCGTCGGCGGAGGAACTCCCAACAATTGTTCGCGATATCGCCGAGCCCGGAGATTACGTGGTGTGCCTCGGCGCCGGCAACATCACGCAATGGGCCTACGCGCTGCCGGAGCAGCTGGCCAATAGCGGCTCCTCATCATGAGTATCGAAATTCCACAATCAGGCGCTTGGACGCGTTCCCTCTCCCGCTTGCGGGAGAGGGTGGCTTGCGGAGCAAGCCGGGTGAGGGCCCTCATCCGTCGCACGTTCGTGCGACACCTTCTCCCGCAGGCGGGAGAAGGAGGAACGCGCCCGTGACTTTCCCCGACATCACGGCCGATCTTAAGGCTCTCATGCCGGAGCTGCGCGGGCGTCTGACGGCGAACGAGCCGCTGGCGCCCTATACGTGGTTTCGCGTCGGCGGACCGGCGCAGGCGCTGTTCGTCCCCGCCGACGAGGCCGATTTGTCCTATTTCCTTGCAAGCCTGCCGCACGAGATTGCGGTTACCGTCATCGGGCTCGGCTCCAATCTCATCGTGCGCGACGGCGGCGCGCCTGGCGTCGTCATCAGGCTCGGCGCCAAGGGTTTCGGCGGGATCGACGTCGAGGCGGGCCATCGCCTGCGCGTCGGGGCGGCGGTTCCAGATGTGAAGGCGGCGCGCGCCGCCGCCGAAGCTGGCGTCGACGGCCTCGCCTTCTACCGCGGCATTCCGGGGGCCATCGGCGGCGCCTTGCGGATGAACGCGGGCGCGCATGGCGGCGAGACCAAAGACGCGCTCATCGAGGCGCGCGGCGTCGATCGCTCGGGCGCCGTTCGCGTGTTCTCCAACCAAGAGATGGGCTTTTCCTACCGTCACTGTTCGGCGCCGGAGGATGTGATCTTCACGCAGGCGCTGTTTGCCGGCAAGCCCGGCGATCCCGCTGCGATCATCGCCGCGATGGACCGCATCACCGCGGCGCGCGAAGCCTCGCAGCCGATCCGCGAGAAGACCGGCGGATCGACATTCAAGAATCCGCCAGGCCATGAGGCTTGGCGGCTCATCGACGCGGCGGGTTGCCGTGGGCGCGTCGTGGGCGACGCACAGGTCAGCGAGATGCACTGCAATTTCCTCATCAACCGAGGCGCCGCCAGCGCCGCCGACATCGAGCGACTGGGCGAACAGGTCCGCCAGCGTGTCCTCGAGACGAGCGGCGTCGAGCTCGAGTGGGAAATCAGGCGGGTGGGGGTAGGTTAGGGTTACGCTGGCTGGGGCGCGTCTCGCTTTCCCATTGGCGGCGATGCTTCGCGACTTGCGGGCGGCGTAGTAAGGCGGTAAGATTGTAAAGAAGTTTGGGGGTCGCTTTGGGGGTCGCAATGTCGGCCAATCCTAAGACTGTCTATTCGAAAGTGTCGGTCAAAAGCCAGACGGTGCTGCCGCAGGCGGTTCGAGAGCGGCTGCGCATCAAGCCGGGCGACCGGCTGCGTTACGTCTTGGACGACAAGGGTGTGCGCCTCGAACGGAGCGCGCCGAACGAAGAGGACGATCCTTTCGCGACCTTCACCGAATGGGCGAGCGAAGCCGACGACGAAGCCTATGCCGACCTCTAGAGCGCTCATCTTTGCGCCGGGCGATGTCGTCGTCGTGCCGTTCCCTTATTCCGATCGCTTCGCCGAGAAGCGGCGGCCGGCTTTAGTCGTCTCGAACGACAAGGTCAGGTCGGAGGGCTTCGTATGGCTCGTAATGATTACCAGCGCGCAAAACTCGAAGCTGTCACACGATGTGACGATCGAGAATCCATCCGACGCCGGCCTCACCGCGGCCTCGATCGTCCGTCCGACCAAGATCGCCAATGTCGAGCCGTCCCGCATCATCCGGCGCGCAGGCCGTCTTGGGGACGAAGAAGCGGCCGCCGTCTTCGATACGGTTCGTTCGTTCATCGGGCGCTGACGCGCCGCAATTCGATAGGCCAAAATGACCGCGCATGTCGCCGTTCTCATGGGCGGGCTCTCCGCCGAACGTGAAATTTCCCTGCGCTCGGGCGAAGCCTGCGCCAGGGCGCTGGAAAGCGAAGGCTTCGCCGTCACCAGGATCGACGTTGGCCACGATGTCGCGCAGGTTCTCGCCGGAGTGAAGCCGGATGTCGCCTTCAACGCCTTGCACGGGCGGTTCGGCGAAGACGGAATCATGCAGGGCGTGCTGGAAATGTTGCGCATTCCCTATACGCATTCCGGCGTGCTCGCCTCCTCGCTCGCCATGCAGAAGGACATCGCCAAGACCGTCATGGCGGCGGCCGGCGTGCCGGTGCCGAAGGGGAGCGTCGTGCATCGGCTGGAGGCGGCAAAGGCGCATGTCTTGGAGCCGCCCTACGTGCTGAAGCCGGTGAGCGAAGGGTCGTCCTTCGGCGTGTTCATCGTCAAGGCGGGGCGTTCTCATCCGCCACAGGAATTGGCGGCGTCAGATTGGGCGCATGGCGATTTGATGCTGGCCGAGCAATTCGTCGCCGGACGCGAATTGACTTGCGCGATGATGGGCGATCGCCCGTTGGAGGTGATCGAGATTCTTCCGGTCTCGGAAGATTTTTACGGTTATGACGCGAAATACGCGAAAGGCGGTTCCAAACACGTGCTTCCGGCAGATCTTAAACAAAATATTTACCAACAGGTCCAAGAGTTGGCGTTCGCGGCGCATCGGGCGCTCGGCTGTCGCGGCGTGAGCCGCGCGGACTTTAGATACGACGACCGCCCGGGAGGCACGGGCGAGCTCGTCGTGTTGGAGGTCAACACGCAGCCGGGCATGACCGAGACCTCTCTCGTGCCGGAAATGGCGGCGTATGCCGGGTTTTCGTTTGGTGAGCTCGTCCGATGGATGGTGGAAGACGCATCCTGCGATCGCTGAGGGAACCGCTCGCGGTTTTTTTCGCGTTCGCTCATGCGGCGCCCTTGGCGACCGGAGCGCCCGCCGCCGTCCCGGTTTCCCGTTCGCGGGGCGCTTTTCTCCCGGCGGCCTTCACCCCGTCGCGGCGCTGGTCGCCGGCGACGCGGGTCGCCTCCCCCAAAGGCGTCGCGCCGGGCTTCCTAGCGCGGGCGGCGGCGCTGGCCGCGCGGCCCGGCGTCGACCTTGTCGCCGCGCTCATCTTGTTTGGGATCGTCGGCATGACCGGGTTCGTGCACAATGGCGGCCACGCCGAGTTCGTGGCGCGCCACGGCGCGCTGCGCGACGTTATCGCGCGCGCCGCCGGATTTTCCATTCAAGCCGTCACCATCACCGGCCAGAGCGAATTGCGCGAGCCGGAAATTCTCGCGGCTTCCGGCGTCGGTCCTGCCAATTCCTTGCCGTTTCTCGATGCGGGCGCCATTCGCGAGCGCTTGCTGGCGCTCCCGCTGGTCAAGAGCGCGCGGGTTCTCAAACTCTATCCAAATCGCCTCGTCATCGCGATCGAGGAGCGTCGGCCTTGCGCCTTGTGGCAGCGGAACGGACAAATTGCGGTGGTCGCCGCCGATGGCGCGGTCCTCGACGCCATGCGCGCCGACCGTTTTCTCGATCTTCCGTTCGTCGTCGGCGACGGCGCGGAAAAACGGCTGGCGGAATTTATGGGGCTGGTCGCCGCCGCCGGAGAGCTGGGGCCGCGCATCAAGGCGGGAATTCTCGTCGCGGGACGGCGCTGGACCTTCGCCATGACGAACGGCGTCGCGGTGAAGCTGCCGGAACAGCGCCCCGAGGACGCATTGTTGACGCTGGCGCGCTTGCAGCGCGACGCCCGCATTCTCGACAAGGACATCCTCTCGCTGGATTTACGGACCCCCGGCCGCGTGGCTGTGCGTCTCACCGAGGAAGGCATGGCCGCCCGCGCGGCGATGTTGGCTCGCAAGTCCCACAAGGGCGCCCAAATATGAAGAACCATATGGTTCCGACGCGTATGAAGCCGTTGTCGGCGCGCCGCAGCGCAATATTGGCGGCGCTGGACGTCGGCGCCTCGAAGGTCGCTTGTCTGATCGCGCGGCTGACGCCGACCGATACGCCCTCTTTGCAAGGTTGCACGCATCGTCCGCGCGTTCTCGGCATTGGCCATCAGCGTTCGCGTGGCGTCAAGGCAGGCCAGGTCGTCGACATGGAGGAGGTCGAAAGCGCCGTCCGCCAGACCGTTGACGCCGCCGAACGCATGGCCGGAGCGCAGGTCGAAAGCGTTATCGTCACCGCCTCAGGCGGCCGCCTCGCCTCGCAGCATTTCGCCGCCAAGACGGCGATCGGCGGCGGAACGGTCGCCGCCTCCGACGTTCAACGCGTGCTGGAGGCTGCGGCCAATCATACGCTGCCTCGCGGCCGAGTGGCGATGCATTCATTGCCGACTGACTTCTCGCTTGATGGCGTCGGCGGCATTCGCGAGCCCAAGAGCATGATCGGCGACGAGCTCGGCGTCGATCTGCACGTTGTCAGCTGCGATCATACGGCCAGTCGCAATCTCGTTCTGGCGGTCGAGCGCGCTCATCTCGGCGTCGACGCCGTAGCGGCGGCGCCGTATGTCGCGGGTCTTGCGGTGCTCGAGCCCGACGAGGCGGAAATGGGCGCCATCGTCATCGACATGGGCGCCCACTCGACGTCGCTCGCGATTTTCTCGGGCGGCGCGCTCGTTCATGTCGACGCAGTGAGGCTCGGCGGCGACCACGTCACCATGGACCTCGCGCGAGGTTTGGAGGCGCGGCTCACCGACGCGGAGCGCCTGAAGACGCTGTACGGGGCCGCCCTTGCTTCGCCTTCGGACGATCGCGAGACGGTCGCCTTCGATCAGGTCGGCGAGGCGGGCGAGCATCCGGCGCGTGTGCCCAAATCCCATCTTGTGCGCATCATCCGTCCGCGTGTTGAGGAAACCCTCGAATTCTTACGCGATCGTCTTGCCGGCGCCGGCTATCCGGCGCAATCGGGGCGGCGCATCGTCCTCACCGGCGGCGCCTGCCAGCTCACCGGCGTCGCCGAGGTGGCGCGGCGCATCCTCGGCGGCCAAGTGCGCGTCGGCGGTCCGCTCGGCGCCGACGGCTTGCCGGACTCGGTCAAAAGTCCGGCCTTCGCGGCGGCCGTGGGCCTGTTGATCTATCCGCAGTTCGCGGGCCGCGAATATTTCGAGCACGGTGGCGATGCGCATGCGGCGGCGCCCCGCGCACACGGCTACATGTCGCGCGTCGGACGGTGGTTGAAGGAAAGTTTCTAGGCGAGACGAGACGACCGAGGGCGGCGCGCACGGCGGCGAGGCGTCCCAGGAAGACGAAAACACAACGCCGAACAGCAGCCAGTATTCGAGAGGCCAGGCAATGACGATCAATCTCAAAGCCCCCGAACTTCGGGAATTAAAGCCCCGCATCATCGTGTGCGGCGTCGGCGGCGGCGGCTGCAACGCCGTGAACAACATGGTCACATCGGGCCTTTGTGGCGTCGATTTCCTGGTCGCCAATACGGACGCCCAAGCGCTTGCCTCCTCGAGGGCCGAGCGGATCATTCAGATGGGCCTGCAGGTCACCGAGGGTCTCGGCGCCGGCGCCCAGCCAGAAGTCGGACGCGCCGCCGCCGAGGAAGCGCGCGAGGAGATCCGCGAGCAGCTGTCGGGGGCGCATATGGTTTTCGTTACCGCCGGCATGGGCGGCGGCACCGGCACGGGCGCGGCGCCGGTCATCGCCTCGATTGCGCGCGATATGGGCATCTTAACCGTCGGCGTCGTCACCAAGCCGTTTCATTTCGAAGGCGCGCGCCGCTTGCGCATCGCCGAGGGCGGCATTGGCGAAATGCAGAAATCCGTGGATACGCTGATCGTCATTCCCAATCAGAATTTGTTCCGCATCGCCACGGAAAAGACGACCTTCGCCGACGCCTTCGCCATGGCCGACCAGGTGCTTTATTCCGGCGTCGCCTCAGTGACCGACCTCATGGTCAAGGAGGGCCTGATCAATCTCGATTTCGCCGACGTGCGTTCGATCATGCGCGGCATGGGCAAGGCGATGATGGGCACCGGCGAGGCGACCGGCGAGCGCCGGGCCAATCTCGCCGCCGAGGCGGCCATCGCCAACCCATTGCTCGACGAAGTGTCGATGAAGGGCGCGCGCGGGTTGCTCATTTCGATCACCGGCGGCAACGATCTCACCCTCTATGAGGTGGACGAGGCGGCCAGTCGCATCCGTCAGGAAGTCGACGAAGACGCCAACATCATCCTCGGCGCCACATTCGATTCCTCGCTCGAAGGCGTCGTGCGCGTGTCGGTGGTCGCGACCGGCATCGATCTGCCGGCTTCAGCAGTGCTGGACGACGGACTGGCGGGCGCCCGTCTCATCGAGGCGGCGGAGCGTTTGCGCGCGCAGGCCGCCTTCCAGGCGAAGCAGCAGCCGGCGCCGCGCATCGTCGAAGCCGCGCCGCAGCACGTCGCGGAGCATCCGGCGCCGAGTTATTATGCCGAGCAGCAGCCGTTCGCCCCGGCGCCTGTTGCGGCGCACGACGTCTATATTGAGCCGATGGCCGCGCGCGCCACCTATGCCGAGCCGGCGCTGCGGCATTTGGACGAACCGGCCGCCGGCCCGTATATCCCGCCGCCTCCCGAACTGCCGCCGCGCGCCCAGCGCATGCCGCAGATGGAGGATTTTCCCAAGCCGATCCAGGATCAGTTGCGTCAGCAGCGCGGCGAGCTGGGGCCGCCGCCCGAATTGCGTCGTCGCTCGATTTTTGAGCGGCTGGCCTCGTTCGGCGCGAGCCGTCAGGAAGACGCGTTACAAACGGTGCAAGCGGCTGCGCCGCCCGCCGCTCAGGGTCCGCTGGCGCGCCCAGCAGCCCTGCAGGCGCCGCAGCCCTCGTCCGTCCATGTCGAATACGCCAGGCGTCCGAGCGCGGCGATGCTGCAAAACCCCGCCCATGACGGCCTCGACCAGCATGGGCGCCGGGCGACGCCGGCGCGTTCGATCGAGGAGGACCAGCTCGAGATTCCCGCCTTCCTGCGCCGCCAGACGCGTTTATGAGACATCGCCTCTCGGAGCGTTGTCGAGCAAGCGGGAACCGCAGACCAGAAGCGCGCCTGAAGGCGCGCGGTCCGTCGCTTGGACCGCGAGCCTTCAGGCTCGCATCGACGCTGTCGTTCACGGCGGCGGCAAGCGCCGTTGGCGCATTGTAACAATCTGTAGGAAAGCGTGACTGGAGGCCGGCGGCCGGCGCGCTTATGGTGGGCGCGGTCTTGTGACGCGAGCTACGCTTGATCGGTTCGCGACGATCACCTCTCCGCTTGCGGGGAGAGGGAGAAATCAAGCGTTGCAGCGGCGCATGAGAGGGGACAGCGCATTCCCATGACATCGCGGCAGACGGCAACGCTGCAGACGGCGCCGGCGCAGACGACTCTGCTCGGCGCCGCAACTCTGCGCGGCGTCGGCGCGCATAGCAATCGTCCCGCCTGCATGACCTTGTCGCCGGCGAGCGCGGGGACGGGAATAGTCTTCCTTCGCTCGGGAGCGCCAGTCGGCGCGGCGAGTTTGATCGAGGCCCTCTGGTCGCACGTTGCGTCGACCCGGTTGCGGGTCGAGATCGGCGCGGGGGCCGGCGGTTCGCTGTCCACCATCGAGCATGTGATGGCGGCCTTGTCCGGCCTTGGCGTCGACAATGCGCTGATTGAGATCGACGGGCCGGAAGTTCCGGCGATGGATGGTTCGGCCGGCCCCTTCGTCGCCGCCATCCTCGAGGCCGGCATCACGCGTTTGGCCGCGCCGCGCCGCCTGTTGAAGGTTGTGGCGCCGGTGCGGGTCGCCCAAGGCGCGTCCTGGGCGGAGCTGCGTCCGGCGCCTGCCGGCCTCCATCTCGACGTGGAAATCTGTTTTCCAGATAGCCCGATCGGCCGCCAGCGGCGCGCCATCATGCTGGCGCCCGAGCGATTCTGCGCCGAATTGGCCCCTGCTCGCACGTTCGGTTTCGTTGGCGATGTCGAAGCCTTGTGGAAGGAAGGTCTGGCGCAAGGCGCTTCGCTCGAGAACACCGTCGCCATCGCGGAAAATCGCGTGCTCAACCCGGAAGGCTTGCGCTTTGCCGACGAATTCGTCCGCCACAAGATGCTCGACGTGGTTGGCGATCTGGCGTTGGCCGGCGCGCCGATCGTTGGCGCGTTCCGCTCCTATCGGGGCGGGCATCGTCTCAATGTGGCGCTGGTCGAGGCGCTGCTTGCGACCCCGTCCGCATTCGCGACCCTCGGCGCGACGCCGCCGCGGCGCGCCACCGCAGCGGACATTTGCGTCCTGCGCCAAGCAGAGCTGGGACGCTCATTGGGCCTTTAGAGCATTTTCCGCCGAAGTGGACGCCGGTTCGGCGAAGAAAATGCGTTAAAACAAAAACGTAGAGCTTTTTCTTGTTTCCACGAAACATGAAAAAGCTCTAGAGCGTTTCCTACGCCGAACCGGCATCCACTTCGGCGGGAAACGCTCTAAGCGGCCTGCGCCTCGGCGCTGCTCGGACACATACATGCGCGTTGCTCGGCAGGCTTGTCGGTCATAACGAGGTTGTGCGCAGTGTTGACGAGAGCGATGTGCGACAGCGCCTGCGGAAAATTGCCGACCAGGCGTTTTGCTTTTGGATCGTATTCTTCCGAGAGCAGACCAACGTCGTTGCGCAGCGCCAACAGCCGCTCGAACAGCCGCCGCGCCTCCTCTTTGCGACCCAATAGAACGAAATTATCCGCGAGCCAGAAGCTGCAGGCGAGGAACGCCCCTTCGCCGCCCGGCAAGCCGTCGACGCCTTGGCCCGATTCGTAGCGCATGACCAACCCGTCCGACATGAGATGGCGTTCGATCCTCTCGACCGTGCTGCGAATCCGCGGGTCGCTGGGCGGCAGGAAACCAACCTGCGGAATCAGCAAGACGCTTGCGTCCAGTTGCTTGGAGCCGTAGCTCTGCACGAACGCGCCGACGTCGGCGTCGAACCCGCGCTCGCACACCTCGTCGTGGATCGTCTGTCGCATTGTCCGCCAGCGATCGACCGGGCCGTCCATTGCGAACGTTTCCACCATCCTGATGGCGCGATCGAACGCGACCCACGCCATCACTTTGGAGGTGGTGAAGTGCCGCCGGCCGCCCCGTACTTCCCAGATTCCCTCGTCCGGCTGGTCCCAGATGGCCTCGAGATGCTTCAGCAGCTCCCGCTGCAGCATCCAGCCGGCGGCGTCCGCCTTCAGCTTGCCGGACCTCGCATGATAAAGGGCGTCGAGGACTTCCCCGTAGACGTCGAGTTGGAGCTGCTCGGCCGCGGCGTTGCCGACGCGGACAGGACGGGCGCCTTCATAGCCGCCGAGCCAGGGCGCCTCCCACTCTGGCAAGCGCCGTTCGCCGCTCAAGCCGTACATGATTTGAGCTTGCGCCGGAGCTCCCGCGACAGCGCGCAACAACCAGCTGCGCCATGCTTCCGCCTCGTCGAAATAGCCGGCGTTCATCAGCGCCAGCAACGTGAACGTCGCATCGCGCAGCCAACAGTATCGGTAATCCCAATTGCGCGGCCCGCCCAATTGCTCCGGCAGCGATGTCGTCGCCGCCGCCACGAGTCCGCCCGTCGGTCGATAGGTGAGCGCCTTGAGCGTGATGAGCGACTGCGTGACCGGCTCCGACCATTCATCCGGCCGGCTGCAGCGTCGCGACCAATCCCGCCAATAGGCCTCGGTGTCGGCGAGCGCCGCGGACGGATCGACCGCCGCAGGCGGGCCCAAATGGGATGGTCCATAGGTCAAAACGAATGGAATGGTCTGGCCGGCCGAGACGGTGAACTCCCCGACATGCGTGAGCCCCTTGGCGGCAAGCTTGGCCGGGGTTCGCAAAACGACCATGTCGGGCCCCGCAACGGCGGTTAACGAGCCGTCCTCGGAACGCGTCACCCAGGGGATGAGCGATCCATAATCGAAGCGGATAATGAGTTCGGTGCGGATCGCCACAGTTCCGCGCTTGCCTTGAACAAGGCGCACCAGATCGGACGCTTCGCCGCGCAGCGGCATGAAATCGACCACGGTGGCGGCGCCGTCGCTGGTTTCGATATGGGTTTCGAGAATGAGCGTGCCGTCCCGGTAGCGCCGGCTGACCCGCGCTTGCTCGTCGACGGCGCCGATCAGCCAACGCCCATTTTCTCTCGCGCCCAGCAGGGCCGCAAAACACGCGCCCGAATCGAATCGCGGCCAGCACAGCCAGTCGATCGACCCATCGCGCCCGACCAGCGCCGCCGTTTCACAGTCGCCCAGGAGCGCGTAGTCTTCCAGCCTTCCGACCATGCGAAGCCTCGCAGCCGTCAGCCGCGCTGAAAAAGGCGCTGCACCTTGTAAATCTTGTATATAAAGCGCGGGCCGGCGGCCGACCAGGCTGCGAGCGTTTGCGGGCGCTTATACCAACGGCGACTGACACTGATCCATCAGCACGTCATGGCCGGGCTTGACCCGGCCATCCACGTCTTTGGCTTAACAAAAGAAAAAGGCGTGGATGCCCGCGACAAGCGCGGGCATGACGAGTCACTGTTTCTCGCCGTTGGTATTAGAGCGTTTCCCGCCGAAGTGGATGCCGGTTTGGCGTAGGAAACGCGTCAAAACAAGAACATAGAGTCTTTTCCGTGTTTCAACGAAACACGGAAAGACTCTAGGTTCTCACGCAGCCTTCCTGCGCGACTTTTTCGGGAGGTCGATCGGCAATTCGGCGTTCATTTTCGCCAACGCCTCGTCGATAATCCACATGTGCGAACTGTGCCGCAGGTCGAGCAGCCGACGCACCGAGTTCTCGGGCATGCCGAGTTCCTGAGCAAGCCTTACCTTGGACCAGGCGCGTTCGCGCATTGTTTCGTAGACCGCCAATTTTGCGGTCACCAGCGATGGAAGAACGGCGCGGTCGGGTCCGGAATGTCCGGCGCCCTCTCTCGGCAATGGCTTGCCGGCTTTCATGTATCCTTCGAGCGCGGCAATAACGCAATCGAGAGCGTTGGCGCGGGCTTCCTCTTCAGTTTCGCCTTCGGTCAGCGCTTCTGGGATCCCGGGAAAGCGCACGAGCTGCCAACCATTGTCCTGACGCTCCAACTTATAACGGTAACCAAACGCCATGTCAGACCCCCAAGTCGTCCTTGTTCAACCCGAGCTGAGCGAGCATTGCCGAAAGAAGACCCGGGCCGATCTCCTTTTTACGATCCTTCAAAGTGGTGAAGCGATCGCCGTAGTAAAGGCGTCCGTGGCTCCCTTTGCCATGCCCCCGATCGAAGGAAACGGCAACGCTCCGCTTGCGGCCCAGTCTCCTGATCTTTCTCTCGAATTCATTCCCGTTCATTCTATCTATCGCACATATTTGTGCGACGCGCAAGATTGTTCCTCGCCGCTTCCATGACGATTGCCGCCGCCCGTGCGCTGGGGCGCGGGCCGGCTGCGAGGATGCGCTCGCGCACGCGAACGAAAGCGCGTTGCTGAGCCTCGCGCGCCGCGCCGCCAACGACAAGAGGCGCCAGAGCGTCCGCGAGGGCCTGCGGCGTCGCCGCCTCTTGCAAGAATTCGGGGATTGCCTTCTCGCCGAGCACGAGATTGGGCAACACGATGCTGTCGACCTTCACCAGAAATCTCAGCAGCGCCTCGACGGGATTGACCTTATAAGCCACCGCCATCGGCACGCCGGCGAGCGCCAACTCCAATGTCGCGGCGCCGGAGGCGACCAGCGCGGCGCGGGCGCGCCGAAACGCCGCGAATTTTTGGTCCTGCGAAATCAGACGCGGCTTGGCCGGCCAGGATCGCAGCTCCTTGCTGATCGCACTCTCGACATGCGCTACGACCGGCAGCGCTGCGTCGAGCGCGACGCCTTGACGCGAAACCAGTTCGAGCGTCTTGCCAAACACCGGCATCAGATGCGCGACCTCGGCTGTACGCGAACCGGGCAGGATCAACAAAAGCGGCGACTTCGTCTCTCTGGCGTGCGCCTCTTCGGCGTTCGGCGTCAACAGATCGAGGTATTCGACCAGCGGATGGCCGACATAGGTGCAGGGCGGACCGCCGAGCCGCGCATGGGCCTGCGGCTCGAACGGCAGCAACGCCAGCACATGATCGACATAGGCGCGCATGGCGCGCGCGCGCCCCGGGCGCCAGGCCCACACGCTCGGGCTGACATAATCGATGATGGGAACGCTTGGCGACGCGCGCCGCACGCGCCGCGCGAGGCGATGCGTGAAGTCGGGCGCGTCGATGATGACGAGACAATCGGGCGCGCTCTCGACAATCGTTCGCGCCGTCTGTTCGATGCGCCGATAGAGGCGCGGCAGGCGGGCAAGCACCGGCAACAAGCCCATCACGGCGATGTCAGAAAGCGGAAACAGGCTGACGAGCCCTTCGCGCGCCATGGCCTCGCCGCCGACGCCGGAAAACGATATCTCCGGGTCCGCGGCGCGCAAGGCGCGCATGAGAGCAGCGCCCAATTGATCGCCCGAGGCCTCGCCGGCGACGAGAAAAATGTGCGTTTGCCGTCTCGCCATGCCGTCAGCGCCGGGAGGGAGGGCGCGGCGCGCAGAGCGGCCGAACAGAGCTGGCGCGCAGAAAATCCAGTAAAGCGGCGACATCGCTCTGTCCGGAAAATTGCGTGGCGGCGGATTCGATGCGCTCAGCCATGACATGCTCTCGTGAAGAACCTTCTCGAGCGAATATGAGACGATAAGCCGCACGCAACGCCGCAATCCGCTCGCTCGAAAAGCCTCGCCGGCGCAAGCCGACGAGATTGAGGCCGAAGAGATGCGCGCGATTGCCTCCGGCGAGGCCGAACGGAATCACATCGCCCTCAAGCCCGGAAAGACCGGCGACGAAAGCATGCGCGCCGATGCGCACATGCTGATGCACCGCGCTCGCGCCGCCGATCATCACGTGATCGCCTGCCTCCACATGTCCGCCGAGCAGGACATTGTTCGAAAGCACGATATGATCGCCGATCTGGCAATCGTGCGCGATGTG
Organism: Methylocystis sp.; assembly: GCA_016178015.1. Classification (GTDB taxonomy): domain Bacteria; phylum Pseudomonadota; class Alphaproteobacteria; order Rhizobiales; family Beijerinckiaceae; genus Methylosinus. The sequence continues at coordinate 9,184 of JACOUB010000007.1, read as the reverse complement.
GGAATAGGCCAGAAAAGCGCAGTGATCGCCGACCTTCGTTCCGGCGCCGCCTCTGGACGACCCGAGATTGATGGTGACGCCCTCGCGAATAATGCAATGAGCGCCGATGGACAGCGTTCCCGGTTCGCCGAGCGATTGCAGATCCTGCGCTTCATTGCCGAGCGAAGCGAACGGAAAAATTCGCGTGCCGGCGCCGATGCGGGTTTCTCCGCTCACCACGACATGCGACGCGAGTTCGACATCGGCGCCAAGCTCGACATGGGCGCCGACATGACAATAGGGACCGACGACGGCGCCTTCGCCCAGAACGGCGCCGCTTTCGACGATTGCCGACGAATGAATGCGAAAGCTCACGCCGCTCGCCTAATCTAGAGATGGAGATTTCGCGCGACAGGCGCCGTTCGCTCAGAAATCGCACCTCGCCTTTCATCTCATGGCGGCAAGTTTGGCGAGCGGGTCGGTCCTGTCAAGGACGCGAGCTAAAGCTCGCGCGGCCGAAGGCCGTGCTTCGCATCCTTGACAGGATCGAGCCCGCCTCGCCGATCATGCCGCCATGAGATGAAAGGCGACATCTGAGATTGCCCCCAAAGGTCTAGTCCCGATTTATGCGCCTAATCGACGCCGAGCATGGCGCTGATCTGCGCCTCGCAGACGAGAACGCCATCCACCAAAGCTCGCCCGGAATACCACCACATATTCCGCCTTTGCGCGGTCTTGGTCATGTGCAATTCGACGCGATCTCCGGGCCCGACCGGCTTGCGGAATTTGGCTCTGTCGATCGTCAGGAAATAGACGCTAGGGGGACGTTCGACATCGCCTTGCGCGCGCAGGCCGATGGCGCCCGCGGTCTGGGCCATCGCCTCGATCAGCAGAACGCCGGGGAACACCGGACGATCGGGGAAGTGCCCTTGAAATTGAGGCTCGTTGATGGTGACATTCTTGATGCCGACGCCGGACTCGTCGCCACGAATATCGACGATGCGATCGACGAGAAGAAAGGGATAGCGATGCGGCAGACATCGCAGAATCTGCAGGATGTCCATCGCCTCGAGCGTTGCCGGCGCCGTCGTCTCGCTCATTTCGCTCCAACCTTCTCCCAGGCGATCAAGTGAGCGATTTCCTCATGCCTCGAGGAGCCCGCGAAGCGGGCGTCTCGAAGGACGAGGAAATCACTCGCCCCATGCTTCGAGACGCGCCCTGCGGGCGCTCCTCAGCATGAGGCCAAGAATGCTCTCTCTATTCTCCCGCTCGCCGCCTCGCGTCTGCGGCGTCGCGGCGGGCCAGGCGATCGAGCATGACCTCGCCGCGCAAATGGCGGCGGATTGGCCGCGCTGGGCTGCCGCCCCACCGCGCGCCGACGGGAACGTCGCGCATCACGCCGGATTTCGCGGCGATTTGCGCGCCCTCGCCGATCGACAGATGACCGGCGATCGCCGACTGGCCGCCGAGCAGGACGAAATCGCCGATCTCGCATGACCCGGCGACGCCGGTCTGCGCCACGATCACGCAACGCCGGCCGATCACCACGTTGTGACCGATCTGCACGAGATTGTCGATCTTGGTCCCCTCGCCGACGATGGTGTCGCGCGTCGCGCCCCGATCGATCGTGGCGTTGGCGCCGATCTCGACATCGTCTTGCACGATCACCCGGCCGATTTGCGGCGTCTTCAAGTGACCATCGGCGCCCGTGGCGAAGCCGAAACCGTCTTGCCCCAAACGCGCTCCCGGGTGCACGATGACCCGATCTCCGATCAGCGCGTGGGTCACGCTGGCGCAGGCTCCGATCGAGCAATCGCGCCCAATGCGCACGTTTGGACCGATGACCGCTTGCGGGCCGATCATCGTTCCGCAACCGATTTCAGCGTTTGGGCCGACGACCGCGCCGGGATCGAGCGTCACGCCCAGCTCGAGCCGCGCCAACGGATGAACGAGCGCGCCCGGCGCAACGCCGCTCGCGGCAAACAGCGAGCCCGGCCGCAGCGCGTCCGGGAACAAACGGGCCATGATCTTGGCCAAGGCGCGATAAGGACCAGCGGTGACGAGGCCGACGACGCCGGGCGGGAGCGCATCCAGGTTGCGTTCGCGCACCAGGCAAGCGGTCGCCCGGCAGGCTTTGAGCGCCGCCGCATAACGCGGATGATCGAAAAACGACAGATCGCCATGGCGGGCGTGGTCCAAGGGGGCGACCCCGACGATCACTGCATCCGCAACGCTTGCGGACCGATCGCCGCCGTGGATATGGGCGTCCGCGATCTCGGCAATTTCGGCAAGCGAAAAGGGCCGTTCGAGGTGAAAAAAGTTGGTTGCGCTCATCCCTTAAGGATCCGGCAGTCGGCACTGGGCATTCGGGAGCTGGCGTTATTGCTGCCGAAGGGGCGACAGCAGGCAATCGGCAATGGCGATTGCCTGCTCCAACTCAATAAGTCGGAGCAGATCCTTCTCGAAAAAGTCTGTCAACTTTTTCGGGACCTGCTCTTGCCGCCAGTGAGAAAGCGGCTATCGAAGGACCAAGCGCCAGCCGACTGCCGATTGCCTATGCACTGCTCCCCCGGTCAGAAGTTCGCGCCGCCGGACATTTTGACAACCTGAGTGATGTCGCCGGTGGCCTTGGAGAGCGGAAAGGCAAAGTCGAAGCGAAGCGGTCCCAGCGGCGACTGCCAGAGGATGGAAGCGCCGATAGACGTGCGAATCTTTGTCGTATCGCCCGCCAGAGTGATACAGCTTCCCTGGGTGAGAAACGGAACGCCAGGGGCGGCAGGAATGACGGTGGAACTCACACAGGGTAAATTAGGAACGCCGAACAGAAATTTGCTGAAATTCGTGGCGCCCTTGTAACCCCACAGCGTTCCGGCGTCGGCGAACACGGCGCCCCTGAGGCCGATATCTTTAGGCACGCCCCAGATCGGGAACTGCGCCTCGAGCGAGGCGCCGACATAATCCGTCCCACCGAGCGAGTTGCCCCTCGTGCTGAGCGGATCGGAGTTGTCGCGCGGACCAATGCCGCCCGGCGCAAAGCCGCGCACGAGGCTCGGACCGAGATTGAAATTGTCGACCACCCGGAGCTGATAGCCAGCAATCCCGAACATATTGCCGCCCTGCAAATGCGCAATGCCCACCACGTCGTCCAAAACAGGAAGCTCGTGGAAATAGCGCAGGTCGCCGCTGCTGCGAATGAAGCGGCTGTCGCCGCCGAGGCCGGCGACCTCCTCCGAGGTAGTGACGTGGAAGCCGTTCTTGGGATTTCTAAAATTGTCGAGCGTGCTATAGGCCGTCGAATAACCGATCAGGGAGGTCAAGCGGGAACCTTGCGATTCCTTGATCGCCAAAGACGCCTCGCCATTGGTCAGGCAGTTGACGGCTAGATTCGGAAAGGCCGGCGGTGGGAAAAAAGCGCTAAATCCGGGCGTCGTGCCGGGCACGGGAAGCTGACAGTCGTTGAACGGACGCTTGCTATCGTTGGGAATGGAGATCGTCGTGTTGTAAATCGAATAGTGCGGCGAGAAACTGATCTCCTCGGTGATCGGCACGCCGGCCCGCAGCGTGCCGCCGATGGAGGTCGTGTTATAAACGGAAAAGTTGAAGGCGTCCGACCGCTTGGCGAAGACATCGAAGCCGGCCGCCACGCGCTGATCGAGGAAATAGGGCTCGGTGAAGCTGAAAGTCACGCCGCGCGCCCGCTCTCCTTCCTGCACCGAGAGACGGGCGGCCTGGCCGCGCCCCATCAAGTTGCTTTCTGAAACGGAGACCTCGCCGAGGAAGCCCTCGTTCGTCGACCAGCCGCCAGAGACGCCGAAATTGCCGGTGGGCTGATCCTCGACATCGACATTGATCACGACGCGATCGGGCGCCGAGCCTGGCTCGTTGGTGATGCGGACCTTCTTGAAATAGCCGAGACCATTGAGGCGGCGCTCCGCGCGATCGATGAGCACGCGGTTATAGGCGTCGCCTTCGCCGACCTCGAACTCGCGGCGAATGACGTAATCGCGCGTACGCGCGTTGCCGTGAACGTTGATGCGCTCGATGTAGACGCGCGGTCCTTCCTCCACCACGAAACGAATCGCCACCGTCCGGGCCGCCGCATTGCGCTCGCCGCGTGGCCGCGCCTGCGAGAACGCATAGCCCTTCTTGGCGATTTCGCGCGTTAAGGTTTCGACGGTCTTCTCGACGGCGTCGCCGTTGTAAACGTCGCCCTCCGACAGACGGACAAGCGGCCGCAGACTGGCGGGATCGATATCGGCGAGACGCGACTCCACGTCGACGCTGGAGACGCGATATTGGGGACCTTCCTCGATCACGATGGTGAGGATGTAACCGCCCCGCGCGGGGTCGAACGTGGCGTCCGAGCTGACGATATGGAAATCGGCATAGCCGTTCTTCAGATAGTAACGGCGAACAAGTTCAAGATCCGCGGCGATGCGATCAGGATCATAAACGTCGCTGTTCTTGAGGAACGACAGCAAATTCATCTCTGTCGTCTCCATCAGGCCGACCAGCCGTCCGGTGGAATAGACCTGATTGCCGACGAATTTGATCTCCTTTACGCCGGTCTTTTCGCCTTCGTCGACGGTGAAGACCACGTCGATGCGGCCGTTCGGCAAATCGACCGTGCGATAGCTGATCTTGGCGGCGGCGCGGCCTGAGCGTCGGTAGATTTCGGTGAGGCGGGCGACATCGGCGTCGGCTGTCGACGGGCTGAAGGAGCCGTGCGCGTGCGTCTTGACCTCGGACTGGAGATTCTCGGTCTTGATCTTGCTGTTGCCTTCGAAAGCGACGCGATTGATGAGATTGCTCTCGGCGACGTGAACGACGACGCGGCCCTGCTCGCGGGTGGCGCTGACGCTGGTGAAACGCCCCGTGTTGCGAAGAGCTGCGACGCCTTGTTCGACCTCGGCCGCGCCGGTCCCCGTGAAATAGGAGCGGATCATGTCGGAATCGCCGCGCGTATTGCCGACGACGTCGATAGCTTGCGCAAAAGCAAAAGCGGAATAGCCGACCGCAACCACCAAAACGGCCATCATGAGAGACGCGCGTTTCCAAAAGCTTCCGATGGATTGCATCGTGATCCTAAACCTCTCGATCCTGATCCTCGTCTCGGCGCCAGCGGCCCAGGACGCTCTCACAACCCAATACCAACGCCCGCATCGCAAGCGCAGCCGTTCGATCCAATAAGCCCTTCTACAAGGTTTAACGAATCCTGCAAATGCCAAGCTGTCCTATTCCAGTAATTTGTCGAAGGCGTGGCGGCAATGCCACGGTTCATGGTCAGCGCCGGGTTAACGGGCGGCCGGGAGCGCCAGGCATGGATGAGGGAAAAAGCCATGTTTTTCGATCAGTTCTGGACCAAGCGGTTGAAAAAACTCAAGAAGATGTGTGCATGCGCTCGCCCTCTGGGAGAGGGTTGGCGCGCCCAACGCAGTCGATCAACCGGATTTCGTCCAACTTGGAGACCAACGCTTAAAATGAGGAGATCGCGAACGCGGATAGGCCCGCCGGCGCATGTCCTTTGTCGGGAATGCCGCTCGCTTATGTCACGAGCCGCCTCCCGCGATCTTGTGGATCAACCGGGCGATGTCATTGTAGGTGGAAAAAACCATCAGGCTGCATACCATGGCGAGACCGACGCGAAACGCATATTCCTGCGTTCGCTCGGTCAAAGCTCGTCCGCGCACGGCTTCGATGCCATAGAACAACAGGTAGCCGCCGTCGAGCATGGGCACCGGCATCAGATTGAGCAATCCGATAGAGGTGGAGATGATCGCAATCAGATTGAACAGCGGCCATACCCCGACCTTGGCGATCGCCTTGGCCATCTGACCCGAAACCTGCGCTATTCCGATCGGCCCCGAAAGCTGGTCGGCGGCTTCACGTCCAGCGAGAAGGCCGCCGAGATAGCTGAAGGTCCGATCGACGACCATCCAGGTCTCGCTGAACGCCAATCTGACCGAATTGACCAGCCCATAGCGCTCCTCGCGCATATCGGCGGGATCGTCGCTGGCCTGCAGGCCGAGCATGCCGACCTTGGTCTTGCCCAGGCTGGTCTCGATCTCACGCAATTGCGGCGTCGCTCCCAGCGTCACCTCTTGATCGCCGCGTCGGACGACGATGGTGAGCGGCTTGCCGCTGGCGCCGGAGACGATTTCCTGCATTTTGCCGAAGCTCTCGATCGGCGCGCCATTGATCGTGAGAACCAGATCGCCGCGCTGGAATCCTGCCGCTTCAGCGATCCCGCCCGGAATCACGGCGGCCACCCGCGGCGTTAAAACGACGCGGCCATAACTGAAGAAAAGAGCCGAATAGATCGCCGTCGCCAGAATAAAATTGGCGAGAGGGCCGGCTATCACGATCGCCGCGCGTTTAGCTACCGGCTGAGCGAAGAAGGTGATGGCGCGCTCTTCGGGGGGCAGGGTCTCGATGCACGAAGGATCCGGCGCGCCGGCCCCGCTGGGGTCGCCGTGGAACTTGACATAGCCGCCGAGCGGAACCGCGGCGAGCCGCCAGCGCGTTCCTTTGCGGTCGTTGAAGGCATACAGCTCCGGCCCAAATCCGAGTGAAAAAACGTCGACCTTGACCCCGCACCAGCGCGCCACCAGAAAGTGGCCGAGTTCATGGAAGAACACGACGACCGTCAAGACGAACAGGAACGGGAGCGAATAGGTCGCGATATTCATAACGAGTTCTAGCAAGACAGCTACTCCTGGCGCGCCCGCGCCGGCCAAGCACGCCGCCGGCGTCGCCGGTGTCTCTTGGTTACCAAGACGTTATCATGCCTGAAGAAGTCTCGGCGGCCAAGGCGGTTCGCGATCTTTCTCTGACAACATGGTCAAGCTGGAGGGCTTCTTCCACGGTGGCGGGCTCGCGCGCCGTTCCATCCTTGAGCGCCGCCTCACAGGCCTCGGCCACATGGCGGGCGATCCCATCGAAGCCGATCCGCCCGCAAAGGAAGGTCTCCACCGCAATCTCATTGGCGGCGTTGAGCACCGTCGGCAGCCCCGCCCCGCCCGCGAGCGCGTCCACCGCCAGCCGCAAGGCTGGAAACCGCGCAAAATCCGGGCGCTCGAAGGTCAGCGTCGCGATCTCGGCGAGATCGAGACGGCGCATGCTCGTCTTCAGTCGATGCGGAAACCCGAGGCAATGGGCGATCGGCACGCGCATGTCCGGAACCGCTAGCCCGGCTGTCACCGACCCATCGCAAAACGCCACGAGGCCGTGAACAATCGACTGCGGATGCACCAGCACATCCAGCTTGCCGGCCGCAACGCCGAACAGATGATGGGCCTCGATCAGCTCCAGCCCCTTATTCATGAGGCCGGCCGAATCGATCGTCACTTTCGGCCCCATCGCCCAGTTGGGATGGGCGAGCGCCTGTTCCGGCGTCGCTCTGGAAATCGCCTCCTTGCTCCAGGTCCGGAACGGACCGCCCGAGGCGGTCAGAATCATGCGTTCGACGGCGGCCGGCGGCGCGCCTCCCAAGGCCTGCAGAATGGCGTTGTGCTCGCTGTCGATGGGCAGAACGCGGGCGCCCGTTCGCTTCGCGGCGCCCATGAAAAGAGCGCCGGCGCACACCAGACATTCCTTGTTGGCGAGCGCCACGTCGCGGCCGCTGCTCAGCGCGGCGTAGGTGGGCTCGAGGCCCGCCGCGCCGGCAATGGCGCCTATGACGAGATCGGCCGGGCGCTGCGCCGCCTCGATGACCGCCTCGCGCCCGGCGCCGACCTCGATCCCGGTCCCCGCCAGAGCCTCTTTGAGACAGGCATAGCCGTCAGGATCGCGAATCGCCGCGAACTCGGCTCTCACAGTGAGCGCGACGCGCGCCAGCGCCTGCGGATCACGCCCGCCAACCACCGCCGCAACGGTGAAATTGTCGAGATCGTTCTCCAGAAGGTCGACCGCCGACCGGCCGATGGAGCCGGTTGCGCCGAGCAGAACGAGCCGCCGAGGCGAACGGGCGGCGGAGGCGCCAGGGGCGGAAACGCCCAGTCGAATGGCCATGAGGTGTCGCCTACCAGAAGAAGAGACCCGCCGCCACCGAAGACTGTCCGCGCAACGCGCCGACCAGCGCGGCGACGGCGCTGGCGAAAATGAAGCCGTCGAGACGATCCATGGCCCCGCCATGGCCGGGAATGAGCCGGCCCGAATCCTTTACCCCGAAACGCCGCTTGATTGCCGACTCGAAGAGATCGCCCGTTTGCGCCAGCGCTCCGCCGACCAGCCCGGCGACGAACGCCGGCGCCAAGGCAACGTCGGAGGCGAGGCCCCAGCGGGCGATCGCGGCCCCGAACACCGCGCCGCTCAACACTCCGACAAGCGTGCCCGACCAAGTCTTACCCGGCGAAATGCGCGGCCATAATTTCGGGCCGCCGATGATTCGGCCGCCGAAATAGGCCATGGCGTCCGTTCCCCAAACCACGGCGAACAGCCAAGCGATGGCGAGCGCTCCGATTGCGGACGAACCCCGCAGGAGACACACCGAAATCGTCAGCGAACCGGCATATAGAACGCCGCCCGCCGCCCATAGTCGGCGGCCCCGCTCCGCCAGCATGGCGACGCCAAGCGCGAAGGCGACGAGCCCGAGCGCCGCCGGCGCCGGCATGCCGCGCCAGGCGAAGGCTGCGCCGACGACCAGCGCCGCGCCGCCCCCGGCGATGCGGGCCAAGCGGCGCTGCCCGCCGATCAGAGCCTGCCATTCCCACAGCACCGCGAAACCGGCCAACCACCAAAAGAGCGCAAAGACGGCGCCGCCCATGTAAAGCGCCGCGAGGGCCGCGACGATCAGAACCACGCCGGACGCGAGGCGCAAACCGAGATCGGCGAAACGGCCGGCTGCGTTGCGGGCGTCGTCCGCGCCGGCTCGCGGCGGCTCGGTCATGAAGCCGTCTTCGCGGCGCCCACTGGCTCCAGCCGCCCGAAGCGACGATCGCGGTGCGCGTAATCCGCGATGGCGTATTCAAGCGCCGCCTTGTCGAAATCGGGCCAGTGGATCGGCAAGAACACGAATTCGGCGTAGGCCGCCTGCCAAAGCAGAAAATTCGACAGACGCTGCTCGCCCGAGGTGCGGATAATGAGATCGGGATCGGGAATTCCCTGCGTGTCGAGGCGCGCGGAAATCGCATCGGCGGTCACGTCGGCGGGCGCGAGACGGCCCGCCGCGACATCCTCGGCCAACGAACGCGCCGCCGCCGCGATC
>JACOUB010000006.1 GCA_016178015.1 Methylocystis sp. | reverse complement strand
TCACAATGGACGTAGCCTCCAAATGCGCGGCTTCCCCTCTCCCCGCCTGCGGGGAGAGGTTGGGTGAGGGGCTTGGGGTTTGGACAAGAACGCCGCGAGCGGCGCTATCTCGCGGCAATCAGCCTTTCAGACCAAACCCCAGGCCCCTCATCCTAACCTTCTCCCCGTAAACGGGGAGAAGGGACCCTCACCCTCCCCGCGCCGCGTCGAGCGTCTTCTTGCTGGCTCTGCCGTTGCGCGCGAGGCCGGCTCTTCCCTGAAAATCGGCGATGGCCTCCTTCGTCTTCGCGCCAATGACGCCGTCGGGTTCGCCGACGTCGTAGCCGCGGCGGGCGAGCAGCGCCTGCAGTTCGCGCCGCTCGGCGCGCGACAGGCCGGGGTCGTCGGTCGGCCACGGCGTCCGAATGCCAGGCAGGCCGCGCAGCCGGTCCGACAGCACGGAAATCGCCAGCGCATAGGATTCGGCGGCATTGTAGGCATAGATCGCATCGAAATTGCGCGTGACCAAGAAGGCCGGGCCGTGGCGTCCGGCCGGCAGCAGCAGCGCCGCCGAACCTTCGCCGAGCGAAGCGCCGTCGAGCCGCGTGATCCCGCGCGCCGCCCAGGCGGACATCGGCTGCCTATTTGTGCGGCCGGAGGGTCCCGCGTAGCCCTCCGGCAAGCGCACCTCGAATCCCCAGCGCAGACCGTGGCGCCAGCCGCTCTTGCGCAAGTAATTGGCGGTGCTGCCCAGCGCATCGACGGCCGAGCTGGCGATGTTGCGGCGTCCGTCGCCGTCGAGATCGACCGCCGTCGCCAAAAAGGTCGAGGGCATAAATTGCGTGTGGCCGAAGGCGCCCGCCCAGGAGCCGACGAACTCCTGCGGGGCGATGTCGCCGCTCTGCAAAATCTTCATCGCTGCGATAAATTCGCCGCGGAAATAATCGTTGCGGCGCGGCGCCTGGCAGGCGAGCGTCGCCAGCGACTGCACGACGGGGCGCTTGCCGAAGTTCTTGCCGAAATCCGATTCGACGCCCCACACGGCGACCACTGTCGCCGGATCGACGCCGAAGCGGCGTTCCGCCGCCTGCAACGCATTCGCGTAAGCATGCAACATGGCGCGGCCTTCTTCGACGCGCTCGTCGTCGACGAGGCCCGCAAGATAATCCCAGATCGGCGTTACAAACTCGGGCTGCTGGCCGATGAAACTCACGGCGTCATTGGGCTCGAGCTTATCCGTCGCGCCGGCGATTGTAGCAGCGCTGACCCCGGCGCCCGCCGCCGCATGGCGCAGGCCGGAAAGGCAGGAGGCGAAATCGGCGCGCGCCGCAGCGGCGGCAAGCATGAGCGCCGCGCCCGCGAGGAGGAAGCGATTCATTTTCATATGGCGATGCTAACTCTTGTGGCCCAAATCGCAATGGGCGCGCAACTCTGGTTCATTTTGGCGGCAAGATCGGCTAGTTTGCGTAGTCAGACGAAATGCGGCGCCATCTGGCGCCTGTCGGAACGAGCCCTTGCAGAAATGATTGAGACGAAAATCCAACCGAGGAGCCGACATGCGCGCGATCTTTATGAAAACCTTGGCCTTGGCGCTGCTCGTTGCGCCGCTCGCCATTGATCGCGCGAGCGCATTCTGCATGTTCGGCTGCAACCCTACCGAAGCCGACGCGCGAACCATTTTCGAAAACCTGCTGAAGAAGAGATTCGACAAGCCGGCCAAGATCGTCTCCTTCAAGCAGACGATGACCGAGAGCCTCGAGATGCACGCGACCGGCGAGAAGGGGTTTGAGATATTCTTCAAGGCGAGCGCCGAGTTCCCGGAAGGCGCCAATCTCGATTGCAAGGCCGGCGACGCCGGCGACTACAAGGCAGGCTGCTCGCCCGGCAAGCACTACGTCACCGCGCCGCGCAGCGCCGATCCCCAGGGCCGGCAATACGTCGCGCCAGGAGCGACCATCGAGTTCGACGAGGAATATCGCTTTTACGCCGCCGACAGCGGCTGGAAAGGCCCCGACGGCAACATTTATTCGCAGTGACGGGATGGCTTTAGAACAGCCGCGGGCGCGCCTGGCTCGAAGGCCGAAAGCGGCGGCGGGACGACCGCCACGCGGCTGCGCCTCACTCACAATCGATCTTGCGGCCGCGCAAACGGCAGCGCGACAACGGCTTGCCGTGAACGTCGTAATCGGTGACGAGCCATTCGTCGGCGCCGCGCTCCAGCATGGCGAACCCGAAAACGCCGGGAACGCCGCGCCCGTGTTCGACGGTGACGCCGTTGATGACGAGACCATCTAATTTTTCCGCCGCGAATCGATCGAGCATGGCGCCGCCCTGGCCCTCGATGATGTGCGCCGGAAAATCTTCAACGTAACTTGCTATTTGAAACGCGTGCAGATGGCCCGCCAAGATCGCTTGGACATTGCTCGGCAGCGGATCGCGCGCGGCGAGGCCCAATGTCTTGTTGTCGCCTGCAAACAGACGGGCCAAAGTCCTCGCCGCCGAGAAGATGGGCTTGTGCATGGCGAGCCAGACCGGACCATTGACGGCGCCAGCGCTCGCAAATTGCCTTTTGAAAATGTCCGCTTGTTGTGCGTTCGCCGATCTGTCCTCGGCCGCCGCCACGTCCAAAACAAGGAGCGTGAGTTCTCCGAGATCAACCGTGAACGGCTGATGTTGCGCCAAACACCCGGTGTCGGCGGCGAAGGGATAGGAATCCAGCATACGGCTCCAGCCGCGTCCGCTGCGTTCGCATATCTCGTGGTTGCCGCGCACCAACACCCATGGCGCGGAAGAGAGGAGCGCTCCCGCGGGAGTGAAGAAATCCGCTTTCCAAGCGTTCCAGTTATCGCCCCATGGCGACCCGGAGCAGCCCTTGAGCAGCCAGGGACAGGCGCTTTCGCGGTAAAGATAGTCGCCAAGATGAATGACGAGATCAGGAGCCATTTTGGCGCCCAGGTCGGCGACGATTCTGAACGGCCAATCCGCGCTGGAATTGCAGTCCTGCGCCACGAGGCCATTCAGGCGGCACCCGGTGTCGCCGATGAGCAGAATCTTGTCCATGCGCGGGGCTGGCAGAGCGAGCCGACGCCCGTCGATCGCCGCGTCCTTGGCGCCTTTGGGAATGTGCAGCGAACACGCGAGAATAGGAAAGGCGTCGTTTGCCGGCGCGCGAGGCGCCATGGCCGCGTCGCGTCCATCTATGGAAGCCTTCGGACAGGAATCGTCCTGCGTGATGGCGCGCGCCTCTAAACCTGCGGGCGTATATTGCAGCCAGTGATAGAAATCGCCAGCGTCGGCGCTCGCCGAGACGAACATCGCCAACGCGCCGGCGAGCGCGATGGCCTGTGCGGCCGCCGCTCGCGAACGGCGAGCTGAGTCGATCGAATTCATTGTCACCATTCAAATCACGGAGTTTTCGATGCGCCATCGAATTTGGGCGCCTTGCGGCGATCGACTGTTGTTTTTTACGTCATCTTTCCGCCTGCTTCCATGGGTTGTCTTTAACGTTCGTCCGCTATGTTGCCGGGCCCGGCGATTTGGGCCTATGCTGGGCATAGCGATGACGCGAACTAAAGTTTCGCGCGTCGTTGTGTTGGCGTTGCGTCAGGGAAGCGCCAGCGCATGGTTGGCGCCATCCTGGCAAGCGCGAATTGCTGCGGCTCATGTTCGAAAGAAAAGGAAAGCCCATGAAGAAAGTTATTGTTGTGGCGGTCGCCTTGGCGACTGCGCTGCCGCTGGTCGGCTGCAATACGCCTGGCGAACGCGCCGCGGGCGGCGCTCTGGCCGGCGGCGCGGTTGGAGCGGGCATAGGCGCCTTGGCTTCCGGCGGCCGGACAGGCGGGACTCTGGCGGGCGCGGCCATCGGCGCAGGCACCGGCGCGCTGCTCGGCGCGGCCACCGCCCCGCCGCAGCGGTGCGCGCGTTGGGGATGGGATTACTACGGCAGTCGCGTCTGCGTGGCCTATTACAATTACTGAAGGCCTGCGCGTTCGCGCGGAGGCGGCGCCCGGGTCGTCCCGAGGTTTGCGCATCGAATGCCGAAGTCGGCGACAGCCGACTTCGGCGCCGTAGCGGCTCACGTCGCGGCGGGGCGCCGGCGTCCGTCGTGACGCTGCGCGCGAAGATCAGTTGAAGAGCACGATGGCCTTTTGGAGGGTGATCCACATACCCCAGGCCAAGGGAACGCCGACAGCCGTCCAGGCCGCCAGCAGAACCAGACGGGACTGAGAGGCGCCGTTTGCCGTCATCGACGGTTGGCGCGCCGATGCGAAGACGTCGCCGCCGGGCTCCCGGCCTTCTTCGACGAAATCCTCGAAGTCGGCATGAGATTCGGCCTCCATCTTCGCCACCTCCGCGACCGTGGCGTGCGTGTCGGCCGCAACTTGCTCATCCGTCATAAAGAAGCGCTCGGCGACCGGACGAACGAGCAGATTGCAGATCAGTCCCAGGACGAGCAATCCAGCAAGGATGTGCATGGTCTGATCGTAGGCCGCCTCGCGCGGAACGCCGACCGCGAGCTGATATTCGCGGATGTAGTTGACGAGAACCGGCCCGAGCACCCCGGCAGTCGACCAAGCGGTGAGGAGGCGCCCGTGAATCGCGCCGACCATGTGGGTTCCAAACATGTCCGCGAGATAGGCGGGAATCGTCGAAAATCCCCCGCCATACATGGACAGGATGACGCAAAAGAACAGAACGAAGAGGAAAACGCTGCCGGCGTGCGCGGCCCAGGGCGCGGCCGCATAAAGGAAGCAGCCGAGCACGAAGAAGACGACGTAGGTCGTCTTGCGGCCGAGGCGATCGGACAACGTCGCCCAGACGAACCGCCCCCCGATATTGCAGAGGCTCAGGAGGCCGGTGAAGCCGGCGGCAATTGCGGCGATCTGCCCTTTTTGCGCCGCGCCGAGATCGTCGAAGCCGATGTCGAGCCCGATCAGCCTGCCGCCGAACACTTCCTGCAACATCGGCGAAGCCATGCCGATGACGCCGATGCCGGCGCTGACGTTCAGGCACAGGACGCCCCACAGCAACCAGAATTGCGGGGTCTTCCATGCGGCGTCGAGGTGGACGTGGCGATGGGTCACCATCCTGTTTGCGGCTCGGCCGAGTGGAGCCCAGCCTTCCGGCTTCCAGCCGTCGCGCGGGACCCGGTAGCCGAGCGCGCCGCCAACCATGAACACGAAGTAGATCGCCGCCAAGGTCAGAAACGTTTCCCACACGCCCACCGAGGTCGGCGTCGCGTAAAACCGCATCAGCTTGTCCGCCAGCGGCGCCCCGATCATCGCGCCGCCGCCGAACCCCATGATCGCCATGCCGGTGGCCATGCCGCGCCGATCGGGAAACCACTTGATCAGAGTCGAAACGGGCGAAATGTAGCCAAGACCCAGTCCGATGCCGCCAATGACGCCTGATCCGAGCCACAGCATTGAGATCTGATGCAGGTAGACGCCGACGGCGGAGATCAGGAGACCGCCGCACCAGCAAAGAGCCGAGACCAGTCCCGCTTTCCGGGGACCCGCATGTTCGAGCCAGTGGCCCCACACGGCGGCCGACGATCCGAGAAAAACGAAGAACAGGGTGAACGTCCACCCCAGCATGCTGATTTTCCAGTCGCAGTTCGCGGCGAACAGCGAGCGGAAGACTGTCAGGTCGGCGGGGCAGGCGGCGGATTCGGCAATGCCGACGGCCCGCGACAGCGGCAGCCAGAACACGCTGAAGCCATAAGCCATCCCAATGCACAGATGGATCGCCAACGCTGCGGGCGGAACGAGCCAGCGGTTGAATCCTGGTCCGGCTATGCAACGTTCCCGGCTGAAGAAATGCGGCGGGGCCAATAACGTGGCGGTCATGTCTCCTCCTCGTCAGAGCGATCGGGTGAATGGTTTCCTCATGCCTCAAGGAGGCCCCGAAGGGGCCGTCTCGAAGGACGAGGAAACCATGCAACAGGCAAGCGAAGCTCGCCCTCGTGCTTCGAGACGGCGGCTTCGCCGCCTCCTCAGCATGAGGGCGGGGAGTCTGGCCCTTCACCGATCGCCCTCGTCCCGCGCCGGCTGGAGCTTACGGGCGTCATTGCGAGCGCACCGAAGCAATCCAGCGTACGCGCAAGGCTCTGGATTGCTTCGCCTACGGCTCGCAAGACGGCGGCTGTGGCCGTTGGCGTTATTCCGCGCGAGCGCCGAACTGCGCGAAGTCGCGCACCACCAATTCGTAGACGGGGCGTTTAAACGGCACGATGAGTTCCGGCAGCAGCTCCAGTTTTTCCCATCTCCAGGCGTCGAATTCCGGCGGATGCGCGCCGCCGCCGGGTCGGTCGATGTCGATTTCGTCCACGCTGCCGGTAAAGCGCAAGGCGAACCATTTTTGCGTTTGGCCCTGGAATTTGCCTTTCCAACTCTTGGCGCCGGACGGCAGATCGTAGCTGTACCATTGCGGCGTTTCGCCGAGCAGCGCGACGCTGGCGATGTTCGTTTCCTCGCGCAATTCGCGCAGGGCCGCATCGAAGGGCGTTTCGCCCTGGTCGATGCCGCCCTGCGGCGCCTGCCACTCGCGCCCGGCCGCCACATGCGCGGGCAATTTCCTGCTGCGCCGGCGTCCGATGAAGACCAGCCCGGCATCGTTGAACAGCATGACGCCGACGCAAGGGCGGTACGCCGACGCCGTCATTGTTGTGACCCTACTCTCGTTTCCAGCGGGCTGGGCGTCGTGACCATTGCGGTGACCGGCACGAGCGCGACGCCTCGCCGTTCGAGGTCGCGCGCGAAGCGCGCAAGGCGCGGAACGGTCCGCGGCAATGCGCTGGCGAAACCGATCGCCGCGCCCTTTTGCCGCGCGAGACTCTCGAGCCGCGCCAGCGCCGCGTCGATTGCTTCCGGCGCTTCCCTCGCGTCGACGACGACATCGGCGCGCGCCAGCGGCAACATCAAACGCGGGGCCAGGCCAGCAACCAGCGATTGCTGCGACGTGCCGTCGTCGAGAAAGAACAATCCGCGCGCGGCGATGTCGGCGAGCGCCGGCGACAGCGCTTTTTCATCGGCAGTAAAACGCGCCCCGAGGAAGTTCACGACTCCGACATAGCCCGCAAAACGACTCATCAGCCAATGCAGATCGTCGAGGTCTGCGCCATTTTGCGCGCCTGTCAGCAAGGTGTGCGGACCGGGATCGTTCTGCGGATAGTCGAAAGGCTCCATCGGCGCCTGCAGGAGAATTTCGTGTCCATGTTCGCGCGCGCGCGCCGCCAAGGCCGCGAGATTTTGGCCATAGGGCGCAAAGGCCAGCGACACCGCCCCGGGAAGCTCCTCGATGGCGTTCCCAGCGAGCGAGGGATTGAGGCCGACGCCGCCGACGACGAGCGCGATGCGCGGAGCGCCCGCCTTCAGCTTGGTCGAGAGCGACACCGGCCGCGCATAAATATCCATGGGCCGGGCGCCGTCCGCGCCGATCTTCGGCAAAAGGCCGTGACGGCTCTTTTCGAGAAGACGCTGATCGGGCGCGGGCGCAAGCCGCAGGTCGACTGGCCTGTCGAGCTGGATGATCAATGCGCCCGGCGCATCGGGGCTGCCGCTGCGCGTAATTTTAACGCCCGATCCTTGCTCGATTTCGTTGGCGCTGGCGACGCGCTGCGCAGGCAAGGCATTTGCGTCCCCCGCGTCTTGGCGCTCAGCGACGACGTTTCGCGCAGTCTCGCTCGCAGGCGGGGGGGCCGGCGGTTTGGCCATTTCGATGCGGGCCACGGCGTGCGGCTCGCCGCTGAAGGGATCGCTGGGCAAGAAAGAAACAGTCGCGACGCCTGCAGCGATCAGCGTCAGGCCCGCGATCACGAGGCCGTTCCAGGAAAAGCGCGGCCGTCGGGCGTCTCTCGGCGGTTCGCCGAGCCCCAGCGGTTCGTTCAGCTCGTCGGTCATGTCGCTGTTTGATCGCCCACGGCCGCATGCCGTCCCGAATCGGAACAGGCGGCTTCCCATTGTGAAAGTTTTGAGGCCGCGCGTCGAGCGCAACATCATCCGCCGCGCGGACCTTCGCGCCGCGCCTCGAACGCGCCATCGGCCTCCATGAGCTCAAGCAGCATTCCCTCGCGCAGGCCGCGATCGGCGATGCGCGTCCGCGCGGCCGGAAAAGCGCTGCGGATCGCCTCGAAAATGGCGCAGCCGGCCAGCACCAGATCGGCGCGCTGGGGGCCGATGCAGCCATTGGCGGCCCGCTCGCCGAAATCCATCCCGCGCAGCCGCGCGATCGCCCGCGAGGCGTCGTCGTTTGACATCCACAGGCCGTCGACGCGCCGGCGATCGTAACGTGTGAGGCCAAGATGCACGCCCGCCAATGTCGTCACCGTGCCGGAGGTGCCGAGCAAATGAAAGTGCGGGCAGCGTCGTTGCGTCGCTGTGACCATCGAGAAATGCGACAGCGCCTCTTGCGTATGGCTGATCATGGCGGCGAAGGTCGTTGCGGACACGCTCTCGCCGCCGAAATGTTCGGCGAGCGTGACCACGCCGAGTTCAAGCGACGTCCAGAACCGCAATTCGTAGCCTGCCGAAGCATAAGCGCAATCGGAGCGCGAAAGCCAAACGAGCTCCGTGGATCCGCCGCCGATATCAAACAGCAGCACGCTTTCGGCCTGGGGATCGACGAGGGAGCCGCAGCCGCGCATCGCGAATCGGGCTTCCGTCTGGCGATCGATCACTTCGAGCGCGAGCCCCGTGCGCTCGCGCACGCGCGCGATGAATTCGTCGCCGTTTTCGGCGGCGCGGCAGGCCTGCGTGGCGATCAGCCGCGAGCGCGTCACGCCGCGCGCAGCCATCTTGTCGCGGCACACCTGCAACGCGTCAAGCGTGCGCGCGATCGCCGCCTCGCTGATGCGGCCGGCGCGTCCCAGGCCCTCGCCCAATCGCACGATGCGCGAAAAAGCGTCCAAGACGCGCAGCAGTTCGGCCCCTGGCCAGCGGGGACGCTTCTCGGGCCTGGCAATGAGCAGCCGGCAATTGTTGGTGCCAAGATCGAGAGCCGCATAAACATGGCGGGTCTCGACGTGGCCGGTCTCGGTTCGACCGATCTTGATTTGGGCGGCTCTCGGCTCGCCAAAGGAAGGACGAACTGGTCCGGCATGGCGAGCCAAGGCCTGGCGGCTTTCGCTTGTCGCGCCCGCTGCGCCGCCGCCATGCCGGTCGTGTTGTGTCAACTCCTGCTCCTGAAACGATCCTGGCCCGCAGCGCCACTGCAGGTCGCGCAATCGGCCGGCCGCCGGACTGCGCGCTCAGCTCCAGTCATACGAGCGCAACTGACCGCAAATTTCCGGTTTTTTGCCTGACCCTTTCTCATGCAGGATCGGCGCAAGTCTAGCAAGGCCTATCGGAGCGCGGCTCGCAGCCACAGCGCTAAAGTCTCGCGCCCTTGATCGTGAGAATCTGGTCCATGGTGCGCGCCGGTTCGTCGCAACCGGCGTCGCCGACGATGCGCGCGGGAACCCCCGCCACGGTCTTGTTGTGAGGAACCGGCTCGAGCACCACGGAGCCGGCCGCGATCCGCGCGCAATGGCCCACTTCTATGTTGCCGATGATCTTGGCGCCGGCGCCGATCAACACCCCGTGCCTGATCTTGGGGTGTCTGTCGCCGCGTTCCTTGCCGGTGCCGCCTAAGGTGACGCCATGCAACATCGACACATTGTCTTCGATCACGGCGGTCGAACCGACGACCAGGCCCGTCGCATGATCGAGAAAAACGCCCCTGCCGATGCGCGCGGCGGGATGGATGTCCGTCTGAAATATCGAGGACGATATGCTCTGCAGGCAGAGGGCGAAGTCGCTGCGGCCGCTTTGCCACAGCGCATGCGCCAGCCGGTGCGTTTGGATCGCCTGGAACCCCTTGAAATAGAGCGCCGGCTCGATGAGGCGCGTGCAGGCCGGATCGCGGTCGAACACCGCCAACAGATCAGCCCGGAACGCCTCAGCGAACGTCGGATCGCGGCCGACATGATCGAGATAGGCGTCGCGAATCGCCGCAGCGGGAGCTTCGGGACGGTCCAGCCGCTGGGCGAGACGATGAATGATGAAACTCTCAAGCGAGTCATGGGCGAGCACGGCGCCATGAATGAAAGCCTTCATCTCCGGTTCGCGGCGCACGATGTCCGCCGCCTCGTCCAAGATACGAGCGAAGATGCGATCGCCGCTGGTAAAATGGACGATCTCGGCCGCGGTCGTATTGGGCGTCGCCTGAGCCATCGCGTGTTTCTCTCTTTCCCAAAAGGACCATTCTAGAGCATGTTCGGGCGAAGTGGACAGCGGTTCGCATCGTGGGCTGCGTCCGCCCGGCCGCGCTTGCGGAGACGCCTTTTACGGCCGCTGGGCGAGAAAATCGAGCACGGCCTGCTTGAAGACCTTGTCCCCGACCGCGCGATTGTGGTCGCGCCCCGGAATGTCCACGATGTGCGCGTCCCGGAACAGCGGCGCGAGCGGATGCGGGTCGCCCGCCACCTCATCGCGCCCGCCGACGCAAACGAGGGTGGGAGCGCTGATCTGACCAAGCGCGCTCGGATCGATCGCCTGACGCGAACCGCGCGCGCAGGCGGCCAGCGCCGCCAGATCGCCGCGCGTGGCCTCGGCGAACCCGCGGAATATTTTCGCCAGCGAGTCGTCGATGTCCTCGATGCGCTCCGCCTCCATCGCTTCCGCAAGTCCTGGCGGCAGGCCACGAAGATCGATGAGATTGAGGCCGATGCCGCCGAGAATGAGCGAGCGCAGGCGATGCGGGTTGTCGATCGCGAAAACCGTCGCGATGCGGGCGCCCATGGAATAACCCATCGCGTCGGCGCGCTCGACGCCGAGATGGTCGAGCAGGCGCGCGATGTCTCCCGCCATCTGCGTCAGGTTGTAAGCCTTGGGATCATAGAGTTTTTCTGAACGGCCATGGCCGCGGTTGTCGAACACGATCACCCGGCGTCCGTCCCCCGTGAGCGTCTTGACCCATTGCGGAAACAACCAGTTGACGGCATGGGTGGAAGCGAAGCCATGGACGAGAACGATCGGCTCGTGCCGATCGTCGGTCAGCGGGGGAAAATCGACATAGGCTATCGTCACGCCATTCGATAGGAACTGTTCCATAGCAAATCCCGCAATTCATACATGTGTCACGCCTATCTGTCGTAATTTGCTGGTTGAGCAAGTCATTCGGCGAACGAAACATCCCTTCGGCGGCGCTCGGAAGTTGGAGCCGCCGCGGCGGCGGCGCACTGGATGCGCGCTTTCGCCGCCCTCGTGAGATAATATGAGGAGGAGTGCGAACGCGGCAAGGTTCTTTCGAAGCGGGGTTCGAATAGATGGGCGCCGATTTCAGCGTCGTCATGACGACGATCGACAGCGACGACGGCGCCCGCAAGATTGTCGCGGCGGCGCTCGCGGCAAAGCTCGCGGCCTGCGTGCAGGTTTTTCCCATTCGCAGTCATTATGTCTGGAAGGGCGAACTGCGCGAAGAGGCGGAGTTTCTTGTCCAGCTGAAGGCAAGGACTGCCGATTATCAGGCGCTCGCCGCAGTGATCCGCAGAGTTCACAGTTATGAGGTTCCGGAAATCCTGCGCCTCGATATCGCCGATGGCGACAAAGCCTATCTCGATTGGATCGCCCAGGCGACGGAGCGCCCCGCCGTCGAGGGGTCGTGAAGATGCCCGGGCTGAGCTGCGCGTTGCTATCCGGTCTGCACAACTCACTTCCTTCTCCCGCTTGCGGGAGAAGGCAGCGCGCGAATGCGCGACGGATGAGGGCGGCGTCGCGCCAAATTCGCTGGGGTCGGAGAGCGGCAACTTCCCTCATCCGACCCTCGCTGACGCGAGGGCTGCCTTCTCCCGTTTCACGGGAGAAGGGTTTGCGCTTAAGCCGAACTGATTGTCCGGATTTTGTATGACGCCAGCGATCGGACTTCCGATCGCCCGCGCCTGTCATGCGAGGTCAAGGCGGATCGGCGCGTGGTCGGAAGCCCTTCCTGCCGCGCGCAGTTCTTTGTCGATGGCAACGCTCTTCAGGCGGTCCGCCGCTTGCGGCGACACCAGCAGATGATCGATGCGCAGGCCGTGGTTCTTCGGCCAGGCGCCTGCCTGGTAGTCCCAAAACGTATAAAGCCCCGGCGCGTCGCTGACTGCGCGCAAAGCGTCGGCGTAGCCGAGATTGAGCAGCGTCTGGAACCGCGCGCGCGTTTCGGGCAAAAACAGCGCGTCGCCCGCCCAGGCTTGTGGATCGTAAACATCGCCAGCCGCCGGGATCACATTGTAATCGCCGGCCAGCACGACCGCCTCCTCTTGGCGTAGCAAGCTGGCGGCATGGGCGGCAAGACAGTCCATGAAGGCGAGCTTGTAAGCGTACTTCTCGCTCGAAGGCGGATTGCCGTTGGGAAGATAGATGCTGGCGATGCGGACGACGCCGGCGTCGTCTGGCGCAACCGCCTCGATATAGCGGGCCTGCGGATCATGCTCGAACTTCGGCAAGCCGCGCACGACCTCGATCGGGCGTTTGGATAAAATGGCGACGCCGTTGAAGGTCTTCTGGCCGTGGGTCGCGACGTTGTAGCCCGCGTCCTCGACCTCGGCGCGCGGAAAGGCGGCGTCCTCGCATTTGATCTCTTGCAGGCAGAGCACGTCGGGCGAGACGGCGCGCAGATAGGCGAGAAGCTGTTCGATCCTCTGGCGCACGGAATTGACGTTCCAACTGGCGATGCGCACCCGATGCTTCCTTGTTGATCGATCGCATTCGCGAGCGTTGCTATCTAACCGAAGCGAGACTTTATCCGTATTCCTTCGCGAGTATGCCGGTCAACACGCCGGTCGCGGCGGCGCTTTCCGCTTCGCTCACCCGTCCGCCGTCACGAAATCCAGCTCAACTCCGCCGGCGCGTGGCGTCAGGCCTTTGGCCTTGGCGTCGTTGAGCCGGTCGAGGCGGATCAGGGCGAGGCCGTGTTCGCCCACGCGCGAACCGGCGACGCCGAGCTCGATGGCGCCGGCGCATACCGGCGTTCCAGGCGCGGGCGCCAGGCCGCGCGCCCGAAATGCGATGACGCGCTTTCGCGCCGCGCCGCGATGTTGCATGCGCGCGACCACCTCTTGGCCGACGAAGCACCCCTTCTCGAAATCAATCCCCTTGAGCCGGTCCATGTTCGCTTCGTGCGGAAAGGCGTCGCCATAGACGAAATCGACGCCGCCGTCGGGCACGCCGGCGGCGATCCGCAGCATCTCGTACGATTCTCGCGCCTCGGCGCCGGCGGGAGCGGGTTCTCCCCTGGCGGCCAGCGCCCGCCAGCCGAGTTTTGGCGCACGCGGGTCGGGGGCGAGGGCAAGCGCGGTCACCTTCGGCTTTTCCACAGAGTTCGGGAAGGCGAGGCTCGCCAATTGCGCGCTGCGATCGGCGATCGTTACCGGCGCGCGCAGCTTGTAAATGGTCAACCGCCGAACGAGATCGGAAGCGAGCGCGCCCGGACAATCGAGCAGGAAGACACGCTCTCCGCCTGCGTCGTTCGCGAAGACGAGAAAGTCGCAAAGGATTTTGCCTTGCGGCGAGAGCAGCGCGGCGAAACGCGCCTCGCCTTCGCCCAAGGACAAAACGTCATTGGTGACGAGGCCATGCAGGAATTGCGCGGCGTCGGCGCCGGCAACCTCGACGACGCCCCTGTCGGCCAGAACGACGCCCGTCATCGTTGGCTTTGCTCCCTTGCGGCATGCGGTCAGCGATGCGCCTCGATCTTCTCGCGCGCTGCGCTGGCGAGAAAAGCGGAGCGGGTCAGGTTGAATTTCTGCTTGTGACCCAAATGAGACGCTCGACGCCTCGTCGCGTCCTATGCGCGCTGGTTAGGCTACTCATAAATCTGAGAGTGGTAGGGCGAAATCCCACGAAGCAGCGTGCTATCAGCCGATCTTTGCCGCCTAGTAGGGCGCCTCGACGAAGGCGTCAAAGCCGCCTCGCGCAAAAGCCTTTGCCGCTTGTCATAAGAGGCGTGGCCTGGAGAGCGTGGAAGTTTTCTCCTGCCTGCCGACAGATTGCTTATCCGTTTGTATTCTTAGCGAATAGGGCCTCGATTTCTTGAATCCTGCCATTGATTGCGACCGTCCTTTCCGCTTGAGCCAAGTGTATTGCCGCTTCGAGCATCCCGCCCCATGGAGCGGCGACTACGCCTTTGCCTATATTTTCTGGCAGGTCAAAGATGTCAATTATCTTCTGGTCACGCGCCACTTCGGCGGCGGATGGCCGAAAGGTGTTGTTGGCGATACCGATCTGACTCGGATGGATTAGAGTTTTGCCATCAAAACCGAAATAATGGCCTTGTTTACACTCTGCCTCGAACCCTGCGGCAATAGCTTTATTTTCATCTTCACTTTTGTCTTTACGGACAAACTTATTGTAGACACCATCAATGACCAGCAACTTATTATCCCGCGCGGCTATTACCACCTGAGCAAGAGCAAATTGAAGTGGCTCACGTCCCGGTGCGTCAAGGGCCCTCATTTCCTTTTTGATGTCGTTAGTGCCCATGACCAAGGTAGTCAGACGTGACGACGGCTCGCTTCCGATGGCGGCAATTCTGGGGAGGTTTCCATTAAAGCAAGTTACGGTTTCTGCCATGACCCAAAGCTCGGTCTGTGGAGGGGCGGCTTTCATAGCGGCGAGATAAGCGCGAACATCCCTCTCCGAATTGACCTTCGGCGCCAGAATTGCGTGTGGGCCGACGGCCGCCACTTGTCTCAAATCTTCTGGACCCCACTCCGTGCTTAAAGCATTACAGCGAACGATAACGGTGCGGTGTCCAAAATTACCTCTTTCAACGGCTTCCACAATATGACCGCGGGCCACTACCTTGCTGTTGGGCGCAGTCGAATCTTCGAGATCAAGAATAATGCCATCTGCCTGACTCGTAAGCGCTTTCACGATTTTCTCGGGATCGGTGCCCGGCACATACATAACGCTACGAAGGATGGGAAAATTGTCGCTCATGGCTAACGTCCTTTCCACGACAGGGAAGTCCCGGCCAGAGGAATTGGTTGCGTTCCACTAGCAACAATGAAGCGCGCACCGTCGAGACCGAGGTGATGCTTTACAACCGCTGGCGTTTCGATGGGGCTCGCAGGGTCTTGTTTAGCTCTATGCGTGAGTGGGGGCGCGGTCACGCTCGCCGACACGTCGATCCAGGCATTGGACTGCAAAATGCCTGATTTCGATATTTCGATCCCGCTGCACATGATCTTGAGTGCGATGAGGTTCCTGAATGACCACTTGTGGCGCATTGCGGCAGAGCCGCCACCGGCCGCTCCCTTTCCTTGATCCGCCTCGCGGAATCGGGCACAAGGCCGTTTCGTCGGGAAATCGCGCGGCTCCGTTCCGGCGTTTCCCTGGGCGCATTCATTGCGGGCGCATCTTAACATGGCGGAACCCTTGCGCGTCGGCATCGCCGGCCTCGGCACCGTCGGCGCGGCGGTGGCGCGGCTCTTGCAACGGCAAGCGGAGGCGCTTCGAGCGCGCACCGGGCGCGAGATCGTCGTCGCCGGCGTTTCGGCGCGCGAGCCGGACAAGGAGCGCGGCGTCGATCTGACGCACGCGGCGTTCTTTTCCGATGCGGCGCAGCTCGCCGCCTCGCCGCGCGTCGATCTGTTCGTCGAGCTGATCGGCGGCGCCGAAGGGCCGGCGCGCGCCAGCGTCGAGACGGCGCTCGCCAACGGCAAGTCGGTCGTCACCGCCAACAAGGCGCTGCTCGCCGAACACGGTCTGCGTCTTGCGGCGCTGGCCGAGGAAAAGCACGTGGCGTTGGCCTTCGAGGCCTCGGTCGCCGGCGGCATTCCGATCGTCAAGACGCTGCGCGAGGGGCTCGCCGGCAATTCGATCGACCGCGTCTATGGCATCCTCAACGGCACCTGCAATTACATCCTGTCGCGCATGGAGCTCGAAGAGCTCTCGTTCGCGCAGTGTCTTGCCGAGGCGCAACAGCTGGGCTACGCCGAGGCCGATCCGACCTTCGACATCGGCGGCTACGACACTGCGCATAAGCTCTCGATCCTCACCTCGCTCGCCTTCGGCACGCGCATCGCGCCGCGCGCCATCGATGTCGAAGGCATCGAACGCGTCACCCTCGCCGACATCGAGGCCGCGGCGGAACTCGGCTTCCGCATCAAGCTCTTAGGAGTGGCGCAGCGAACGGCGCAGGGAATCGAGCAGCGCGTGCATCCCACGATGGTCAAGAAGACCACGGCCATTGCGCAAGTGATGGGCGTCACCAACGCCGTCACCATCGACGCCGACGCCGTGCACGAACTGACGCTGGTCGGACCCGGCGCCGGCGGCGAAGCGACGGCTTCCGCCGTCGTCGCCGACATTGCCGACATAGCCAAGGGCGTTCGTTCGGCGCCGTTCGGCATTCCGAGCGCCGCCTTGCGCGAATTGCGGCGCATGCCGATGCGTCGCCACGAGGGCGGCTATTACATCCGTCTCACGGTTCGCGACGTGGCTGGGGCCTTCGCCAAGATCGCGGGACGCATGGCTGAGCGCCGCATTTCGCTCGAAAGCATCGTTCAACGCGGCCGCTTTCAGCGCGCCGGCGACCAGAGTTCGGCGCCAAGGAGCGTCAGCGTGATCCTCATCACGCACGCAACCAGCGAACATCTGGTGCGCGAGGCGCTCGAGGCGATTGACGCCGACGGCACGATCGTCGGGAAAGCGCAAGTCATCCGCATCGAACGCGAGTGAAGAGCAAAATTTGCGGGAGAGGAACGACGTGGCGGAGTTTCCCATTGTCGAAGGACAATTCATCGATCGTTCCCTGGTGCTTGAGCTCGTGCGCGTTACCGAGCGCGCCGGGGTGGCGGCGGCGCGTTGGCGCGGCCGCGGCGACGAGATGGCGGCCGATCAGGCGGCGGTCGACGCCATGCGCGGCGAACTCAATCGCCTGCCGATGCGCGGCAGAGTGGTTATCGGCGAGGGCGAGCGCGACGCCGTTCCGATGCTGTTCATCGGCGAGGAGGTCGGCGCCAAGATCGGCCCCAAGCTCGATCTCGCCGTCGCTCCGCTCGAGGGATCCACTTTGTGCGCCAAGGACATGCCCGGCGCGATTTCGATCGTCGCCATGGCGGCGTCCGGCTCGCTCCTTTACGCGCCCGACGTCTATATGGACAAGATCGCCGTCGGCCCCGGCTATCCGGCTGGCACCATCGATCTCGACAATGAGCCCGGCGCCAATATCGAGGCGCTGGCCAAGGCCAAGGGGGTCGCTTCGAGCGAGATCACGGTGTGCATTCTCGACCGTCCGCGCCATGCCGAACTTATCGCCAAATGCCGCAGGGCCGGGGCCCGCGTGCGGCTCATCAGCGACGGCGACGTCGCCGGCGTCATCTTTACCGCGCAGCCCGCCGAGACCGGCGTCGATCTTTATCTGGGCTCGGGCGGCGCGCCGGAGGGCGTGCTCGCCGCCGGCGCGTTGCGCTGCGTCGGCGGCCAGATGCAGGGCCGTCTCGTTCTCGACAGCAAGCCCAAGATCGCGCGCGCCGCCTGCATGGGCGTCGCCGATCCGAGAAAGAAATACGACATGAGCGAACTCGCCTCGGGCGACGTCATCGTCTGCGCGACCGGCGTCACCGACGGGCCGCTGCTCGCCGGCGTGACCTTCGACAAGGGAGTGATCGAAACCGAAACGCTCGTTTATCGTTCGGCGACCGGCACCGTGCGGAGAATAAGGGCCGCGCACCGCGGGTTGGCGACATTCGATTTTTTGTGAGCGTCTCGTGTTCCTTCTCCCGCTTGCGGGAGAAGGTGGCCGGCGGAGCCGGCCGGATGAGGGCGGATCGTGTGTAAGCCTTGCATAAAAGCTTTGCGCGGACCGCGAGCCTTCAGGCTCGCTCCTTGGAACGCCAAAGGATTGCGCGCCTGAACGCGCGCGGTCCAATATTATTCCTGTCATGACCCCCGCCGCTCACGTCGCCGCCGCCATCGAAATCCTTGCCGAGCTCGCGTCGCGTCGCCGGCCGGCGGCGGACGCCATCAAGGATTGGGGCCTGTCGCATCGTTTCGCCGGCTCGCAGGATCGCGCCGCGATCGCGGGCCTGGCGTTTGACGCGCTGCGCAAGCGCGCCTCCGCCGCCTTCGTCATGGCGGAGGAAACGCCCCGCGCCATCATGCTCGGCGCTCTTCGCGAAGCGCGCGGCCTCGAGCGTTTAGCCATCGCCGCTCTTTGCTCCGGCGAGGGCCATGCGCCGGCGCCCTTGTCGGCAGAAGAACGCGAGCGTCTCGAGCACGGCGCGCTCGAAGAGGCGCCCGATCATGTGCGCGGCGATTATCCGCAATGGCTGGCCGAACGCTTTGCGGCGGCGTTCGGCGAGGGCGCGGCGGAGGAGGGCAAGGCGTTGGCGACACGGGCGCCCGTCGATCTGCGCGTCAATATTTTGAAGGCGTCGCGCGACGACCTTTTGCAGCGCCTCGCGCATTTGCATCCCGTCCCGACGCCCTTATCGCCGCTGGGGTTGCGCATTGCGCCCGCCGGCCATGGCCGCGGCCCGGCGCTTGCGGCGGAGCCCGCTTACGTCAAGGGCCTCATCGAGACGCAGGACGAAGGCTCGCAGCTCGCGGCTCTGCTGTGCGCCGCGCAGCCAGGCGAACAGGCGTTGGATTTTTGCGCGGGCGGCGGCGGCAAAGCCCTCGCGCTCGCCGGAGAGATGCACAACCGCGGGCAAATCTACGCCTTCGACGACGACGGGCGCCGGCTGACGCAAATCTACGCCCGCCTCGAGCGCGCCGGGGCGCGCAACATCCAGGTGCGCGCCCCGCGCGGCGGCGCCGACGTGTTGGGCGATCTCGAACGGCGCTGCGACCTCGTGTTGATCGACGCCCCTTGCACGGGAACGGGAACGTGGCGGCGTCATCCCGACGCCAAATGGCGCCTCGCGCCCGGCGCCCTCGAGCAGCGGTTGCGCGAGCAAAAAGAGGCGCTGACCAAGGCTGCGCGCTTCGTTGGCGCGGGCGGACGGCTGGTTTATGTCACCTGTTCGCTGCTGCGCGACGAAAACGAGGATCAGACCGCCGCGTTTCTGGCGGACCACCCAGCGTTTTCCGCTGTGCCCGCAGCGGAGGCGGCGGCGCAAGCGGGCTTGCCCGAGCTCGCGCGGTTCGCCTCGCCGTTCGGGCCGGCCATTCGCCTTTCGCCGCGCGTGAGCGGGACGGACGGGTTTTTTATCGCTGTGTTGCGGCGGGGATGAGTTGCGCGGTTGGGCGTCGTCTCTTAAGGCAAAAAGGAGATGCCCCCTCCCTGTCCCTCCCCCGCGTTCCGCGGGAGAGGGGACCCTAACGATCGGCGTTTCGCGCGCTCCCTCTCCCGCGGAACGCGGGGGAGGGTTGGGGAGGGGGCCCTCGTGAAAGAGAACACGATGCACGCCGCCGACTTCCACCACGAGATCGCCGAGCGCCACGACAAGGCGCTGATCGTCGATTTCGGCTCGCAGGTGACGCAGCTCATCGCGCGGCGCGTGCGCGAGGCCGGCGTCTATTGCGAAATCGCGCCGTTCCAGAACGCCGAGGCCGCGTTCGCCGACATCCGTCCCAAGGCGGTCATCCTGTCTGGGAGCCCCTGTTCCGTCACCGAGGAGGGCTCGCCGCGCGCGCCGGAAAGCATATTCTCGTCCGGCGTTCCGGTGCTGGCCATCTGCTATGGCGAGCAGCTTCTGGCGGCGCAGTTGGGCGGCGCGGTCGAGGGGGGACACCATCGCGAATTCGGCCGCGCGGCGATCGACGTGCTCGCCGACAGCCCATTATTTGCCGGCGTATGGGAGAAGGGCGGGACCTATCCGGTCTGGATGAGCCACGGCGATCGGGTGACGCGCCTGCCGCCGGGTTTTCGCGTCATCGCGGCCTCGCCCAATGCGCCCATGGCGGCGATCGCCGACGAAGCGCGGCGCTATTATGGCGTGCAATTCCATCTCGAGGTCGTGCATACGCCGGACGGCGCCAAGCTCCTCGCCAATTTCGTCCACAAGGTCGCCGGGCTGAAGTCCGATTGGACGATGGCCGCTTTTCGGCAAGAGGCCGTTTCCGCCATTCGCCATCAGGTGGGGAGGGGCCGCGTGCTGTGCGGCCTATCCGGTGGGGTGGACTCGGCGGTCGCGGCCGTGCTCGTTCACGAAGCCATCGGCGATGCGCTCACCTGCGTGTTCGTCGATCACGGTCTGCTGCGTGAGAGCGAAGCGGAGGAGGTGGTGCGTCTCTTTCGCAACCATTACAATATTCCGCTCGTCCACGTTAGAGCGCAGGAGCTGTTTCTCGAGGCCTTGGCGGGCGTCGAAGACCC
The DNA here is from genome assembly GCA_016178015.1 of Methylocystis sp. Taxonomy (GTDB): domain Bacteria; phylum Pseudomonadota; class Alphaproteobacteria; order Rhizobiales; family Beijerinckiaceae; genus Methylosinus. The sequence continues at coordinate 53,481 of JACOUB010000006.1, read as the reverse complement.
CGAGGGCAAGCGCAAGACGATCGGCCGCCTGTTCATCGAGACGTTCGAGGAAGAAGCCAAGAAGATCGCCCATGACGGCAAAGGCGCGCCGCAATTTTTGGCGCAGGGCACGCTCTATCCCGACGTCATCGAGAGCGTGTCTTTTGCCGGCGGTCCGTCGGTGACGATCAAGTCGCATCACAACGTCGGCGGCCTGCCCGAGCGCATGAACATGAAGCTCGTCGAACCTTTGCGCGAATTGTTCAAGGACGAGGTGCGCGCGCTCGGGCGCGAACTCGGGCTCCCCGAGGCTTTCGTCGGCCGCCATCCCTTCCCCGGGCCAGGCCTCGCCATTCGCTGCCCCGGCGCGATTTCGCGGGAGAAACTCGCGATCTTGCGCAAGGCCGACGCCCTTCTTCTCGACGAAATCCGCAAGGCGGGGCTTTACGACGACATTTGGCAGGCCTTCGCGGTGCTGCTGCCGGTGCGCACGGTCGGCGTCATGGGCGACGGCCGCACCTACGATCATGTCTTGGCGCTGCGCGCCGTCACCAGCACCGACGGCATGACGGCGGACTACTATGGTTTCGACATGAATTTCCTGGGGCGTGTGGCGACGCGCATCATCAACGAAGTAAGGGGCGTCAATCGCGTCGTCTACGACGTGACCAGCAAGCCGCCGGGGACGATCGAGTGGGAATGAAACGGTGTGTTTCGCGACGTTTCGCGGACTATCGGAATTTGACATGAACATACTGATTTATGGAGATAATAGCCTCTCTAGCTATCGCGTCCTATCGCTGCTCAGCGGATCAATCTGACGGTAAATCTGACGGTATGGCGTGAGTGGCTTCCGGGTCGATTTTCGCTTTACCGTCAGCTAATTTTGGGCCGTGACGGTAAAATAATTTTTCTAAAATATTGAAATTAAACAGTAAATATGATCTACTTGCCATAAAAAAGGGTTGACGGTAAAAATAGCCGTCAGACACTGAAATTTCGCCCGAAAATGGCCGATCCATGTTGACCGATATCGCTCTTAAGCAACTGAAACCAAAAGACAAAACATACAAGGTGGCCGACCGTGACAGTATGTACGTCACCGTCGCTCCAACCGGGTTGATCACCTTCCGTTACGACTACCGCCTCAACGGCCGACGCGAGACGCTCACGATCGGACGGTACGGTGGTTCGGGCCTCTCTCTAGCGCGCGCCAGGGAGAAGTGTCTCGACGCCAAGCGGGAGGTCGCCGAGGGCAGTTCACCCGCTCACGGCAAGCAGCGTGAGAAACGACGCCTGAAGGAAGCAAAGAGCTTCGGCGAGTTCGGCGAACGGTGGCTTCAGGAGGCCAGGATGGCCGACAGCACCCGCGCGATGCGCCGAGCAATCTTCGAACGTGACGTCCTGCCGGCCTTCCGGAATCGGCTTCTCACCGAGATCACCTCGGGCGACGTGAGGGTGGTGTGTGCGAAGGTGAAGGACCGTGGCGCGCCGGCGACGGCGGTCCATGTGCGCGACATCATCAAGCTCGTCTATGGCTTCGCGATCCTGCACGGGGAAAAAGTGGCTAACCCGGCAGAGGAGGTCGGGCCTGCTTCGATCGCGACCTTTGTCCCGAAAGATCGGTCACTTTCGCCGGCTGAGATCCGCGTCATGCTCAAACAGCTTGAGCATGTACCGACCCTGCCGACGATCCGGCTCGGTATGAAACTCTTCCTGCTAACGATGGTCCGCAAAAGTGAGCTGCAGGATGCGACCTGGGATGAGGTCGACTTCGAGAACGCAGTCTGGTCGATCCCCAAGGAGCGGATGAAGCGCTCCAAGCCCCACAACGTCTACCTGGCACAGCAGGCGCTGGACATCATGATCGCGCTGAAGACCTGCGCCGGGAACTCGCGGTATCTGTTGCCGTCCCGCTACGACGCCGACGCGCCGATGTCTCGCGCCACATTCAACCGTATCACCTACGCCGTGGTCGAGCGGGCCAAGAAGGAGGGCCTGCCCCTGGAGCCCTACACCGTTCACGATCTCCGGCGCACCGGTTCCACGCTCCTAAACGAGCTGGGTTTCAACAGCGACTGGATCGAAAAGTGCTTGGCTCACGAGGACGGGCGTTCGTCACGGGGCATCTACAACAAGGCCGAATATGAGCATCAGCGCCGCCACATGATGCAGGAGTGGGCTGATATGGTGGACGCCTGGGTCGACGGCCGTAAGCACACGCCAACGCTCTATCCGCCATCGATGCAATTGATGGCGCCGGAGGCTACTGTCTAACGGGGCGGGTCTTGCGTTGTCGCACGTCCGGGGCTGGCGCACGTTTGATCACAGCCGCGTCCGATGCGATGCGGCGCTCTTCGATCCAAGCTTCGACTTCAGCAAGGTCCCAGACCACGCAGCGCGGCGTGAGATAGAACCGCCGCGGGAATTCACCGCGCTGCTCCATCTCGTAGATCGTCGTGTCGGCCACCGGTACGATTTGGCGAAGTTGAGAGCGCCGTATGGTCTGCCTGAAGGGTAGAGCGACCCGGGTCATCATGGGATGCAGCATCCTGGTATTTTCGCGTTCCGGGATTGTCGGCATCGTGCTCGGCTTGTCGGCCTTCGAAGAGAAATTTTCGATTCCGCGTGACAATCTCGGGGCCATGCCGTCGCTCCTTTGTCCAGTCTCTTTCAGACAATGAACCGGTGAGGCATGGCAAAGGAATAGAACAACTGAGGTCGTAGGGAAGCCGGATACCCTGGAGTGCAAATCGGACGGCTCACGGATCTATCGATATGCGTCTTTGACTATCGGCAAGCTGTCCGACACCCGACTCGAACCCAAGCGGTGAAAGTTGCATCAGTCTGTTGCAGTGTGATGGGGCAGTCGGTATCGTCTCCTTGGAATTAGGGGGTGACGTGACCGAGCGTCCTCGCAAGGCAACGCGGCTCACAGTGAGCTTGGAATAACAGGACTATCGGTTGTTGAATGAGATTGCGGTTGCGCGGGACGCTTCCATCTCATGGGTGATCCGGCAGGCCATCCGGCAATTCATCGAAAGCACGGCCAAGCCTCAAGACAAACAGGAAGCGCCAGATGGCGACCAGGCGGGCCGCAACTGATGAAAATTCTGCGAAACAGTGGGGCGGATCGGGGACTTGATCGTCTACGGGAATGGCTGACGCAGGGGTCGCATGTCGACCTAGTGTCGCCATCGTTCTCACTGTTCGCGTTTGCCGAACTCAAGGATGTTTTGGAACGGGTTGACGGGTGCCGGCTGTTACTCGGCGAACCGGACACAATTGCGCCAGCCCTGTTCGGAGGCGACGCTGACATCGTCTTCAGGGGCCGACTACAAGGGCGGTGGCTTGCCCGCCTTGCTACCGAGTGGATCTGCACGCGAGCCGAAGTCCGCCATGCTCTGAGATCGCCGCCTCAATCGTTGATTTTTGTCGACGGCAAAACCGCTCCCTGCCGGGCCATGCTGGGAACCTGTTCGTTCACGACCGAGGGCCTGGGGATAACGCCGGGAGGACCATTGGGCCTGGTCCAGGCAACAGATTCCGACGCCGAGGTCGCCGATTTTGCTGAGTGGTTTCGCGCGAACTGGGAAGACGTAAAGGCCGACGCCGGCGCGAAGTCCCATATCCTGGACGTGCTTGCAGATGCGGCGGCCCAGCGCGCTCCTTCGCTTCTCTATTTTCAGATCCTGTTCCAACTTTTCAAGGACTTAGGCGATGAGCTTGATGAAGAGCGGATCATCAAGTCGGCGACCGGCATTCGGGACACGATCGTCTGGAAGAAGTTATTCCGCTTTCAGCGCGACGGCGTAGTCGGGGCAATCGACAAGCTTGAGCGGATCGGCGGGTGCATCATCTCCGACAGCGTAGGGCTCGGTAAGACGTTCGAGGCGCTGGCGGTCATCAAATATTACGAGCTGCGCAATGACCGCGTGCTGGTGCTGTGCCCCAAACGCCTCCGTGATAACTGGACGCTCTACAAGGCCAATGATCGGCGCAACATCCTCGCCGGGGACCGTCTCAACTACGACGTTCTCAATCATACCGACCTGTCCAGAGACGGCGGCCTGTCCGGTGACATCGACCTCTCCCATGTAAACTGGGGGAATTACGATCTCGTCGTCATCGATGAGTCCCACAACTTCCGAAACAAGGCGGCGCACAAGGAGCGCGACACCCGTTACGACCATTTGATGAAACGGATCATCAAGGCTGGCGTGAAGACCAAGGTGCTCATGCTGTCCGCGACGCCGGTCAACAACAGGCTCGCGGACCTGAAAAACCAGATCGCCTTCATGACCGAGGGGAGCGATCTGGCGCTCATCAGCCACGGCATTCCAAGCATTGAGGCGACGATCAGGAAGGCCCAGGCGCAATTTAATCGATGGCTTGATCTGTCGGAAGCCGATCGCCGACCGGCGCGGCTTATGGACATGCTGGGCTTCGACTACTTCAAGCTTCTCGACATGCTGACCATCGCGCGCTCGCGCAAGCATGTGCAGCGCTACTACGGCACGGCCGAAACAGGGCAATTCCCTGATCGGCTCCGGCCGTTCAATATCAAGGCAGATGTCGACCTTGCGGGCGAGTTCCGCCCCATCCGCGAGATTAACAACGAGATTCGGCGCTTGACCCTCGGCGCCTATGCGCCCTTGCGCTACGTGCTTCCGCACAAGCAGGCTGCTTACGACGAGAAATACAGCACCAAAATCCGGGGCGGCCAAAGCTTCTTCCGGCAGGTCGATCGCGAGGAAAGCCTCATCCACCTGCTTCGGGTCAATATCCTGAAACGGATGGAGAGCTCAGTCGCCTCGTTCGCCTTGACCATCAAGCGGCAGCTTGCCGACGTGGAGGCGCTTCTCGCAAAGATCGACGCACACGACGAAGCGGTGGAAGAGACCACGATCGACGACATCGACGTCGATGATCCGGCCTTCGAGGCATTGCTCGTCGGCCGAAAGGTGAAAGTCCTGCTTCAGGACGTTGACCGCGTGCGCTGGCGTCAGGATCTCGTCGAGGACCGGAACCGCCTTGCGACACTATTGTTTGCCGCACGCTCGGTTACGGCGGATCGCGATGCAAAGCTGGAAGCCTTGAAGGAGATGATCGCAAAGAAGGCGCACACCCCGATCAACGACGGCAATCGGAAAGTTCTTCTATTCACCGCCTTCGCCGATACGGCTGACTATCTTTACCAGGAGCTGGCCTCCTGGGCGAAAAAGACCCTCGGGCTGAATGCCGCCGTGGTCACCGGAACGGGTGCGAACAAGACCACCTTGCCGGGATTGCGCAGCGACATGAGCACGATCCTCAGCGCGTTCTCGCCGCGGTCGAAGGAACGTCCGGCGGAGCTTGCGACCGAGGGCGAGATTGACCTGCTGATCGCGACTGACTGCATCTCCGAAGGCCAGAACCTTCAGGATTGCGACTTCCTGATCAACTACGATATCCATTGGAATCCGGTGCGGATCATCCAACGGTTCGGGCGCATCGACCGGATCGGTTCTCCGAACGCCCAGATTCAGCTCGTGAACTTCTGGCCGAACATGGAGCTCGACGAGTATCTCGATCTCGAATCCCGCGTCAGCGGGCGCATGGTGCTGTTGGATGTGTCCGCGACCGGCGAAGAGAATGTCATTGAGTTCCAGGCCGGCAACCAGATGAACGATCTGGAATACCGCCGCGCCCAGCTTCAAAAGCTGCAAGACGCCGTCATTGATCTGGAAGACCTGTCGAGCGGCGTCTCGATCGCCGATCTTACGCTCAACGATTTCCGGATCGACCTGTCCGGCTATCTTCGCGAGCACAAGGAGCGCCTCGAAGCGCTGCCACTTGGCACCTATGCAGTCACCTCCGCCCCGCGAAACAGCGGGACGAACGGCGACAGTGGCGTTCAACCCGGCGTGATCTTCTGCTTGCGCGCGGTTGACGATGCGGCTTTGAAATCGCCGGAGCCGGGCTATCCGCTGTGTCCGCACTACGTCGTGCATGTGGGTGACGATGGCGAGGTGCAGCTTCCCTACACCCAGGCGAAGCAGGTGCTGGATCGCCTCAAGAAGCTCTCGATAGGCCGCGATCTCCCCGACGCGGAGGCTTGCGCGCGGTTCGACAAGGCGACGGCCTTCGGCCGGGACATGGAGCCTTACCAGAAATTGTTAGCACGTGCCGTCGCTTCAGTCGTCGGCAAGAAGGAAGAGCGCGCTGTCGGCAGCCTGTTTTCGCCGGGCGGCACACACGCCATGAAAGGCGAATTCGCCGGGATCAACGACTTCGAGGTCGTGGCCTTTCTGGTCGTTCTCCCTGAAGCGGGGGGCGTGGTGGCTTGACAGCAGCGGAAGCAGGCATCCTCGCAATCGTCGACGCGCTTGGGCTGCCGCCTGAAGCCCGCGTTGACGCGCGGGTGCCGAAGAAGCTGTTGGTCGAACAGGGTGCGCCGACCTCGGCCGACAAGCGGGCCATTCAAGACGGGATTGACGAGTTGCAATGGCTAGCGGCCTGCAAGCCCACAACGATCGGCGTGCCGACATTCGCCGATGATATTCGGGAATATCTTGAAATCGCATTGGTCGCCTGCGCCTTCCGGTCTGGCGCCAAGGCTGGCCGCCTGATCGAGTTGATTCATCGGGCGATTCCCTATCCGGTTGTTCTACTCACGTCGGACGCGGACGGCGTGGCGTTGTCGGCCACCCACAAGCGTCATGCTCAGAACGAAGCCGGCAAGGTGGTGATCGAGCGCGTGATTTCGGCTGGCGGGCTGAAAACCGATCATTTGAGCGAACAGGAGCGGGCGTTCATAGCCAGCTTGGCGCTTGCGCAGCAGCCCCGTCGCGACCTATTCAGCCTATACGAGGGGTGGCTCGCCCGAATCGAAGCGCTGAACGCGGCGCGCATTGCAGGATCATACGTTTCCGTCGATTGCATGGATGCGATCGAACGGCGCCGCGCCGCCCTCGAAGCTCATTCCCGGCTGGCGCGCGAGATTGCCGGTCTTCGCGCCAAGGCCAACCGCGAGAAGCAGCTGAACCGGCGCGTGGATATCAATTTAGAGATTCGACGCCTCGAAGACGAAATTGCGACGTATCGGAAAAACCTTTGAAAGTGGAAGACGCCTGAAAATGACTGGCATGCAAAAACTCACCTTGAATGACGCCGATACCAAGAGCGCCGATATCGTCGTCAACAATATCGAGGCGCTGAAGGCGCTGTTCCCGGAGGCGTTCACTGAGGGACGGATCGACTTCGAGGTGCTGAAGAGTCTACTGGGCGCGGCGGTAGACGAGCGGGATGAGAAATACGGCCTGAACTGGCACGGCAAGCGTCGAGCGCGGCAGATTGCGCTCACGCCTTCAACCGCCACGCTACTGCCGTACCCGCGGGAAAGCGTCGATTGGGACACGACACAGAACTTGATGATCGAGGGCGATAACCTCGAAGTGCTGAAACTTTTGCAGAAGAGTTACGCTGGCAAAGTCAAGCTGATCTATATCGATCCGCCCTATAACACCGGTAAGGATTTCGTTTACCCGGATGATTTTAGGGACAGCATAAAGAATTATCTGGATTTGACGGGTCAGGTCGAAAGTGGGCGTAAGGTAAGTTCGAACACTGATGCATCAGGGCGGTTTCATACAGACTGGCTCAGTATGATGTATCCACGCCTAAAATTGGCCCGAGCGCTTTTACGAAATGATGGTGTTCTGGTAATTTCTATCGATGATCGCGAACTCGCAAATTTGCGTTCAATATGCTGCGAGATTTTTGGCGAAGAGAATATCATCGGTGTTGTGATTTGGAAAAATGCGACAGACAATAATCCAACAAATGTCGCTACGGAGCACGAATATCTGCTCTTTATTGCCCGATCGAAGGAGCAGATCGAGAAAGAATGGAAGTCAAAATCCTCTGACGTGAAAGAATTGCTTATTAGAGTTGGCAATAAATTAAATGAAGATTTCAAGGGCGATCAACTTATTCAGGCGTACGAAAAGTGGTATCGCGACCATAAGAACGAGCTGTGGCCCTTGGATAGATACAAATACATTGATGAGGGTGGGATTTATACAGGGAGTCAAAGCGTTCACAATCCTGGCAAAGAAGGGTATCGATATGACGTATTGCACCCAAAGACGAGAAAGCCATGCAAGCAACCGCTGATGGGCTATCGATTTCCAAAAGAGACGATGGATACTCTACTCGCCGAGGGGCGAATATTATTTGGCGATGACGAAACAAAATTAGTAGAATTGAAAGTCTATGCGTCTGAATTTCAAGAAAAACTTTCGAGCCTTTTGGAGCTTGATGGCCGGCTCGGCGCATATGACCTGCGAGAAGATTTTCCAGAGGAGGTAAAGGTTTTTACGAACCCTAAGCCTGTTCGTCTGCTCTCCTCGTTCTTTCCGTTTATTCTAAAAAGCGATGGCGAAATCATATTGGATTTTTTCGCAGGATCGGGCGCGACGGGAAGAGCTGTCTACACAATGAACGTCGATGGAGTACGCAGGCAATATATTCTAGTACAACTCCCTGAGGTGCTTGAATCATCGGACAAGCAACAGAAGGCGGCCGCAGAATTCTGCGAGAGGATTGGCAAGGCAAAGAATCTTGCGGAATTAACAAAGGAACGTTTGCGGCGAGCTGGTCGCAGAATCAAGGATGCCCACCCACTCTTGGCCGGCGACATCGGCTTCCGCGTTTTCAAACTCGCCTCCTCGAATATTCGCGCCTGGGAGCCAAACACCGCCGACCTCGAAAATAGCTTGCTGAAGAATGCCGAGCATCTGGTACAGGGCCGCAGCGATCAGGACGTGCTCTTCGAACTGCTACTCAAGCTAGGGCTCGATCTTTGCGTGCCTATTGAGACAAAGACCGTCGCGGGCAAGGCCGTCCATTCCATCGGCGGCGGCGCTTTGATCGTTTGCCTCGCCGATGGCCTGACGCGTGACTTGATCGAGCCGCTTAGCGCCGGAATCGTCGCGTGGCGCGAAGAACTGGCGCCCGCCGTTGACACTCGCGTCGTCTTCAAGGATTCCGGCTTCGCCGACGACATCGCCAAGACGAACATGGCGGCGATTCTGAACCAGAACGGCATTTCCGACGTCCGCAGCCTGTGACGAGGGTTCGATGAAGCTGCATTTCGAACCCGACCTCGACTATCAGAAAGCCGCGATTGAATCGGTCGCGGACCTGTTTCGCGGCCAGGAGATCAACCGCACCGAGTTCACTGTCACCCGCCGGCCCCTGGCGGACCGGGCCGGGCAGGCCAGCCTCGATCTTGGTGCCTTTCTCGCCGCGCAGGGGGAATTAGGACTCGTGGAGAGTGCGCTCGGCATCGGCAATTGGCTGACGCTGCTCGACGACGAAATCATCGGCAATCTGAAGAACATTCAGCTTCGCAATGGCCTCGCGCCATCGACGGCGCTCACCTCGGGTGACTTCACGGTCGAAATGGAGACAGGCACCGGCAAGACCTATGTCTATCTTCGTACCATCTTCGAACTGAACAAGCGCTACGGCTTCACCAAATTTGTGATCGTCGTGCCGTCTGTCGCGATCAAGGAAGGCGTCTACAAGACGCTTCAGATCACCGAGGAGCACTTCAAGGGCCTCTATTCCGGCCAGCCCTTTGACTATTTCCTCTACGACTCCGCCAAGCTCGGGCAGGTGCGCAACTTCGCGACCAGCCCGAACATCCAGATTATGGTGGTGACGGTCGGCGCCATCAACAAGAAGGACGTGAACAACCTATACAAAGACAGCGAAAAAACCGGCGGTGAACGGCCGATCGACTTGATCCGCGCGACACGGCCGATCTTGATCGTCGACGAACCACAGAGTGTGGACGGCGGCCTGTCTGGCGCTGGTAAAAGCGCGCTCGGTGAGATGAACGCGCTTTGCACGCTTCGCTACTCGGCAACCCATGCCGACAAGCATCACATGGTGTTCCGTCTGGACGCGGTGGACGCTTATGAGCGGAAGCTTGTGAAGCAGATTGAGGTCGCCTCCCTGCAAGTCGAAGGCGGCCACAACAAGGCCTATGTCCGCTTCATTTCGGCCAGCAACGGCAAGGGACCGGTCACGGCGCACATCGAAATCGACGTGCTCGATGGCAAGCAGGTGCTCCGCAAGGAAGTGGTCGTCCAGGACGGCGACGATCTTCAGGAACTCACAAAGCGCGCCGTGTATGCCGATTGCCGGATCGGCGAGATTCGCGCAGCGAAGGACAACCAGTTTCTGGAAGTGAAGCTGCCGGGCAGCGAGACGTTTCTTCAGCGGGGCCAGGCCGTTGGCGATGTGGACGCCGACGCGCTGAAGCGGCTGATGATCCGCCGCACGATTCACGAGCATCTGGAAAAGGAAAAGCGCCTCGCGCCCTTGGGGATCAAGGTGCTGAGCCTGTTCTTCATCGACGCCGTGGAGCACTACCGGTCCTATGACGAAGACGGCAATCCGTCGAAGGGCAAATACGCGCGCATCTTCGAAGAGGAATACCGCCGCGCGGCGAAGCTCCCCGAGTTCGTCAGCCTGTTCAAGGAAGTCGACGTGGCCTCAGAGGCCGAGGAGGTTCACGACGGCTACTTCTCCATCGACAAGGCGCGCCGCTGGACCGATACCGCCGATAATAATCAGGCGGGCCGGGACAACGCGGAGCGCGCCTACAGCCTAATCATGAAGGACAAGGAGAAGCTGCTGAGCTTCGAGACGAAGCTCAAGTTCATCTTTTCTCATTCCGCCCTCAAGGAGGGGTGGGACAATCCGAACGTCTTCCAGATTTGCGCTTTGCGCGAGATGGGAACCGAGCGGGAGCGGCGGCAGACCATCGGCCGCGGGCTGCGGCTGTGCGTCAACCAGAAGGGCGAGCGCCTGCGCGGCTTCGAGATCAACACCCTGACCGTGATCGCCACCGAGAGCTATGAGGAGTTCGCCAAGAACCTGCAGAAGGAGATCGAGAAGGATACCGGCATCAAGTTCGGGATCGTGGAGAAGCACCAGTTTGCCGCCATCCCGGTGGCGAAGGCCGACGGATCGACCGGAATGCTCGGCTTCGAGGAATCCGCCGCCATCTTCGAGCATTTGAAGACGCAAGGCTTCGTCGATGCCAAGGGCAAGGTGCAGGACACGCTGCGCGCCGCGCTCAAAGACGGGACGTTCGCCTTGCCGAAGGCGCTCGAAGCGTATCTGGCGTCGGTCCGGGACGTGCTGAAGAAGGTGGCGGGAAAGCTCGATATCAAAAACGCCGATGAACGTGTCATCGTGAAAACACGGCAAGCCGTCCTGGATAGCGCCGAGTTCCATGCGCTCTGGGATCGTATCAAGCACAAGACGACCTATCGCGTTCACTTCGACAACGAGAAGCTGATCACAGACTGCGCCAAGGCGATCGCGAATGGGCCGCCGGTGTCGAAGGCTCGCGTTCGGATCAGAAAGGCCGATCTTTCGATTGGACAAGGCGGCGTCGAGGCCAAAGAGCGCGACAAGAATAGCGGAATCATTGTCACGATCGAAGAAGGCGACATCGCGCTGCCCGACGTGCTGACCGATTTGCAGGACCGCACCCAGCTCACGCGCAAAAGCCTCGTTCGCATCCTCAGCGAGTGCGAACGCCTGAAGGACTTCAAGCGCAATCCACAGGCCTTCATTGAGATTGCCGGCGAGGTCATCAACCGGACAAAGCGCTTGGCGCTGGTCGACGGGATCAAATACCAGAAGATCGGTGACGAGAACTATTATGCCCAAGAACTTTTCGAGCAGGAAGAGTTGATGGGCTATCTGAGAAACATGCTGAAGGACACGACGAAGTCGGTCTTCGAGCATGTTGTCTATGATTCCGGCGGTGTCGAGCGGACGTTTGCCGAACAGCTTGAGAAGAACGAATCCGTGAAAATCTACGCCAAGCTCCCGGCTTGGTTCAAAGTGCCCACGCCGCTTGGCACTTACAATCCCGATTGGGCCGTGCTTGTCGAAATCAGTGGCGAGGAGCGACTCTATTTCGTCGTTGAGACCAAAGGCAGCTTGTTCGTCGACGATCTTCGCGACAACGAGGCCGCGAAGGTCGCTTGCGGCGAGGCGCACTTCAAAGCGCTGGCGGTTGGGAAGAACCCCGCCCGATATATTAAGGCGACGAAAATCGACGATCTGATGGAACACTGTTGATTTGGCAGCCTGCGCGTTTCGCTTCCGGAGCTCTCATCAAGAATGGTAAATTATTGTTGAGATTTATGTAAAAACATTCCGGCCACTCGTGGCCGCAGAAGATAAGTTGCCGTACAGCGCCGTCTGGTCGCCGGGTAATGACAATCCGGCGCTCCGGCGCTTCCTCAGCCTGGCTCGGTCGATGTCGTCGGGCTGGCCGCCCCCGCAGGCGGCTGAGCTGGCTTCTTGACATTCCGCGCCTTGGCGAAGGCTCGGTCGCCGGCGATGAAGCGCGCCAACATGGGTGCGATCAGCTTGGCCGGCTCGCTGATGGGCTGTCCGGTTTCGCGACCCAAAGCCTCGGCGTAGGCGACGAGATCGCGATGGACGGACGCCGGCAGTTCCACGTTGAGTTTGACCGGCTTGTCGTTCGCTATCGGTCCGAGCTTCAGTCTGGTCATTCATTTTCATCCGGCGTAGGGCGCGAGCACGAGATCGCGGGTGACGATGACATTGACCGGAAAGCCCGGCCTGATGGTGAGCGTCGGTTGGATATCGAGGCTGCGGCGCACGATCTGCTGGCCGGTCTGACTCGTGGAATCCTGGGCGCCGCGCCGCAGGGCGCGGACGATGTCGCTCTCGTTGGCGTTGGAGCCGAGATCGCTGCCGACGCCCAAGATCGTCGTGAGCAGCGCCGCTTTGACGAGCGAGCCCCAATGGTTATCGACCTCGTCCTCGAGCCCGGAATAGCCTTGCGCATCCGCGCCCGGCTGGCGTTCGAGCACGATCGATTTGCCGTTCGGCAAGATGAGGCGGGTCCAGACGAGAAGCGTGCGCTGTTGGCCGAAGGTCACCTGGCTGTCGTAGACGCCCACGAGTTTCGAGCCCTGCGGGATCAGAAGAAACCGGCCGGTGGGAGAATCGTAGACATGTTGGGTGACCTGCGCGGTGATTTGGCCGGGAAGGTCCGAGCGGATGCCGGTAATGAGCGCGCCAGGAATGATCGTGCCGGCTTGCACCACATAAGAGGACGCCGGCCGCTCCAGACGATCCAGACTCGTCGTGCGCTTATCGACGGGCGCGTTGAGGAAGGCGAGCTTGCGGTCCTGGGCGTTGTGCGCTTCGCTCTCCGTCGGCGCGCGTTCGGGCGTTATCGCAGCGCCAGGAGATGACGATCCAATGCTTTCGAACGCAGCCGGTTGCGTCACTGCCGATGGCTGTGCGCGAACGCCGGCGCCAATAAAGAGCTTGCTGGTTCGCGCGGCCTCGCTTTCTTGCGCGATTTTTTGCTCAGCAGCGTCGATCCCTGGCACGCCTTGCGCGGCGAGGATCGGCCGGCCGAGATCGCCCGGCAAGGGCGGCCCGAGTTTCGGAACGTCGGGCGCAAGGGGCTTCGGCAAGCCGCCATAATCGTGCGGTAGACCCGCGAGCCCGTCGGCCAAGGTCTTGTGCTCGGTTTCGAGAAGTTCTGTCGTCGCGCCGCTTCTGTTCCGGCCGCTTTCGAGCGCGAAAAAAAGCGCGGCGAGGAGCGCGGCGGAAGAAACGGCGCCGAGGCCGATCAACACCTGGCGCGACAGTCGCTTGACCTTCGGCCGCTCGGGTCGCAGCCGCAATTCCTCGCCTATGTCGCGATCTGCCGGATGGGCGTCTTTCTCGCTCACAACGACGCCCTCCCGTCGGTGCGTTCGATCCGCACCTTTTGCTGGTCTGCGTCGCCGAGCCGCAGTTCGGCGGCCGCGAACAGCCGGTCGACCACGTAATAGTTTTGACGCACGCGATAATTGACGAGCTGGCCGTCGCCTTCCGGACCGACGACGAACAGCGGCGGCATTTCGCCCTGAGCTATTCCGCGCGGCATTTCGATATAGACTTTCTGGCCGTCGTCGAAGGCCGAGAGCGGCCGCCAGGGCGCAGCGTCGCCCGTGATCGCGTAACGAAAGCGCAGTTTGGAAATATCGACGCCGGTTTCGATCGGCGTCGCCGCCTCGGCGGATGCGTTCTGACGACGCAGCGCAATGAGCTGGTCCTGCGGATAGATCCAGGAGACCGACGCCATATAGGTCTTTTCCGCTGCGCGCAGCTCGAGGAGATAGGTGCGCCGGTCGGTGTTGATGATGAGATTGGTGACGAGATCGGATCGCGTCGGCTTGACCATGATGTGAACACGCTTAGTTGCGCCCGAGCCGCTTTCCGTGTCGCCGATGATCCAGCGCACTGTGTCGCCGGCCGCCACGGGCCCCGAGCCGACGAGCTGCTCGCCGTCCTGCAGCGCGATGTCGGTTATCTGGCCCGGCGCGGAATAGACCTGATAGAGCGCTCCCGAGGAATAGGGATAGACTTGGACGGCGTTGATGTAGCCGGCGCGCGTCGGCTCGATACGGGCGGCGGCGTTGGCGTGTTCGATGCGGGCGCGCGGATCTTTGATCTCGGCCTGACCGGCTTTGCCGGGGAGCGGCTTCAGCTGACCGGGCAAGGGCAAGGGCTTCGGCAGCTCGACGATCCGGACCGGCATTGGGGGATCGGACGCGAGCAGCGCGGGCTCCGCGTCGTCATAGGATATCTGCGGCGGTTTGGTCAGGCATCCGGCGAGAGCGACGGAACAGAGAGGGATAAGAAAAATCGAGCGCTGCATCAGCCGAGCTCCTTTGACCAGTTGATGGATGTGACGAAAACCCCGAGGGGGTTTTTGCGCAGGCGTTCGGCGTCGTTGGGCATGCGCAGCGCGACCGTGAGGATCGCCGTCCAGCGTTCTGATGATGCGAGACTGCCGTTCTCGTAACGGCGTTGCGTCCAGGCGACGCGGAAGCTTTCAGGGGAGGCGCGGATGACGCTCGAAACCTCGATCGCGACCTGTGTCTTGCCGATCTGGGCGAAGGGGTCGCTCATACGGGCGTAATCGTTCAAGGCGAGCGCGCCCTTGTCGCTGACGAACTCGTAAGCCCGTAGCCAGTTCTGGCGGACGATGATCGGATCGGCGGCGATGGAGCGCACGTCCTCGATGAAGCGCGCGAGATGCCAGGCGATCTGTGGATCGGTCGGGACATAATCGGCGAGAGCCGGAGAGACGGCTTGCGCTTGGCCCAATTTGTCGATCTCGACGACCCAGGGAACGACGGTGTGGCCAAAGCGCAGTCTCGCATTGTCGAAGGAGACAATGGCGAGAACGCCCATCATGCCGAAGAAACCGAGCCGCCAATTCTTGGCCTGGACGCGGGCCGAGCCAATGCGATCGTCCCAGACCTGGCTGGCGCGCTGATAGGGGGTTTCGAGTTCGCCCGTGCGCTGATAGCGCACGGAAGGTCGGCGGAAGGGGTTCATGATTTCTCCTTCGGAAGCGGGACGCTGGTCGATCCTCCGCCATGATCGCCGGAGCGCACGGAATGGGCGGCGGTGGTTACGCCATGGCTGATCGCTTGATTGCGGCGCAGGGCGCGCGCCCATTCCGGCGGCGCGTTGACGGATCCAGCCCCGCTGGACCAGACAGCGCTGCCTTCCGTGACGGCGGCGGATTCGGCTCGCGATGCGACCGAAAATCCAAGGCGAGACAGGCCGCCGCGAACGGCCTGCGTCGTTCCCCGCGCGGTTCCGGCCACAGCGGCGACGCCCGTTCGCGCGCTGAGCGCGCCGGCGACGCCAAGGCCGCCAACAGTGAGCGCGGTTCCAACGGCCGCGCCGGCGCCGAGCTACGGCGCGCCTGAGCCGAGGCCAGCGGCGATCCCGGGTCCGAAAATGCTCAATCCCAAGAGCGCCACTGATGCGAGAACGAGAGAGAGCGCGTCATCGATCGTCGGCGGATTGGGAGCGCTTAACGTGAATTGCGAAAACAGCGTCGAGCCAATGCCGACGATGACCGCGAGCACGAGCACCTTGACGCCGGAGGCGACGATATTGCCCAGCACTTTTTCCGCAAGGAACGCGGTCTTGTTGAAGAGGCCGAAGGGAACGAGCACGAATCCGGCGAGCGTCGTCAGCTTGAACTCGATCAAAGTGACGAAGAGCTGCACGGCGAGAATGAAGAAAGCGACGACGACGACGAGCCACGCGAAAAGCAGGACGAAAATCTGGACGAAATTCTCGAAGAAGGAGACATAGCCCATGAGCTGACCGACTGCGGTGAGGATCGGTTTGCCGGCGTCGATGCCGACTTGAGCGAGACGCCCTGGTTGCAGCAACTGACTTTGCGAGAACGCTGATCCGCCGGCTTTCAGTCCGAGCCCGGCGAAACTCTCGAACACGACGCGGGCGAGCGTGTTGAAATTGCCGATGAGGAAAGCGAAGAATCCAACATAGAGCGTCTTCTTGACGAGCCGGGCGATCACGTCCTCTTCCGCGGCGAGCGCCCAGAACAGGCCGGCGAGCGTGATGTCGATTGCGATCAGCGTCGAGGACAGGAAGGCCACGTCGCCATTGACGAGGCCGAAGCCTGAATCGATGTAGCGGGTGAAGGTCTCGAGGAAGCGATCGATGACGCCGGCGCCGCCCATGTTCAATAGGCTCCGAGCGGAAGGAAGAAGGGAGACCTCTCGTATTCGGGCTTTGGCGCCGCCGGCCGCGCTTCATTGTCCCAGGCGATGCTGATCGTCAGAATGATCAGGACGGATCCTACGAAGATCGCAAAGGGCGGCATTCGAGAGAGTCGATCGTTCATGATGACGCGTCTCCTCGTCAGTGGAACATCTGAACGTTTTGGGGCTGGTAAGGTTGATTGCTCGTCAAGAAGCGGCCGAGCTGCTCGCGCGCCTGATCCTGATTGGCAGCAACGCGCGCGCCATCGAGACTTGAGGCGCGCCCCTGTGCGGCGAGGAGCGCGGTGAGGTCGGCGAGTTGCCTCAATTGCAAGCCCATCAGCTGATTGCCGGCCTGCATCGCTTGCAGCGCGCCCGTCGCCCCTTGGCTCGATGAGACGAGCGCGTCGATCGAGGAGCGCGTCGCATCGAGATTGCCGACGACGCCGGCTTGGGTCTTGAGCGCGTCCTGGTGCCCGGCGAGCGCGTTCCTCCAGCGATCCTGCGCGTCGAAGATCAGTTGTTGCGACGACGTCGAGCCCGTGTAGCCTTGCGGATAGAGGCGCTGAAAAGTCGTGTTGATCGCGTTGACGTCGTAAGCGATGCGCTGCGCCTGCTTGAGGAGCTGCTGCGTCCGCTCGAACGATTGTTCGATCGACTGCAGCGAGGAAAACGGCAAGCTTTCGAGATTGCGCGCCTGATTGATCAACATTTGCGCTTGGTTTTGCAGCATGGTGATCTGGTTACTGATCTGCTGCAGCGACCGGGCGGCGGTGAGGAGATTTTGCGCATAATTTGACGGATCGAACACGACCCACTGCGCGAACGCCGGCGTGGGCGCGAGAGTGGGCGCCATCGCGACGACGCCAGCGAGACAGATGGCGCGAAAGCGAGAAACATTCATGTCCGCTTCTCCGTTTGTTCGGGGTTCGTGGGCGACGCGAATTCGCCCGGGCGATCCCACGGCGTTTCGGGATCGAGGAGATCGGCTGCCCAATCGAGGCCGCGCGTGCGCAGCCAGGCGCCGGCGAAGCCGGCGTGGCCGTGTTCGGCGAAAACTTCCGCGATCAGCTTCTGATCGGATTTCGACGAGGCGGCGCAAAAGGCGAGCGCTACTGGGCCAAGGCCGAGTTCGAAGAGGCGATTGCCGCGCCGCGACTGGCAATAATAATCGCGCTTCGGCGTCGCTCGGGAGATGATCTCGATCTGCCGGTCGTTCAGACCGAAGCGCCGATACATCGCGGTGATCTGCGGTTCGATGGCGCGGTCGTTCGGCAGAAACAGGCGCGTCGGACAGCTCTCGATGATCGCCGGCGCGATGGCGCTGCCTTCGATATCGGCCAAGGATTGCGTGGCGAAAATCACGCTCGCGTTTTTCTTGCGCAGCGTTTTCAGCCATTCGCGCAATTGCGCGCCGAAATCCGCATCGTCGAGCGCGAGCCAGCCCTCGTCGACGATGAGCAGGGTTGGCGAGCCGTCGAGACGATCCTCGATGCGATGAAAGAGATAGGCGAGAACGCTCGCCGCCGCGCCCGAACCAATGAGGCCCTCCGTCTCGAAGGCCTGGACGCGCGCGTCGCCCAGTCGTTCACTCTCGGCGTCGAGAAGACGTCCCCAGGCCCCGCCGATGCAATAGGGCTGCAAGGCCCGTTTTAGCATCTGCAACTGCAATAGAACCGAGAGGCCGGTGAGGGTGCGTTCCTCGATCGGCGCCGAGGCGAGCGAGTTGAGCGCCGACCAAATATGGTCCTTGACCTCCGGCGTGACGGAGACCTGTTCGCGCGCGAGCAGGGAAGCAATCCATTGCGCCGCGAAGGCGCGTTCGCCCGCCTGATCGATCCGCGCGAGCGGCTGCAGCGCGACGGGGTTCGACATGTCTTCGCTCAGCGCGCCGCCGAGATCATGCCAGTCGCCGCCCATAGCGAGGGCGGCGGCGCGGATCGAGCCGCCGAAATCGAAGGCGAAAATCTGCGCGTTTTCGTAACGGCGAAACTGCAGCGCCATCAGCGCTAGCAGCACGCTCTTGCCCGCGCCGGTGGGCCCGACCACCAGGGTATGGCCGACGTCGCCGACATGGAGCGAGAAGCGGAACGGCGTCGAGCCTTCGGTCTTGGCGAAGAACAGCGGCGGCGCGGAAAAATGCTCATCGCGCTCGGGTCCCGCCCATACTGCCGACAGCGGGATCATATGGGCGAGATTTAACGTCGAGAGCGGCGGCTGCCGGACATTGGCGTAGGGATGGCCCGGCAGTGAGCCGAGCCAGGCTTCGATGGCGTTGACGGTCTCGGGGATGCAAGTGAAATCGCGGCCCTGGACGACTTTTTCGACAAAACGAAGTTTTTCGTCCGCCGCCCGCGCGTTCTCGTCCCATACGCAGATCGTCGCGGTGACGAGCGCTTCGCCGATCTCGTCGGCGCCAAGCTCTTGCAGCGCCGCGTCGGCGTCGAGCGCCTTGTTGGCGGCGTCGGTATCGAGCAGCGTCGACGCTTCGTTGGTCATCACCTCCTTGAGGATCGCGGCGACCGACTTGCGCTTGGCGAACCATTGCCGGCGGATTTTGGTGAGGAGTTTGGTCGCGTCGTTCTTGTCGAGACAGATTGCCCGCGTCGACCAGCGATAGACGAAGGCGAGCGAGTTGAGGTCGTCGAGAACGCCTGGATAGGTCGCGGACGGAAAGCCCATCACCGTGAGAATGCGCAAATGCGAATTCCCGAGCCGCGGCTCTAAGCCGCCAACGAGCGGTTCATCCGCGAGGATCGCGTCGAGATGAACCGGCGTCTCGGGGACGCGCACGCGCTGACGCCGCGTCGAGACGCTGGAATGAAGATAGGTCAGCGTCTCGGCGTCCGAGAGCCATTGGGCTTCCGGCACGAAGCCTTCGAAAAGCTGCAGGATGCGATCAGTGCGATCGACGAAGCCGCGCAGAATTTCATGTGCGTCGGCGGCCTCAGTGCGCACGCCGCCTTCATAGAGGAGCCGCTCGGCGCGCGCCGCATCCTCGGCCGGCGGCAGATAGAGGAAGGTGAGGAAATAGCTCGATTCGAAATGCGCTCCTTCCTCCTCGAACTGCGCGCGCCGCTCCGCGTCGACGAGGCTGGAGACGGCATCGGGAAAGAGGCTTTCGGGATAGAAGCTCGCGGCGTTACGCTGCGCTTCGACGAAGATCGCCCAGCCCGAACCCAGTCGCCGCAAGGCGTTGTTGAGCCGGCCGCTCACCGCGACGAGTTCGGCAGGCGTCGCGGATTCGAGATCTGGCCCGCGAAACCGCGCGCTCCGTTGCAGACTGCCATCTTTGTTCAAGACGACGCCGGGAGCAACGAGCGCCGCCCATGGGAGAAAGTCGGCGAGTTGAGACGGGCGCTTTCGATATTCGGCGAGATTGAACATGAAAGCCTCACACGCCGAGGAAGCTGGGGATGCGCAGATGCGCGCGCACGACGTCGACAAATTGCGCGTCGCGCTTGGCCGCCCAGACTGCCGCCGCATGGCCTACGAGCCAGAGAAGAAGTCCGGGGAGCCAGAGGCGCAAGCCGAGGCCGAGCGCCGCGGCGAGCGTTCCATTGAGGATCGCCACCGCGCGTGGCGCGCCAGCGAGCAGGATTGGCTCGGTCAAGGCGCGATGAACCGGGGCCTCGAAGCCAGCGATCAATTGCGGATCGGCCATCAGACCAGCGCTCCGCCGCCGAAGGAGAAGAAGGACAAAAAGAAGCTCGAGGCGGCGAAGGCGATGGAGAGACCGAAGACGATCTGGATCAGGCGGCGGAAGCCGCCCGACGTGTCGCCGAAAGCGAGCGACAGTCCCGTGACGATGATGATGATCACCGCGATGATCTTGGCGACCGGCCCCTCGATCGATTGCAGAATCTGCTGCAGCGGCTGTTCCCAAGGCATGCTCGAGCCGGCGGCGAACGCCGGCGCGCTCGCCATCGCGACCGCGAGGCTAGAAAGCGCGCGCAAGGAAGCGTGGCGCGGAAGAAAGAACCGAAGGCTCATGGCAAAACTCCGATGAGGTTGAGGAGGTAATCGTTGTTGGCGTCGAGGCCGTGGACTTGCGCGAGTTCCGCGAGCTGACGCTGCTCGCCGCGCCCTGACAGGACGGCGACGATATCGATGGTTTCGGCGATGAGCGCGCGCGGCACGGTGACGACGGCTTCCTGGATCAACTGCTCGAGGCGGCGTAGCGCGCCGAGCGCCGAGCCGGCGTGGATGGTGCCGACGCCGCCCGGATGGCCGGTGCCCCAGGCCTTCAACAGATCGAGAGCTTCTGGCCCGCGCACCTCGCCGATCGGAATGCGGTCCGGACGCAGACGCAGCGATGAGCGCACGAGGTCCGATAGCGACGCGACGCCGTCCTTGGTGCGCAAGGCGACGAGATTGGGCGCGGCGCATTGCAGTTCGCGCGTGTCCTCGATCAGGACCACGCGTTCGTTGGTCTTGGCGACCTCGGCGAGGAGCGCGTTGACGAGCGTGGTTTTGCCGCTCGACGTGCCGCCGGCGACGAGAATATTGGCGCGTTCCGCTACGGCGATGCGCAAGATATCGGCTTGCGTCCGCGTCATGACGCCTGCGGCGGCGTAATCGTCGAGCGTGAAGACGGCGACAGCGGGTTTGCGAATGGCGAAGGCCGGCGCCGCGACGACCGGCGGAATCAATCCCTCGAAGCGCTCCCCCGTCTCCGGCAATTCGGCCGAGACGCGGGGACTCCCAGCATGGACCTCGGCGCCGACATGATGAGCGACGAGGCGCACGATCCGCTCGCCATCGGCGGCCGATAGCGAAGACCCCGTGTCTTGCAAGCCTTCCTTCAGACGGTCGATCCACAGTCGGCCGTCGGGATTGAGCATCACTTCGATGACGGAAGGATCATCGAGCCATTCGGCGATCGCCGGCCCAAGCGCCGTGCGCAACATGCGCGCGCCGCGCGCGTGCGCTTCGCTAGTAATTGGTCGCTGCCCCATCTGCGCCCCGTTTTCTTTGGGATCGCTTCGCACACGATCCGGATCGGGGTTCATTAAGAAGAGGCTTCAGCGCGGCAACGCAACAACCGTCGAGCTGGCGTCGGGCTCTCGCGTGGAAAGACAGGTGAAGGGCGGGAGTGTTCCAAGTAAGGAACGGCGGGTCTGACCGATTTTGTTGAAAAAGTCGGCTTGATATCGGCGCTGGCTCGTGATTCCGTTTTCGGGAGCGGTCTTTCGAGGGGCAGCCAACATGATGGGTGTGAATAGGCCTCGCCATGTGATCCCCTATCGGCGCGGGGTCAAGCGGTTAGGCAATTGATATTGATCATTTTCTTTGGTGCCCTCCACGCCGATTGGAGGTCAGACCTCCGAGCCGATTTACACACGTGCAACGTGACAGGCGTCTTCGTTGAGCGCATTGCTGAGGAGCACTTGATCGGTGAGTTTGGCTACCGAGGCGAGCAGCGAAGTGAACGCGCAGGAGGGGGTTCGTCGGTGCGGCCCACATTGGCGACGACGGACTGGCGCACGGCGCCGTCGACGCGCGCGCCGGTGCGTCGCAGATCGTGCTGCAGTTCACTGAGGCATCCAAAGGCTGCGTCAAGGCAGCCGTTCAAGCGGGTAGGCCAAAGACCTGCGCCTGTCTTGCCGCCTTTACTCTCCGGCGTTTGTTTCCTCCAACAGCGTCCGGATGTCATTCAGCAAGACCGGCGGATCGAGATAGGCGAACGTATAAATTTCCCGAATCCAGCCGTCGCGATCGATCAGAAACACCTTGAGGAGATGGTTGATCACGGTCGGCTCTTCGGTCGCCGAATTGGGCTCCACGGCGATGTCCTGACCGAAACTGCGTAGGATCGGCGCAAGCGTGAACTCAGGCCAGGCCGTGATGAAGCGCCAAGGCGCAATCGCGTTGTCGGATTGATAGCTGCGCGCGAATTCGCTCAAGATATTTGGCGTGTCATGCGCCGGGTCGAAGCTGAAGAAAACCAACCGCACGCGCCGTTGCAGACTGGCGTCGTTCCTGATCTGCACACGCACCGACTCGAAAACCCGCCATGCGAGCGGGCAGCCTCGTGGGTTTGCGCAATGGCCGTAGAAAAAGGTCATGAGCGTCACCGCTCCCGTCGTGTAATCGGCGAGCGGGCGCGGCGCGTCCGTTCCTTCTCGGACGATCGCGAAAGGCGCGCGCTGAATTCGGTTCAGCGTATACGTTCCCGGAGCCGGCAGCGGCAGCCCGCCCTCTGCGGCGAACGAGAAAACAGGGGCTGCGACGGATATGGCCGTCGCGAGCAAGCATCGAAAAAACACCATCGCAGCGCTACCGTGGCTCCGCTCATCGGCGTTCGGCAAACGAGCGCGCGGAGAATTTCATATGATGGGGGCGGCCGAGCTGCTCCTTGAAGAAATCGACTTCGAATTTCTGCTTGAGTTCCTTGCCGTCCCATTCATAGCCGCGCAAGACCTGCTCGTTGTCGGCGCCCTTCTTGTCCCAGTTGCTAAGAAGCGAAGAGGTGATGTAGACGCGTCGCCCGTCCCAGCTCTGAGAGATCATATTGACCTGACGCCCGGTGACCTTTTCGTAAACCTGCACCGGCTTCTCGGGGTTGGAAATGTCGAAGAGCCGGGTCTTGCCGTCCATGAAGGTGTTGACCCAAAGGGTCTTGGCGTCGGCCGAAATCGAGATGTCGACCGGCAGCGGCGTCTTGGCGGGATCGCCGATGACGCCGACCTCCTTTCCTTGCCATCGCCCCTGCGCATCGCGGTTGATCAGCCAAAGTTTAGACGTGAGAGCAGTCGCCGTGATCGCCCAGTCGTCGCCTTCGTTGAGCGACCAGCGGATCTCGAGCGGCGCTCCAGGCACGTTGAAGATCGTATCGGGCTGCAACGCCTTCAGGTTCCACAGCACCATCGTATTGCCGAAGCGCTTCATCGCTTCCGCATCCTGGACCAGCTGGCCGAAATCCCTCATGTAATTGTTCCAGCCGGTGAAGCTCGACGTGAGAAGGGCATTCTTCTGCGGATTGATCGCGACGTCATAGCCATAGCCGTCGCCTCCGTCGGCGAGCGGAATCGGATGCGCCGAAAGGAATTCGCCGTCATTGTTGTAGACGGCGAGTCCGGTGACGCCGTCACGCGTCTTCGAATTGGACAAGGCGCCGATCAACATGCGGCCGGGCAAAGCATAGAAGGTGTGCGGGCCGACGAAGCCGGTCTTCTGAGCGAAATCGGAAATGGTCCGCACGAGCTTGGGTCTCGATGGGTCGCTCCCGACATCGAAGATAAAAATTCTGCTGTCGTCCAAGCCCCCGGCCCAAAGATACTTGCGGTCGTCGGTAAAGCCCATGTGATGCGCCTCGCCGCGTCCGCCGACCGACAGTTTGTCGACGACTTTCCCATAGGAGGCCGAGGAAGGGTCGACATCGACGGTGACGAGCTTGTCGCTCTCGTCGCCCAGGCTTTTTTCGCCGAGCGACCATACGTGAAGATAACTCTCCTGGCCTTTGATCAGCGCTGCGGTGTAAGGCGAAAGGCACGTCTCGTCGGCCGAGGCCGCGCCGCCGAAGCCGAGCGGAGCGATCATGGCGAAAACAGTCAAGAAGAAAGCTTTTCTGCGCGAATACGACATGTCATTCGCTCCATGCTTCAGCGTTGGTGAGATCGCGTCGTGATGTCGAGCAAAATTTCGGTGACGCCCGTCTCCTGTCGATAGGTTATGTGTTCGCACGGCCGCGTCAACCGGCTCACGAGGCCGGTGAGGCGTCCGCCGCGCCTGCCTGTGGACAATGCTGCGCAATGCCGGCGCGGATGATTTCCGCGATCCGCAACGCAGCGGGGCCGGCGGCGTCGCGGTCCGCAAAGATCAGATAAAGAGCGGCCCAGCGCTCCGCCCCTTCGCGGAGCGGCAGCGGTTTGAGTTCGCCGGTGTCGAGTTCCCTGCGAATGATGTCCTCGGCGTACCACGCATAGCCAAGACCCATGCACGCGGCGCGGATGGACGTGGCCTTGTGGCTCACGGTCCAGCGTTGCTCATTGAGCCAGCCCGGCGGGCGTGCGCGCTGCCGGCCCGTGTCGCGGATTACCAGGTGCCGATGCAGACGTAGATCTTCCAGCGTGAGCGGCCGGCCGAGTCGGTGCAGCGGGTGGTCCGGATGGGCTGCGGCAATGAAGCGCACGTGCATGATCGGGTCGCCGACAAATCCCGGCGGCGCCGACGAGCCAATGGCTAGCTCAACACGACCCTCGAGCAAGGATTCATCCGTGCCTCCGAGTACCGATTCGATCAGTTCGATGCGCGTTTCCGGGCGTTCATCGGCGAAGCGCGCGAAGCACTCCAGCAGCAGCCAGGTGGGAAAGATACTGTCCACCGCCAGCCGCAGTTCCGGTTCCCAGCCGGCCGCCAGACTGGCCGCCGCGCGCTCCAGGCGCACAGCCTCCTGGATCAGCGTCTTCCCACGCCGGTAGAGCACCTGGCCAGCGGATGTCAGCACAGCCTTGCGGCCGTGGATTTCGAACACTTTGATGTCCAGCAGGCGTTCCAGCTTTTGCACCGCATAGGTCAGCGTAGACTGGCTCTTGTGGAGCTGGTCCGCGGCCTGCGCGTAGCCGCCCGCTTCCACCACGGACACGAGCGTCCGCCATTGCTCTAGCGTGATTTTCGGGAGCGTAGCCATTTGATCTATTTATTCGATTGGTATGGCCGAAATATTCTGATTTTTTATCGATCTTATCAATCGTTAAATGGCGTCGCCTGATCACCCGTCACTCTACCAGGAGATCCTGATGACCGCCCTCGACAAACTCGCTGAATTCACTGGCCGCAGCTTCCTTGCGGCGATCTTTCTGCTGTCCGGCCTCGGCAAAATCGGCCAGTACGCCGGGACGCAGGCCTACATGGATTCCGCCGGTGTGCCCGGCCAATTGCTGCCCCTCGTCATTGCGCTCGAAGTGGCCGGTGCGCTGGTCATCGTCGTCGGTTGGCAGACGCGGCTCATCGCGCTGGCGTTGGCAGGCTTCAGCCTGATTGCCGCCATCCTGTTCCATGCCAATTTTCAAGATCAGATCACGATGATCATGTTTCTGAAGAACATCGGGATTGCCGGCGGATTCTTGTTGCTGTTCGCCAACGGCGCCGGCGCATGGAGCTTGGACGCCCGCCGCGCCGCACAATCGAACGCCTGACAAAGGACCGGATTACCGCCATGACCACACGCAAACTCCAGACCGTCATTCCATCCATCGCCGCCTCCGACGGCGCCGGCGTCAAGCTGCGGCGCAGCCTTGGAAGCGCGCAGACGCTGCGGCATGATCCCTTCCTGATGCTGGATGAATTCTTCTCCGACAATCCGGACGATTACATCCGCGGGTTCCCCTCTCATCCGCACCGCGGCTTTGAGACCGTCACCTATATGCTCGACGGCCATATGCGCCATGAGGACAGCATTGGTCATCGCGGCGATCTTGGTCCCGGCGACGCGCAATGGATGACCGCTGGGCGCGGCATCATCCATTCTGAGATGCCGCAGCAGACCGAAGGCCGCATGCGCGGTTTCCAGCTCTGGATCAACCTCCCAGCCAAGGAAAAGATGAAGCCCGCCGCTTACCGCGACATCCCCGCGCGTGAGATACCCACCGTGTCGCTGGAAAACGGTGGCGAGGTACGTGTGATTGCGGGTGCGTTCGTTCAGGGCGAGCGCTGTACATCCGGTCCGATCCAGGGCCTGAGCACGGAGCCGCTTTATCTCGATGTGCGCCTTCCGGCCCGCGCCAGCTTCGCGGCTCCCGTCACGACTGGCCATCATGCGTTCCTTTATGTTTACGACGGCAAGGCGACGGTTGGCGACGAGGGCCAATCCTTGCCCCATCGCGCCGCCGGGCTTCTCGCAGACGGCGATGTGGTTCGCGTGGGGGCCGGATCGCAAGAGGCCCACTTCCTGCTGCTTGCCGGCAAGCCCCTGCGCGAACCGATCGTGCAACACGGCCCTTTCGTGATGAACACGCGCGAAGAGATCGAGCAGGCTCTGGCCGACTATCGCGACGGCACGTTGACCGTGCGCAATTCCTGATCGAGCGCCGCGCTGAGATTCATGAGAGCGGACTCGCAGTTCGTGGTGTTCGGATCGACGGCTATCCTTGCCTTGACGGATCGTGTGGGCGCATGGGATCGTCTCAATAGCCGCGCGCCGCGCCGGCGGGAGAACGCGGATCATGTGCGCCGGCAATCACGCCGTCGCCGCTTACGCCGATCGCCTCAGAAGCCCCAAAACTTTTGAGCTCCTTGAAAATATGACCCAGAGCCTCGAGTTGCCGCTGCGCCTGCGGAGAAAGTGCGCCGGGCTCGGCCAACACGACATCCGGCAGCCACTGGTGGTGAATGCGCGGCGCCTCGACGGCGTCCTGCAGCGGCAGGCCATAATCTATGACATTCAGCGCCGTCTGAAGCGTCACGGAAATGATGCGTGGACCATTCGGGCTCCCGAGAACGAGAACGACCCTGCCATCCTTCGTCACGATCGTGGGCGTCATGGACGAAAGCGGACGCTTGCCAGGAGCTATCGCATTGGCGTCCCCTTGGACCAGTCCCCATGCATTGGGGGAACCAGGCCGCGAGGAAAAGTCGTCCATCTCGTTGTTCAGGACGAACCCCGTATCTGGCGCCATGACCTGTGCGCCGAAATAGCCGTTGATCGTGTAGGTCACGGAAACGGCGGCGCCTTCGCCATCGAGGATGGAATAATGCGTCGTCTCGAGGGTCTCGTGCGGAGGATTGCCCGGTTCGACCTCGATCGAGGGCGTCGCTCGATCCGGCAAAATCTTTTTCCGGATTTCGGCGGCATAGGCCTTCGACGTGAGCCTGGCGATCGGATTGCGCACAAAGGCGGGATCGCCGAGATAGCTGTTGCGATCCATGAAGGCATGTCGCTCCGCCTCGATAATGATATGCAGCGCCTGCGGCGTGTGGAAACCAAGGCTCTTGAGGTCATAGCCTTCGAGAATGTTGAGAATCTCGCATAACGCCACGCCGCCCGAACTCGGCGGCGCCGCCGAGTAGATATCGTAGCCGCGATAGACGCAATGCACCGGCTCGCTCTCTTCGACATGGTAACGAGCGAAATCTTCCGCCGTGATCGCGCCGTTCTCGGCTTTGGCCGCTTGCTCGACGGCGCGCGGAATGCGTCCCTCATAAAAAGCGCTCGGCCCGTCTCTGGCGATTTCCGCCAGGAGGCGCGCGAGATCTCTCTGAATGAGACGGTCGCCGGATTGGAGAGGCGCGCCATTTTCACGCAGGAAGATTCGTGCCGCGGCAGGACTGTCCATAAGTTTTGACGCGGCTTTGAGCGGCCGCACATCCGCCTCGTCGAGGACAAAGCCTTCCGCCGCAAGTCTGATCGCAGGCGCGATCACGTCGGCGCGTGACAGCCGCCCGTATTTCTTGTGCGCGGTCTCGAGCCCCAGCACTGTCCCAGGAACCCCCACAGCCCTGTAACCGATCCGACTCGCGTTCTCGAGAATCTCGCCCTTTGCGTCGAGAAACATTTTTGCATGAGCCGCAGCGGGCGCGGTCTCGCGAAAGTTGATGAAACGCTCTCCGCCGCCCGCTTGATGGAGAAGAAAAAATCCTCCCCCGCCGAGATTGCCACAACAGGGATGAACGACAGCGAGAGCATAACCGACTGCGACCGCTGCATCGACGGCGTTGCCGCCGGCTTTCAATATGGCGACGCCGACATCGCTGGCGAGCCGATGTTCGGTAACGACCATGCCATGCTGAGCCGTCACCGCCGTTTCGGCCGCGGCGTCGAAGGCGTATAACCAGAGGACGCAAGACAGCAGCAATCTCATGCGCGGCTCTCTATCTGCTCGAGTCATGCGACCTTCGAGCGCAGACTCTCTCTTTCCTACAGGCGCAGTTCGGCAAAGCTGGCGCATATTTTTATTCGATCACGCGCGGCGTCGACGGCCGGCCGGCCGCCGATCGCATCCGCAAGTCGATGCCCAGAGTTTTACGCATCAGTATCCCGTCATCTCCAGGTAGCCTTCGCCCTGATGAGATCCACTGAAGCTGACGGGGCCTTCCCAGTACGGGAAGCGCGTCGCCATCCAGCTGTTGGCGTTGAGCGGCGCCGTCTCGATCTCGAGACCACGGCTTTTTACTTGCACCTTCCAGGTTGTCGGAAGCGTTCGGCCGGCCAGGTTGGTTTCTGAGAGCGTCGTGAGCGCGATGTCGTTGCCCTCGAGCGGCTGCGGCGCTCCGTCGGCGGCGATCCAGGTCCCGGCGCAAAAACCGCGGGCCGTCTCGCTCCTCAGCCGAAAGAGCATCACTTTCTCGCCGCTCGAAAGGTGAAGCGAGAACCAGTCCCACCCCTTCTGGTCGGGCGCCAGCGGCTGACTGCTCCACTCTCGGTCCATCCATGCCTGCCCCGAGACCTTTACCTCCCGGCCGCCAATGACGAGGACACCTTCCGCCGTGAAGAAGGGTTGGCTGTAGTAATAGGAGGCCTGTCCACGGTCCGACTTGCGGCTGAAGCCGTCCTTCCCATGCAGGACAAGCGGCTTGTCGGTCGTGAGGTCGAGCGTGTAGCGGAAGTTCGAACCATTGGCCGAGACCCTCAGTCGTGACAGTCCCGCGCTGGGCGAGTCGTCGAGGGCGGCGAAACGCCAGTCGTCGATCCACGCCCGAAACGGCTCGGCACTCACACCGGCCTGCCCGACGCCGCCGCGCGCGAGCGTCTCCGAGAAGAGATGTTCGTTGGCGCTCGTCACAGCGGCGTGCCCCATCCAAACGTTCTGGTTCGTCCAGCCCTTGCGCTCGGGCCCCGGCTCCCTCGCCTGTCTGAAGAGCGTCCACTGCACGCCGTATGAGACTCCCGAGGCATCCTTGAGATTGGCCGTCAGATACCACCACTCGATGCGAAAGCTGGGATGGGCGCCGAAATCCTCGGGAAACACGAGGCGCTTTTCCGGCGCGACCTCGGCAAAGCCGCGGGCGTCGCCGCCGAGCCCGGCAAACCCATCCGCGAACGCCATCGTGTGCGTGCAAAGCGCAAGGACAGCGGTTATGAACAGGAGACGCCTAGCGCTCATTGGCGAAGACCTTGAGCAGGTCCGCCGGGGCCGTCCGCGCCAGACGAACGATCGGCGCGATCGAGGCGACAAGGGCGGTGAGGAGGGCAAGCGCGAAGATTTGCGCCCACTGACCCGGAAACACGTAGAACGGAAGCCGCCAGCCGAAGGCCTGCACATTGACGACCGCCACGAGACACCACGCCAGGACGAGCCCGAGCGGCAGCGCGAGCGCCGCCGTCGCGGCGGCGAAGAACAGGATTCTCAGGAGTTCGAGCTCGGACAAACGCCGCCGTGTGACGCCGACCGCCCACACGGGCGCAAGCTGCGCGAGACGAAGATTGCTGAGCGTCAGCAGACTCGCAAGCAACGCGATGGCCGAGACGAGAAGGGTGAGCGTGTTGAGCGCCGCCGTCACCGCAAACGTGCGCTCGAATATGCTCGTCGACAGCTTCTTGAGGGCGGCCTGGTCGATGATGCGGGCGATCTTTGGTCCGAACTCCGCCTGGAGGGCCCCGATCAACCCGGAAACAGCGTTCGGCGCCACTCTTAAGCTATAGCTCGTGCGCTGCACATCGGGCCAATGCTGAACCAGCGAATCGAGGTCGACTCGCAGCTGCCCTTTCGGATTGCCGTAGTCGGGATAGACGCCGACGACCTCGGCGCGCCAATGGTCGCCGGAAGTCGGAATGTCCACCATGGCCCCGAGTTCGAGGTGCAAGCGTTGCGCAAGCTGCTCGCTGACGAGCACGGCGCCGCCCCGCCGGACGCTGTCCCATGCCGCCTCGGCCGCCGAAAGCATCGGGAAATGCGCCCGGTAGGTCTCGTGCGGCCGCAATCCGATAACGTCCACCGGCCTGCCCTCAAGCCGAATTTTTGCTTTCCACAC
Source organism: Methylocystis sp. (assembly GCA_016178015.1). Classification (GTDB taxonomy): domain Bacteria; phylum Pseudomonadota; class Alphaproteobacteria; order Rhizobiales; family Beijerinckiaceae; genus Methylosinus. The sequence goes on along the minus strand of JACOUB010000006.1, from coordinate 22,954 downwards.
CGGCAGGATCGCTTCGACTTCCGGCCGCTTCTCGAGCCAGGCCTCGATGCGCCGCGCGTCAGGATCGCTCGCCGCCTCGAAATAAACTTCCGCGGCCAGTCGCTGGTCGAGCCATTGCGTGAATGTCTTGCGGAATCCCTCGACCATCGTGCCGACCCCGACGTTGGTCGCTAGCGCCAGCAAGAGAGCCATAAGCGCGAGCGATAGACCGGGAAGCTGCTGCCGGCTGTCGGCCCAGAACCACCGCGTAACCGTCCCGGTCGCGCTCTTCTCGCCCAGCCATAAGGCGCCGGCGAGCGCGAGCGGCAGCAGGGGCGCGGCGCCGAGCAGCACGCCTGCGATCAAGATGAACCCTGCATAGAGGCTTTTGCCGTAAAGAAGCGCAGCGAGAGATGCCGCAAATCCAAAACCGGCAAAAACGGCCTGACGCCGCATATGTTTCTGTTGCGCCTCGCGCCACGCGAAAGGCTGCGCAACCGAAAGAACCGGCAGATGAAAGGCTTTGAACAAGCCGCCCGCCGCCGCGGCCAGCGCCCCGAGCGCGGCCATGCCGAGCCCCGCTATCCACCACGTCGCATCGAGCGCCAGCCTTCCTGCCACCTGCGCCCCATAAAGCCCTTCGAGACTCGCCGCCACATCCGGCAACAGAGCGGCGGCGATCAGATAGCCGCATGCCATGCCGGCGCTTCCGGCGATCAGCGCGAGCATCGACAGTTCGCAAAACATGGCCGCGATGAGGGTGCGAGCCGAAACGCCAACCGCCCTCATGTTCCGCACCATCGGCAGCCGCTGCTCGAACGCCAGCCCGAACGACGCATGCACGATGAAAAGCCCGACGAGGTAGGCGAGCAGGCCGAACGCCGTGAGATTGAGATGGAAGCTGTCGGTCAGCCGCGCGAGGTCCTGCTCCTCCTCCGGCTCAGCGAGGCGCAGCGCGTCGCCCGTGACCGCGAGCGGCGGCGCGGCGGCCCCCAGGCGCTCATTCATGATCAGGCGAGAAAGCCGCTCCGGCCGCTCGAGCAAGACTTGCGCAACACCAATGTCGACAATCAGAAGCCCCGGCGGCGCATTGGCGAGAGCCTTGAGCGGCGGCAGCCTTTGCCCGCTGGCGGTGACGGGCGTGGCGCCGTCCGCCTCTCCCAAATCGAGGAGCGTCTCCGGCGAAACGATCGTCCGCCATGGCGATTTGAGAAAGCTGTCGATGCCGCTGTCGTCCCGAATGCGCGCAAGTTGCGTCTCATGCGGCAGCGTCAGAGGCTCGACCCCGATCAGACGGAAGGAATTGGCGCCGATCCGAACCGTGCCTTCCAGCACCGGCGACACCTTCCAGCCCGCCAGCCGCAGCCTGACGTAGAGGTCTTGCGGGAACAGTCCGCCGCGCGTCGAGACCAGGCTTCGCGCGCCCCCGGTTCCGAACACGGCGGCGGCGCGATCATAGCTTTTGCGCGCCTGTTCGTTGAGGGCCTGGACTCCGCTCCACAGCGCCGTCGCGATTGCAAGCCCGATGAGCAGCGTAGCCAAGTTCGCCGGATGACGGCGCCAATGGCTCACGAGCGTTGCGAGGGTCCAGAGCGCTTGCCTCAAGGTTTCGCCAGTACTCCCGAGCTGAGGTGGACCTGCTGTTCGAGTTTGGCCGCAAGGCGCGCGCTGTGCGTGACCATCAGAAAAGCGCAACCCGTCGCAGCGACGAGTTCGAGCGCGAGTTGCAAGACGTCGTCTCCCGAGGCTTCGTCGAGATTGCCCGTGGGCTCATCGGCAAGCAGAAGACGCGGCCGCGTTGCAAACGCCCGCCCGATCGCGACGCGTTGCTGTTGCCCGACGGAAAGCTGCTCGGGATAGCGGTCCGTCAGATTTTTCAGCCCCAGTCGGCAGATCAACTCGTCCTGCCACGCTGGATCGAAACGACCTGCGATACGCGCTTGAAATGCGATGTTATCGCCAGTCGTCAGACTCGGGATGAGGTTGAACTGCTGGAACACGACGCCTAAAGTTTCGCGCCTGAGCGCGGCCCGCTCAAAATCCGAAAGCGCCGTCACCAAGACGCCATTCAGCCAGATCTCGCCGTCATCGGCCTCATCGAGTCCAGCAATGAGATGCAGGAGCGTACTCTTTCCGCTGCCGGACTCCCCCATCAGCGCCAGGCTCGAGCCCGCATTCAGCGACAAGTCGACGCCTTTGAGAACCGCGAGCGGCCCCTGTGGCGTCGCATACGTCTTTTTCAAACCGACGACGCGCAGCAAAGGCGATAGAGCGGTGCATGCCGGCGGAGCCTTCGTCCCGGGCTGGATGATGAGGTTCAAGCTCTCGTGATGCACGCTACCTCTCGCTTCACCCTCGGCTGAAGACGCCCAGGCGCCACGAGATTGGGTTCAAGGCGCCCGCAACGTCAACCCAAAGCGGGAAAAATTTCATAACACCCCTCGTCGTCCTGACCCGACAGGTTGTCGATGTAACAGACTGTCCCCCGTCAGTGCCTGCGGGACAAATTGAGCTGATCGCCTACGAGAGGGCATTGTCACGTTCGGCGCTTGCCGGGCCTTGACCTCTGACCCTTATCCTCCACAATGACCAAAGTTGGCTACGCCCACGAGATCAGGCTCCATGCTCGTAACGTCGAGCGGAAGGGCCGCATTCGCGCCCGGCGCCAAGCGAAAGCGGCCAGCATCGGGACGACGGTCGAGGAGCCAAGCGGTGGCGAGAAGGGCGACGCGGTAGGGGAAGGTCTGATTGATCTGCTCGATGAGATTCGACGACGATGCGTTGGCACTCTCCGAGCAGACGGACATTTGAAACAGCAAGCCGTCGGTGCGGCGACTGTCGGTCGCCATACCGCTCTTGCTTAAGTAGATCGAACGTCCGTATGCAGGACCAGGCCAAATGTCGGGTTATGGCGCACTCGCATTTACCCGCTGGACCGACGCGGGCAGCTCCTCCGACACCTCGCGCACGAAATTCTGCCCCTTGGCGAGTCGCTTCCCGAGCGCCTCGACGAAACCCTCGTAACGCTCGCGTCCCTTCGCCTGCGCCGCCGCTTGCGCGCTGTCGGGGAGCGGCGGCGTGACGGTCAGCCAGAAGCGAACGAAGAGCGCGAGCGCTTCATTGCCGATCGAGACATCGCGTTCGAGCCGTTCGATCGAGCGCGTGATCTTGTCGAGACGTCGTGTGATCGCGGCCTCGCGTTGGTCGGCGGCGTCGGGCGAGAGGAACGAGGCGACGGCTGCCTCGACGACGGTCGATTTCGACAGGCCCTTGCGCGCCGCGAGTTCGTCGAGGCGCTTTATGAGCCCGGCGTCGAAATAGCAGTTGAGTCTTGCTTTCATGTCGTGTCCTCACATTTGTAAATCGTCATCGCGGTCGAGCGCGGCCTGGCGCGCCATGGAGCGCATGCGATTGCCGAGCGCTTTTGCTTTGATCGCTTCATCGTCCGGCTCGTCGTCGAAGACTGCGAATTCACTTCGGGGTTCGGGAGCTTCCGGCGCGATCGCCTCGTGCTCGGGAAGCATGGGTTCGCGGCGGATGCCGCCGCTCTCGGCGTCCGTCTCGTTGAGGGAGGCGCCGGCGAGCGGTTCGAAAGAGCGGGCCAGATCCGGTGCCGGCAACGAAGCCCAACTGTCGTCGCCATGGGCGTCTTCGTGTTCGAAGTCACGCATCGGTTTCGGCGGCGGCAGAATGCGCGCCTTCAAGCGCCGGTCTTCATAGTAGCGCGCCTTGCGGGCGCGGATCGGCGGAGAGCCGGAGACGAGAACGAGTTCTTCGCCCTGTGGCAATTGCATGATCTCGCCCGGCGTGAGCAGCGGGCGCGCGGTCTCCTGGCGCGAGACCATGAGATGGCCGAGCCAGGGCGAAAGACGATGCCCTGCGTAATTCTTCATCGCGCGCATTTCGGTCGCGGTGCCGAGCGCGTCGGAGACACGCTTTGCGGTCCTCTCGTCATTGGTGGCAAAGGCGACGCGCACATGGCAATTGTCTAGAATGGCGTTGTTCGCGCCATAGGCCTTTTCGATCTGGTTGAGCGACTGGGCGATGAGAAAGCTCTTCAGGCCGTAGCCGGCCATGAAGGCCAGCGCCGATTCGAAGAAGTCGAGGCGTCCCAGCGCCGGGAATTCGTCGAGCATCAAGAGCAAGCGACGCCTCTTGGCTTTCGTCTCGAGTTCTTCCGTCAGCCGCCGCCCGATCTGATTGAGGATGAGGCGCACGAGCGGCTTGGTGCGGCTGATGTCGGAGGGCGGCACGACGAGATAGAGGGTGGTCGGACTTTCGCTAGAGACGAGATCGTCGATCCGCCAATCGCACCGCGCCGTGACTTTCGCGACGACGGGATCGCGATAGAGGCCGAGAAAGGACATGGCGGTGGAGAGCACGCCGGAGCGCTCGTTCTCGCTCTTGTTCAAGAGCTCGCGCGCGGCGGACGCCACGACGGGATGCGGTCTTTCGTCCAAATGCATCATCGTCAGCATGACGCGGAGCGTCGTCTCGATCGGACGTTTGGGATCGGAGAGGAAATTGGCGACGCCGGCCAGCGTCTTGTCTTCTTCCGCATAGAGCACATGCAGGATTGCGCCGACGAGCAGCGAATGGCTGGTCTTTTCCCAATGGTTGCGGCGCTCGAGCGCGCCTTCTGGATCGACCAGAATATCGGCGACATTTTGCACGTCGCGCACCTCGGCGTCGCCGCGCCTGACTTCGAGCAGCGGATTATAGGCGGCGCTCAAAGGGTTGGTCGGATCGAACAGCAGAACGCGGCCGAAGCGCGCGCGCCAGCCGGCGGTCAAGGACCAGTTCTCGCCCTTGATGTCGTGGACGATGGCGGAACCGGGCCAGGTGAGCAAGGTCGGCACGACGAGGCCGACGCCCTTGCCGGATCTTGTCGGTGCGAAGCAGAGCACATGTTCGGGACCGTCGTGCCGCAGATAGTTTTCACCGAACATGCCGAGCACAACGCCGTCGGGATCGAGCAGGCCGGCTTTTCTGATCTCGGTTTCGCTCGCCCAGCGCGCTGAGCCGTAGGTGGTCACGAATTGCGCCTCGCGCGCCCTTTGGACAGAGAGGCCGATCGCGACCGCGATCGAGAGAAAGGCCCCGGAAGAGGCGATGCCGGCGCCTTCCATGAACACGCGCGGCGCATAGGCGTCGAAATGGTACCACCACCAGAAAAAGGCCGGCGGCGGATAGATGGGAAAATTGGGCGGCAAGGCGAACCAGGGTGGGCCGAGCTGCGGCTGGAACCCCAATCGCCAGGCGGTCCATTGCGTCGCGGCCCAGATCGCGACGAGGACGATCGAAAGGACGATGACGATCTGACCCCAGAGGATGCGGGTGGCAGGCATGGGCGCCACCTTCAGTGTGTTTGCGAGATGGTTGCAAGGGGTCCTTATTTCTGGTCGAAGGCTATCGCACTATGGCGTGCAAAGACCGGGATGCGCCAATAGTGGTCGATTACAGAATGCTGGTCGATTGCAGAATGCTTGGAAATGAGGCGCGCTGGCTCCATAACAGACCATCCGTTAGTCTCGTTTGTTTCGCGACACGCAACGTCTTTGCCCGAGGAACATTCTTGATGACCGTCAACGCTGTGGTTGCTGAATCGCAGTCAGAATCCCCGGTCCTGCCCGACTCCGAAATTCGCAAGATCCTCACCGAGCGGATCGACGGGCGGCGGCAAAGCGTCGGGATCGTGGTCGGGGTTGTCGAGCCACAGGGCCGTCGCGTTATTGCTCATGGCCATCTCGATCATGGCGACCCGCGTCCCCTGAATGGCGAGACGGTGTTCGAGATCGGCTCGGTCACCAAGGTTTTTACGGCGCTGCTGCTGGCCGACATGGCGCAACGGGGCGAGGTCGCGCTGATTGATCCAGTCGCGAAATACCTGCCAAAAGAGCTCAGCGTGCCGGAAAGGAACGGTCGCTCGATTACGTTGGAGGATTTGGCGACCCACACTTCGGGATTGCCGCGGATGCCGAGCAACTTTGCTCCGAAGGATCCTAACAATCCGTATGCCGACTATTCGGTCGAGCAACTCTACCAGTTCCTCTCGCACTATGAGCTGACGCGGGACATCGGCGTGCAATTCGAATACTCGAACCTCGGCGGCGGCCTCCTGGGCCACGCCCTCTCGCGTCGTATCGGCGTCGATTACGAAACCCTGGTTCAAACCCGCGTCGCTGGCCCGCTTGGCATGAGCAGCACGGGCATCACATTGTCCCCCGAACTCCAGAACAGGCTGGCGGTGGGACACAGCGCAACGTCGGAAGCCGTTCCGAACTGGGATTTGCCGGCCCTGGCCGGAGCGGGCGCCCTACGATCTACTGCACACGACCTTCAGACTTTCGTGGAGGCTGCGCTTGGCTTTACGGAATCGCCGCTTGCTCGCGCGTTCCAAGCCATGCTGAATGTCCGGCGGCCGAGCAGTGTTCCCTACTCGGAAATCGCCCTCGGTTGGATGATCGACAAAGACGGCGCGGACGTTGTGTGGCATGGTGGTGGTACGGGTGGGTATCGCTCGTTCGTCGGATTCGTGCCGAAAAAGCGGGTTGGCGTCGTTGCTCTGTCCAACACGGCAACCTCGGTCAGCGTCCACGACATCGGACGACACCTCCTCGATCCAAGACTTCCCCTCGCGCCGCCGCAGGAACGCAAGGAGATTGCAATTGATCCTAAGCTGTTCGACGGATACGTCGGCCGCTACCAGTGGGGTCCGAATATCAATTTGACGGTGACGCGAGAGGACAATCGCTTATTTGTGCAACCCACAGGGGAGCCGAAACTCGAAATTTTTGCGGAGAGCGAAAAGGATTATTTTCTAAAGGTGGTGGATGCCCAGATCACGTTTCAAACCGACGGCAGCGGCCAGGCGACCGGATTGATCCTGCATCACAACGGCCGGGACACGCCCGCGACAAGGATCGATGAGCGTTCCTGACGAACTCGCGGTGATTTCCGGAGAGAGGTCAAAACCGACCTATATCCCGATCCCCTGCCTCCGCCCGAAGCTCCACTCCACCCCGCCGCCCGGCGACATGACGCCGGCGACGTATTTGCCGATCTGCATGTCCAGCGAGGGCTTCCAGGGGACGAGCTGGAAGCCGAGGCCGTCGTCGATCATGGCGAAACGCCCGGAGGCGAGGCTCAATCGCTGACGGTAGAGACCGGCAACGGCCTCGCCTTCGGCGGTGGGGCGGTAAGGCCGCCCCGTTTCTCCCGCGAGCTTCGCGCCGATGGCGTCGAGTTCGCGGCGCCTCAGAGTCGCGAGAAGATCGCGGGCGAAGATGACGCGCTGGCCTTGCCGGCGAACGAGTCCCCCGACGGCGAGATGTTCGGTCCGGGCAATCAGCGCCTCGCGCACCTCCTGTCCGAAACCGCCATGGGCGAGCGGCGTCTCCACGCGCTCGACGAGTCGCCGGTCCAGCCAGGTCGCCCCTTCCGCTTTGATCTGCTCATCGAGCGACAAGTCCGATCGGACGGCGAGGCCGATGCGTTCCGCTCCCTTCGCATCGATGTAGTGGCGCAATTCGACGATGCCGCCGGCCGCTGCGTCGCTCGTCGCCTCGATGTCGGGAAAGCGCAGATGATGGGCGCGGCCGTCGGCGCCATCGACGATCGCGTAAGCCGCGCCGGTCAATTCGTCGTGGAGACCGCGTGCGACAAACCGGCCGATGACCCGCGGGGCTTCGGTCTCGAAGTGGATCGTGAAGTCGGCGAGACTTCTCTCCAGCCGCGCCTCGGTGAGGGCGCGATGCATGGTCTTGATGATGTCCCCGCGCATGCCGAGATCGCGCAACGTGCTTTCCGCTTCGAGCCCTACGCCCCATTGCGCCGGACCGGCGGGAGTGGCGAGGCCCATGCGCTCCAGCTTCTGCAGACGGCCGATCATGAGCCGGCGGATATGTGGATCGGCTTCGCTCGCGCCGATGGGCCGCAGATCGACGAACCCTGTTTCGTCTGCATGGGCGCCGATCGCCCTATCGAGCCGCGTCCAGCGTTCGGCTTCGACCTCGCGGGCGAGATCGTCGCGGATGCGGTGTTCGGGCTTCGGACCGAGCTCGAGGCTGACGAGATGTTCGGCGCGGGAGCGAAGCCCGTTCGAAATATAATCTCGCGAAATGACGAGGTCGCCGCCATCGTCGGCCCTACCGCGAATAAGCACATGGATGTGAGGATTGTCGGTGTTCCAATGGTCTACGCCGATCCATTCGAGCGTCGTCCCGAGGTCGCGCTCGGCCTCGCGCATGAGGTCGCGCGTGAAGGCGCGAAGGTCTTCCATTTCGCTGGCGTCTTCCGGGCTGACGATGAAGCGGAAATGATGCCGGTCCGCCTCGCAGCGCGCGGCGAACGCGCCCGCGTCAATGTTGTCAGAGCGCGCATCGAACATGCGGGCGCCGTCTCCGTCGCGTGTCACCCCTTCGCGCTTGAGATAGACAAGGTGCGTCGCGAGCGGCGCCGATCGAAAGGCGCGGCCTTTGTGGCGGACGACGCGCGCCTTGACGACAACGCGCCGGGCGGTCGAAAGCAGGCTCCGCTCCGCGGCGATTGCTCGGCCGCGCCCCCGGCCGAAGGTCGAGCGCCGGCCCTGTCCAACTCGCCCGCGTGCGCCGACATGTCCCGCCTTGTGCGCCGCCTTCAGGACCTGCGCGGTAAAGCTCTTGGGTGCCTTTCCCTGACGATCGTGGCGGACCCGGCCAGGACGGATTCGCAGATCATCGTCGCCATTGCTCATGAGGCGTTCCTCTCGCGCGGTGCCGGAAATGCAACTGAACTTGCGAGTAATTTTCATGCTTGCGGCACGCCGCCCATCCGACCGGCACATGCGAAAGCCTTGCGTGAGCAAAGGCTTCGCGCAGCAGCAGGGCCGCGCGTTTTATCTCGCCCTCCAACGGTCGGTTGGTCGCTCTTGACCTTTCTCCATGCCGGCCCTGCGACATGATGCGAAGTGATGCGATTTTTGATGACGCCTCGCATCATCACGTTCCGGGGTTGGACCGGGTCACGAAGAGACCGTTCGAGCGCGCGTGGACTGGCGATTTCGATGTCGTTGGCCTGCGATATGACTGCAGTTCGGATGACGTTCGTGTTTTCGCCGAGCGGTCGCTCGTAAGCAAAACGACGGAAGTTCGATCTGCTGATGTCTGGTCGCCGTCGCGCCGAACGAAGAGCGGCGCGTTCGCCCAGGATGGCGGTTCCGACTCCGCGACCGATGCGAATTCCGGCTCAGGCGCGCCAATGCGCGGCGTGAGATCGGCGACGTAGCGGCGCGTCTCTTCTGGCAATGGTCGGCCGTTCGTCAGATAGTCGTCATAACGCGCGGGACCGGCATGGTAGGCGGCGAGAAACCCTGGCGCGCCGAAGCGGTCGCGCATCTCGCGCATGTAGGCGGTACCGGCGAGAATGTTGTCGCGCGGATCGAACATGTCGGCGCCAAGATGATGACGGGCGCGCAATTCGGCGTAAGTTTCGGGCATGACCTGCATGAGGCCGAGCGCGCCTTTGTCGGAGACGGCGCGAACATCGCCGGTGCTCTCGGCGCGCATGATCGCGCGAATCCAGAGCGGCGGGATATCGAAGCGGCGTGAGGCTTCCGTGATGAAGGCGTCATATCCGTTCAATCCCACATCGACCGTCGCTCGCTCGCTCGAAGAGCGCATTTCGCCTGCGAAGGAAAGATCGTTCATGGCGACGAAAACTAGCACGGCGACTGCCATGAGACGAACCGATGGTCTGAAACGAAAGCATTTTGCCGCCGCTCTCGCCCCTGTCCAAGGCAAGGCGCTTGCGCGCTGGCCCGCTGGCCTTCCTCGACCGTTGCTGCGCGCGACGGCGCCTTCCGTGATCGGGACGACGGGATGGATCGGCTTTCGATCGAACAACCGGATGGCATGGAAAGACACGAATTCTTGCATCGTCAATTGTCCTCGAAGGTCCAGAGGGGAATGACGCGACCGATGATCGAAGCGCTGGGAAGCGGCCCGAAATAGCGTCCGTCGAGCGAGTCCTCCGACTGCCAATTCATGAGGAAGACTGCATCCTCGGCTATAATCCGGCAGCCCTGCCAGACGGGCAGCGCGCGACCGAGATGATCGTGTTCGCGCGCCGTGCCCACCTCGACGCCGTCGACGGTGATGAGGAAGTTCTGCCGGCAGACAGTCTGTCCAGGGAGCGTCAGAATGCGCTTCAGAAGCGGCACGCCGCGCGGCAGATAACCGCGATCGGCAAGGAAACTCGCGATCGGGTCTGGCGGTCGGATGACCATCAAATCCGTGACATGGAGTTTGCCCGCCGGCGCCACGGAGTAGAGACCAACCGGTGCGCTGGCGCTGACGTTCCAGATCAACCACCGCACCCCGTGGTTTTGCTGCGGAAGCGCGGCGGCGGAGATGCCGAGGCACATGGCAGCGAGCGTGGCGGCGCGGCCGGTCATGGCTCTATCCTGCGCCGCCGCAACCAGGCATTGTGTCGTTGCAGCGTATAGGGTCGCGGTTCCACGCCGGCGGTCAGGCGGTTATGGACGTGGCGCCAATGATCGGGCGCCACCTCGATTGGATCGACGCCGATCGCTTCGACCGCATCGATCGCACGAAGCACACGTTCGACCTTGGCCCATCCGGTGATGCGCAGCAGAATGTCGCCGCCCGGACGGACGAACGGCACCGTCGAGAAGGCTTCGCCCGGCGATATCGCGCGCAGGATGTCGATGCGCGAAATGATCGTGCCATGTTCGTTTGAGGCCCAGCGCACGAAGGCGAAGACGGTGCCTGATGCAAAACTGACGATGCGGCGGCGGCGGTCGAGGATTCTCTCTTCGGCGATGCGGCCGAACCTGATCCAATACTCGATGCGTTTTGGAACGAAGGTCAGTTCGACATACGTCAGGGATGCAGCAGCACGTTGGATCGTCGGTTTGGAAACCGGTGTGTTGGAGTTCATAGCTTGCCTCCATCGTCATCGGGGAATTCGCGTGCGAGCAGGTCGCGCAGCATGTCGGCGACCGTGACGCCGCGCCGGAACGCAATGACCTTGATGCGGCCGCGCAGGTTGGGCGTGACGTCGATGGTCAGGCGCGCGGTGAATTGATCGCCCCTGGCGGCGACGCCAAGTTCGTTCTTGTCGGATGTCTTGACCCAGGCGTCCGGATCGCTCGGACGAGCGGCGAAGCCGTGTCGAGATTTGCCCCCTGTCATCATGCGAGCTTCTCGAGCTCGGAGGTGAGAGAGGCGATCTCACGAGCCGCGATAGCGCCATTAGGGGTTTCTCCGACCAGCCGTCCTGTGCGCGCGGCGTCCGCGAAGACGACGCGCTGGCCGATGCGCGACGTAAGCACCGGCGGCTCATGGGACGCGAGCGCCTGCGCGGTTTCGCGAGCGATAATGGTGCGCGCCGGACAGCGATTGAGAACGAAGCGGGCGATGAGATTGGGCCGGAATATGCGGGCTTCGTCGATGAGCTTCAGCATCTCGCTCGATGCCCATCCATCGAAGGGCGAAGGTTGAGCAGGGACCAGCGCGAGATCGGCGGCGAGCAACGCCGAGCGCAAGAGCGCCGCGATTCTCGGGGGCCCGTCGATGACGACATGAACGGCGTTGCGGGCGATTTCAGGGGCTTCTCGATGCAAAGTGTCGCGTGAGAGGCCGATCACGCCAAAGAGCCTTGGAAGCCCTTCCTTTGCCCGTTGCTCAGACCAATCGAGCGCCGAGCCTTGCGGGTCCGCGTCGATGAGGATGATCCGCTTGCCCTCGGCGGCCCAACGGCCAGCGAGATGCAGCGCCAGAGTGGTCTTGCCGACGCCGCCCTTTTGATTGAGGAGCGCGACGATCATGACACGCTCCGGCGGCGATCTTGCCGGTTGTCCACAAAGTGGATTTCGGCGCGATCCGTTAGAAAGAATCCGAAGGATTCTAAGTTAGTACAGTTAGAAGAGCCGTGTTTCCTTGTGATGCAATGGGTTACGAGTGGTTTCGGTCCCCGATAGCACGAGGATCCGGTCCCCGATGGCACGATAGTGTCGGTCCCCGATAGCACGAAGGGTTTCACAGCTTGTCCACAGGCTGGAGGAAGGGATCGAGACAGCGCGCGGCGCGCTCCAGCGGATCGATTGCGATGGGCGCGAAGACGAGAACTTCGATGCCGAGGCGCCCGCGTTCGATGGTGAGCCGGTAGTTTGGCAGCGGCTGACGGCGGACGATGTCGCGCAGGTCGAAGGCGAAATGTTTGAGCGGCGAGAGCGTGCCGGATTTGGCGTGGAGATGCTTGAAATCAAAGCTCCAGCCGCCGTCCTGCTGGCCGCCGTGTTTGCGCACCAGTCGATAGAGCCAGCGCTCGAGACCGCCTGTCAGCGCGAAATAGGCGCGGTCGATGGTGAGCACCAAGGCGTCGTCGAGGACGCCGGCATAGAACCAGTCCGGCAGGATCAGTTCGACGCCGAGCGGCCGTCCATTGGCGTCGGCGGTCTCTTTCCATTCGTTGATCCAGGAGAAGCGATGGCGACGGCGCTCGATCGGCTGGCGTATGGAGGTCGCCACGCTCGTCGATTGCAGTCGGTCGAGCGCGGCCTTCAGCCGGTGATAGTCGCGGACGCTGGAGCTGCGCCCGATGAAGGTGAGGATTTCGTGCGGCGTTGCCGCCATCAGCCGCGAGGTGCGAAGCCCCGCGTCGCGCGCTTGAACGATCTGCGAGGCGGCCCAGATCAGCACGTCGGCGTCCCAGATGGTCGCCATGCCGTGCTCCGGCGTCGCCTCGACCTTGATGGTTATTGCGCCCATCTTGAAATCGATCGGCGCGGTGCGGCGCGACTTCGCCAGGCTGAAAAACGGATAGGCCATGAGGTCCTGCGCGTCGCGCGGCGCGAGGTCGCCGGGGAGCGCCCGGAAGAGTTCGAGCTGCTCTCGCTCCGCGCTTTTTTGGCGGTATTGGCGGTGCGTCGCGATCATGGCCGCGCCCTTAGAACGTCAGCGACGCGGCTGGCCGGCGAAGGCCGGCGAGATGGCGGCGTGACGCTTGGCGGGCAGCACTTTTCCGACGCCGGGGTCGGAGGTCGATGCCTTGGCGCCGAGTTCGACCCATGCCTGCAAATCCTCGAGTCGATAGACGACGCGGCCGCCGAGTTTCGAATAACGTGGGCCCGTGCCGTAGGTCCGGTGCTTTTCGAGCGTGCGGGCAGAAAGACCCAAGAAGCGCGCCGCCTCGGGCGTGCGCAGGTTACGTGGCGGAAGCTGGGTGGCTGCGGCGGACATGAAGGCGCCTCCGTAATGCTGAGGAGGGCCGCCGAATGTCGGCGGCTGTCATCGATCACGGTGGCGGAGAAATGCCGGGAGGGGGGATGGTGAAGTTGAGGGCGCCGAATTCGCCACCCCCTGATGAATATGTCGCCGAGTTCAGCCGCGAACTACCGGCGCAAGAAACTGCGATATCCGCCGCGCATGAGAGCGAGGCCATTGCGGACGAGCCGGATCGTGGCGTCGCGAAGCGAAGCGGTCTTCCATGGCTCGGCGGCGATCCGAGCCGGGCTGAACAGGCTCTCGGCGATGGCGCGATAGGTCGCGCCGCTCAAATGGCCATCGAGCGCCCGTAGTGCGTTGCCGATGTGCAATCTGCGCCGGTGTCCGAGAGGACCGGCGCGCGGTTGCTGGCCCGTTGTATGACGCCAAAAACACATGGCGGCGTCGGCGCGTTGGGGCGTCGCATCGTCGAGTGGAATGATAGCCGCGAGTGAACTTCCCTCCTGCGGTGGGTCGGGCAGCCAGAGCTGATGTTCCTCGTGGCCCGCTCTCAGGATCAGATGTTCGCCGTCATGCTCGGCGCGGCGGGCGCGCAGGTTAGGCCAATCGGACGGAGCGAATGTCAGCGCGGCGGTCTCAGTTGGCGTCGCCGTGAGAATGACAACGCTCGTCCGGAAATCGGGAAGCCAGAAGACGTCTGCGTCGATTGCGCGGAGCGTGGGATCGACCGCGAAATCGCAACCCCCAGCGCCGCTCGGGACCGGCAGCGCCGGTCTCGAGAGCGGCTCGAATTCGAGCGTTCGCATAGTCGGCGCGATAATCGGGATTACGGCGTAGGAATTCCCAGGCGACGCCGACCGAATTCAAATCTCGCGCATAATCGTACGCGCTCGGCGAGCGCCAATCTTTGATCGACATGGATTTTCTCGCAGTAATGCAGTTGCTCGCAATGGTTGCAAGGAATCTTGTCGATATTGGGCATTGGCAAATGCATGATTCGGCTCGGGTCATGCCGAAAAACGGGTTCCGGCTTCTCAGAATCGCCACAAAGCCGGATTTGCGGATTTATGGGGAACCACGATTGCACTAGGGCGCGGTCTCATTAACGCGCAGCCATAGCCGGGTGGACACAAGTTGGAAGAAGGCGAGGTAGTTGGCCGCGAGGGCCGCCGTCGAATGTCTGCTCTCGGAGCAACTCGGAAAACATATGCTCGCTCTGAGCTTTACCCGTTCTGACCCATATCGGAAAGTCAGTCAGCCGGGAGGACGGAGGCCGGTTTGCCCTCTGCTGAACGCCGCCGCACCGCCCCCTGCCCCTCGCCCCGGGACGGCAGCGTTTACCGAGACTTCAGGATCTCGGTATTGAGCTGATAGTCGGCCGTATCCTCTAGCTCCTCTATAGAAAGACCTTCCTCCATTACTTTGCCGCGTAGTTCCTCGAAATCCGCTGCATTGTACAAGGGCTGGTACTTCGGGATGCGCTTCAGCATAGGGTTGGCGCACACTGGACAACCCTTGCAAAAGCAAGCGTCCACGTCGAAGTCCCAACGCGGACCGAAGCGATAGACCGCCAGATACATTACTTTCGCTTGGATGGCGCCCACACCGCGCGCCAACATGCCATCGAGAAACACCTTGTGGACGGCCTTCCAGTGCCGTGACTTCGTTTCGCAGTAGTAGTCATGAATGACGGATGCCTCTCGATACTTGCCGGTATATGGGGCGCCGATGAGGCTCCAGAACACGCTTGGTATCGATGCGCCGTCGACGCGTGTGCCAGCGGGTACAGGCCATGCGATATCGTGGCTGTCGGAGTAATTGAAGGGCCGAACGAGTTCCATGTCGCGCCCATTTGGCAGCACCTTGAGGATCAGTTCGCCGTCGAACCGGCCGAGTTTCTCGGCATGTGCGCCGTTCATCCAAACTGCGAGGATGATAAGGCAACCGCGCGCTGTTGAAAGAAGTCTGTTTCGCATGTGACCCACATCAGGATGAAAGGAAAATCCATGGATCGCGGGCCTTGAGACACGTGATCGCGATCGGCAGTGACTCTAGCGAGGGTTGGGACTGTAGCCTCGAATTGCGGGCGCCAGCCCCCCGCATGGCGATCCGTCATTGTAA
The DNA here is from genome assembly GCA_016178015.1 of Methylocystis sp. Taxonomy (GTDB): domain Bacteria; phylum Pseudomonadota; class Alphaproteobacteria; order Rhizobiales; family Beijerinckiaceae; genus Methylosinus. The sequence goes on along the minus strand of JACOUB010000006.1, from coordinate 7,628 downwards.
CCGCGCATGATGGCATCGATTCGTGCGCTCCTCGGCGGATGCGAGCGCAATCCCTGCTCCGAATAAAGCCGTTCCGCTGCTGCAAGCGCTGCATCGAGAAACGCCCTGCCGTGATAGGCCTCGAAACGTCGAATTGATGCGCCGGAGAAGCGGTCGGCTTCTAGCTCAGCCTCTTTACGGCTGCTCCGAAAGCCTTGGATGGTGTGACCGCAGAAGTGATGCCCGGCCTCGTGCGCGAGCACTAGGTAGGACTCAGCCGTGACAGATTTCGCCCACACGGGATCGTAAACGATCAGACGCGCGCCCTCGTGAAACAGAGCGACGGCATTCCCAAATCCGCTCGCTCTGCGGATCGTAAGCTGGAGCTCGTTCACCTTCGGAATGTTGGGAAGCCCGATCAACTCGACGAATATCTCGGCGTCGGCCGATGGCGATAGTGTTGTGTTGATGCAGTTGCCAAGCGCCGGCGACTTTTCGGCGTGAAAGGCGTTGCCGCCAATTTCCACGCACAAAGGCGATTGCGGCTGTTGCGATTTTGGCGCGCACGGCCCCGTGGTCTGCCCTGCCATACGACAGGCTTCTTCAAAGGTGTAAGTTCGTTGCGCAGTAACGCTCTTGGTGAGCACCACTGGCCAAGTAATGCAAATCAGTGCAAACAGCAGTCTCATGGATAGCTGCCTGAAATACCGTTGAACGGTTTTAAGGTCCCTTGTATCCGCCGCGTACCGCTGCAGCTGGTCGTCGCCAGCATAAAAGACTGTCTGGTATCCTAACAGCTTCTCAACGGTGGAACAATTCCAGGCCAGTGGGGTCAGGGCAATCGGGTGAAGGGTTTCCTTATCCTGAGGCGCCGGCGTAGCCGGCCTCGAAGGACGAGGAAACCCGTCCGCGCCACCTTCCTCCTCGCCTCGTTCTTGGAGGCTCGCTTCGCGAGCGCCTCAGGATGAGGGCGAGGAGGACCATAGTCCTTCACCCGATTGCCCTGAGTGGGGTGGCGGAAAAAATTTTAGGGCTACGTCGGCGAGATTTCGCTGGCTTCGGGATCGATGGTCTGACGGTTCACCCTGAGCAGAAGGAATGACCGGTATTGGCGCGACTCGGACTCGTCGAAATGTCTGCTATCCGTTCGCTATCGGGTGGTAAGCGGACCTTGAGCAGGCCGCAATTAACCGGCCCGATTTATGAGTGCACGCCCTATCTAGTTTCGGCCGCGCCGCATCAGCTTTCTCGTCGCAACGGCAGTAGGGAAAACCTGCTCGCGGATTTCACGACATTGCTTCAGGGGCTGCCCCGAAGAAAATCACGATAGCCATGGGAGGAAAGCCAGCGCGCGCGCGCAAGATGCGTGTCGTGCGCGCGTCTCGCGCGTTCGGGCTCGCGAATCGCGTCGATGCCGAGCACGATGCGAGCGGCTTCTTCCCACGCGGCGCCTTCCTCGGCCGCGTCGAGCAGCCGCAAATAGATCGCGACATGCTTGTGATCGTAATCGGTCAGATGCGGCTCGGAGGGCGCAACGTCCGCGACCGGCGCGGGGTCAGAAGGGCTCACGAATGTCGTGCTCCTCGAATAACGCGCCGCTCCGGCTTCTATTGTATCCGATAATCCCGCGCCGAGCGCTCGGACTTCACGCAGCAATATCCGAGCGATCTCGAGCGTGGCCGCCGCAATCCAATGGTCGTTACCCTCTTCGAGCTGTCACAGGCGCTCGGCGTCGAACATGTCGCGCTGGTGACGCCCGACGACGAGGCGCTGCCGAAAAGGCGCAGCGCAGGAAGCCCGAGACGAAGTCTCCATCGGCAAATAACCGGAAAAGCGCAAAGCCGCCGATCCGCAAGAGCGCAAAACCGGCGCGCCGCAAAACATGAAAGCTGCAATGCCGATTTCCCCGTGGATGCGTGGGCGCTTGTATAGGTTTTCCCTGGCAGTCTCGGCTCACCTCGGCGTCCACGTCGAGCGCTAGGCGGAGCGGAAGCATTACGAGTTCGGAACATGCCGAGCCCCGTGCGAAAATCCAACAATGGATTTCGGCTGAGGTAAGAGGCGAAGCGCTATTCGTGGGGCGCCTCTTTTCTCGCGGCGTCCAGCGCCTCGCGCACGATCTCATCCACAGTAATTCGAACATTGTCTTTGAGCCCACCGAGCCCATCACGGCAGATTGCGTAGAGAGCATCATCGACGTGTGATTCGAGGATCCCGCGAGGGATGGCCTCTTGGCCAGCGCAAATATTTTGCGAGGGGCTTGCCTCGATGCGCGCCATCGCTGCATGGCGTATGGCTTCGGCGAACTGGTCCCGCGTATTCACCAATATCTTCGCCAGGGACACGGCGAACGTAATGTGTCTGTCAGGCATGTTCGTTCTTTCCAAATGCGTCCGCAAGTTGCGCCGCTTCAACAATTCGTTTGGCGGTCGCGAGAAGCTTCTCGCCCTCGTCGGCTTCCTGCCGGGCGGGGCGCCACGGCAGCGTTCCCCACACCGGCGCGGGCGCAACGCCGACGCCTGCCCAGACGCGCGCCCCTTTCAGGGCGTCCATTCCCGACTCGCCGATGATTATCTACTTTTAAGATAATCCAGAAATCAGATTATTTAAAGACCCCGCATCGGCAGAGGCGGGACGTAGTTGGCAAAGACGCTTGGATCGGAACGCCACAGGGCCTTGATCGATCTACTCATCGAAAAGAGAGAGGCGGCGGGCATGACGCAGGCTGATCTTGCCGCTCGGCTTGGCGAGTACCAGTCCTTCGTCGCCCGGCTCGAAAGCGGCGAGCGTCGTGTTGACGTTGTGGAATTCCTGGAGCTGGCGGAAGCGCTCGGTTTCGATCCTGCAAGAGCCATTTCGAGCCTGAAGAAGGCGCCTTGACAGGGGGATAGCGCGCAGTGTGCGAGCTTCGGCGCGCCGTAAAGTCGTGCTGCCTAATAAGCGCTTTGGCGGCGATCCGCAGAGTGGGCTTTACGCTTCGCCGACTTGCATGGCGGCCAAGCGAAAGCCCCGCCCGGTCGTCCGGGCGGGGCGTTGTGGCTGATCCGGATCAGTCGCCGTTGGCCTTACGGCTGCGGGACCAGATGAGGGTGTAGCCTTCGCCGTCCTCGTCGTCGAAGAGGTTGGCGTAGATCGGAGCGTTGAAGCTCGGATCGTCCAGCTTGACCGAGAGATAGTCGCGGCCCTCGTTGGAGCGCTTCGACCAGGCGGCGCCGATCTCGGCGCGGCCGACGTAGACCCGGTGGCTCGGAGCGTTGTCGTTGGTCCGGTTGGCTTCAGGGACGATGCGGACGCCTTTGGCCTGGACGCTGAGCGTCACGATCTCACCCTGGAACTCGTTGCCGGACTTTTTGAAGGAGCCGATGTTCGCCATGATAGTTCTCCTGTGATCTGCTGTCTTCGAGCCCGCGCCCATCGCGGCCTCGATGGCGATCGCAAGGCCGAAGGCGATCGGCGACGCACCCGCCTGCGGGCCGCAGCAAAGCGGAGGACGGCGGAGCAGCGAGTTTCTTGCCTCGCGAGGAATGACGCGCGCCAAGCGTCAGGGGAAGAAAGTCGATGCGTCGCCGTTGCGTCTCAGGCGATCGAGGCGCAGCCGTCCTTCGGCCAGATCAAGCCATCACAGAGGCCTCGGTGGTCGCGCTTGGCCGGACAGCGTTCCCGAACAGGAGACTTGGTGGATATCGAGCAGCTCGCACAAGACCCCCGGCATTCCGTGCGAAGGAAAAGAAACGCTGGCGTGCAGAAAGGCGATCCCCGCATCGCCGAGCCCTTGGAGGACAGTGCTCGCGTCGCCGATCACGGCGTTTTGGACTGCAAGAGAGGTCGCCGTTGTTCGCTCGAAATGCTCTGACTGATCGCTCCTTCGCGGTCACGCTCGACGACCAGACACTCGCTCGAGCCTTTCAAGAGATGACGACGCGAGTGTTCACCCGTCTCTGGATGCCGACGCAAAGGGCTGTGGAGTCGAACCGGCCATGACACGCCGCCCAACATTTGGCGGGGCCAAGACCGTCATGCGCGCCCAGGCCGTCCCTCCCACCACGATGGCACCGATCACAGCAAGAATTTCACACCGGTCCTGAGATGGCGCGCCGATGTGGGCGAGGCCGAGAGTCGCATGATAGCCGGCGACAGCGGCTGGCGCGGCGAAGAGGGGAGCGATTGTTGCGCGCATTACCGGCGATCGGACAGCTGCGAAGGCGATCTGCCCGACGACGAGCGTAACGACCCCTGCGATGAGGCCGACGGCGATCGCACCGATTGGGCCCGAGCCGCTGTGATAAGCGGCGAGTCCGGCAGTGACGCCGGCGAAGAACGGCAGCGCATAGACCGCGAGCGCGAACAACAGCCAGCAGAAATATCCGAGGGCGATGAAGCCGAGAACGATGCCGATCATGAGCATGATGGTATTCGGCGGTCGTCATGACGCCGAAATCGTCGTCGCCGGCGCGGAAGACGACGACGCAGGTCATGAGCGAGGTGGCGAGGCTCCAGCCGCAGGCGTAAGCGGTTGTGAGGGCTTGAGACATTTTCGGCTCCCGTCTTTGAGGCGGGGACCATCCCCGCGCGACAGGCGCCCGATGTGTCCAGCTAAGGGCCGCAATCACCTCGAAGGCGAAGCCGAAGAGGCCGCACGCTCGCGTAGCGGACCCCTCGTGGGTTGATGGCCAGGCCATGGGCTGGACCAAGGATTGCGCCAATGAGAGCGGGGTGAACGCTGGGCGGGAGGTGATGAATGGCGCGCGCGCCCCGAGTCGCATCGGGTGGAAATCGACGCACGCTATGCTCGGTCGTCTCCTATTGAAGGAAGCGACAAAGGTCGGCTCCACGAAGTGGGGCAGCTCGAATTGCCGCTATGCGCCACATTTGCAGACCTTGGAACGCACTACGCTGAACCGCGCGCGACAGGCGGAGAGCACGCCCCGAAGTTCCATATTGGGCTTATGCGAATCATCCCAAAACGCGCAACCGCCGCGCAACCGGGCGGGCGCCATCAGAACCAATTTAATATTGGAATACGCACATCAGTCACCCTCGTCATGGCGCCTTTCAGCTTCACCCTTGCCACTCAGTTTTTGGCGTAGCGCCATGATGACTCGGTGAGTTGTTTCTATGTCCTTCACCAAAAGCCCCTCGGAGAGACTGTAGATCCAGGGAGTCTGCAAGCCCATAGCGGCGTCGAACGTCTGCCTTCCCTTGTCGGTCAGAATGACGAGTTGCGCTCGCCGGTGATGCGGGTTGGCCTCGAATGCGACCAGCCCCTCCTTCGCTAGATCGTTGATGATCCGCTGCACGTTTTGACGATTCGCGCCCAGGTTTCGAGCAAGCCACGCGACCGGCTGCGGGTAATCGGCGACGACGATAGCCCCGAGGATCTGCCAGCGGGCGCTCGTCAACCCAAGCCGCGCCACCAGCCGATCGCCCGCAGCCAAAAGTTGGTTGTTGAGCCTGAACAGGTCGAGGATGAGGCTGGTCACGGCATCGCCGGCAGGCGTTCCCTTGGTTTTGTGCATCTACCACCATGGAGCAGTATTGACATCATGATGTCACGTTAGTATGTCTCTATCATACCATATTGGCATCAAGCAGCCACACTGAACGGAGCGTGCCATGTCGCTACTACGCCTACTGGACTCTGCCTTCCAGATCGAACGTCAGCTCAGCAAGCCACCAGCGGCGCATTCCCCAGGCGAAGCGATCCTCGTGGAAAAGGCAGAAAAACCGTGACCAGGGTGATCCATCTCCGGTGAAAAGGCCCCAAAAAATGCGTGCGATCTTCAACATTCTTGCCATATCCGGCTCGGGGATGTTCGCCGGCGTCATGCTGGCGATCGGTGTGATCCTGGGAAGTTACTGGAAGAGCCTGCCCCCGGAGGCCTTCCTTGACTGGTTCAGTCAGAACAAGAAATTCATAATGTTAGCCATTCCGCTCGTCGTGATCCCTACCGCGATCGGGCTGGTTGGCTCTCTCTGGCTGGGTTGGAGCGACGGAACAGCTCGAATGCTGTGGCTGCTCTCCTTCGCCTGCTTCGCGGCAGTCATCGTCCTGACGGCGGCATACTACGTTCCGATCAACGCTCAATTTGCCACCAAGTCAGTCCCGCCCGATCAGGTGCCCGCCAAGCTCGATAGTTGGCTGTTGATTCACAATGTCCGCATCGCGCTGGCCTGCATTGCGTCCGCGCTCGGCGTACTCGCGCTCAGGTGAAGGCGCCCTAGAGGAGAAAGGCAGAAGAACTGTGACCAAAATCATCCATCCCTTAGCCGGAGCGATCGCGCTTTTGACGATTGCGAGTTTCTGGCTCTCGACCGTCTTTTCTGAGCTCTTTGCATCTGAGGCGCTCATCGTCAGCGTCAAGACGGCCATTCCGTGGGGCCTCCTGTGGCTTATTCCAGCGCTGGCGACGTCAGGCGGCTCCGGTTTTGTGCTGTCGAAGGGAAGTCGGGCCGGCGTAATTGGCGTGAAGCTCAAACGTATGCCCTTCATCGCCGCCAACGGCCTTTTTATTCTCATTCCCTGCGCGCTCTTTCTCGCGTCTAAGGCGCACGCTGGCGAACTCGATACGACGTTCTATGTCGTGCAGGCGCTCGAACTCCTAGCCGGCGCGACGAACCTGACGCTGCTTGGTCTCAACATGCGCGACGGCCTCAAGCTGAAAGCGTCGCATGCCGGTTCCCGGCTATCAGGAGAACCTACGCAATGACCTATGAGCTACTGAAGTTCGCGCATATCGTCGGTCTGGCGCTGATCTCCGGCGGCGCGATTGGTGTATTCATTTCCGATCTGCGGTCGCGCCAGCTGGCCGACTTGCCCCTGTTCGCAGAAGCGGTGCGTAACATCGCCGTTTTCTACGATGGCGTCGTGGTGCCGGGCGCGCTGTTGCTTCTCATCTCCGGCACGTGGCTTATCGTTTCCTTCTACGGGGGCTGGAATTTCCTCGCAGAGCCGTGGCTTACAGGAATGGTTGTGCTCTTCGCTTGCGAATTTATCGAGGGCAACACCGTCACGCGTCTTTACGTCATGAGAATGCGGCGATTGACCAAAGAAGCCTTGAAGCGCGGCTACGCTACATCTGAGCTGGAGCGTGCGCGGGCGGAATTGGTTCCCGCTTTTACCCACTTCCTCGACATCCCGTTGCTCATGGTCATCATCTCACTCGGGGCCATACGCCCGGATAATTGGACGCTTTGTATCGCCGGCGTCGTCGCTGCGCTGTTGCTCGCGGCGCTCCTCACGCTGATGGTGCCGCGCCTGTATCCCTGGATACCGAGGACGAATTCTGAAAAGTCGCCTTAAAGGGCCCAATCACGCGCTCTAAGTGGCTCTGCGCGAGCTGGCGGGACGGAGGCGAGCGGACCGCGCATTCCAAAAGAACGGCGCGACATGAAGGACAGCCAAACAGAATGCCCGGCCGCGAAAATCCGTGGGGATTTCCGCCGCCGGGCGGGCGTGTTCAAAGCCCGTTCAAGGCAGGTAGGGATCGAATTCGTGCACGATAATCTCGGGATCGCCGTCATATTCGGCGGTCGTCATGACGCCGAAATCGTCGTCGCCGGCGCGGAAGACGACGACGCAGGTCATGAGCGAGGTGGCGAGGCTCCAGCCGCAGGCGTAAGCGGTTGTGAGGGCTTGAGACATTTTCGGC
>JACOUB010000062.1 GCA_016178015.1 Methylocystis sp. | reverse complement strand
TACTTGCGCTCGATCGTCGACGCCATAGAGGTCGACGACAAAGCCGTCCGCATCCACGGCTCCAAGGCGAGCCTTGAACAGGCCGTCATCGCCGGAGAACAAATCGGCAAGGGTGTTCGCAGTTTTATACGCAAATGGCGCTCCCTAGGGGACTCGAACCCCTGTTTTCGCCGTGAGAGGGCGACGTCCTAGACCGCTAGACGAAGGGAGCGTTGCGGCGCGTTCTATAAACTGGTCGCATTGGCCGGGCAAGGCGCATGCGATTTGGCGCATGCGATCGGGCGCAGGCAATTTGGCCGACTTCGCCTCGAAAACTCCTTCCATGCGCGGTCCGCGCCACCCGCCTCTTGGATCGACAACGAAGCCGCAAGGGGCAAGGCCGGCGGTCCCAGCGCCGCGCTCCGATTCCGTTCGTCTCGTCTCGTCGCGTCGAAAAAATTTTGCTCCGAACCGGCGCCGAAGTGTGCATGTTGCGCCGTTCGATGCACTTGAGTCATGGAAAAACAAAGGTTTTCCCGCCCTCGGCGCGGCCGACGCCCGGTTGTGGCAAACCACGTTCCCGCGCGCTCATGCCACATTGCCCTCGAGCACCAGTTGTTGTAAGCTGGCGCCGGTGCGGCGAAGTAAGACATAAAAACAGGCAGTGGAGGAGTGACACATGCATAGCACGGCAGAAATCGGCAAGACCATCGCGTGGGTCGTGGGCATCACCTTTTTCGTCATCGTCGGGCTCACCAAGGTTCCAGATTGGATTTCTCCCGCGGGAACCAACGGCACCGGCAATGGCGACAGCCCTGGCGTGGGTCGGACTGTAAAAATGATTCAGTAAACCCGCCTCGCCCAGATAGCTGCGGGCCGACGAATGAATTTTCACTTTTCTCGGGCTTCGGGCTGGGCGCGGATCGTCGGCGCGTGAGTGCGTCCCCTGATCCAACTTAAGGATCGCACGGCGCCGAGTTCGCGGTCGCCGCAACGACGGGGCGATTGGACAACAAAGCTTTCTCGCTCTCTTCTTCGGCCCGCCATCGGTGCGCCATTGAAGAGAGCGGGGTTTCCAAATTGTCGCTCAAAACTTCAAGATGCTCGCCTGTCTCACGCCCGGCAGGTGCGAGATGGCGGCGAGCGTCGCCTCGGGGGCGGCCCCATCGATGGCGACAAGCGCGATCGCGGAACCGCCCGGCTGATCGCGGCCTAACGCGAAAGTTGCGATATTCACGCCGGCGTCGCCGAGCAAACTGGCGAAGCGCCCGATAAAACCGGGCTTGTCCTCATTCGTCACATAAATCATCGACGGCGCGAATTCCGCGTCGATACTGATGTTCTTGATCGCGATGATGCGCGGCTTGCCATCGTGAAAAACCGTTCCCGCCACCGATCTCTCCTCGCCTGCCGCCGATACCGTAAGAGTAATAAGCGACTCGTAATCGCCGCCCGAGGCGCGCGTCACCTCGTCGATGACCATGCCGCGCTCCTTGGCGACGATCGGCGCCGATACGACGTTCACCTCGGAAAGAAGCGGCCGCAACAGCCCGGCGATCGCCGCCGCCGTGATCGCCTTGGTCTTTTGTTCGGCGACCGCGCCCTCGTAAACGATGGTGATCTTGTCGATGGTAGGGCGCGTGAGCTGCCCCGCGAACGAACCGAGTTTTTCCGCCAGTTCGATATAGGGCCTGAGCCGTCGCGCCTCCTCCGCCGTAATCGACGGAAAATTCACGGCGTTGGCGATGTCGCCGCGCACCAGATAATCAGACATCTGCTCGGCGATCTGCAGCGCCACGTTCTCCTGCGCTTCCCTGGTCGATGCGCCAAGATGCGGCGTGCAAACCACCTGCGGATGTCCAAACAGTGGATTGGCAATCGCCGGCTCGGTTGCGAACACGTCGAAAGCGGCGCCCGCTGCGTGGCCGCTGTCCAGCGCCTGGCGCAACGCTTGTTCGTCGACGAGCCCGCCGCGCGCGCAATTGATGATGCGCACGCCCTTCTGCGTCTTGGCGATGTTCTCGGCGCTCAGAATATTGCGCGTCTGCGCCGTCAATGGCGTGTGCAACGTGATGAAATCCGCCCGCGCCAACAGCTCGTCCAGCGGCGCCTTTTCGACGCCGATGTGCGTGGCGCGCTCCGCCGACAGGAAGGGATCAAAGGCGATGACGCGCATTTTTAGGCCAAGCGCACGCTGGGCGACATTGGCGCCGACATTGCCGCACCCGATGACGCCCAAAACCTTGCCGGTGATCTCGACGCCCATGAAGCGGCTCTTTTCCCACTTGCCCGCTTGCGTGGACGCGTCGGCGGCAGGAATTTGACGCGCCAGCGCCAACAGCAGCGCGATCGCATGTTCCGCGGTGGTGATCGAATTGCCGAACGGCGTGTTCATCACGATGACGCCCCGCGCCGTCGCGGCCGAAATATCGATATTGTCGACCCCCATGCCGGCCCGGCCGATGACCTTGAGACGCGACGCCTTCGCGAGGATATCGGCGGTCACCTTGGTCGCCGAACGGACCGCGAGGCCATCGTAATTGGCGATAACCTTGGCAAGCTTCTCCTTGTCCTTGCCGAGACCGGGTTGAAAATCGGCCTCGACGCCGCGCACCTTGAAAATCTGCAACGCGGTGGGAGAGAGCGGGTCGGATATGAGGACGCGAGGGGGCATCGTAGGACCTTGTGTTGAGATTTTCGATTTAATCTTTGAGGAACTCGCCGAAAAATGTTTCATCGATGATGAAAGCCCGCTGCTCATTCAGACCAAGCTTGAATGTTTCGATCAGTTCGATTAGCCGCTGAATGTCGATCAGTTCGATTTCACAGGCGCCGCCGAGCGCTTCTGCACGAGCGCCTTTGGTGAAGATCGACGTGGTCAGGAATAATCCCTTTTCCGCACGTTCCCGCAACACGGCTGCTTGAAATTTCATAATGTCGTCTTTGGGAACCACGCTGTTTGAATATTTTTTGCATTGAAATAGGACACGCAACGTCATCATCGGATTGATGCGGAGATATCCATTACCGTCGATTCCGCCGTCGTTGGCGCGACCGGTTACGTTGACTTCTGTAAAGCCGGCCTTCCTCAAGACGAGCGCGCTAAAATGCTCAAATCCTTTCGCCGACATATTCTTCAACAACCGCGCCAACGGTTCACGATGCCGCGTTGATATTTCTTCGGCAGGCGCTTCAATCTCTTCTTCCGATTCCAGCTTCGAAGCGTTTGTCTCATTGATGGCGATCTCGCTGGAGCTTTCTGCGATCCTGATATTCGCATGTTGGCGCTTGGAAATCTCCAGAGCGGCTGCCTGATCGAGTGTCTTGTTCCGCCCTCGCTCCGTGAGCCGCCAGACGCCGCGCTCCGAGCCATCGATTAAGCCTTCCTTCACAAGGTAGAATCGCGCCCAGTTGACCCTATTGTCGAAGCGCGTTTGCCCTGAAGAGCTCGTTTCTGTGAGTTCGGCGTCAGACAGATTCAGGTCCTTGGCTACCCTTTCTCTGACCTCGGCGGGCGTTCCCGAATATCCCAGCGCCCGAAGCGCTTCGAGGACAGGGCCGAAATATCGCACGAATTTAGGGCCTCTTGCCGTTGGGCGCGCCATGTTCCCTCCGAATTGGTCTCTTCGAACTGTCTCTCGCCGCTTCACTGCGCCTTCGTCCAGTCCTCGATTTGGAGTCCGTCGATCCTACGAAATTCCCTGACGTTCGCGGTCACCAGAACGAGGCCGCGACAAAGCGCTTGTCCCGCGATCAGGAGATCGAAAGAGCCGATCGGCGTTCCAATGGCGCGCAACTTGGCGCGTATTTCTCCCGCTGCAATCGAATCTTCCTTGTCGAAGGGCAACACTTCGAAACGCAAGGCGTCCAGTCTCTTGAGATTGGCGTCGGCCCGCACGCTCTTGTACGCGCCAAAATAAAGTTCATGGGTCACGATGGACGACAAGCAGATGTCCGCTGGACTACACTCGCGCAAGCGGCGGGCGAGCGGAGAGTCGGCGTCCCTGAGAAGGCCAATGACGGCGTTCGTGTCGAGGAGATACCGCACCGCTCAGAAGATTTCATCGAGCGCCGGACGCGCCTGCATCGCAGGCTGTTCACGCCCGTCCTTCATGAAATCCTCCGACATGGTTCCGACGATGGCGTCGAGCCAAGACCAGTCCTTGGGAATCGGCTCGAGAATGACGACATCCCCCCGCCGACGAATGCGTACTTCGTCCGCGTCGATGCGATATTGTTTCGGCAAACGAACAGCCTGCGAACGTCCCGACCAGAAAACCTTGGCTTTGTCCATGGGTTGCGCCCTCGGTGCTATATCTCAAATGAATATAGCATGAAGCCATCCAATTTCAACACCCTCAAGCCAGCCCGCGCCAACCTGGCAACGGCCTCCGCATACGCCCAGAGCCATTGCGTCGGGCGGCGGCGTCGCTCTCCTCCATCGTCGCGCCGCACCAGATGCGAAAACCCTGCGGCGAAGCGCGATAGGCGCCGAAATCGAAGACCGACGACACGAGCCAAAGCCCGCGGGAGTGATAGGACCTTCGGGGCCGTCCACATAAGACAGTCGTTGACGCCGGCTCTCGCTGTGGTATCTATCGCAGATAGCTACCACCCGAAAAGCCATCATGACCGCAACCGCAAAATTGTTCCAGCACGGCCGCAGCCAAGCCGTCCGCCTGCCCAAGGAATTCCGGCTGCCGGGCAAGGAAGTGCGGGTCAGCAAGATCGGCGACAAGGTCATCCTGGAGCCAATGGAAAAGCCCCCCTTCGATGTAGAGGCATGGCGGAAGAAGCTGGACGCCCTAGGGGCGAAAGACTTTTTGCCAGAAGGCTTGCCAGACGATCCGCCGCTGACGCCTGACGACTCGATTTCATTCGATTGATGCGTCCCGTGTTTTGCCTCGACACGAATGTTGTCATCTTCGGCCTGAACAAACGCAGGCCCCAAATCGCCGAAAGGCTCTCCGTGGAATTGAAGGCGGGCACGGCGCTGATTGTTCCCGCAGTCGCGCTTTTCGAGCTCGATTGCGGGATCGCAAAAAGCGGCCGTCCGGAACAGGCGCGCGCGCTCCTCGACGAATTTCTTTCAGCCGGCTTCGACCAGCCTGCTTTCGACGCTGAAGACGCCCGGGAAGCGGGGGACATCCGGGCTTTCCTCGAAGCGCGTGGCGCGCCGATAGGGCCCTTTGATTATCTCATTGCCGCGCAGGCGCGCAGGCGCGGCGCCGTGCTCGTCACCGCCAACCGCCGCGAGTTCGACCGCGTGCCGGGTCTGATGGTGACGGACTGGAACGATCGATGAGAGGAAACCGTTCGCACGATTGCCTTGTCACTCCGCCCGCGCCAACCCGGCCACGGCCTCGGCATACGCCCAGTCGAGCCATTGCGTCAGAGCGGCGACGTCGCTTGCCTCGATCGTCGCGCCGCACCAGATGCGAAAACCCGGCGGCGCGTCGCGATAGGCGCCGAAATCAAAAGCGGCCTGCTCCGTCTCGATGAGCGAAACCACGGTTTTGGCGACAGCAGCGCGCGCTTCGAGGGGCAGCGCCGTGATCTGCGGATCGGCGAATTGCAGACACACGCTGGTGTTGGATCGCGTCGCCGGATGCTTGGCGAGAAAATCGATCCACGGCGTTCTCGCCACCCAACCCTCCACCACTTTCGCGTTGGCGTCGGCGCGCGCGCAAAGCGCGTGCAGGCCGCCGATCGACGTCGCCCAGTTCAGCGCATCGAGATAATCTTCGACGCACAGCAACGACGGCGTATTGATCGTCTCGCCTTGAAAAATTCCCTCGTTCAACCTGCCGTTCTTGGTCAGGCGGAAAATCTTCGGCAACGGCCAAGCGGGCGCGTAACTCTCCAGCCGCTCGACGGCGCGCGGCGAGACAATGAGCATGCCGTGCGCCGCTTCGCCACCCAGAACCTTCTGCCACGAGTAGGTGACGACATCGAGCTTGGCGAAATCGAGGGCTTGCGCGAAAGCCGCTGAGGTGGCGTCGCAGATGGTCAGCCCCTTGCGATCGGCCGCAATGAAATCGGCGTTGGGGACGCGCACGCCGGAGGTCGTGCCGTTCCAGGCGAAGACGAAATCATTGTCGAAATCGATCTTCGCAAGATCAGGCAGCTCGCCGAATGGCGCGGCAAAGCTGCGCGTGTTCGGCAACTGCAGCTGCTCGACGACGTCCCTCGCCCAGTCGGCGGCGAAACTGTCCCAGACGGCGACGTCGACGCCGCGCGCGCCGAGCAACGACCACAGCGCCATCTCGATGGCGCCGGTGTCGGAAGCCGGGACGATGCCGATCCGATAATCCCCGGGAACCTTCAGAACCGCGCGGGTCAAGTCGATGGCGAGCCTCAGCTTATGCTTGCCAGCCTTGCCGCGATGCGAACGCCCCAGCGCGGCGCCGGCGAGATTGGCGAGCGACCAGCCGGGACGCTTCGAACACGGGCCTGAAGAAAAACAGGGGTTCGCCGGCCGCACGCCGGGCTTTGAATTGGCCATCTGGATTGATCCTTTCAGATGGCGAGGCTTCGCGTCAATCGATCACATAACGCACGCCGGCGCGGAGCTGGTGGATGTCGAGGCGCCTCTTCACCGGGTTTCCAAAAGAATCGGCGCCGGTAATCGTGCCGAGATTGAGCCAGCGATAACCCACGTCCAGTTTGAAATGATCGGTCACGTCGTAAGAGACGCCGCCCATGAAAGCAAAGGCGAAGCGCAAGGACGTATTGCTGTGGGATAGATCCCAATTCTGCATGAAGGTTGCATTGCTGAAAGGATCGGTCCAGGTGACGCCCGCGAGAGGAACGCCATTTCCTTGGAACCAGTTGACCTGCGCCTTCTGGAACAAGACGTCCACTCCGACGCCGGCGCCGAGATAAGGTGTAAAGCCCCACCAATGTCCCAAATCGACGTAAGTGTTGGCCAGGAAAGCGGCCGTTGTCGCCCTACTGCGAAAAAATGGCGAGCAGCCGGCGAAGATAGGCGTTGAACCGATAATGACCCCGGTTAGGTCCGTCACCGGCGCGGCGCCGATCTGACAAGGCAGGATCAGCGTGTCCGGGCCACTCCGGCTGAAAAGCTGCTCGTAGTCGGCGGTCACGTCGGTGCGGAACCAATTGTTGTATTGGTAGCCGAAGCCGAGCCCGGCTGCCCAATTGTTGGGAAAATCCGGCGAGAGTTGCGCGCCGTCGATATTAAGGACCGGCGCTCGCGCCGCCGCAATGTCCCCGCGCAGATACCAGCCGGAGCCGAACTCGACCAGCCCTTCGTTCAACGGCGCGGCGGGCGGCGTGAAGAACGGCATGTCGGCGGCTTGCGCCAATTGCGAGAGAAAGACGCCGACCATCGCCGCCAAGGCGGTCGCGCGGCGGCCGGAAAACAGAGAAACCATTTGCTCTCGTCCTTGCTTCACGCCCGCCGGACTTTTCTGGTCTCGGCGCGGTAGTGAAGAAAGAATGAGCAATTATGCTTAATAGGGATTTAACTTGCGCAGCAATCGGCGCCGCCGGCCGCGAAAACGCCGCGGCGGCGGCAAAACCAAAAAAACAACCGGCGGCCGCTGTCAGCGGGCGCCGGATGGGTTCATTCGCAATCGAGAGCGGCTCGACCGGCGCTTCACATCACTTGATCAAAGGCGATACGATCAGGTTCGTGAACACGACGTAAAGGGTGGCGAGTGCGAAGGCCGGAATCGTCCGCAAAGAGGCATGACGATAGATGAACGTGAACACGGTCCAATACCAGAACAGCAAGGGAAACAACAAGAATTTGAGCAGTCGCGCCGTCGGCAGCGGCGCCGGCAGAACGATGGCGAACAGGAGATGCAGAACGACGCCGAGCAGCGAGTACGCGGCGCCAGCTGCGCCGAGCGCGATGAGAAACTGCGGCAGCCGATCGAGCGTTCCCGTGAACCGCGCAACCACGAAGGTCATGCCGACCAGCAGCGCTACGGCGAGCAAGCCATACAAGACGACGCCCGCGCCCAATGGATAATCGAAATATTGAAGCCCGGCTTGGCCGACGGCAAAAGCGGCGAGACTGGCGCCCATCAGCGGTTTGGAGGCGGGCAAAATCTGCGGTCCCGCTTCCATGCGAAGAACATCCAACACCGCTTTGGGCGTCGAAGGCAAGGTGAGTGTGGGCAGCGTGAACGCCATTGGAACTACTCGACGGTTGAGGCGCAATCGACCCGAAAAGTCTGGGACTTCTCTTTGGAGCGCACGACGGTTGCATGAAGACGCCGAACTTTGCGGTCTTCCCTTTAGGAAGAAGGTCGCAGGTCCCGCGTCTGGTTAATCGTCTTTCTATCACGCTTTGTTCGTCGACGAAACCAAGGATCGTGGACAATCGGGCGAACGTCGGCAAAGGCGCTTCCCGCTCTCTCCAAGCGAAAGCGGGGGAGTTGGAGAGGGGCGCGGCCGCCGTCCGCGCCGAGCCGGCGGGAGCGATGCTGGCGCCAAACGACGCCTTGCTGGCGCGGATTGCGCCGTTGGCGAAAAGAGTGGACCGGACGCGGCCGGAATACTAAGCAGCATCTCCAACGGGGCGGCCGACGGTCGTCGCGACGAAATGGCGCTCGCGCGCGCCGGCCGCCCATGCTGCGCTTGAGCGGGAAAAGAGAACCGGCATCCCATGACCACCCGCATCGACGCCCGTTTCCAAGCTCTGCGCGATGAAGGCCGCGCCGCGCTAGTTGCGTTCGTCATGGCCGGCGACCCGGATCTCGTCGCCTCTCTCAAAATTCTCAAAAGCCTGCCCGCCGCCGGCGCCGATGTGATCGAGGTCGGCATGCCGTTCACCGATCCGATGGCCGACGGCCCGGCCATCCAGGCCGCGGGTCTGCGTGCGTTGAAGGCGGGAACGACGCTGAACAAGACATTGCGGCTCGTGGCCCAGTTCCGCGCCTTCGACGCGGCGACGCCGATCGTCTTGATGGGCTATTACAACCCCATCTATGTCTATGGCGTCGCCGCCTTTCTCGCCGAGGCGAAGCAGGCGGGCGTCGATGGCCTCATCGTCGTCGATCTGCCGCCGGAAGAAGACCAGGAGCTGTGCATTCCAGCGCGCGCGGCGGGGTTGAACTTCATTCGCCTCGCCACGCCGACGACCGACGACCGGCGTCTGCCGAAAGTGCTCGAAAATACCAGCGGCTTTGTCTATTATGTCTCGCTCAGGGGCATTACCGGCGCGGCGCTCGGCGACTACTCTGGCGTCGCCGAGGCGGTGGCGCGCATAAAACGCCACACCCCGCTGCCGGTCGCCGTGGGCTTCGGCGTCAAGACCCCCGCGGACGCCGCCGCCATCGCCGGCAACGCCGACGGCGTCGTGGTGGGCACGGCGCTGGTCAATGCGCTCGAGGCTTCGCTCGACGCCGAACATCGCGCGGGGCCACGCAGCGTCGCGGCGATCAGCGAGCTCGTCGCCGACTTGGCGCAAGGCGCGCGACGCGGCCGCCCCGGCGCCGGGCCCGACAAACCCTCTTTCTCGAAAGCTTAATCGAGCTTTCCCGAGGCTCTGGCCATGAACTGGTATTCCAACGTCGTTCCGCCCAAGATCAAAGCCATTCTCAAGCGCGAGACGCCCGAGAATCTGTGGGTCAAATGCCCCGACAGCGGCCAGTTGGTGTTCCACAAGGACATCGAGGCCAATCTCTATGTCGTGCCGGGCTCCGGCTATCACATGCGCATCCCCGCCGCGGCGCGTTTGCAGAGCTTGTTCGACGACGGCCACCATAAGCTTCTGCCGTCTCCCGAAGCGCCGCTCGATCCGTTGAAGTTCCGCGACGTCAAGCGCTACGTCGATAAGATCAAGGAGTGCCGGACGCGGACCGGAAAGGTGGATGCGGTGACGCTTGCCGTCGGCAAGCTCGACGGGGCGGCTGTCACAGTCGCCGTGCAGGACTTCGATTTCCTGGGCGGCTCGCTCGGCATGGCGGCGGGCGAGGCGATCATCGCCGGCATGGCCCATGCCGTGGAGCAACGCACGCCCTTCATCATCTTCACCGCTTCGGGCGGCGCCAGGATGCAGGAGGGCATGTTCTCGCTGATGCAGATGCCGCGCACCACCATCGCCGTACAGCGTCTGCGGGCGGCGCGCATGCCCTATATCGTCGTGCTTACCAATCCGACGACCGGCGGCGTCACCGCTTCTTATGCGATGTTGGGCGACATTCAGATCGCCGAGCCGGGCGCCATCATCGGTTTCGCCGGGGCGCGCGTCATCGAACAGACGATCCGCGAGAAATTGCCGGAAGGGTTCCAACGCGCGGAATACGTGCGGGACCACGGCATGGTCGACTTGGTCGTCCCGCGTCATGACCTGCGCGACACCCTGGCGCGGCTGTGCGGGCTGTTGACCAGGGCGCCGGCGCGCCGGCGCGCCGCCTGAGACGGGAGCGAACGCCTCATGGATCAGCACAACGCGATCCTGTCGCGATTGCTCGAGCTGCACCCAAAGAAGATTGATCTCTCGCTGTGGCGCATCGAACGGCTGCTGGAGGAGATGGGTCATCCGGAGCTGCGCCTGCCGCCTGTCATCCACGTCGCCGGAACCAACGGCAAGGGTTCGACCTTGGCGTTTCTGCGCGCCATGTTGGAAGCTGCGGGGGCGCGCGTGCACGTCTACACCTCGCCGCATCTCCTGCGTTTCAACGAACGCATCCGGCTTGGGGCGAAGGGTTGCGGGCGGCTCGTCGACGACGACCAGCTGACGCATGCTCTGGAGGCTTGCGAGCGCGTCAACGGGGCGCGGCCGATCACCTTTTTCGAGATTACCACGGCGGCGGCTTTTGCTCTGTTTGCCGAGGCGCCGGCCGATTGGCTGTTGCTGGAGACCGGGCTCGGCGGGCGCTTTGACGCGACCAACGTGATCGCGCGGCCGAGCGCGACCGTCATCACCTCGATTTCTCTCGATCATCCCGAATTCTTAGGGAACACGATCGAGAAGATCGCCTATGAGAAAGCCGGCATCTTCAAGCGCGACGCGCCGGCGATCCTCGGTTTCCAATCCGACGTCGCGCGAAGCGTGCTCGAACGCGAGGCCTTAAGGGCGGGTGCGCCGGCGTTCGTCGCGGGGGAGGATTTTCACATTCGCGAGGAAAATGGGCGTCTCGTCTACGAGGACGCGGGCGGCCTGCTCGATTTGCCGCTTCCCCGGCTCGCTGGCCGCCATCAGCATCAGAACGCGGCGGGCGCCGTCGCCACGCTGCGCATTTTAGCGCCGCAACTCGGCGTCGACGTGATCGAGGCCGGGCTGTTGGGCGCACAATGGCCGGCGCGATTGCAGCGACTCCTGCGCGGCAGGATCAACGAACTCGTTCCCCCTGGCTCGGAAGTCTGGCTGGACGGCGGTCACAACGAGGATGGCGGGCGGGTGCTGGCCGAGGCCATGGCCGAGTTCGAGGAAAAGTGTCAGCGCCCGCTCGTCGTCTTGTGTGGCGCGCAGGCGACCAAGGACGTTCGCGCCTTGCTGCGGCATTTTGCGGGTCTCGCCCGCGAAATCGTCGCCGTTCCGGTGGAGGGCGAGCACCGGAGCTGGTCGCCGGAGGACATAGCCGCCGCGGCGCGCGCGGAGGGCATGAGAGCCGCAGCGGCTGCGAGCGTCGAGGCGGCGTTCGCGTTGGTCGCGTCTCGCCGATGGGAAAACCCGCCGCGCATCTTGATCGCCGGTTCGCTGTATCTGGCGGCGAGCGTGCTGGCCTTGAATGGATCGCAAATCGAGTAGTGGTTTACTTCAGCTTCGTTGAAAGGATTGTCTGTCGTGAGCGGCCCCCTCCCTGTCCCTCCCCCGCGTTCCGCGGGAGAGGGGACCCTAACGATCGGCATCTCGCGCAATCTCGATGAGGAGCCGAGTCTGCTCCCTCTCCCGCGAAGCGGGGGAGGGTTGGGGAGGGGGAAGTTCAGTGAAGCAGGCGAGTAGGCCTCGACCGAGCCTTCCAAGAAACGGGCCTCAAAATAGTATAAGACCAACCACCGGACGCATTTGCCGAGGAGCGGCGCCGATGACTTTGATGTTGACGAGCGTCGTTTCTCTGGCCGAGGCCGAAATCGCTGTGGCGCGGGGCGCAGACATCGTCGATTGCAAAGATGCGGCGCGTGGCGCGCTCGGCGCCCTCGCGCTGTCGGAGGTGGCGGCGATCGTCGGCGCGGTGGGCCGCCGGCGGCCGGTGAGCGCCGTTGTCGAACTGCCGCATGATGTTTTGCGCGCCCGCAGGACCGTCGAAGACGCGGCTTCGCTGGGCGTTGGCTTCGTCAAGTTCGCGCTGCCCGCCACTCCCGACGTCGGCGCGATCATCGACGCCTTGTCGCCTCTGGCGCGCAGCACCGGGCTGATTGCCGTGCTGTTTGCCGATCTTGGCCCGGATCTCGGGCTTCTGCCGCACTTGGCTCAGGCGGGGTTTGCTGGCGTGATGCTCGATACGGCGCATAAAGGCAAGGGCCGCCTGTTGGACTATATGGATATCGGCGCGCTGTCGTCCTTCGTCGCGCATTGCCGAGTTCACCGCCTGCAAGCCGGTCTGGCGGGGTCGCTGGAAGCGCCCGATGTTCCGCGTCTCCTGGTGACCAATCCCGATGTTCTCGGCTTTCGCGGCTCTCTATGCCATGGCCATGACCGACGCGATCAAATCGACCCCGAGGCGGTGACGCTCATTCGCGACCTCATCCCCGGCGGCGCTGCGGCGCGCTTTGCGAACGCCGCCGCATCCAGCGCCTCGACCATTCCAGAGACTGGCGGCGGCGGCAATGTGGATTGGTCGCTGGTCGTCGGACACGGCTATTCGAAAGGCCGCGAACGCAGCGGCGAAGCCGATCTCGTATTCGTGCGCGATCTGGTCATTCCGGTCGAGATCGGCGCCTATGCGCATGAGCGCGGGCGCATGCAGAGAGTGCGCTTCAATGTCGAGGCCCACGTCTCCCGCCCCGCCGACACCGACGATATGCGCTCGGTTTTCTCCTATGATGTCGTTATCGACGCCATCAAAATGATTCTCGCCGCCGGCCATGTCGACCTCGTCGAAACCCTCGCCGAGCGATTGGCGGACTCGATTCTGTTGCACGAGCGCGTGCAGGCGATCAGCGTCCAGATCGAGAAATTGGACGTGGCGCCCGGCGCGGTGGGAGTTCGGATCAGGCGCGAGAGGCCGCCGGAAACCGCAAAGATTCATCGCCTCTTTCCCGGTCTCGACGATGTCCGCGAAACCAAGCCAAAGAACTAAACCCCAAAGTCCGCACCTCGTCGCCAAAATCGGCGGCAGTCTGTGGTCGTCGGCCGCGCTTTTGGGTTGGCTCGCGGCGCTGGCGCGCTTTCCTCACCCGGTAACCATCGTTCCGGGAGGCGGGCCCTTTGCCGACGCGGTGCGCAAGGCGCAAGCAGCCATGCGCTTTTCGGATGCGACGGCGCATCGCATGGCCCTTCTCGCCATGGAGCAATACGCCCTGGCGCTCGCCGATTTGGATCAGCGATTATCCTGCGTTGCGACGCCGATCGAGGCCGCTGTCATCCATGCCGAAGGCCGTATCGCCCTGTGGCGCCCGAGCGCGATGGCGTCAGGCAGCGCCGACATTCCCGCGAGCTGGGACGTCACCTCCGACAGTCTCGCGGCCTGGTACGCCGGCCTGGCGGGCGCCCGCAATCTGCTTCTCGTCAAGAGCGTCGACGCCACGGGCGCGGAAATCATCGCTGGCGAAGTTGTCGATCCGTTGTTCGCGCGTTATGCGACGCCTTTCGACGTCAAGATCGCGGGACCGTCCGATCTCGCCGCTGCGGGCGCCATTTTCGCAAATGGCGATATTCCGGGGACGACCATCGCTATGATCAATCCGAGACGACAACAACGGATCGCATCATGAAAAAAGCCGTTACGCCACGTTGGGGATGGGCGCTCACAGGCTCGGGCCACTTCTTCACCGAATGTCTGGACATCGTCCGCTCGCTCGATCAGGTCGATCTGTTCGTGAGCAAGGCCGCCGCCGAGGTCGTGCGCATGTACAAGCACAATCTCGACTTGCCGGCCAGCGTGCGCCTCTTTCGCGACACGACGGCGAGCGCCGCGCCGGTCGGCAACTTCTATCTTAGAGTCTATCACACGTTGATCCTTGCGCCGGCGACGTCGAACACGGTGGCGAAATGCGTCGCCGGAATTTCCGATAATCTCGCGACCAATGTGTTCGCGCAGGCTGGCAAATGCCGCGTCCCCACCATCGTCTTCGCCTGCGACACCGCGCCCGAGCTGGAGACGCGCGCCCCCGATCGCATGGTGATGGTCTACCCCCGACGCGTCGATCTCGAGAACACCGCCAAGCTGAAATCGTTCGAGGCGACGCAGGTCGTCGATAGTCTCGCGGCCCTGCACGAGGCGGTCGAACGCCGGCGCCGGGAGCTCTTGGAGAATGTCTGAACGCTTGCTGTTTCTCACCGGCCACCTCGCCTATCCGCGTCTCGAGCGGATGCTGGCGAGCTTCGGCGACGTGGCGAGAGACTGGCGCATTCAAGATATCGGCGTCAAAGTCGCAGCCCTGATGACGCAAGACATCATCTTGCGGCGGCTGCCGCGGCCGGTCGCGGCGGAGCGCGTGATCCTGCCGGGACGCTGCCGCGCCGATCTCGACGTTCTTGCGCGAGCGTTCGGCGCGCCGTTCGAGCGCGGCCCCGAGGAAATCATTGATCTGCCCGCCTATCTCGGTCGGGACGGCGCCAAGCCCGATCTGTCGCGCCACGACATGCGCATGTTCGCCGAGATCGTCGACGCCTCGACAATGAGCGTCGAGGCGATCGTCGCGCGCGCTCGTGTCTTGCATCGATCGGGCGCGAACGTCATCGATCTCGGCTGCCTGCCGGATACGCCCTTTGCGCATCTCGAGGAGGCGATCGTCGCGCTCAAGGCGGCCGGCCTCGAAGTCAGCGTCGATTCGGCCGATGTCGGCGAACTCGAACGCGGCGCGCGGGCCGGCGCAAATTATCTGCTCAGTCTCGACGAACACAGCCTGAACATCCTGCCCGACGCGTCGCCCACGGTCGCCATTCTCGTCGCCAATCCGCACGGCGATCTCGATTCGCTGCAGCGCGCGGGCAAAATCGCCAAGGCGCGCCATATCAACTGTATTCTCGACCCCATTGTCGATCCCATTCATTTCGGTTTCGTTGCTTCCATCGAACGCTACGGGGAGCTGCGCCGGCGCGAGCCAGAAGCCGAAATCATGATGGGAACCGGCAATCTCACCGAATTGACGGACGCCGATTCCTCCGGCGTAACCGCCATGCTGCTCGGCGTATGTTCGGAGCTCGCCATCCGCAATTTGCTGACGGTGCAGGTGAGCCCCCATACCCGCCGCACGGTGCAGGAGCACGACGCCGCACGGCGTCTCATGTATGCGGCGAGAGCCGACCGCGCGCTGCCCAAAGGCTATAGCGACGCGCTCCTGCAAGTTCACGACAAGAAGCCGTTCGCCTCGACGCCGCTGGAGATCGCCGAGCTCGCCCGCCAATTGAGCGACGCCAATTTCCGCATCGAGACCGCCGAGGACGGCATTCACATCTATGCGCGCGACTTCCATCTGGTCGCCGCCGACGCCATGTCGCTGTTCTCCCAGCTCGGCGTCGAGCGCGACGGCGCGCACGCCTTTTATCTTGGAACCGAACTGATGAAAGCCGAAATCGCTTATCTGCTCGGCAAGCGCTACAGCCAGGACGAGCCCTTGCATTGGGGTTGCGCCGCGGACGTGACGCAAGAAGACAAAACGCGGTTTGCGGAAATCGGCCACACGCTGCGCGCGGCGCAAGAAAAGCCCCAAGAACGGCCCCAAGACAGGCGCGCCGATGCCGATGATACGTGAGTGCATCGTCACCACGGTCGGCGCATCGGGCGAGCCGCATCTTGCGCCGCTCGGCCTGATCGAGCACGGCGATCTGTGGATCATCGCGCCATTTCGGCCGTCCGCGACGCTCGCCAATCTGGAAAGCTTCCCGTTCGCCACGGCGAGCTTCACCGACGACGTGCGCATCTTCGCGGGCTGCGTTTGCGGGCGCAAGGACTGGCCGCTCGAGTCGGTTCCCGGCTGGCCGGCGCCGCGTCTTGCCGAGGCTCTGTCGCATGCCGAGCTCGAAGTCGTGCGCGCCGAGGCGGACGCGACGCGCCCGCGCTTCTTCTGCCAAGTAAAGAAGATCGAGACGCATCGTCCTTTCTTAGGCTTCAATCGGGCGCAAGCGGCGGTCATCGAAGCGGCGATTCTCGCCACGCGGCTCCATATGCTGTCGCGCGAAAAAATCGACCGGGAAATTGCCTACCTGAAGATCGCCGTCGACAAGACGGCGGGCCCGGCGGAACGCCAAGCTTGGGATATGTTGATGGCAAAGATCAACGCGGATGACGCGGGGTTGGACAGATGAAAGCGATCGTCATCGACGGCTACGGCGGCGCCGATCGGCTGCAGTTGCGTGAGGTCCCCGACCCGCAGCCGCAGGCCGACGAAGTTTTGGTTCGGGTGCGGGCGGCGGGCGTCAATCCTGCGGATTGGAAGATTCGCGAGGGCCAAGTGCGCTTGTTTCTTCGCTTGCGCTTTCCCCATGTTCTCGGCTCCGACATTGCCGGCGAGGTCGCAGCGATCGGCGCCGGCGTGAGCCAGTTCAAACTAGGCGACGCCGTGGTCGCGTTCACCGATCCGCGACGTGGCGGAGGCTATGCCGAATTGGCGGTGGCGAAGGAAGCCGCCGCGGCGCTGAAACCGGCTTCGCTGAGCTTTGCCGAGGCGGCTTCCCTGCCCATCGCGGCCTGCACTGCTTTGCAAGCGCTGCGCGACCTCGGCAAGCTTTCCGAAGGCGGCGGCGTTCTGATCAATGGAGGCGCCGGCGGCGTCGGCCACTTCGCAATTCAGATCGCCAAGGCGCTCGGCGCCACGACCACCGCCGCCTGCGGACCAGCAAACGTCGCGTTCGTCCAATCACTCGGCGCCGATGTCGTCATCGACTATAGCAAGGAGGACTTTACCCGCCGCGCCGAGCGCTATGACGTCATTTTCGACGCCGCGGGCAAGAGTTCCTTTGCCGCCTGCCGGCATTTGCTCACGCCCGGCGGAACCTATGTGAGCACGCTGCCCTCGCTCGACCTCGTCTTATGGGGCGGCGTGCTGTGGATTGTCGGGATGTTCGGCGAGGCGAAACACGCGAGGCCGTTCATTGCTCGGCCGAACGGCGAGGATCTGGCTTTCCTCGGCCGCCTGGCCGATGAGGGCAGATTGAGACCCACGGTGAGCAGGACATACCCACTCGAACGCGCCCGCGAGGCGCAAGGCGCTAGCCGAACGGGCCATACGCGGGGCAAGATCGTCTTGGAAGTCTGATCCGCGTCCGGGCTCGCCTGGTCGGAGACCTGAAACCAGAGAATGAATAGAGGATCGTCATGTCCGATTCATCGCCAAGCGAACATTTTGAACACGCCGAACACGCGGAAGAGGCGGCGCGCGAGGGCGCGCCGTTCCTGCTGGTCGTTTCGGTGACCATCGCCATTCTCGCCGTCGCCGCGGCGACTGTCGGCAGTCTCGAAGCGATCGAGACGGCGGCGACGCTCGGCGAGCAGAACGCCGCCTCTCTGCTCCAGAACAAGACGAGCGACAAATGGGCGTTCTTTCAGGCCAAGAGCATCAAGAAGAACGCGTACGACATCGCGGCCAAGCAAGGCGGCGCCGCAGCCGCCGATTTCGCGCGTGAAGCGAGACGCAACGAGGAGGAGAGCCGCACGATCCGCGCCGAGGCCGAGGAGCTCGAAAAGCAAGTCGCCGAAAAGCTGCACGAAGCCGAGCGACGCGAACGGCGCCATCACATTCTGACCACCGGCGTCACCTTGCTGCACGTCGCCATCGCCATCACCACCATTGCGATCATCATGAAGGGTCGCCGTTGGCCCTGGATAACGGGATTGGCGCTCGCCGCCGGCGGGCTGGTCATGACGGGCTACGCCTATCTGTGACGGTCGTTACTTCGGCTGTTCGGCGATGAGAAGCGCGACCGCCGCCGCCGGCGCGCAATCGCTGGCCGCGCCCCTGGCCTCTGGGGCGACGTCGAGGAATTCGTCGAAGTCCCGGTAGGCGCGCTCTTCCAAGCGAGCGAGCTTGGCGACGAGGGCGCGCCCGATGCCGGCGCCGATGAACGGCGCGTCGGCCGCAATGGCGCCGCGCGACAACAAGAGAGCGATCTGGTCCTCGATGAGCCGCATTTGCGCCCTCGCCAGGAAGGCGGCGAAATCGCGCCATTGCGCAGGGCTCGCCTCGCTCGCGTCGCGTCCGGTGAGCCGCGCCAACCGAGTGATGGACGCTTCGATCGTCTTGGCGCGTCCGTCCGCCGTCGGCAGGATGTCGGCGCCGTCCGGCAAGGCGCCAAGGATGCGATGCACGTCGCTCATGCTGGCAAAATTTTCAGCGATCAGCGGCGTCCAGCATCCTGCAATTGGGGCCATCGATACGGCTGCTAGCGGATGACCGCGCACCAGGCCGGTGTAAACCAGCTCGCCGTTCGCCAGTCGTTCGGCGTCGTTTTCGCCGCGGGCGGCGACGGCGCCGTTTTGGATGGGGACGAGATCGGTCGTCGTCGAGCCCATGTCGATGAACAGCGCCTCGGCGCAATGGCGCGCAACGAGCGAAGCGCTGGCCAGCCAATTGGCCGAAGCGATGGCGGCGGCGTGCTCACCAATCGAGCCACAAGGGACGAAGCCTTGCGCGCCGGCGTAGAAAACGATGTCCTGCGCCTTGATCTGGCGCGAAAAAATGTTGGCGACCGTAGCCACGCCGAGCGTGCGGTTCTCGAACGCGTCGGAGAGTTCGGCCGTCATGGTGACGGCGTGGCGATCGGCCGGACCAAGGCGCGCTAGAGCCTCGGTGATCGCATGTTCGAGATGGGTCAGCCCGTGGTGCAGCGTGCAGGCGACCTGCGTCGCGGCGACGACTCTCTTTTCCTCGACGCGCGCCGCCTTGAGGTGGGCGCCGCCGATATCCCAGCCGATGACGCAAGTCATGAAAGGCGCATTCCTTAAGAAAAGAAAAAAGGGAGCCGCGTGCGGCTCCCCGATGGCGCAAAGCGCGCTCGCCGGCTTTAGACGGCCGCGGCGAACGGATGCTTGACTTCGTTGCGCTTGGCGACCGCTTCGGCAGCCTTCGGTTCGCCCCTGACGGCTCTGGCGATCGCTTCCTTCGTCGCTTGGTAGTTATACTCCTGAATCTTCTTGTCGTCGGCGGCGTCCCAATGAATGAACACGCCGACCGAGATGAAAATGTCGTCGGCTTCGGCTAGCGGGATGATCCCCTCGGCGACGCTGTCGGCGACCGCCTTGGCGACGCCGTGCTGCGCCGGACCGAACATCTGCACCGCCTGCTTGGCGCCCTTGATCGTCACCTTGTTGAACAGGATCGTGTGCGGCCTGACCGCCAGGTTCGGCGCGACCACCGCGAGCAGCGTGGTGAAGCCGTCCTTGTTGTTGACCAGCGCAGTGGCGAAAGCCGTCTCCGCCGCGCTGCCGCGCGGCCCCATGAGCAGATCGATGTGCGCGATTTCATTGCCTTCGCCGACCAGCGATTCGCCAACCATCAGCTTGTTAATCAAAGCCATGTTCATCCCCTTTCGAAAACTCGACCGCCGCCCGCGAACGTTTCGATGGGGCGGCTCCTTGAACTTTCGCCATGGCGTCAGGCCAAAAGCCCAACCGGTCGAGCCGATAGCCGCGAGACCATCTCGCGATGGCGGGAACTCAACCATGTTCGCCGCCGCTGAGCAAGATGCGCGAGCAATAATCGGCAAACAGGGTGGCGACCGTGAGATCGGCGCTCGTGCCGGGATTAAGGCGTCTCGCCTTAAGGGAACGATCCCATTGCAGCGCCAACTCGAAGCCAATTTGCGGATCGTCCGCCGCCTCGAGGCGAGCCAAAAACTCCCGCGCCTCCGCCATGACCAGATCGCCCGTCGCCTGTCCGAATTTGCGGACGATGTGACTGTCTGGAAATTTGGATAAAAAACTCATGAAAACATGCAAGGTCGCCGTTGGTTTTGGGCAATTCGCCGCTCGCGCGGAGGCGAGCGCGCCAATTCCCGTTGCGAAAATATCCTCGAAGTCGCTCGCATATTGATAGGCGACCCTGTCGCGGCAAGCGGCTTGCGCCATCGCTTCGCGCAGGCCGACCAGCGCCGGCCGGGCGACGTCGTGTTGCGGCGCCGCGCCGAGGCCCGCCGGCGACGCGCGTAAAATCGCGCGGAAGGCGAGGTCGGCGTCGCCGCGGTCGAGTTCATCCAGAACGGCGGCGACGCGTTGGCGCAGGTCCGCGCCTCCCGCTTGCAGCGCCGCATGAGCGAGCGGCGCGCACAACAGCACGATCCCCAAATTCGTGTTGCATCCCACGCGCGCAAAGGTCGCTTCGACCGCCCCGAATATGCGTTCGCCGACGCTGGCGGTCTGACGCGTGAGCGGCCCGGCGGCGGCCTGCGCGCTGGCCATGAATTGTCCCGCCTCCATGCCGTGTCCGGGCGCGAAGACATGAACATTGCCGGGCTTCAAAGACTCCAATTCGTCCTGGCAGGCGGCGATAAACGCCCGCGCGACGTGTTCGGGAGAGATTGCCATATGACCAAGGACCACCAAGTCTCGCGCCAGCTTCAATGCGCTTCGTCCCAATTGTGGGCGGCGCGCGCCTCGACCAATAACGGCACGGAGAGGGCGACGGCCGGGTGCGGCGCCTCTTCCATGACGCGCTTGACGAGGGCGATGGTCGCTTGCGTCTCGTCACGGGGCGCTTCGAACACCAGCTCGTCATGCACTTGCAACAGCATCTGCGCGCTCAGTCCCCCCTGCGTCAGTGCATCGTCCATGCGCGCCATGGCGCGGCGGATGATGTCGGCGGCGGCGCCTTGCAGCGGCGCATTGACCGCGGCGCGCTCGAGGAAAGCGCGGTCCGAGGCGTTGGACGAGGCGATGCGTGGAAAATGGCATTTGCGTCCGAACACAGTGGTCACGAAGCCGTCCTCGCGCACCTTCTTCTTCATTGCTTCCATGTAGTCGCGAATGCCGGGAAAGCGCTCGAAATACCGTTTGATGTAAGCGCCGGCTTCCTCGCGCGGTATGCCGAGCTGGTTGGCGAGACCGAACGCCGAGATGCCGTAGATGATGCCAAAATTGATGGCCTTGGCGCGCCGTCGCACCTCGGCGGGCATGCCCTTGATGGCGACGCCGAACATTTCGCTCGCCGTCATCGCATGAATGTCGAGACCATCGGCGAACGCCTTCTTCAGTTGCGGGATGTCGGCGGTGTGCGCGAGCAGCCGCAATTCGATCTGCGAATAATCGGCTGAAACGAGGACGCAGCCCTTAGCCGCGACGAAAGCCGTGCGAATTTTCCGCCCCGCTTCGTTGCGCACCGGGATATTCTGCAGATTGGGCTCCGAGGACGATAGGCGCCCGGTGGTCGTCGCCGCCAGCGCAAAGGACGTATGGACGCGCTGCGTTTGCGGATTGACGAAACCGGGCAGCGCGTCGGTGTAGGTTGACTTCAATTTCGCCAGTTGGCGCCAGTCGAGAAGGCGCGCGGC
Organism: Methylocystis sp.; assembly: GCA_016178015.1. Lineage (GTDB taxonomy): Bacteria > Pseudomonadota > Alphaproteobacteria > Rhizobiales > Beijerinckiaceae > Methylosinus. The sequence goes on along the minus strand of JACOUB010000062.1, from coordinate 52,735 downwards.
GAAGGTGTTGCCGCTCTCGGCCAAATCTTCCAGCACGCTGGCCGAGGTCGACCACGCGCCCGTCGCGGTTTTCTTAGCGCCCGGCAGGCCCATCTTGCCAAACAGAATATCGCCCAGTTGCTTGGGCGAGCCAAGATTGAAAGACGCTCCGGCGAGTTCGTAAATCTCCGCCTCGAGCCGCGCCATGTCCTTCGCGAACTCGCCGGAAAGACGCGCGAGGATGGCGCGATCGATGGCGACGCCGCGCCGCTCCATGCGCGCCAGCGTTGGCGCCATCGGCCGCTCCAACGTCTCGTAAACGCGCGTCATATGCTCGGCGGCGAGGCGCGGCTTCAAGACGCGCCACAAGCGCAAAGCGACGTCGGCGTCCTCGGCGGCGTAGTGGGTGGCCTTATCGAGCGGAACGCGGGCAAAGCCGATGAAATTGCGCCCGGCGCCGGCGACCGCCGCGAAAGGGATGGTCTCGTGGCGCAGATGCTTGAGCGAGAGTTCGTCGAGACCATGATTGTTGCGCCCGGCGTCCAGCACATACGACAGCAGCATGGTGTCGTCGATGGGCGCCACGTCAACGCCGCAACGCGCCAGAACCAGCAGATCATATTTCATATTGTGGGCGATCTTCAGGGTCGCGCGATCCTCGAGCAGAGGCTTTAGTTTTTTGATCGCCGCCGCGAGCGGGATCTGTCCGGGCAGCAGATCGCCGCCGCCGAAGAGATCGTCTTTGCCCGGCGAGCGGTGCCCGAGCGGAATGTAACAGGCCCGTCCCGGCGCGACCGCCAGCGACACGCCGACCACTTCGCAGCTCATCGGATCGAGCGATGTCGTCTCCGTATCGACGGCGATAACGCCAGCCGCAAAGCCGTCGCCGATCCATTGGTCGAGACGATCGAGCGCGACGATCGTCTCATATGCGGCGCGATCAATCTTTGTCGCGTGCGCCTCTTTCAGTCGCACGGCGGCGAGGCTGGCCGGCGTGAGTTCCGTTTTTTGCCGCTCGGCAGAAGGCGCGCTCGCCTCTCTTGCCGGCGCGCCGCCGCGCGCCGCCGCGGTCGCCGCGACTTCGCCATTCCTGGCGCGCCAACCGGCGGGACCGACAAAGGCGGGGTCCGGCTCGACCTCCTTGGCGTTCACGCCATAGGCCTCGGCGGCGCGGCGCGTCAGCTGCGACAACTCCATGGCTTGCAGAAAGGCGACGAGCGTCTTTCCGTCCGGCTGGCGCAGGCCGAGATCATCGAGCGGAACCTCGAGCGGCGCGTCGGCGACCAATGTCACAAGCTTCTGAGAGGTGCGGATCAGCTCGACGCTCGCAGGGTCGGTCAGAACCTCCCGCCGTTTCGGCTGTTTGATTTCGTTGGCGCGCGCGAGCAGCGTTTCCAGATCGCCATAGGCGTTGATGAGCTCCGCCGCCGTCTTGACGCCGACGCCGCGCGCGCCGGGCACATGGTCGGTGGAATCGCCGGCGAGCGCTTGCACGTCGGCGACCTTTTCCGGCGGCACGCCGAAATACGCCATGACTTCATCGCGGCCGATGAAGCGCTCCGCGCGCTCGCCCGACGCCGGATCGTACATCGCGACGCCTTCGCCGACGAGCTGCATCAAATCCTTGTCGGCGGAGACGATCAGCACGTCGGCGCCGCGCGCCCGCGCTTGCCTCGCATAGGCGGCGATGAGGTCGTCGGCCTCATAGCGGTCTTGCTCGATCGGCGCCAGGCCGAAGGCGCGCACCGCGGCGCGCATCAACGGAAATTGCGGCACGAGGTCTTGCGGCGGCTCGGGCCGATGCGACTTGTAGGGCGGATAGAGCTCCTTGCGGAAAGACCTCTCCGACTTGTCGAAAATGATGGCGAGATGGGTCGGCTTGATGCCTGCCGCGCCCTCGCGGATGAACTGAAAGAGCTTCGTGCAAAACAGCCGCACCGCGCCGGTCGGGAGGCGGTCGGCGCGGTAGTTGTATTTCGCGTCCTGCCGGATGGACTGGAAATAGGCGCGAAAGACGAAGGACGATCCGTCAACGAGAAACACGTGGCTGCCGGGACCGATCGGCTTGTGAGTGGGAGTCATGGCGTTTCCTTACCTCTCCCCGCTTGCGGGGAGAAGGGTGCGAGCCTGAAGGCTCGCGGTCCACTGCGCGCCGGACCGCGCGCCTTCAGGCGCGCAGATGTCCCCGTCACGAGGAAGCGCCGTCACCCCAACCGCCTCGCCGCCGCCGTTAGCTTGTCGATACGCGCCAGCAATTCCTCGCGCCGCTCGCGGTTTTCATCGACGACCTCTTCCGGGGCGCGCGCGATGAAGTCGGCGTTGGCGAGCTTGGCGTCGATCCTCTGCACGTCGGCTTCGAGCTTGCCGATTTCTTTCGCGAGCCGCGCCTTTTCCGCATCAAGGTCGATGACGCCCGCGAGCGGGATGGCGGCGAGGACGCCGCGCACCAACAGCTGCGCGCTGTTCTTTGGCGCGGCCGGCGCAAAGGAGATGGCGGACAGTCGCGCGAGCTTGCGCGCCGTCTCTTCCCACAATGTTACGCGCGCCTCGATCTCGGCGTCAGCGCCGACCAGGACGAGGGGAACCTCCGCGCCGGCCGGCAGGTTCATTTCGGCGCGCACCGAACGCACTTCAGAGACGAGATCGACGATCCAGCCGATCTCGGCCTCGGCTTGCGCGTCTTCGAGCCCGGCGAGATCGGGCCAGGGCGCGAGCGCGAGCAAGCTCTCGCGCCTGGGGCCGTCGGCGTCTTTGATCGCCCATAGTTCTTCGGTGATGAACGGCATGAACGGGTGCAGAAGCGCAAATATCTGATCGAGCACAAAGCTTACGCAGGCGCGCGTTTCGTCCTTTGCAGGACCATCCGCGCCTTGCAGTAAAGGTTTCGCCAGTTCGAGATACCAGTCGCAGAAGACATTCCAGATGAAGCGATAGGCGGCGGCCGCCGCGTCGTTGAAACGATAGGCTTCGATCGCGCTGGTCGTGTCCGCGACCATGCGCGCGGCCTCGCCGACGATCCAACGATTGAGCGTGATCTTGTTGGATTTGGGATCGTAGCTGGCGACGCGCGCGCAGCCGTTGATCTCGGCGAAACGCGAGGCGTTCCACAGCTTGGTCGCGAAATTGCGATAGCCCTCGACGCGGCTCGTCGACAATTTGACGTCGCGCCCCTGCGCCGCCATGGCGGCCAGCGTGAAGCGCAAGGCGTCGGCGCCGTACTCGTCGATGAGACGCAGCGGATCGATGACGTTGCCCTTCGACTTGCTCATCTTGGCGCCCTTCTCGTCGCGGACGAGCGCGTGGATATAAACGTCGCGGAAGGGAACCTCGTTCATGCAATAAAGGCCCATCATCATCATCCGCGCGACCCAGAAGAAAATGATGTCGAAGCCGGTGACGAGGACATTGGTCGGGTAATAGCGCGCGAGCTCGGGCGTTGCGTCCGGCCAGCCGAGCGTCGAGAACGGCCACAGCGCCGACGAGAACCAGGTGTCGAGCACGTCCTCGTCGCGCGTCAACGCAATGTCGCGGCCATCCCCTGACGTGATCCGGGGATCTGCGCGGGCGGCGGCAAGAGCCTCCTCTTCGCTCTCTGCGACGAAAATATTGCCGTCGGCGTCGTACCACGCCGGGATGCGGTGTCCCCACCATAGTTGCCGCGAGATGCACCAGGGCTGGATATTCTCCAGCCAATCGTAATAGGTCTTCTCCCAGTTCTGCGGAATAAATTTCGTTCGGCCGCAGCGCACGGCCTCGAGCGCCGGCTGCGCCAGCGTTTTCGCGTCAACATACCATTGGTCGGTGAGGCGCGGCTCCAGCACCGCGTGCGAGCGGTCGCCGTGCGGAACCGTGTGTTTGTTGTCGGAGACCTCGGCGAGAAGCTCCTGCTCCTCCATCATGGCGACCACGCGCGCGCGCGCTGCGAAGCGATCGAGCTTGTCGAGCGCCGTCACCGTCATGTCGAGTTCGGGGGTGGGCGCGACATGCGCGAAGAACTGGTCATTGCCTTGCAGCGTCACGCGGGCTTCGGCGTCGAAGATGTTGATCAGCGGCAGGCCGTGCCGCTTGCCGACCTCGAAATCGTTGAAGTCGTGCGCGGGCGTGATCTTGACCGCGCCCGTGCCTTTTTCCGGATCGGAATAAGCATCGGCGACGATCGGGATAAGCCGGCCGACCAACGGCAGGCGCGCATTCTTGCCGACGAAACGCTGGTAGCGTTCATCGTCGGGATGCACGGCGACGGCCGCATCGCCGAGCATCGTCTCGGGGCGCGTCGTCGCCACGGTGATGAACGCGCCGGTGTCGCGGCCGTCGTGATCGACGATCGGATATTTGAAATGCCACAGATGGCCCTTGACGTCGACTTGGCTCACTTCGAGATCGGAGATGGCGGTGTGCAGCTGCGGGTCCCAGTTGACGAGCCGCTTGTCCTTGTAAATCAGCCCGTCGCGATAGAGCTGCACGAACACCTTTATAACCGCACGCTCCATATCAGGGTCCAACGTGAAGCGTTCACGCGACCAGTCGCAGGAGGCGCCTAATCGCTTCAACTGCTCGGCGATGAGGCCGCCCGATTCGGCCTTCCACGCCCAGACGCGCTCCAGAAACTTCTCGCGGCCGAGGTCGCGCCGGCCCGGCTCCCCGCGCTCCATGAGCTGGCGCTCAACCACCATCTGCGTGGCGATGCCGGCGTGATCGGCGCCAGGCTGCCACAACACGTCCTTGCCGCGCATCCGCTCGAACCGCACGAGAATATCTTGCAGTGTATTGTTGAGCGCGTGCCCCATGTGCAGCGAGCCGGTCACATTGGGCGGCGGAATGACGATGGAGTAAGGCTGCGCATCGGCGCGTTGGGGACGGCCGGCGCGGAAGGCGCCCGCATCTTCCCAGAGGTCGCGCATGCGCGCTTCGATTGTCGAAGGATCGAAAGTTTTTTCCATGGTCATGACGGGAGCCGAGAACGTTACTCGCTTTATTGAATGCCCCCTCCCCAACCCTCCCCCGCTTCGCGGGAGAGGGAGCAGATTCGGGACTTCATCGAAGATACGCGAACGCCGATCGTTTGGGTCCCCTCTCCCGCGAAGCGGGGGAGGGACAGGGAGGGGGCGCTGATCCTACCCCAGCGCCTTCAGCGCGCTTCGGCCGGCGTAGACGGCGGCCGGCCCGAGTTGCTCCTCGATGCGGATGAGCTGGTTGTATTTGGCGGTGCGGTCGGAACGGGCGAGCGAGCCGGTCTTGATCTGCCCGCAATTGGTGGCGACGGCGAGATCGGCGATGGTCGCGTCCTCGGTCTCGCCGGAGCGGTGCGACATGACCGTCGTATAGGCGGCGCGATGCGCCATTTCCACGGCGGCGAGGGTTTCGGTCAGCGTGCCGATCTGATTGACCTTGACGAGCAGCGAATTGGCGACGCCTTTCTTGATGCCTTCAGCAAGCCGCGTCACGTTGGTGACGAAGATATCGTCGCCGACCAACTGGATGTTCTTGCCGATGGCGTCGGTGAGCAGCTTCCAGCCTTTCCAATCGTCCTCGGCCATGCCGTCCTCGATCGAGACGATCGGATAGGCCGCGACGAGCTTGCCGAGATAGGCGGCCTGCTCCTCGATGGCGCGCGTCACCTTCTCGCCCTCATAGACATATTTGCCGTCGCGGAAGAATTCGCTCGCGGCGGGGTCGAGGCAGAGATAGACGTCGTGTCCCGGCTTGAAGCCGGCCGTCTCGATCGCCTTGACGATGAAGTCCAGCGCCGCCTCGGCGGAGGGCAGATTGGGCGCGAAGCCGCCCTCGTCGCCGACGGCCGTGCTGTGGCCGGCCTTTTTCAATGCGCTCTTTAAGGTGTGGAAGACCTCCGCTCCCCAGCGCACCGCCTCCCTCAGCGAGGGCGCGCCGGCCGGCATGATCATGAATTCCTGGAAATCGATCGGATTGTCGGCGTGCACGCCGCCGTTGACCACATTCATCATCGGGACCGGCAGGACGCGCGCCTGCGTGCCGCCGACATAGCGGTAGAGCGGCAGGGCGGCGGCGTCCGAGGCGGCCTTGGCCACGGCCAGCGACACGCCGAGAATGGCGTTGGCGCCGAGCCGCGCCTTGTTGGGCGCGCCGTCGAGAGAAATGAGCGCCGCGTCGATCGCCGCCTGATCCTCGGCGTCGCGCCCGATGAGCGCGCCCAAAATTTCGCCGTTGACGCTCTCGACCGCCGTGAGCACCCCCTTGCCGAAAAAACGCTTGGCGTCGCCGTCGCGCTTTTCGACCGCCTCATGGGCGCCGGTCGAGGCGCCCGAGGGCACGGCGGCCCGGCCAAACGAGCCGTCCTCGAGCGCAACATCGACCTCGACGGTGGGATTGCCGCGCGAATCGAGGATTTCGCGGGCATGAATATCGACGATCTCGGTCATGCTTGGCCTCTTCGAGCAGGCGCGGCGGGTTGGCGCCTTGTAGACCGAACCGGCGCAGTGCGAAAGCCTGAAACCGGGGCGGCGCTGCGCCGCCGCGTCTTGACGGCGCGGCGGCGCAGGCTTCTAACTCCCCGTATGGTCAAGACAAATCGCGGCGCCGCTCTGCTCGGCCGCAAGGCCGCTCTTCCCGCCTCGCCCGCCGAGGCGGAGCTCGATCTCGTCGCCAACCCGCACCCCGGCCAGACTTATCTCGTGCGCTTCACGGCGCCGGAGTTCACCTCGCTCTGCCCGGTGACCGGCCAGCCCGACTTCGCGCACATCGTCATCGATTATGCGCCCAGCGAATGGCTCGTCGAATCGAAATCGCTCAAGCTGTATCTGGGAAGTTTTCGCAACCACGGCGCCTTCCACGAGGACTGCACGCTGCGCATCGCCACTGACCTCGTCGCGGCGCTTGCGCCCAAATGGCTGCGGATTGGCGGCTACTGGTATCCGCGCGGCGGCATTCCGATCGACGTGTTCTGGCAGACCGGCGCGCCGCCCGAGGGGTTGTGGCTGCCCGATCAGGGCGTGCCGCCCTATCGCGGACGCGGATAATCACTTCGGTTCAGCGTGGAACGGGAGAAGGCGGCCCCGCGTTAGCGAGGGTCGGATGAGGGCTTTCGCAATTTACCACGCCGGTGCAATTTACGCCTTTTTCAGGCCGCTTACACCCGTGCGTCGTTTCGACGGCGGCGCCTTCATCGAAACCGCTTACAATCGCGAGCGCCTTCATTCGGCGCTCGCCTACAAACCGCCGGTTGAGTTCGAAGCCGATCTCGGCCAATCTCGAAACCGCCAGAAAATAGGCGAACTCGCCATGTCATAGAATTAGCCGTGTCTCATCGGCGTTCGGAGAATACCCCGGCCCTTCACCCTGCCCTCTCCCCATAAATGGGGAGAGGGGACGAACGAAATCCCGCTCATCCCTGCAAGAAACGCCAATCGCCGCGCCGCCAACGGGAGCCTTCTTATGTCCATTCTCGATTCGGTTCGCAGACAATTGGTTCCGATTCATCCCGAGGGCTACATTTTCATCGCCGGCTTCGCCATCGGGGCCTTCGTCCTGCATTGGATATCGCCGACGCTGGGCTGGATCGGGTTCATCGCGACGGCCTGGTGCGCCTATTTCTTTCGCGATCCGCCGCGCGTCACGCCGCTGCGCGAGGGGCTGGTGGTGGCGCCTGCCGACGGCGTCGTGTGCTCGGTCGGCTTCTTTCTGCCGCCTCCCGAGCTCGGGCTCGGCGCCGAGCCCCTGCAACGCGTGTCGGTGTTCATGAGCGTATTCGATTGCCACGTGAACCGCGCCCCGATCACCGGACGCATCAGCAAGGTCGCTTACAAGCCGGGCCTGTTCCTCAACGCCGACCTCGACAAGGCGAGCGACGACAACGAACGCAACGGCGTGGTGATCGACGCGCCGGCGGGACGGTTCGGCGTCGTGCAGATCGCCGGGCTGGTGGCGCGCCGCATTGTCAGTTTCGTGCAGGAAGGCGAGACCATCGGCGTCGGCGATCGCTTCGGCCTCATTCGCTTCGGTTCGCGCGTCGACGTGTATATGCCCTCCAAGGCAAGGCCGTGCGTGGCGCTCGGATCGCGAACCATCGCGGGCGAGACGGTGCTCGCCGATTTGAACTCCAGCGCCGCCGCGCTGAGCTTCAAGGCGGGGTAACCCATGGAGCCGCGGAGTCTCCGATGAGCGATCCTCTATCCCCTGAGCCTTCGCCTCAGTCGCCGGCCGAGGCGCTTTCCCCCTCCGAGCGGCGCCGGCGGCGGTTTCGCGCCATTCCGCTGCGCATCATGCTGCCCAATCTCGTCACGCTGCTTGCTCTTTCCATGGGCCTCACCGCCATTCGCTATGCGGTCGAGGGACGCTTCGACACGGCGGTGACGGCGGTCCTGGCGGCGGCGGTGCTCGACGGCCTCGACGGGCGTTTGGCGCGCGCGCTCAAGGGCACGTCGCGGTTTGGCGCGGAACTCGACTCCTTGGCCGATTTCGTCGACTTCGGGGTGGCGCCGGCGCTGCTCCTCTATTTTTGGTCGTTGCACGAGATCAAAGGTCTCGGTTGGTTCGCGGCGCTGGTGTTCGCCATCGCCTGCGCGTTGCGCCTGGCCCGATTCAACGTGATGATCGACGATCCGGCGCGACCGGCGTGGCATGCGGATTTCTTCGTGGGCATGCCCGCGCCGGCCGGCGCCATCACCGTGCTGTTGCCGCTCTATCTGCATCTTTCGGTCGCCGAATTGCCGAGCACGCGGTTTCTTGCGTCCCTCTTCATCATCTACGTGCTGGCGATCGCCTTTCTCATGGCGAGCCGCATTCCGCATTTCTCCGGCAAGCGGATCGGCCGCATCCCGCGCGACAATGTGCTGCTCGTTCTGTTCGGCGTCGGCGTGACGGCGCTGCTCTTGGCCATCTATCCGATGGAAATCCTGGTTGTGCTGAGCCTTATCTATCTGGCGCTGATCCCAATCAGCGTGCGCCGCTACACCGAACTCGCGCACGCCGCGGCGGGCGAGGCGCAAAAGGGCGGCGCGGGTTCGGCAGGGTAGACGAGCGTTGGTTTTGAACGCCCCAACTTAGGTTACGTAGCCTCCTCCGTCGCGACGCGAGTTTGCGACAGCAATGCCGCTGCCACATCAGCCTTTATGACGGAGTTTCGCGGCGGCCTTTTTTACGACATCGTCGATGCGGCTCTGCCAACCGTGGCCGGTGGCGCGGAACGCCGCGACCGCCGCGCGGTCTAGCCTGAGCGTGATCTGCTCTTTTATCGGAGCCTTCTGAGGTCCGCGCGTGCGCTTGATGGCGGCCGCGAGTTTCGGCAGGACCTCTGCGAATGGCCGCGCGGCGGCAAGTTCGGCGTCCGTCAACGGCGGGTTGTCCGAAACTGCGTCCCAATCCTCTTTCGCGTAACCATGGCCGGATTCGAATTGCTTCGTCTTGGTCATTGTAGGGCCTTCCTTTCTTTGAGGTTGGCGGGACGAAGGCCGATGACCGAGAGAGCTTCACCGCCGAGCGCCTGGAAAACGACGACGACTGTTTTTCCGCCGATGCGTCCGATGGCCTTGTAGCGGCCAAGCTTCGCTGGGACGACGAAGCAGGGAGCGCGGCGCGGACAACCTCGCTCGTGGACGCATCGTCGCCGTCCTCGACCGCGCCCTTGACGACGGCCGCCTTGTCGGTCGGCAGGGTGATGGTGAGGCGTTCAATCGCGGCCATGATCGGCCTCCGCTGGCAACAACGCATTGTCATACTTATGATGCAAACGCGCGCCCCAGCGCTTTATTTTTCAGCGCAATCGGGTGAAGGGTTTCCTCATCCTGAGGCGCCGGCGCAGCCGGCCTCGAAGGACGAGGAAACCCGTCCGCGCCGCCTTCCTCCTCACCCTCGTCCTTCGAGGCTCGCTTCGCGAGCGCCTCAGGATGAGGGCGAGGAGGACCATAGTCCTTCATCCGATTGCCCTGGTCTATTTTCGCCGGTATCTTTCGCATAGCGCAACACCTTGGAAACTCAGGGGCGCGGCGATTAGGCGAAGGTCTTGAATTTGCACAAAACATCCAAACAGCTTCACCCTTGCGGCGATGGGGGATGAACCCCATATTGCATTCGCCCCCGGCGATAGCCCACAGCTCGCCTGCGGATGACCTTTGCAAGCTTTAAGCCTGCAAGACGTCATCACGTTTTGAGCGATATGGCGTCATGCCATGTTCTCTCAGTTGACTGCTCCGTGTGCACGGAGTTGCGGGTTGCCGGTGGCGAGCATGGAGGTGAGAAATGACAAAATTGTCACGTCTCGCGCGCCTTGTTCGCAAGCATCTTCCCATGTTGATCGGCTTATTTAAGCTGATCAACGAGGTGATTGATCTTGTGAACAAGGCCGTCAACTATGCCAGTCAAATTCGAGAATTTCGCATATTGGTTTCGGAACAAACGAGGCAAGCCCGTTTTTGTCCCTAACGAAAAGGGATATGAAGTCGGATATCGCCTAAAAGCGCTTGTCGAACAAGCGGTTCGTTTTGAGCCTTTTTATTTCCATCTGCAAACCGGCGGCCACGTTGCGGCTTTACATGAACATCGAGAAAATCGATATTTTGCCCGCGCTGATCTGAAAAATTTTTTCTACTCAATTGCCAAAAACCGCGTCGCGCGCGTCCTTCATGAAATTGGGATTCCAAAGGCAGGGTATTATGCAAAATTTTCCTGCGTGAAGAACCCGTATGAAGAGCCGTCCTACTCTCTGCCGTACGGTTTCGTCCAGTCACCCATACTCGCAACCCTCGTTCTCTCTCAATCCGTTTTAGGGGCATTCTTGCGGGAGATTCAGAGAGACATCACCGTCTCGGTGTACATGGATGACATCGCCATATCGTCTCCCACGGGCGACGCGCTGCAAAATGTTTTCGAAGAGCTAAGAAGCAAGATTCAAGAGGCGAATTTCCCGATCAACCTTGAAAAAACGGCACCTCCAACGGAATTGATGGAGCTATTCAATTGCGAGCTCGAACTCAATCGCGCCTCTGTCACCGGAGCTAGGCGAACAGCCTTTCATGCTGAACGCCGGAGCGCAGCGGCGTGTGAAGCTTTCGAGAGATACCGCCAATCAGTCGAGCGAGGAAACGAATGTCCTCCAGTCGCATAAGCTCCAATATGGAACGCGCGGCGACGCCGCCCGTGGCCTGATCCGTGTTTCCCTCGCGAAGAAGCTGGAATAAGCAAACGCGCCAAAAAACGCAAACTCTGCGATCGCAATCTGACGCCAACGGCCATGAATGTGGGCCCGTCGGCGCGCGATAGGGGCGCGTCATGGCCGGGCTTGTCCCGGCCATCCACGCCCAGATGCGACGCGAAATCGTCATAGGCGAGCGGAAATTTTCCGCCACGCCTTCGAATATGCGACGGCTTGTCGGCGTGGATGCCCGCGACAAGCGCGGGCATGACGGGGGTCGGCATGATTCACCGCGTCAGCGGCGCGAGTGGCTGGCTTTCGATCGCGCCGCTCGGCCGAGGCGAGGGCGCCGCTGCGGGCGGCGCCGCCGGCGGCGGGAGGGCGCCGGTCGGCTCCTTGTCCGCGCCGAGCAAATCGATGATGGCGTGACCGGGGTCGCCCGGACGTGGGACGGCGAGCTGGGCGCCGATCTGGCGCACCACGCTCGGCGTCTCGGCGAAGGCGCCATGGCCGACGAAACCGGTCGCCAGCGCCGAAATATCGTGGACGGCGACGCCCAAGCGGTCGAGTTGGGCTTTGTCCCTCGGATTGTCGGGATCCATGGCGCCTAGCCGCTGCCGGTCGCCGGCGATGCGCGACGACAGCGACAGCGCCCGATCATTGCTGGCGACGAAGATCGACACATGCTTGGGGTCGAGACGCGCCACCTGCTGGCGGAACACCGTCAAATCGATGTCGGGCGCGGCCAGCATCACCTCGCCGAGCCGGCCGTCGAGATCGGGATGGCCGGAAATGGCGATGGCGCGCAGGCTTTCCATGGTCAGCCAGGCGCCCATGGAATGGGCGAGAATATGCACGCGGCCGACGCCGGGCGTGCGCGCCAGATCGAGGATCAGCTTTTCCAGCGCGTCGCGGGCGACCGTGGCGCTCTCCTTGTCGGACTCATAGGCGATCAGGCCGCCGCGCGTTTTCCAGGCAAACAGCGCCGGCACGCCGGAAAAGCGCCCGTCGGCGACGATCTGCGCCACCCGGAAGCGGGCTTCGTCGAAACTGGTGTTGAAGCCATGGACATAAAGCAGAATGTCGCGGCTCACGCCAACGCGTCCCGACACATGCGCGGCGACCCCGCCCAAAAACTCCGCCTCGTCCATGTTGCGGCGGGCGGCAAGCGTGAAATGACGGCGCGGATCGTTCGAGCCGAAACTCGCCTGTTCGATGGCGCCGGCGCCGTGGCCGGGCGGCACGCTCACCGAAACAAGCGAAAAATGGGTTCGTCCGTCGCTCTCGGGACCGCCATCGTCGCGCCGCGTCGAGGCGACGAACTCGGAAATGCGCAACGACTCGCCGTCCGGCGCAAACACCAACGACGAAAAATTTCCCATATGGCCTTGCACGGCGTCGAGCCCGTCCGATACGCAGGCGCCGAGGACGAACGCCAACGCAACGGCAAGGATCGGCCGGGCGCCCGCCGTGACGGCGAGGAAGCGGCGGTGGAACGCTCTTACAAACATGAACGAAGCTGTCCGATCGATCGAAGCCGCACGGGCGAGGCGTTTTCCGCGCCAGGCGCTCTTAAGAAGCCGCAAGTTAACGAAAGCTTACCTTGGCGACGCCGGTCGCGCTTGGTTTTTGCATTGCAAAAGTGACGAGACTGAGGTGCGCTCTTAAGGGCTTGACCGCGGCGGGACGGGCGAACGGTTCAGGGGGACGAAAACGAAGTTTCCGGTCGATTGCCCCCTCCCCAACCCTCCCCCGCTTCGCTTCGCTGCGCGGGAGAGGGAGCGAAGCGAAGCGCCGATCGCTAGGGTCCCCTCTCCCGCGGAGCGGGGGAGGGACAGGGAGGGGGAAGGCCAATTGATCGCCCAGATTTCGTATGACAACCTTGTCAACTATCACTGAAAGAGGTGAAACCCATGCCGATGAAGAATCCGCCGCACCCTGGCCAGATGATCGGCGACAGTCTCGAAGAAATGGGCGTTTCGATTAGCGAGGCCGCCAAAGGGCTGGGCGTCACGCGCCAGCAGCTTCACAACATCATCGCCGGACGCTGCGCCATCACGCCGGAAATGGCTTTCCGGCTCGAACAGGCCCTCGGCAGCTCCGCCGATGCGTGGCTGCGGATGCAAGCGAACTACGACCCCGCGCAAATCCGCGCCCGCGCTGCTTCGATCAAGGTCACGCGGCTTGCGCCGAAGGTGGCTTGAACGCGCCACGCCCGTCCCGGGCGAATTTGCCGCACTTGCGTCCGCCGCGCCGCGCCTACATAGTGCGGCCCGCAACGACGGGCATATTTCGGCCGAAATTTGAGAATTGGTTCGGCCCCAAAATGTGCGACGGAATAAGCGGAGAGAGCGAACGAGCGCTTCCACAGAAAGCGAACTCGCTCGACAATGTTGATTCACGAGGGAGAGGCGTGCGCCCCTAAGCGCGCGTCGGGGTGCGCAAACTCATGCTCATCAAAATACTGGGATCGGGCGCCGGCGGCGGTTTTCCCCAATGGAACTGCGAGTGCGCCAATTGCCGGGCGGTGCGCGCCGGCGCGCCGGGTTTTGCGGCGCGAACGCAATCGTCGCTGGCGGTCAGCGCCGACGGCGACAACTGGGTTCTGCTCAACGCCTCCCCCGACCTGCGCCAGCAGATCGCCGCGTCGCCGGCGTTGGCTCCGGCGGGCAACGGCGCCGTGCGCGGCAGTCCGATCAAGGCCGTGGTTTTGACCAACGGCGACGTCGACCATATTTCGGGATTGTTGACGCTGCGCGAGGCGCAGGCTTTTTCCGTCTACGCCGCGCGCCGGGTGCTGGACGTGTTGAGCGGCAACCGCATTTTCGACATTCTGGCGCGAAACCTCGTCGCACGCGTCGAATTGCCGCTCGATGAAAAAATTGCGCTCACGGGGGCGGGCTTGGACCTCGGGCTCTCGATCAAGGCCTTTCCGGTTCCAGGCAAGATCGCGCTCTATCTCGAGGATGCGAGCGCGCCCGACTTCGGCACCAAAGAAGGCGATACGCTGGGGCTTGAGATCATCGACCACAAAACGGGCCGGTCTTGCTTCTATATTCCCGGCTGCTCTAAAATCGACGCGCCGCTGGTCAGGCGCCTCGAGGGCGCGAGTCTGGTGTTTTTCGACGGCACGCTCTATCGCGAAAACGAGATGATCGAGCAGGGACTGCTCGGCAAGACCGGATCGCGCATGGGCCACATCAATATCGGCGGCGAGGACGGCTCCATCGCGGCTTTCAAGCGCCTCGGCGTCGCTCGCAAAATCTATGTGCACATCAACAATTCCAATCCGGTTCTTAACGCTTCCTCGAAGGAGCGCGAGACGGCCCGAGCCGCCGGATGGGAGATCGGCGAAGATGGACTGGAGGTATTGCTATGAACGAGATCGTATCGGTAGAATGGTTGGGCGCGCCGCCTCTGACGAAAGCGGATTTCGAAGCCGCCATCCGCGCGGTCGGAACCGAGCGCTATCACGACAAGCACGTCTTCCATAAGCTGCTGCACGGCGGCAAGCTCGACAAGGGCCAGGTGCAGGCCTGGGCGCTCAATCGCTATTGCTATCAGGAGGCGGTGCCGCGCAAGGATGCGGCGTTCATGAGCCGCGTGCACGATCGGGAGCTGCGGCGCGAATGGATTCATCGCGTGCACGACCACGATGGGCTCGGCGAGGAAGGCGGCGGGCTCGAGCGCTGGCTGGTGCTCACTGATGGACTGGGCCTGTCGCGCGAGTACGTTGCGTCGATGCGCGGGGCCCTGCCGGCGACGCGTTTCATCGTCGAAGCCTATGTGCGCTTCGTCGTCGAGCAACCGCTGGTCGTCGCGGTCGCCTCGTCGCTCACCGAGCTGTTTGCGCCCGCCATCCATCGCGAGCGCATCGCCGGAATGCTGGCGCATTACGACTTCGTCAACGATCACACGATGGCCTATTTCAAACGTCGTCTCACCCAGGCGCCGCGCGACTCGGAGTTCGCGCTTGCCTACATCAAGGACAACGCTCACACGCGGGCAGAGCAGGAAGCTTGCATTGCGGCGGTGCGGTTCAAATGCGATGTCTTGTGGGCGCAACTCGACGTATTGCATTACGCCTATGTGACGCCCGGCATCATTGCGCCGGGAGCGTTCCGGCCCGGGGAGATCAATGAGTGAAACGACGGCCGCTACGCGTTTCGTAGTGGCGCCGGAATCGAAACCGGCCTTCACGCGTTTTGCGCGTCTCCACAATGATCGCGCCCGCGGCCGCGTTCTGATCCTGGCGCCCGAGCGGGCCTATGAAGTCGATTCCATAGGGCTCGCGGTGCTGCGGCTGTGCGACGGGGCGCGCAGCGTCGCCGAGATCGCGGCGCGCCTCGCGCAAGAGTATTCGGCGCCGGCGGCGGTCATCGCCGGCGACGTCGTCAAAACCTTGCAGGACTTGAGCGACAAGCGGCTGCTTCGCGATGGGCCGGACGCCGCGCCGCCGGCTCTGTCGCGGACCGCCAGCTCTTACGCGACCTTCGACGGCGGACCGGCGGGCGTGTGCGCGGAGCTCACGCATCGCTGTCCGCTGCAATGCCCCTATTGCTCCAACCCGCTCGACCTGGAGCGCGCCGACACGGAACTCACCGCCGCTGAATGGGGCGACGTATTTCGGCAAGCCGCCGCGATCGGCGCCCT
The DNA here is from genome assembly GCA_016178015.1 of Methylocystis sp. Taxonomy (GTDB): domain Bacteria; phylum Pseudomonadota; class Alphaproteobacteria; order Rhizobiales; family Beijerinckiaceae; genus Methylosinus. The sequence goes on along the minus strand of JACOUB010000062.1, from coordinate 36,999 downwards.
GCAATTGCATCTGTCGGGCGGCGAGCCGACGGTCCGCCGCGACCTCGAGGACATCCTCGCCGCCGCCGTCGACGCCGGCCTTTACACCAATCTCGTCACCTCCGGGGTGCTGTTGACGCGCCAACGATTGCAAGGTCTCGCGCAGATCGGCCTCGATCATGTGCAACTGTCGATCCAGGATGTCGATGCCGCCAACGCCGATCGCATTTCGGCATACGAGGGCGGCGTCCCCAAGAAGCGCGCCGTGGCGCAGGCGACGCGCGAACTGGGCTTGGGCCTGACGATCAACGCGCCGATGCACCGCCAAAACCTCGACCATCTGCCGCAGATCATCGACTTCGCGGTGGAGTTAGGCGCGCAACGCCTGGAAGTAGCGCATATTCAATATTACGCCTGGGCCCAGAGGAACCGCGCCGCGCTGATTCCGACGCGCGAAAAATTCTTGGAGACCGTCAAAATCGTCGACGAGGCCAGAAAGCGGCTTCACGGCGTGCTGGTGTTCGATTTCGTCATTCACGACCATTACGCGACCCGGCCGAAGCTGTGCACGGGCGGTTGGGGCCGCAGCATCGTCACGATCACGCCGTCGGGAACCGCCCTGCCGTGCCACGCGGCGCAAACGCTGCCCCTTGTCTTCGATAACGTCCGCGAGCGCCCGCTTGCCGACATCTGGCGCCATGGCGAGGCCTTCAACGCCTTTCGCGGCGCGAGCTGGATGAAGGAGCCATGCGGTTCATGCGAGCGGCGCGAGATCGATTTCGGCGGTTGCCGCTGTCAGGCTTTCGCCATGACGCAAGACGCCGCTGCAACCGACCCGGCATGCAAGTTGTCGCCGCATCATGACCGGTTTGCCGCCCTCGCCGAACGCGAGTCGCACGAGCCGCCGCCGCCATTCATCCATCGGCGCATGGGCTGCGCCGAGACGCGCGCGCCCGCCGGTGTGGCGGAACAGACGGCGTAGCTTCCGGCCGTCGCGCCCTGTCGCTTGCGCAAGTCACCCTCACCGGCAACACGCACATGAAAATCAACGGCCGTGGCTACCGCACGATCTGGCCGGACGCGAACGGGCGAACCGTCCACGTCATCGATCAGTCGCAACTGCCGCATGCGTTCGTAACGCGCAGGATCGATTCGCTCGATGACGCTGTCGCCGTGATCAGCGACATGGTCGTGCGCGGCGCGCCGCTCATCGGCGTTGCCGGCGCCTATGGCCTGGCGCTCGCGGCCGCCGACGATCCAAGCGACGCCGCGATCGACGCCGCGTACGCGAAACTTTTCAAAGCTCGGCCGACCGCCGTCAATCTGCGCTGGGCGCTGGACCGGCTCCGCCATTGCCTGCTCGCCGCGCCGCCGGCCGAGCGCCGGGCGCTCGCCTATGCGCAAGCGGCCCGGATCGCCGACGAGGACGTCACATGCTGCGAGGCGATCGGCGAACATGGCGCAGCGCTGATTGCCGAGGCCGCAGCGAAAAATCCCGGCCGGCCGGTGAATATTCTCACCCATTGCAACGCCGGCTGGCTCGCCACGGTCGATTGGGGAACGGCGCTCGCGCCGATCTACAAGGCGGCGCGCGCCGGGGTCGCCGTCCATGTGTTCGTCGACGAGACGCGGCCGCGCAATCAGGGCGCGAGCCTCACCGCCTTCGAGCTGTTGGGCGAAGCGATCTCCCATACGGTCATCGTCGACAACGCCGGCGGCCACCTGATGCAGCACGGCTTCGTCGATTTGTGCATCGTCGGCAGCGACCGCACGACGCGCAGCGGCGACGTGTGCAACAAGATCGGCACCTATCTCAAGGCGCTGGCGGCGCATGACAACGGCGTGCCCTTTTATGTCGCCTTGCCGAGTTCGACCATCGATTGGCGCCTGCGCGACGGCGTCCGCGAAATCCCCATCGAAGAGCGCGATCAGCGGGAAGTGACTCACATCAGCGGGCGCGCCGCGGATGGGTCCCTCGTCAACGTTCAGCTGACGCCGCACGGGTCATCGGCGCGAAACTTCGGCTTCGACGTCACGCCGTCGCGCCTCGTCAGCGGGCTCATTACGGAGCGCGGCGTATGCGACGCCAGCGAATCCGGATTGCGGGGATTGTTTCCCGAGCTCGCCCGCGCGGCGTGAGCGCCGTCATTGCGAGCCGCAGGCGGAGCAATGACGCGCGCACGCTCCAGCTGGCGCGGCAGAGTCATCCGCGATGGCCGCGGGCGCCAGTCGTCTGCGGCGCCCCGGCAAATCTAAACGCCCGATGAACCCCTGCTTCACTCCAAATTCAGGCGCGATGCCCTACATTGAAATTTAAATGGAAAGGAGGTCGCAAATGGGCACGACTATCATGAGATTGGCTCTTGCGACGGGTCTCGCCGTGGGCGCTTCGGCGCTCGGAGCCAACGGCGCATCGGCGACGCCGGCTTTGGACCACGGCCTGACGGCGGCGGCCACGGCAGGACAGAATGTCGAGCAGGTGCGATGGGTCTGCGGCGCCTACCGGTGCTGGTGGCGTCCCGGCCACTACTGGGGAGGCGGCTATGGGCGAAGCCCCTATTGGGGTTACGGAGGTTACGGGGGTTATGGGGGTTATGGGGGTTACGGGGGTTATGGAGGTTACGGGGGTTACGGATACAGCGGTTACGGCTATGGGGGTTACAGGAATCCTTGCGACTAGCGTTGCAATGCTGGTCTTCGGCGTGGCCTGACGCAGTCCGCGTCGGGCGGCGCCGGAGCGCTCCCGGTTTAGCGCCCGGGCGTCGACCTCAACCCGTAACTTCCAAATCTCTCGATCGTGCGGGCGATTTCATCGTCCGAAAGAACGACGGGGGGGCCGGCGAGCGAGGCGAGGTAATACGTCTTGGCCAAAGCCTCGAGTTCCACCGCGCGCCACATGGCTTGTGCGAGCGTGGCGCCGGTGACGATCATGCCGTGGTTGGCGAGCAGAACGCCATGTCCTTGCCCGAGACTCGCCACGGCGCGTTCGGAAAGTTCCGCGGTGCCGAACGACGCGTAATCAGCGCAGCGGATCGTGTTCACCCCGAAGATGGCGATCATGTAATGAACGGCGGGAATGTCGCGCCGCAGCGCCGACAGCGTCGTTGCATAAATGGAATGCGCGTGAACCACCGCGTTCACATCGTTGCGCGCGCGTAAAATGTCGAGGTGAAAGCGCCATTCGCTCGACGGCGGCAGCGGCCCCTCGAAGGCCCCCGCCGCGCCCTCCAACGGCATGCGCGCGATCATCTCGGGTTGCGCGTCGTCGTAGGGAATCCCGCTCGGCGTGATCAACATCGTCTCGCCGTCGCGCGCCGAGATATTGCCGCAGGTTCCGTGATTGATCCCGAGCCGGTTCATATCGCGGCCCGCCGCGACGATCGCCTCACGCAACGTCAATCCGCTCATTGGCCTCTCCTCGCGCCGCCAGGAACGGCAGACACGGCTCGAAGTCAATCCGAACATGCGCCCGAAAAAGCCCTTGCTGACAAGCTCGCCAGTCCCTACATCGGCGGAACCACTCGAGGTCGAGGCGCCGATGAACCTGGAACAGAACACGAAACCGCTGAGCTGGCGCGCCACCACCATCGTGCTGGTGCGCAAGGGCGGCGCGACGGTGATCGCCGGCGACGGCCAGGTGAGCCTGGGCCAAACGATCGTCAAGGCCAACGCCCGCAAGGTTCGCCGTCTCGGCAAGGGCGACGTGGTCGCGGGCTTCGCCGGGGCGACCGCCGACGCCTTCACCTTGTTCGAGCGCCTCGAGGGCAAGCTCGAACAGTATCCCGGCCAATTGACCAGGGCTTGCGTGGAGCTTGCCAAGGACTGGCGCATGGACCGCTACCTGCGCCGGCTCGAGGCCATGATGCTGGTCGCCGACAAGGAGGCCGCGCTGGCGCTCAGCGGCTCCGGCGACGTGTTGGAGCCGGAGGCCAATGAGCACGGCGCCGTCGCGGCCATCGGCTCGGGCGGCAATTACGCACTGGCGGCGGCGCGGGCGCTGCTCGACACGCCGCTCGAGGCCGAAGCCATCGCCCGCCGCGCCATGGAAATCGCCGCCGATATCTGCGTCTACACCAATCGCAACATCGTGCTCGAGGCGATCGAGAGCCAGTAGTAGCGAATAGCGAATAGCGAGTGGCGAGTAGTGGGTCAAACTTTCTATTCGCTACTCACTATTCGCTATTCGCTTCCAGACAAGGAACGACACCCATGGCCGACTTCTCGCCGCGCGAGATCGTTTCCGAACTCGATCGCTTCATCGTCGGCCAGCAGGACGCCAAGCGCGCCGTCGCCATCGCCCTGCGCAACCGTTGGCGGCGCCTGCAATTGCAAGGCTCGATGCGGGAAGAAGTGTTGCCGAAGAACATTCTGATGATAGGTCCCACCGGCTGCGGCAAGACAGAGATCGCCCGGCGTCTCGCCAGGCTTGCCGACGCGCCGTTCTTGAAAGTCGAGGCGACCAAATTCACCGAGGTCGGTTACGTCGGCCGCGACGTCGAGCAGATTGTGCGCGATCTCGTCGAAGTCGCCATCGTGCTGGTCAAGGAGCGCCGCCGCAAGCATGTCGAGGCGCGGGCGCAACTCGCGGCGGAAGATCGCGTGCTCGACGCGCTGGTTGGACCCGCCGCCTCACCGCAAACGCGCGACGCCTTCCGCAGGAGGCTGCGCGCCGGCGAATTGGACGATAAGGAGATCGAAATCGAAATCGCCCAATCCGGCCCCTCCATGCCGGTGTTCGAACTCCCCAACATGCCGGGAACCAGCGTTTCCGCTTTCTCGATCGGCGACATCCTCGGCAAGGCGTTCCAGGGCAAGACCAAACGTCGCAAGGTCCTGGTGAAGAACGCCCATGCGCCGCTCATCGCGGAAGAAAGCGACAAGCTGATCGACCAGGAAGAGAGCGTGCGCGACGCGATCAGCGAGGTCGAGAACAACGGCATCGTCTTCATCGACGAAATGGACAAGATTTGCGCGCGCGAGGGACGCGGCGGCGCCGATATTTCGCGCGAGGGCGTGCAACGCGATCTGCTGCCGATCATCGAGGGCACGACGGTCGCGACCAAGCACGGGTCGGTCAAGACCGACCATGTGCTGTTCATCGCCTCAGGCGCCTTCCATGTCGCCAAGCCGTCCGACCTGCTGCCGGAATTGCAGGGCCGCCTGCCGATCCGAGTGGAGCTCGCGTCTCTCAACGAAGACGATTTCCGCCGCATCCTCACCGAGACCGAGGCCTGTCTCACCATGCAATATGCGGCGCTGATGGGAACAGAAGGCGTCGAGCTCGAATTTGCGCCTTCCGCCGTGGACGCCATTGCCCGCATCGCCGTGGAGGTCAACACCTCGGTTGAAAATATCGGCGCGCGGCGCTTGCAGACGGTGATGGAGCGCGTCCTCGACGAGGTGAGCTTTTCCGCCTCCGACCGCTCCGGCGAGAAGGTGACGATCGACGGCGACTACGTCGAGCGTCACATCGGCGATTTGGCGAGGAACCGGGATTTGAGCCGGTTCATTTTGTGAGCCAGTTTCCGATTGATCGCTTCGCATGCGCGCGCCCCTCTCCCGCGAAGCGGGAGAGGGTGGCCCGGCGCAGCCGGGTCGGGTGAGGGCCGATCGATTTGCGCAGTGGCTCCGCCCTCATCCGTCGCGCATTCGCGCGACACCTTCTCCCGCAAGCGGGAGAAGGATTTGGCGCCCGGGCCTCGCCCTGTGACTCAACATACTTGCGCACACGCCCGGGCATTGCCATAAGAGCCGCGGTTCGAAAAAAAACCCACGCGGCTGCATCCATGTCCACCCTTCCTCAACGCGTCTTCTCCGGCGTACAATCCTCCGGCAATCTGCATCTCGGCAACTATCTCGGCGCCATCACCCGGTTCGTCGAATTGCAGAAGAACTTCGACTGCCTCTATTGCGTCGTCGACCTGCACGCGATCACCGTGCCGCAGGACCCGCTGTCGCTGCGCGCCAATACGCGCAAGGCCGCGGCAACCTTCATCGCCTGCGGAATCGATCCGAAGAAGAACATCGTCTTCAATCAGAGCCAGGTGGCCGAGCACGCCGAACTGGCTTGGATATTAAATTGCGTCGCCCGCATCGGCTGGCTCAATCGCATGACGCAATTCAAGGAGAAGGCCGGCAAGGACCGCGAGAACGCCTCGATCGGCCTTTACGATTATCCGGTGCTGATGGCGGCCGATATTCTCATCTATCGCGCGACGCACGTGCCGGTTGGCGAGGACCAGAAACAGCATCTGGAGCTTGCCCGCGACATCGCCCAGAAGTTCAACAACGACTTTGCCGCCTCCATCGCCCGCAACGGTTTCGGCGAATCGTTCTTTCCCGTGCCCGAGCCGCTGATTGCCGGTCCGGCGACGCGCGTCATGAGCCTGCGCGACGGCGCCAAGAAAATGTCGAAATCGGACATCTCGGATTATTCGCGCATCAATCTTGCCGACGACGCCGACCAGATCGCGCAAAAGATAAAAAAGGCGAAGACCGATCCCGACGCGCTGCCTTCCGACGAGAAGGGGCTCGAGGGTCGGCCCGAGGCCGACAATCTGGTCGGCATTTTCGCGGCGCTTGCCGGCCGCACGAAGGCGGATGTGCTCGGCGAATATGGCGGCGCCAATTTCTCTGCCTTCAAGAATGCGTTGATCGATCTCTCGGTTGCGAAACTGGCGCCGATCACCTCTGAAATGCGTCGCCTGACGCAAGACGAAACTTACGTCGACGGCGTGTTGCGCGATGGCGCCGAACGCGCCCGCGTTCTGGCGCGCGCCAATATGAATGCGGTGAAGGACATCGTCGGGCTGTTGCGATAGAGCCCCCTCCCCAACCCTCCCCCGCGTTCCGCGGGAGAGGGAGTTCGACTCGGCGCATGATGAAGACGACGCGAAACGCCGATCGTTAGGGTCCCCTCTCCCGCGGAACGCGGGGGAGGGACAGGGAGGGGGTTATTCGACCAAATCGCGCAACGCCTCCGGAGCCGGCCCGCCGCTCGCCCAATCGAGGAGTTCGACGCTGTGCACGATCGGTATTGGCGTGCCGCCGCCGATCTGAACCATGCAGCCGAGGTTGCCGGCGGCGATGACTTGCGGCGCCACGGAGCGAATGTTGGCGATCTTGCGCTCGCGTAACGCCGAAGCCATCTCGCTCTGCAAGAGATTGTATGTGCCCGCCGAACCACAACAAATGTGCCCTTCCGGCACTGGGACGACCTCGAAACCGGCGCGGCTCAACAGCTCCATTGGCGCGCTGGTGACCTTCTGGCCATGTTGCAACGAACAGGCGGAATGATAGGCGACGCGCAATCTCGGCGCAGAGCCAGTCGGCGCGAAATCGATCTCGCTCACGATTTCGCTCACGTCGCACGCGATGGCGGAAATGCGCGCCGCCTTGTCGCCAAGCGCGCCATCCTCGCGAAACATGAAACCGTAATCCTTCACGCTCACGCCGCAGCCGGAGGTATTGATCACGACGCGATCGAGGCCTTCGTCCTCGATCTCACGCGTCCAGGCGTCAATGTTGCGCCGCGCGAACTCATGTGATTCCTTCGCCTTGCCCAGGTGATGGGCGAGCGCGCCGCAGCAGCCGGCGCCCGGCGCCACGACGACTTCGACGCCATGGTGCGTCAGCAGGCGGATGGTCGCCTCGTTGATGGCCGTGTCCAGCACCGTCTGTGCACAGCCATTGAGCAGCGCCACACGCATCTTGCGCGCGCCTTGCGAGGCGAAGACTTGTGGACGATCGACAGCGGACGGCGCCGGCAAGCGTTTCGGCGCCATCGCCAGAAGGGTTGCGATCCGCACTGGCAGAAAGCGGGCGAACGGGCGCGCCATGGCCGCAGCGCGGAGCGCGGAACGAAACAAGCTCGGGCGCGCAAGCACGCGCGCCAACGCGGAGCGCAGCAAGCGATCAGACAGAGGGCGCTCATAACTCTTCTCGATATGGGCGCGCGCATGATCGACAAGATGCATGTAGTGCACGCTCGAGGGGCAGGTCGTCATGCACGACAGACAGGAGAGACAACGATCGATATGCCGCACCGTGCGGGCGTCCGCCGGCCGATTGTTCTCGAGCATCTCTTTCATCAGATAAATGCGTCCGCGCGGCGAATCGAGCTCGTCGCCCGTCAACAGGTAGGTCGGACAGGTCGCCAGGCAAAAACCGCAATGCACACAGGCGCGCAAGATTTTCTCCGACTGCGCCATATCGGGGTCGGCGAGAAGCTCCGGCAAGAAATGCGTCTGCATGACTACGCTAACGGCCTCGGGCTTTGACCGTCATGCCCGCGCTTGTCGCGGGCATCCACGCCATGACGCCGCCGGATTGCGGAAAAGTCGCGTCACGTCGTCGCTCCACCCTGCATCGCTTCGCAATGTCCTGGCGTGGATGGCCGGCACAAGGCCGGCCATGACGGGTGTGCATTGGCTGGGGCAGGCCGACCATGACGATATGCGAGTCATTGTGCAAGGGCGTTGGCGTTAGAACTCGGCGCGCAACCGGCCGCGCTCGAGAATGTGTGCGGGATCGAAACTGTCCTTCACGCGCTGCGTCAACGCTGCCAGCGCCGGCGGCTGCGGGTGGAAGACGTCGACGCAGGCGCGCGTCTCGGCGCGGGCGCGAACGAGCGTTGCGTGACCGCGCAAGCCATCGACCCTGGCGCGGATCACGCTTGCATGAGCGTCCGCCGCCGTCTCTAGACAGAGCCAGACGAGGCCGCCAACCCAGTCATAAAAGTGCGCGACGAGCGGCGCGCCGGCGCGACGCAGCGCATCGACGAAGGCGAAGCCGTCGGTCGGCGCCAGCGAAACGCGCCAGACGACGCCATCATGCGCGGCAAGCGGACGCGCGTCGCGCACATCCGCCCAAAAAGCGCGCGAGCCGCCCTCCTCGAGAACGTCGAATGGCGCGCCTGCTTGAGCTAAATGCGCGGCGAGATCATCGCGGCGCTTCGTCACGGAAATCGGCGGTCCCTCCAGTCTCAGCGCCGCGACGCTCACGCCGGCGCCCCACGAGCATGCGCCTTCGGGAAGAAAAGCGAAACTCGAAACCTCGTACGGCGTCGCCGAGGCCTTGCGCGACAAGGCGAGGCCAGCTTGTTCGTCGCGCCCGAGCACCATGAGCGTCTGCTCGGTTTCCGGCTTCGGCAGCACCTTCAGCGTCACTTCGGTCAAGACGGCCAAGGTTCCATATGAGCCGGCGACGAGCTTGGAGAGATCGTATCCGGTGACGTTCTTCATCACCCGGCCGCCGGACTTGACCACGTCGCCGCGTCCGGTGACGCAACGAAACCCCAGAAGGTGATCGCGCGCGGCGCCGGCCTTGATGCGGCGCGGCCCCGACGCGTTGACGGCGACCATGCCGCCCAGCGTTGCGGCGCCGGGCTCGCCGCCGAGCAGGATCGCGCAATCGATCGGCTCGAACGCGAGCTGCTGGCCATGCGCGTCGAGCAGCGCTGCAATCTCCGCCACAGGCGCGCCGGCGCGCGCGGCAAGCACGAGTTCGGCGGGCTCGTAAAAGAGCACGCCGGAAAGAGCTCTGGTCGAGATTGTTCGCTCGCGCGGCGCGTGACGCCCAAGCGCCGTTTTCGAGCCATGGCCCTCGATCGACAAGGACGTTCGATCCGCATTCGCGGCGCGAACGGCGTCGACGACGCCTTGCTCGTCGGCGGGGGTTGCAAGCTCGCTCACGGACCCCCTTCCTCACCCTCCCCCGCCACGCGGGAGAGGCATGCACACAAGTCGGAGTGTTGCGCAACGCTTGCCATCCCCTCTCCCCGCTTGCGGGGAGAGGTACGGTGAGGGGCCTGGGCAGTTGGCCACGGCCTCAAACGCCGTCCCAAAACCTCAGCCAATAACGCCTCCACACCCGGCGTCGAAAGTGGCGCTGCCCCGCGCACGTGGCGTCCCTCTCGCCAATCCCCCGAGCCCCTCACCTCACCTCTCCCCGCAAGCGGGGAGAGGGCGGGGGGCGCCGCGCCTTGACGCCATCATTCCTCGAACGCATGCGAATCTCCTCTAAAACCTCGGCAGATCGGGAAACGGCAACTGGCCTGCCCGCACATGCATCATGCCGAGCTCGGCGCAGCGATACAGCGTCGGAAACACCTTGCCGGGATTGAGCCGGTGTTGCGGATCGAAGGCGCATTTGACGCGCTGCTGTTGATCGAGATCGTCGGCGTTAAACATCGCGCCCATGAGATCGCGCTTCTCGACGCCGACGCCGTGTTCGCCGGTGAGGACGCCCCCCACGGCGACGCACAGGCGCAAAATATCGGCGCCGAGCGCTTCCGCGCGCTCGATGTCGCCGTCTTTCGACGCATCGTAGAGAATGAGCGGATGCAGGTTGCCGTCGCCGGCGTGAAACACATTGGCGACCCGCAGCCCACGCGCCTTGGCGAGTTCGTCCATGCGCCCCAAAACCTCCGGCAAGCGCCCGCGCGGGATGGTCCCGTCCATGCACAGATAATCGGGCCCGATACAGGCGATGGCGGGAAACGCGTTCTTGCGTCCCGCCCAAAAACGCAGCCGCTCGTCTTCGCTTTGCGATATCTTGGCCGTGGTCGCGCCCTCGCCCCTCGCGATATCCTCGACCCGCTCGACGAGGCAGTCGACCTCCACCGCCGCGCCGTCGAGCTCGACGATGACGAGGGCGGCGGCGTCCAGCGGATAGCCGCACGGCTGAAACCGCTCCACGGCGCGGATGGTGGCGTTGTCCATCATCTCCATGCCGCCGGGAATGATCCCTTGCGCGATGATCGCGCCGACGCAGCGCGCGCCCGCCTCGATCGACGGAAATCCCAGCAGCAGCCCGCGCGCCGTCTGCGGCTTCTGCAAGATGCGCACAATAACTTCGGTAATGACGCCGAGCAGTCCTTCGGAGCCGGTCATGAGGCCAAGCAGATCATAAAGTTCGCTGTCGAGATGCTTGCCCCCCAGCCGCACGCTCTCGCCGCCCATCAGAACCATTTCGAGGCCCAAAATATTGTTGGTCGTCAGCCCGTATTTCAGACAGTGGACGCCGCCGGCGTTCTCGGCGACATTGCCGCCGATCGAGCAGGCGATTTGCGAAGAAGGATCGGGCGCGTAATAAAATCCCCGCTGTTCCACCGCTTGCGAAATGGCGAGATTGGCGACGCCGGGCTGCACGCGGGCGCAACGGTTGTCGAAATCGATTTCGAGGATGCGGTTGAATTTCGCCATGCCAAGCAAAATGCCGTCCTCGAGCGGCAAGGCGCCGCCCGACAGCGAGGTGCCGGCGCCGCGCGGCACGACCTTGACGTTCATCTCGCCCGCCAGCGCCATGACGGCGCGAACCTCTTCCACCGTTTCCGGCAACACGACGACCAGCGGCAGCGCGCGATACATGGTGAGCGCGTCGCAGTCATAGGCCCGGCGCGCCGTCGCGTCGGCGATGACGCTTCTCTCGGGCAAGATCGCGCGCAGACGCGCGAGCAATTCATCGCGGCGGGAGAGGATCGCGTCCTCGGGCGGCGGCATCGCGAGCGCCATGCGTCTTGCTGCCTCGACCTGTGCGGCGCCGCGCAACGCGCCGGCGCACTGCTCCCCAATTCCCTATTCGAGCGAGCGGCCCGCCGCAAGTGCGTCGCGCCGGGGGACACGATGACCGGCGCCTCGCTTCGCGTCGCATCAAAGCATGTTAAGTAATCATCCCAATTTCGCGATCGGTCGAAACCTTGTACCAGCTACCATGAAGCAGCGATGTCGGAGCAGTGTGGCGTGGAGCAGGTTATGATCCTCCATTCTCTGCCGGGGAATTCGTTCCCAGCATATGGCGCCGAACCAATTCGAGGGACGAGTTTTTTTGTGTGCGCGGCGTCGTGCCACATTGAAAGTGACGACCTTTTGGTGTTCCCTCACTTGCAAGCCGCAGAGGCGGCGCCAACTCCAAAAAGCGCCGCGTCGTTCGAGCGACTCCCACCGAAATTCTTGCCAGCGCGTGAGGAGTTTGCGTCATGATGTCTGTCGCGCAATGCGCTGCTTTTTCCGGGCTCGCCTCGAGCGAACTGGTTTTGGGCGTGACCCCCTCCGCCAGACATAATTGGCTGCTGTCGGGCTACCTGCTCAATCTGGGACGCGGTCCGCAGGCGGTGCGCGACATGATCGTCGCCGATCTGCGCGGCTGGCTCGATCTCGGAGCGCGGCGCCGGGCGGCCGACCTGCTGATCGTGCTGCGGTTCTTCCTGTCCGACCATCCGGAAGCCAGATGCGCGGCGCCCCGAGTTGCGCATGGGCAAGACGATCTCGATGCGGCGGTCGGCGAGGAAGAGGACGGGGTCGTGCTCTTGCTCTCGCGCCGACGTCCGGCAAATGGCGACGCGGCGCGCCGGTTCGAGACATGCGATGGCGGCGATCGCGTCCGTAGCGCCAGGGCGAAGGTCGAACAGGGAGTCTGTTTCTCCTCCCGGAGGCTGGGCGTAGCTCAAGTCGACGCCCATGCGGGTGAACGGCGGTTTGGACTGCTTACCAACAAGGATGCGAGTTGACGTCGAAAAGGCGCCGGCGGCGGGGGGTGTCGTCATGAGCTTGCGAACGGACAACCGCACGGCGGCGGCGTCGTGGGCGGGGGCAATCGGCATGCGCGGCGGGACCGCGCAGGGAGGCGCCCTGACGCGGGCCGTCCTGTGCGAGGCCGTGTGCGGCTGTTGTCCGACTCTCTCGCGCGCCGAAGCCCGCAAAGTTCTCGACGCGACGTTGGCGGAGATAAGCGACGCTCTGGTGCGCGGCGAAGCTGTCAAGCTGCGCTCATTCGGCAGCTTCAAGGTGCGCTCCAAACGCGAGCGCATCGGCCGCAACCCGAAGACCGGGGAAGAAGCGCCGATCCGTCCGCGCACGGTCCTCACCTTCAAGGCCTCGCCCGTTCTGGTCGCCCATTTGAACCGCGCACAAATCTAAGACCGGCGACGCAAAATATTGACCTCTCCGCGCGTCATGTCCGTCCCCGGATCAAGTTCGGGGACGGACATGACGGAGAGATATTTCTCGCCGTTCTTGTCGTTGCGCCCGGCGCATCCGCCACCAACTGCACTATGCCTCTGCCCCGTTCATAACGATGCGTCCCTTTTCGGGTTGGCTTGAAGATAAGGTCAATCTGCCTTACTTTATGGAGCCGCCTGCTTGACGAGATCGCCATGAAAAATACCCTGAAAATCACTTCGAAGGGTCAAGTCACCTTTCGCAAGGATGTGCTGGACCAGCTCGGCGTCCGGCCGGGCGACAAGATCGCGGTCGAGTTCCTCGGGCCCGGTCGCGTTGAAGTGCGGGCTGCGGGACCATCGTCGAGCATCGAACAATTTATCGGCTGTTTGCGCCAACCCGGCGCCCCCGCGATGTCCCTAAGCGAAATGAAAGAAGTCATCTCGAAAGGCTGGGCCGGCCAGCGATGAAGATTACCGCGGACACCAATGTCTTGGTGAGGGCCGCCGTCGGCGACGATCCCGCCCAGAGCGTCGTTGCCACAAAAGCGCTTCTCACAGCGGAAATCGTCGCGGTAACCACGCCGAGCCTTTGCGAATTCGTATGGGTTGTGATGCGCGGCTATAAGAGGAGCGCAGAAGATGCCGCCATTGCCATCAGGCGATTGATCGAGAGTGCGACAGTTCGAGCCGACCGGCCCGCCATCGAAGCCGGCCTTGCGATGCTCGAGGCGGGCGGCGATTTCGCCGATGGGGTCATCGCGTTCGAAGGACGGCGCTCGGGCGGCCTCGTTTTCACCAGTTTCGATCGGGACGCTACAAGGCTGATCGAGCAAACCGGCGGCGAGGCTCGGCTGCTCTCAGCCAGCTGAGCGACTTGGCTCTTTTCCGTTACGCCGGCCGCCGCCGCGATACGCGAAGCCCAAAATAAGTATATATACTGATGTGATTTCGATCGGCCGAGGCGTTCACGGATGACCGGCAAGGACAAAACCCCCAGGCGCGACAATTCGAGCAAAGCGGCGAAGCCGTTCCCAACCGTCGGCATCGGGACCTCGGCGGGCGGCGTTCACGCCTTGCAGGAATTTTTTCAGGCCTTGCCCGACGACGTCGAAGCGGCGTTCGTCATCATCGTCCATCTCGATCCGACGCGGCAAAGCGAATTGTCGCAAATCCTCCAGGCGCGGACGAAAATGACGGTCACCGAGGTCAAGGGCCGCGTGCCGCTCGAGCCGAAGCATGTCTATGTCATCCCGCCCGATCGCAAACTGCTGATCGCCGATCAACACGTGTCGACCGCCGAATTCGACGAACCGCGCTGGCATCGGGCGCCGATCGACTTGTTTTTCCGTTCGTTGGCGGCGCAGCACGGCGAGGACTTCGCCATTGTTCTCTCCGGCGCCGGGTCGGACGGCGCCGTCGGGGTCAAAGCGGTCAAGGAGGCCGGCGGCATCATTCTGGTGCAGGACCCGCAGGAGGCCGAATACGGCTCCATGCCGCACAGCGCCGTTGCGACGGGGCTCGCCGACTTCGTCCTGCCGGTGCGGGAGATCGCCGAGCGGCTGCCGGAACTCATCCGCGACAAGGGCTCCGCGCCGACCGAACCGCTCGGCGAGCAGGACGAAGATGCGATGCGGCGCATTCTTTTCCATTTGCGCGCCCGCACCGGCCATGATTTCTCGAAATATAAAAAATCGACGATCCAGCGGCGCATCGCCCGGCGGATGCAGGTGCGGCGCGCCGCGAATCTTGTGGACTATTTCACCGTCCTGCGCGAAAATGTCGAGGAAGCGCAAGCGCTTTTCGCCGACCTGTTGATATCCGTGACGACCTTCTTTCGCGACCCTGCCTCTTTCGAGAAACTCGCCCGCCTCGTCATCGCCAAGCTGTTCGAGCAAAAGGACGCGGCCGACGCTATCCGCGTCTGGGTTCCCGGTTGCGCGACCGGCGAGGAGGCCTATTCGATCGCCATCCTTCTTCTGGAGGAAGCCGGTCGCCACGACATCCATCCGGAAATTCAGGTGTTCGCCTCCGATCTCGACGGCGCCGCGCTGGCGACGGCGCGCGAAGGCCGCTATCCGCTCGCCGTCGAAGCCGATGTTTCCGAGGAGCGGCTGCGGCGCTTCTTCACGCGGGAGAGCGATCACTATCGGGTGAAACGCGAACTGCGCGACATCGTGCTGTTTGCGACGCACAGCCTGCTGAAGGATCCGCCGTTCTCGCGGCTCGATCTTGTCTCGTGCCGCAATCTGCTCATCTACCTCGACCGCGAGTTGCAGCAGCAGACCTGCGTGACCCTGCATTACGGGCTGCGGGCGGGCGGCTACCTCTTTCTCGGCTCGTCCGAGACGGCCGACAATCCGCCCGGGCTGTTCCGCGCCGTCAACCGGGAGGCGCGCATCTATCAGTCGACGCCCGCCAGGGTCGATCGCGCTCCAGTGATCCAGCGACTTGCCGCCGCCCCGCTCGGCATGGAGCCGCCGGTTCGGCCAGCGGTTCCCGTCAGGGCGCGCAGCGAGACCGCGACGCATCGGGAGGCGTTGGAGCGGCTGGCGCCGCCCAGCGTCGTCGTCGACGAGTCGTATCGCATAATTCACCTGTCGGAGACGGCCGGGCGCTTTCTGCAACCCTCGAGCGGACCTCTGCCGAGCGACATTGCCGAACTGGCGCGCGAGGAATTGCGCTTCGATTTGCGCGCCGCCCTTCATCGGGCTTTCGCTCGCGGCGAACCGAGCCTCTCAGCCCCCATCCCGGTGCGCTTCAACGGCGATCGGCGCCGCGTCTATTTTCAGGTGAAGCCTTTCGCCGATGATCCGCAAGCGCGGCGGCTCGCCCTGGTTCTGTTCATCGAGGGCGAAGCCTTCGACGCCGCCTTAGCGGAGCGCGTCGACATCGAGGGACGCGCGCCCGACGAGGCGGTTCGTCAATTGCAGCAGGAACTGCAGCTCACGCAATCGCGACTGCGCACCTCGCGCGAGGAATACGAAGGCGCGAACGAGGAGCTGCGCGCCGCCAACGAGGAATTGCAATCCATCAACGAAGAATACCGCTCGACGGCCGAGGAGCTGGAGACGAGCAAGGAGGAGCTGCAATCGCTCAACGAGGAGCTGCAGACCGTCAACAGCGAGCTGAAGACCAAGCTCGAAGGCGTGTCGCGCGATCACAGCGACATCCAAAATCTGATGGCCGCCACCGACGTGGGCATATTGTTTCTCGATCCGCAATTGCGCATCAAGCGCTTCACCCCGCCCATCGCCGGTCTCGTCAGCATCGCCGCGGGCGACGAAGGGAGACCGATCACCGATTTCGCCCACAGCCTCGATTACGAGAGTCTCGCCGAGGACGCCCGCAGGGTGCTCGACACTCTCGTCTCGATCGAGCGCGAAGTGCGCAGCCGCAGCGGCAGGTGGCATATCATGCGGCTGCGGCCGTACCGCACCGTCGAGGCGAGAGTCGACGGCGTCGTCGTCACCTTTGTCGACATCAGCGAACGTCGCCGCGCCGAAGAATCGCTGCGCGCGAGCGAGACGCGCCTCAGGGCCGTGGTCGAAGGCGCCAAAGACGCGATCATCACCGTCGACGAGGCAGGGATCATTCAGTCGCTCAACAAGGCGACGGTGGCGACGTTCGGCTACGAGACGGATGAAATCATCGGACAAAACGTTTCCATGCTGATGCCCGAGCCCAACCGCTCGCGGCACGACGGCTATATCCAGAACTACCTGCGCACCGGCGAAGCGAAGATCATCGGCATCGGCCGCGAGGTGGAGGGGCTGCGCAAGAACGGCACGGTCTTTCCGATGGAACTGACGGTTTCCGAAGCGCACTACGACGACCATCGCCTGTTCGTGGGGTTCGCGCGCGATCTGAGCGACAAGCGCAAGATCGAAGCGCGCGTGCAAAGACTGCACGCCGAGCGTCTCGACGCCATGGGCGGGATGGCGACCGCCATGGCGCACGAAATCAACCAACCGCTGTCGGCGTCGGCCACCTATCTCAAGACGGCGCGGCGGCTGCTCGACAAGCCGCCGGAGCAGCGCGCCGTCAGCGTCGACAAAATTCTCGACAACGCCGCCGCCCAGATCATGCGGGCGGGACGCATCGTCGGCCATATGCGTGAGTTCGTCGCGCACGGCGAACCCGACAAGACCCTCCACAGCCTGCATGATCTGATCAAGCAAACCTATGACCTGACCAACGCGGACATAGAGCAGGCGGATGTCGGGGTGACCCTGCGATTGAACGCAGACGACGATCACGTCCTCGCAGATCCCGTGCAGATCAAGCAACTCCTGACCAATTTGACGCGCAACGCCGTCGAAGCGATGCAGGGCTCAAAGAAGCGCGAACTGCTCATCTCGACGTCCTCGGTCGAGAAGGACATGATCCGGGTAGACTTGGCCGACACGGGCGTCGGCCTGTCCGCAGACATTGAAGCCGATCTGTTCGAGCCGTTCACGACGACGAAAGCGTCCGGCATGGGCGTCGGCCTGTCGATCTCGCGCTGGATTGTCGAGGCGCATTACGGCAAGATATGGGTCGAGCCTAATCCCGGCGGCGGCGCGGTCTTCAGTTTCACGTTGCCGTTGGCGAAAGCGGAGATCGGTCCGTGAGCAAGGAAAGGGTTGTTCATATCGTCGATGACGATCCCGCCGTTCGCGATTCGCTCGGCCTCCTGTTGGTCAACGATGGGTTTGACGTCCAAACGCATGCCTCGGCCAAGGACTTCCTCGGCGCCGTCGGACCGCATGAGGAAGGTTGCGTGGTGACGGACGTTCGCATGCCTGGAATGAGCGGTTTCGACCTCATGACGAAAATGAAGGAGCGGCGCGTCGATCTGCCGGTCATCGTCATTACCGCGCATGCCGATGTTCCGCTCGCCGTGCAGGCGATGAAGGAGGGCGCCATCGATCTCCTGGAAAAACCGTTCGACGACGAAGCGCTGCTCGCCTCGGTTCGCCAGGCTCTGACGGCCAAGAACCGCTATGCGACGCGCAGCGCCGAAACGCAAGCGACGCTCGAGCGGCTCGCAACCTTGACCGCGAGGGAAAATGAGGTGCTGGCGGGGTTGCTGGACGGCAAGCCCAACAAGGCCATCGCGCGCGATCTGGGCATCAGCGTGCGGACCGTCGAAGTCCACCGCGCCAACGTGATGGCGAAAATGCAAGCCGGGAGCTTGTCGGAACTGGTGCGGATGTCGCTGGCCGTGCAGCGGGCCGACCGGAGCTGACGCCCCTTGACCATTGGTCGCGGACCAAGAGCCAGGCCGCTATTCGGTGGCTCTGGTTCAAAGGCGCCGAACCAAGCGAACCAGCAAGAGCAGGACGATCGCGCCGACCGTGGCGTTCAGGATGGCGAGCACGACCCCGGTTCCCAAATGAATGCCGAGCCGGGGCAACAGCCAATTGCCGATATAGGCGCCGATCACTCCGACGATGATGTCGCCGACGATTCCCAGTCCATATCCTCTGACGACCTTGGCGGCGAGCCATCCGGCGACAAGGCCGACCAAGATGATGACGACAAGGCTCTCGGCGGACAGACGCACGCGCTTCTCCGTCGCATGGCGCTAAAGATTATCCGAAACCAGCTTACGGACGAAGTAGGACTGAGTTCGGCCTTGGGCAAGGCGGCGCGCTTCGAACCCAGGGCAATCGGGTGAAGGGTTTCCTCATCCTGAGGCGCCGGCGCAGCCGGCCTCGAAGGACGAGGAAACCCGTCCGCGCCGCCTTCCTCCTCGCCCTCGTCCTTCGAGGCTCGCTTCGCGAGCGCCTCAGGATGAGGGCGAGGAGGACCATAGCGCTTCACCCGATTGCCCTCGTCTGGCTTCGAACTTACTCGCAGATGCGGAACCGATCGGTCGATCCGTGCTGCTGGACATCGACATGGAGATGATCGGCGTGCGCCGCGTCGGCGCCAGGTCCCAAGATCGTCGTAAACCAGCCGCAACCGGCGGTGCGAATCGTGCGTAGAACCGCTTCCGCGACCGGATCGTTTGCGGAGCCGACCGACACGATTTGGCCATTGGCCAGTTCGAAGCCGGATATGTCGAGCGCCAGCCCCATCGCGTGCGCGCTGATCTTGCTCGTCGCCTCACGATTGCGATTGCGGCATTCGTAGCCTGGGCCGGTCCGGACCGCCCGCAAAGGCGAAGAAAAGTTGGCCGCAAATATGGGGGCGACGACTTCGCCGAGCCAGTGGGCCAGCGGTTCGGCCAACCGGCAATCGATCAGCGGCTGGTTCGGGAACTGGATCGCGCTGCCGAGACCATAACGGCCGGTCACAGTTTTGACCTGGATCGGCATGGCGACCACGCAAGCTTCGTTATGATCGAGCGGCGCAGGTGCGGCTTGCGCAGTTACGCCCAAGGCGCTCAGCCGCGTTAAGCACGCGTCAATGCTCGATTCGGGAATTGGCTCGCCATTGCCGGGCGGCGTCGCCTGTGAGTAGCTCGGGCTGGCGCCCAAAGCCCACATCAGGCCGATTAAAATCGCCACGCGCGCCATGCTGCGGAACAATCCAGGATTTTTCGCTCGCCAGACGCCTACCGCGCCAGTTCAAAGAGCTAAAAACCAGCCACAGGTCTAGCAAGTTATTGATTTAAATGGTACCGCCACCCCGGCTCGAACGGGGGACCCCCAGATCCACAATCTGGTGCTCTAACCAACTGAGCTATGGCGGCCCGTGGCGGCGGAAAACTAAAAGCATCAGGTTTTGATTGCAAGCGATCGCGCCGTCTCGATTTCCGGTATATGGGAGACGCCCCTTCTTTTCCAATCTTTGAAACGGATAGAGACGCTCGCGATGAAGGTCACCCTGGTCCAAATGAATTCGCTCGGCGACAAGGCCGCCAATCTCGCCAGCGCCCGTGCGCTGATCGAACACGCCGTCCGTCAGGAGCGCCCGGACTGGATCTGCCTGCCCGAGGTGTTCGATTTCATCGGCGGAACGCGCGAGGAGAAAATCGCCGCCGCCGAGGAGTTTCCCGGCGGTCCCGCCTATTCCCTGTGCCAGGAGTTGGCGCGCAAACATCAGGTGTTCATTCACGCGGGCTCGGTCATCGAAAAAATTTCCGGCGAGGAGCGCTTGCACAACACCAGCGTCGCTTTCGACCGCGCCGGCGCGGAAGTCGCGCGCTACCGCAAGATTCACATGTTCGACATCACCGCCCCCGACGGCGCCAAATATCACGAGAGCGCCTCGTTCAAGCCGGGCGAGGCGGTCGTCACCTATGATTGCGAGGGCCTGACGATCGGCTGCGCGATCTGCTATGATTTGCGTTTCCCCTATCTCTTCCAGGCTCTTGCCGACAAGGGCGTCGATTTGGTGGCGCTGCCCTCCGCGTTCACTCTGGTCACCGGCAAGGACCATTGGGAAGTCCTGTGCCGCGCGCGCGCCATCGAATTGCAAGCCTATCTGTGCGCCCCGGCGCAGACCGGCGCACATAAGGCGGGACACGAGACGCGTTTCACTTATGGCAATTCGCTCATCGCTGATCCATGGGGCCATGTCGTCGCCAAGGCGTCGGAGGGGGTGGGGCTGACGTCGACGCATATCGACCTCGAGCGCATCCGCAAGGTGCGGTCGATGATCCCGGTGGCCAAACACAAGGTGAAACTGCCGGCCTGAGGAGGCGCGGCGGGTTTCCGCGCTCCCCCGCTTTCGTGTTATAAATCCGGAGGGCTACCTCTCCCCGCTTGCGGGGAGAGGTCGAGCGAAGCGAGGGTGAGGGGCTTGGGGTTTTGCCAGCAGTGCTATGGATTCCCGGGCGCCTGTGGCTTTCATCAGCTTTCGTGATAACACCCCCAGCCCCTCACCCCAACCCTCTCCCCGCGAGCGGGGAGAGGGAGAAATCCGAGCGGATCGCGCGGATGTCGTATTAGAGGAGATCGCCGCGCACGAGCCCATTGCGCGACGGCCCGCGACCCAACAAGGGATGAGCCTTCTTGTCTATTCCTCTCCGTTATACTCTGGCGATCGGCGGCTACATCCTGCGGCAGCACCTGTCGGGCAAGAAGCGCTATCCGCTCGTCCTCATGCTGGAGCCGCTGTATCGCTGCAATCTCGCCTGCGCCGGCTGCGGCAAGATTGATTATCCAGCCCCTATTCTCGACAAGCGTCTATCGGTCGACGAGTGCCTCGCCGCGGTCGATGAATGCGGCGCGCCGGTGGTGGTCATCGCCGGCGGCGAGCCGTTGCTGCACAAGGGGCTGGCGCAGATCGTCGAAGGCGTGATGGCGCGGCGTAAATTCGCCATCGTCTGCACCAACGCCTTGCTGCTTGCGAAGAAGATTGATCAATACAAGCCCAATCCCTATTTCAGCTGGTCGATCCATCTCGACGGCGACAAGGAAATGCACGACCACGCCGTGAGCCAAGCGGGCGTCTACGAGCGCGCCGTCGAGGCGGTAAAACTGGCGAAGTCCAAGGGCTTCCGGGTCACCACCAACAGCACTTTCTTCCAGGACGCCGATCCCGAGCGGGTGGCGCGTTTCCTCGACGCAATGACCAAGCTCGGCGTCGATGGCATGACGGTGTCACCCGGCTACGCTTATGAGCGCGCGGCCGACCGAGCGCATTTCCTCAATCGCACGCGCACCAAGGAGTTGTTTCGCGGCATCTTGCGGCGCGGGCGCGGCGGCAAGGCCTGGGCCTTCAACCAATCCAGCCTGTTTTTGGACTTTCTCGCCGGCAACCAGAGCTACCGTTGCACGCCGTGGGGCAATCCGGCGCGCACGGTGTTTGGCTGGCAGCGCCCCTGTTACCTGTTGGGCGAGGCTTACGTCCCCACCTTCAAGCAGCTCATGGAAGAGACCGACTGGGACGCGTACGGCGTCGGCGCCTACGAGAAATGCGCCGACTGCATGGTGCACTCCGGCTTCGAAGCGAGCGCCGTGAAGGACGCGGTGGCGCGTCCATGGCAGGCGGCGTGGGTCGCTCTGCGCGGCGTTTCCACCGAAGGCGCGATGGCGGCCGACCTCCCGCTCGACAAACAGCGTCCCGCGCAATACGTGTTCGCCGACAACGTTGCGAAATTCTCACAGATCGGCGAGGCCGATGGTCAGCAACGGCCCGAGCAGACGTCCACAGCGGCTTAAAGTTGCAAACGCTTTGCGCACGTCGAGGCCGGCGCGCAGGAGATCGCCAATCTGCTGCGGCTGGCGCGCCAATTCGCGAAAGACAGCCTTGAAGTCGACGTTGCCGTCGGGCGTCACCGCGGTCGACGCCAAAGGCGGCAGCGCCCGTGTCGCCGGATCGCTGACGACGCGCACGACCGCGAGAGGAAGCCGCCGCCGTGCGGCAAAAGCGGCCGCGATATGGGTTTCCATATCGACCGCCGCGGCGCCGGTGCGGGCGCGCAGCGCAGCTTTTGCAGCCGGGTAGAGCACCGGCGCTTCGACGCCGGCGATGACGCCCGTAACAATCTTGCCGCCGGCGGCCGCAAGGCCCTCCGCGAGAAGGCCGGAAAGGCCGGCGTGGGTCGCGTAGCGACCGTCGTCGGCGACCACCCCGCTGCCGATCACCACGTCGCCGGGCTGCAAGTCGGGCGCCAATCCTCCCGCGATGCCAAAGCTCACAACGCCGGCGAGATCAAAGCCCTGCGTGCGTTCGAGGGCGGCGCGCAGGCCTTCGACGTCGGCGCCGCTGCAAACTGGGATCAGCCGTTCGCCTTCGGCGCAAGCGCGCTCGCTCAACAGACCCGTGATGACGAGAAAACGCGAAGGCGCATCCTCGCCATCGGGGCCGTTGGCTCGCCGCCTAGATGCCGACTTGGACAAGTTTGCTGTCGCCTCGCTGAAGATTGCGGTAGCGCGCCAACGCCCACAACGGGAAGAACTTGGCGTAGCCATGGTAACGCAAATAGAAGACGCGCGGGAAACCCGTGGCAGTGTAACGGTCCTCTTTCCACAGGCCATCTTCGGCCTGGGTCGACTGCAAATAGGCTACGCCGCGCCCAACGGCGGCGTGATCGAGCCGTCCAGCCGCCATCAGCCCTAGCAAAGCCCACGCGGTCTGCGAGGCCGTGCTCGGCGCATGTTCGTAACCCTTGTAGGCGAGTTTATAGCTGTCGCCGTCCTCGCCCCAACCGCCGTCGGCGTTCTGGATGAAGATCAGCCAGTCGGCGGCGCGGCGTAGGGCGTCATGATCGCGGGGCAGGCCGGCGGCGTTGAGCGCGCACAGCGCCGACCACGCGCCATAGACGTAGTTCATGCCCCAGCGCCCGTACCAGCTGCCGTCCGGCTGCTGGTCGGCGAGCAGATAATCGACCCCTGCTTGCAGCCGCTCGCTGGTCTCTAGCGTATCGCCGAGCTGCGCCAGCATCGAGACGCAACGCGCCGAAACATCGGCGGTCGGCGGATCGAGCAGCGCGCCGTGGTCGGCGAACGGGATGTGATTGAGATAATGATACGCGTTGTCGGCGTCGAAGGCGCCCCAACCGCCGTTCTTGCTTTGGAGGCCCTCGATCCATTCGCGGCCGCGCGCGATGCGCTCGTCATAGGGGGCGCCCGGCCGGCCGCGCCAGGCTCGATCCATCGCCGCCACCACCACCGCCGTATCGTCGACATCTGGATAATAGGCGTTGGCGTATTGGAAAGCCCAGCCGCCGGGCCGCACGTTTGGCCGTTGTGCGGCCCAGTCGCCCTTCACGTCGAGGATTTGCAATGGCGCCAGCCACTCGAGCGCGGCGCGGGCGCGCTCCTCGGCTTCGCCGCCGCCAACCTCGAGCAGCGCGTGGCAAGCAAGCGCCGTATCCCACACGGGCGAAACGCAAGGCTGGCAATAGGCCTCGTCGTCCTTGACGACCAGCAGACGCTCGATCGCTGCGCGCGCCGTCTTCACGCGTTCGTCGTTCGCCGGCACGCCGAGAACCTCATACATCAGCAGGCTATTGACGATCGCGGGAAAGATGCCGCCGAGGCCATCGACGCCATTGAGGCGCTCGGTCACGAACGCCTCGGCTTGTTCGATGGCGCGCGCCCGTAGGCGCTCGGAAAAAAAAGGCTCCACGGCGCGCAACATCCTATCGATCGCGCCAAAGATTCTGATCAACGCCCAGTGCTGATGCGCGCCCTTGGGCCAATGTTTTACATCTTGCGGCGGCGTCGCGAACAATTCCGCAATGTGAATGTCGCGCCGATTTATGGCGCGCGGCTTTTTAGCCTGCAGGACGAGCAGCGGAACCAGGACGATGCGCGCCCAGTAGGACACCTTGTCGAGATGGAACGGGAACCATTTCGGCGCCAGCATGATTTCGACCGGCATCACCGGAACGGCGCGCCACGGAACTTGGCCATAAAGAGCAAGCAGCGCGCGCGTAAAAACGTTGCTGCGCGCCGCGCCGCCGTTTGCGAGAATTGCTTTCCTGGCGCGCGCCATGTGCGGGGCGTTCACGTCGTCGCCGATCATCTTGAGCGCGAAATAGGCTTTCACGCTGGCGCTCATGTCGAAGGCGCCCTGGTGGAACAGCTGCCAGCCGCCGTGCGCCCCCTGGATGCGGCGCAGATAATTGGCGATCTTGGCTTCCAGCGCGCCGTCGACCGGTTCGTCGCGATAGTGGCGCATCAGCACATATTCGGCCGGGATGGTGGCGTCCGCCTCGAGCTCGAAACACCAGTGGCCGTCGGCCTTGCCGAGCGCCAGCAGCGCGCTCGTCGCGCGGTCGATGCTGTTTTGCAGCGGGTCTCGATGGGCGATGAGAGAAAATTGTTCGGCGCGCACTGTTGCATTCATGTCAAAACGTCCCTCTCAAGCTCGCGCGACGCGAAGCGTCGGCGCCGCTCCGGCGTCGCGATGCGGCTTCACAATGATTTCCACGTCCTGCCCGAGCGCGACGAGGAAGCGCAGCAACCGCTCGACCGAAAACTGCCGGAAGTCGCCGTGCAGCATCTTCGAGACATCCGGCTGCTTGACGCCGAAGAGGCGGGCCGCTTCGATTTGTTTTAGGCGGCGTTCTTTCAAAAGCATGTCGATCTTATAGACGAGTTGCGCCTTGACCAGATGTTCTTCGGCGTTCGGCAGGCCGATGTCGGCGAATAGGTTGTCGGTTCCTTTCTTGTGGCTGATTTTTTCGCTCATGGCCGCTCAGCGTTTCGCTTCCAGACTTCGATTTCTTTTGGAACGCGTGAAGTACATAGACCGCGCTCTTCAATCGAACCGCCGGCGCGAAACGTGTCGCCGCGGTGATCCTTGATGATCTCGATCACGCTCCGCCGCCAAATCCCTTCAGAACCTTCGCGTTGCGATGCCTGCCGCCCTGTTGCGCGACATACAGCGCGTAGCCCAGGTGGGAGGTGGCTTCATCAGGGAATTTGCGAACGTCTTTCAGGCTTGACCCAACCCAGATCAGCGGCTTCGCTTTAGAGGCGTCGATCATCGAGTCGGCTCGCTTTTTTTATGGTGATTTGGCTATAAGGTCAAGCGTCAATTCAGATTGGCGCTCATAACGCGTTGCTTTTGCCGAGATTGCATGCCTCACACAGCGTTTGAAGATTTTCCTCTAGTGTTTCGCCTTCGTGGCTCCATGACCTCTTCGCCGGCGTCGAGCTTGGCGAGGAGTTCCGACAGGCGGGTTTTTGGCTTCGCCGATTTTGACGGTGAGCGACATTGGTTTGATTCCGTGGCCCCCTGGAACGCAAGCGACGCCCGAGCGCGTCACTGTCTATAGCCTTCGCGAGCACGAGGCGCCGGTCCGACGAACTGCGACGGACAATTATGGAGCGCTCCGCAGGTCCAGGCTTGTGCGTTTTCCCATTCGGCGCCGATCCACCCGTAGATCCGCACGCCCCCGACGGACGCGACGACGGCGGCGATTAGGATCGCGAGGCCACCCAGCGCCGCCCGAATTTTGCCGGCGCGCATGAAATCCCAAAGGATCGTGCGCAGGATGAGAAGCAAAGCGGCGAACCCCAGGGCCGCCCAACCAAAGCCCGAGACCGCGGGCTGCGCCGTGAGCAGGCCCCCCAGGATCAGGATAATCGAAATCAGCAGCAGCAGAGAGTGCCAGTACTTGCCGAGCAGCGTGCGCCAATCGCGCGGAACCGAGATCTCGACGAGCGCCCACAGCGCTCGCCCGGCATTGGCAAGCCATTTGGCTGGTAAGGAAAGCTGCGTGCCGCCAGCGATGCCGTCAAGCATATGACCGACGATCGTGGCGCCGCGCGCAAGGGTCCGCATCAGCATGACTCGGTTCGGCTCGGCAGGCGTTAGCATTCGCCAAAGCGACATGAACGCCGTTTGAGTCTGACGGTCGGCCGCTGTCGCGGGTTGAGCGATCGCATCAATCGCCTGCTGCACGGTCTCCGACGTCAGTGGGTGACGGGCGCCCTGATTGCGCGTCGGGTCGAGGGCCATTGTGCCGAGACGAGGACGCGCCTCGAACTCTTTGAGGATCGCTTCGTGCGCCTCGTCGATCAGCCTGTTGCGCAATTGGGCGCTCTCCTGCAACGGGAGGAGCGCGGTGATGATCCGCTCGGCGCCATCGAGCCGGCCCCACAAGAGATCGCTGATCCGCCAGTCCCGATCGAGGAAAGCGCCGAAATGCGCTACTGCTAGGCCTTTGAGCTTGGTCCGCCGCTCCCGGGTCTCCGCCACGAGCGCGGGGGCGTCCTCCGGGCAGACGCGGATAATGTCGACGATGTCCGGCTCGCCGATATCGGTGCCGAACATCATCGGAAACTGCACGCAATCGAAAAAATCGAAACACTGATAGTAGCGGCGGGCGATGCGGCCGGCGTCGCCCCCGTCGAAGGTCTTGGTTGCAGCTTGGTGCGCCTCATTGAACAAATGCTCCAGCCAATTTGCGAGCTTGTCCGCGACGCGGCCCAAATAATCATGCAACTGAGGATCCTTGTCGAGGCGGCTCGCCGCGCGGCGATCGCAGGCGAGGTCGGTGAGCCGCGATTCACTGGCGGGCCGCTCGAGAGGCCGGGTCGTCAGAACGCGCCGCTCGCTGGCGGGCGGGGGCTGATCCTTCGAATCTTCGGGTTGCGAAATGCCGGCAATATCGCACAGGATGGGAAGCAGCAAGGCAAGGGCGCTGTCCGGCAACGCCTTTAGTACGATCAGCTGCGGGTCGTCATCGGGCGGCGGCGACGGATTCGGAGTGTCCATATCCGGTGGATCGCGCGGCTCAAGCAACCGGCGGAGCGTGCGGTGCAATTTGGCGCATGCGCGCGCGAGAGGGAGGCGCACCACCGCCAGATCACTTGCCAGTAGTTTTGGCGGCGCGGTTTCGCGCGCCTGAAGAACCAGTCCGAAGAACCGCGTGTCAACCGCTTCCTCGTAAGCAGGATGACCGGAAGCAAGTTGCAACCCATGGAGCGTGTCGAGCTTGCGCAGCACGAATCTGAGCCGGCGGATCCGGTAAGACAGGTCGAACCTGGTCAGATAATCATTGAGAGCGTTGCCGCCCGCCGCAGGCGCGGGCGTCGCTTGGCGCGGATCGACATCATAGCATCGCTCCCGCCAAGCTCGGATCAAAGAGCGTAGCGCGACGAAGAGGATCGAACCCTCGTCGATCCACAGCGTGCGCGCCAGTATCGTCGCAAACTGGTCGGTCACGTCGCTCGCCCGCATCTGGTAATAGGCGCGAAAGCTCGTTCCGTTCTGGAACGCGATCTCTTCGAGCGGGGCGTCCTGCGCATAGAGGCCCGGCGCCTGCTGGATGCGGCTTCCGATCTCTCCGAGCGTCGTGTTGATGCGGCTGGCGGCACGATTACGTTCCAGCGCTCGCGAGAGATCGTTGCGGATGGTCTGATAGCCGGGGATCGTGACCAACGCAGCGAGGCTGTTCTCGATGGCGTTCGGCTTGCCGGTACGGTTAGGATGCTCTTCCGGATGCCTCGGGCTCGGCTCCACATAGAGCAGCTTGCGGCTTACCGGAAGGGCGGCTTGTCGGGTCAGCAACTCGTCCACGGCGTAGCTGAACGGCGCATTGTTCAAATAGCCGCCATCGCCGAACGAGCGCCTGGGAAACTTGGTCGCCCCGCCAAAGACATCCTGGAGATAATTGACGTAGAACTTCTGCCATCGGCTCGATTTCGAGAAACAATAGGGCTTGCTTGAATAGCGGCCGTGCGCCGCCAACACTTCGTCGATTTCGCAAAGCTGCATCGGCTCGAACGCGAACGGAAAGGACGACGTGCATCGCGCGGCGAAGGCGAGGAAGGGATTGTTGTCGGACTGGAAGTCGTCGCGCTCGCCTTTGATGAAACGGAGATGAAAGACGTTTCGGTAGCGTCGTTCGTAGACGACGTTGTCCAGTAACCTGATCGGCACCGGCACGCCCTCGATATCGGTCGTCGTGGCGTAAAGGTCGACTTCATCGGCGAAACACGAGGCATGGCGGTCGCATGAAGGGGCGTCGCCGACCATGTTGTCGAGGGCCTCAAGCAGCTTGCAATACATTCGTCGGCTGTTTAGCAGCGATTGGGGCGCCGACTGTGGCGTCACCGACAATCCGGCGTAAGAAGCGCGGTCATTCAGCAGCTTGTCGATGCCGCCTTCGTCGAACCAGAGCTTCTCCAGCTGGCTTAGGTTGCTCCCGGTGGCAAGCGCCTTGGCCAGATAGATGCCGTTGATGCCTCCGGCCGATGTCCCGGAAATGATGTCGATCGTGAATTTCGTGTTGATCGGGTCGTTGTCATCAAGCTGCGCCTTGGGGATGAACCCTGGTCCAAGCAGACGGCCCACCTTTTGGTAGACCACTTCGCTACCTTTGACGGCTTTCGGGTCGGCCGTTGAGCGGACCAGACGAAGCAGCTCCTGGACGACGCCGTTGATGTAGATTGCCAGCGACACCCCACCGTAAAGGACAATCGCAAACCGGACTTCTTGGGTGGGCTCATTTGCCATCGCATTCGCTCCGCGTGATCTTGTCATTCGCAAGCTACCGATCCCCTTTTTCTCGCGACTTTAGATAGGAAGCTTACCTTGAAAGCCGGGAACGCCTCACTTAACCGCAGCCTGATCATTCGATCCCACGACGCCATTGTCGTCGAATCGATGCGCGGGCTGAAACAGCCGCATCGGCTCCTCGGTCTCGACGCTGGAATTTCGAGAAAGTCTCCACTCGAACGTCAGCTCCACTGTCCGGCGAGCACGCCAAGCGTCTTCAGGCTCGGAACGAAAAATGTTTTTACGCCCTGAAACCTGACGAAATTTTGTAGACGAAACTCGATGTCACGACCGCCAGAAAGCGGTATGAACGCTTGCGAGTTTGCGTTGCGCTTGTCTCGATTTCCAACGACTGAATCCTGCGACCTCAAACCGTTCGGGATCGCGCGGAAAGCGTCGCTGAAATCGGTAGCCTGCATCCAGCGCAATACGGTGTGGAATTGCTCGTTAATCCGAGCAAAAAGAAACACGCCGACGAGGCCGCGCCGCCCGCCGTCGTCGTCGACCCCATCAAGCCGCGAACCGTAACTGAACCCTCGCCGCTGCAAGCGAGGCGGTCCATCAGGGAAGCGCACTTGATTGCCGAAGCTCAAACCCTGATCCCGGAGATTTGCGACGCGAATATGCGCGGCGAGCGGACATTTTTCACCCCGGGGATCATCGGCGTAGCCGAAAGCGTCATCAAGATCGGGCGCGGCTGGCGGGATCGTCGGATATCTTGCGAGCGGCGAGCCGTCCCGCCATCGCCCCATAAGCTTGGCGGCGAGCCATTCCTGCGCGTCCCCGCCGACGCCCGCCGCGGCGACCGTGGTCGCATTGTCGCGAAGGAACCTGTTGAAACGCGCAACGTCTTGATAAAGCCATGTCAATCCAGCGAAGCATCCATCCCTGGCGAAATCAAGCCATGGGCCGGGCTTTAGGGGCTTGACAGGATAAGCCTCCGACGGATAGCCGATCACGAATTGCCGGCGATCGACCTCGCCCGGCATTTTTTTGTCCTCCCAATCTATTTTGGGTTGGGTGACGCCGTCGCGAAAGCCGAAATGCAGCACGCCGTCAGGCGGCCGCGCTCCCGAGAGCGCGTGTTGTGGAAAGGACGGCAACGTGAGTTCTTGAAGCCCTGACGCAGCCGCAGATTGGCGCATTTCGGCCAATGTCGCGCCTTGCTGCGGGTCATCGGCAAAACAACAGTAAAGCGCGAGTTCTATTTCCGCCGAGAGGAATTTTCCTTCCCACCACCCTTGGGGCGCACTGTCCCCGACAAAGCCCAGGTCGGGAGCACGCGCTGGATTATCCGGCGCCAGATCCGAATTTGTGAAATATCCCTCAAGTTGGTCGCGCCCAACGTCAATTTTCAGGGTTGGATGCCCGGCTAACAATTTCGAAACGCCGTCCCAACTGAACAGAAAATAGAGTTCCGGCGCGTCAACGGGTGGCGGCGCGCGTCCGTCGGGAACGAAACGAAGCCAGTGACGCAAAAACGCTCGAGCGTTGTCCGCCGCGCCAATGCGGAACAGCAATATTGAGAGAAGCGGCCGTTCCGAGCTTTTCGCAACAATCCCCTGGAGGCTGTCAAGCTTTGTCATTTGCGAACTCGCGAGTGTGATGGGGGCGTGAAAAGCGGGGGACGAGCAAACGTCGCCGTCCAGCCACCCCGCGCGCCTTACGCCTTCGCGAGCGCCGCCTGAATGTCCTCAACAGTCTTATAGTTGTAAGCCGAGAACAGCCATCCCGACGGCTTGCCCGCAAAATCGACCGCACCATCTTCCGCCGTGCCCAACGACCGGATTTGCCGGCTCACCGAATAGTCCCTGAACTTGTCCGGGTCCTGCACAACATCGGCCGGGACGTCGGCGAGAGCGAATATTTTCTCAAATATCGGCGTAAGCTCCCGTCGAAAAAATTCTATATACTCGTCGTGCGCTCCCTCATATTCAGTTATCACCTGGATGTATTTATTATCTACCACGCACACTCTGGCGAAATGCACGCGATGGAATTTTGCGAGGGCCGCCCCGATCGTTGATTGGATCGTCGGGAATTTATCTTTCAACTCTTGGAGCGCGGCCTGCGTTGCGGCGTCTTGCTTGATTGGAAGCGTCAGATTTAAACCGTGCGTCATCACGAAACTCCATGTTAAATGTGGCCCTCGCACCGCCCCCACGCGAAGGCAGAGCGTTTGCGGCCTGGGAGGAACGCTTAACCATGTTGTTCGTTCCGAAAAAATAAGGCGTCGCGCGTCACAACCTTTACGGTAGGGACGTGGGTTGTCCCGCGTCCCCGCACAGCTCCGCATATGCGGCACGCCGCATACGGCGCTTGCCTCAAGTCACGACGCAAAACGCTGACCTGGATAGAGATGAAGGGTGCGGACTTTGGATATGTAAAGCGCCATAAAGCGCTGGAATCGCTCCCAGGTCATGCGCAAGCGCTGGCTGCGTCGCCGTCGGGCGTGCAGCCATGCCCGACGGAGCTCGGCGCGCAACATTCCGAGCCGCTTCAGGTTTCCGGGCGCGGCGTGACAGTTCAGGTAGACATGCGCAGTGCGCTTTCAGCCATGCGCCGACCATATGAGGCCGGTAAATTAGTTGGGGTGTCATGCAGCTTGCAGCAGCGATGGGACGAGTTGAAGGATCCACGGGACGAGCAATGTCGGCGCCTGTGGCTGCTCCCGAAGCCGTTGTCGCAAGTTGCCATTCATCGTCGCGGCTCTAATACGGTCTCCAGCTGATTGACTCGGCTTGGGCGGGGATTTCCCTGATCTTTCGAAACGGATAGTAAGCGAAAAAACGCTGGTTTCTTGGTGCAGAGATCAGGCGCGAAACGAAACGCCGATATGGCCCATCCCGACATCGCATGTCTCTAAAGGTCATGATTGGCAGTTGTCGGGGAATGTCCGGTTCGGCGTGGACGCCCGCGACAAGCGCGGGCAGGACGGGTCTATCGCTTTTCTTGCGACGCCAGCTCCGCCGCCCTGTATCCCGAGCGGATAGCGCCCTCGATCGTCGCCGGCAGCCCCGTATTCGTCCAATCGCCGGCGAGCAACAGGTTGCTCCATTCGGTTTGGGCAGCGGGACGGCGCGCCTCCTGGCGCGGCGTCGCCGCGAAGGTGGCGCGCTTCTCCTTGACGATTTGCCAGCGCGGCAGGCTCGCGGCAAGGCCGGTCGCGGCGGCGACCTCCGCCCAGATGCGCGCGGCGAGACTTTCGCGCGGCTCGTCCATGAGATGGTCCGCGCCGCTGATGGTCACCGACAGCCGATCGTCGAAGGCAAACAGCCAGTCGCTGAGCGACCCCACCATGCCGAGCAGCAACGGCTGACCCTCGGGCGGTTTGACGCGAAAATGGGCGTTGACGATGCCGCGGAATTCGTCAGGCGCGACGAGGCCGGGAACGAGCTCCTTCGCCGCCCAGGCCGGCGCCGCCACAACGAGTTGGTCCTCGGCGCCAAGCTCGATCGCGTCGTCGCTGAAATTTACCGCCCGCGCGCGCTCGCCCGAGAATTCGATTTTTTTTGCGCGCGCGCCATAGCGAATCTCGGCGCCCCTCGCCTGCAGCGTTTGCAGCGCCGGCTCGATGAAGGCGGCGCCGAGCCCATGGCGCGCCACCAGCGGCCGGCAGGCGGCGCCCCCGCTCACGAGGGTTTCGCGCAAGACGGCGGCGGCGAGGCCAGCCGAGGCTTCGCGCGGATCGGTATTCAACGCCGACAGCAGAACCGGGCGCCACAGGCGCTCGTAAAGGAGGCCCGAGCAAGCCATCGCCTCGCCGATGGTCGCGCCCGGCGCGGCGCGCAGGATGCCGAGCGCACCCAGATATTCCGCCGCCTTCGTGCCTGGCGCGCGGCGATCTTTTACGAAAATCCACCAAGGCCAACGCGAGGCGTTCGGACGCAGCCGCCAGCGTTCGCCGGAGCGCGCGTCGAGAAAGTCGAAGACGCACGCGTTTGGGCCGGCCAGCGCGCCGGCCGCGCCGCAGCGCATGAGATAGTCATGCGCCGCGCGGTTGCCCGAAAGGAGCAGGTGGTTGCCGTTGTCGATGACGAGATCGAGACCGGCGTCGTAATGAGAGCGGCAGCGTCCGCCGGCCGCGCCCGCCGCCTCGTAGACGACGACGCGGCGCCCTTCGCCACAAAGTCGCAACGCGCAAGCGAGCCCGGCGAGCCCCGCGCCGACGACGTGGACCGTCCCGCTCACGTCAGGGCGTAGCGCAGCAGCGCAAGCACAATTTTCAGCTGCGAGGCGCGCACCGGCGCGCGCGGCGGCGCAAATCCCCGCGCCACGAGACGATCGAGCACGGACCGATAGCCGGCGGCCATCAGATAGGGCGCTTTCACGGCGCGCGGCGGCGAAACCGCGATGATGAGGTTGGTTTCGGCATAATGATCGCGCGCCTTCGCGGCGACGGCGGCGCAAACCTCGCCGAGCCCCGGATGCTCGATGACGGCGCGCGGCGAGAAATCGCTGACGCCGGCCTCTTCCAAAGCCTCGCGTGGAAGATAAAGTCGACCCCGCCGCGCATCCTCGTCGATATCGCGCAGGATATTGGTGAGCTGGAGCGCACGCCCAAGGTAGTGGGCCAGCAACCTCGGTCCGATCGGCAGACCGCCGCCCGCATCCTCGGTCGCCTCGGCCAGGCCGAAAATGCGCACCGACAGGCGGCCCACGGCGCTCGCCACAAGATCGCAATAGAGATCGAGCTTGGCCCAATCCGGCGCCTGAATGTCTTCCTCGACGTCCATCGCCATGCCGTCGATGATCGCTTCGAAATCGGCGCGATCGAGCGCAAAGCGGCGCACCGGATCGGCCAAGCCCGCGCAATGGCGCCGAATGCGGCCGGCGTAAAGTTCGTCGAGGTCGCGGCGCCAGTCGTCGAGCATGGCCAAGCGCTCGGCCGGATCGCCGTCTTGGTCGGCGATGTCGTCCACGGCGCGGCAAAAGGCGTAAATCGCATACATGGCCTCGCGCCGTTCCGGCTCGAGTATGCGCATGGCGAGATAAAACGAGCTCGTCGCCGCGACCGGCCGCGGCGTTTGCCGCTCGCGCTTGGTGACGGCGATGGCGCTCATCGCGGACCGTCCACGATCGGGCGCCGCCAGGGACCTGCGGCGATGCGCCGCAACAGCGCCGCGGCCGCGCCGCAACCGGCGGCGAGCGCGAACGCCGCCTTGCCGGCGTGCACAGGCTCGCTCAGCGGATCGGCCGTCTGCAGCCGCGCCGTCAGCGCCTGGGCGAGGCGCTGGATGGCGCCGACCTCCATGGCGAGCCGGGCGTCGGCGATGAGATCGGCGAAGGGCGCAGCTCTCGTCAGCAGTTCGCCGGTCCGCCGCGCCATCGCGTGGACGGCGTCGGCGAGCGGCGCGGGCGCTTTCGGTTCTCCCAGCATCTCGACGCTCGCGCCGTGCGCCGCCAAAATATCGAGCGGCAAATAGACGCGGTTCAAGTCGCGGTAGTCCTTGCCGCAGTCCTGCAAGTGATTGATGATCTGCAAGGCGGCGCAGAGCGCGTCATTGGCCGGCCAGGTGCGAGCCTGGTCCTCGCCATGCACGTCGAGAACGAAGCGGCCGACCGGCATGGCGGAATAGCGGCAATAATCGATGAGCTCGTCCCAATCGCGATAGCGCAGTTGCGTCACGGCCCGGCGAAAAGCCGTCAGCAGATCGAGCGCATGGCGCGGATCGAGCCGGCGTTCGGCAAGCGCTTCGCGCAAAGCCCCGGCGACGCCCTCGTCCGCGCCGGCGCCCGTCAGCGCCGCCTCCAGGCGATCCAGCAGAGCCAGTTTCTCCCGCGCCGGGAGGCTCGCATGATCGGCGATGTCGTCGGCGGCGCGCACGAAATTATAGAATGCGACAATCGGCGCCCGGCAGCGCGGCGCAACGAACAGCGATGCGACGGGAAAGTTCTCGTCGCGGCGCCCCTTGCCCGACCCGGTAGCGGCGATGTCGATCATGCCTGCTTAGCTCATGCCTCGAGGTTCTTGCCGGCGGAGGAGGCCTGATACCGGCCCTTCCACGCGCCGCCGCGACCGCGGCGATGGCGCCATGCCGATTCCACGGTAAACCACGTATAACACGCCGCGATGAGGGGCAAGGCGAAAGCGCGAGTGCGGCTCAGGCCGTAAAAGCGCAGCGCCGACATAAATTCGCGCCGTCAGCAGGCAAGCGACCAGCGCCGCATCGCCTGCGGGGAATGGAGTGTTTAGGGCGAGCAGCGGCGGCCACGTCCCCTTAACCAGTCTCCGGTCCCTTCTCTTCCTCGCGAAAGAGGCGTATATCGCCGCGCCGGAACGCATCGAGGCGTTCGTCCAAGGCATGGGCGCCTTCCGAGGCTTCGAAGGGGCGCTTTGAAGGTTCCGTCGCCCCCTCATGACCTTGGCTTCCGGGATTTTTCTGCAACATCGGCGCTCTCCAAGGATCGGCACATGCCGCTGAACTCGGCCGCAAATCCAGCACCCAACGATGCTAGCAGAACCGGGGCCGCGACAGTGCTCCCAAATGGCGCAGAGGCCGCCCTCGAGGGACGCGGCGCGAGCGTTCCGGCGCTGATCGTCGGCTCGATCGGCGTCGTCTACGGCGACATTGGCACCAGTCCGCTCTACGCCCTGCGCGAATCTCTGGCGCACGCCAAGGCGACCGGGCTCACCGACGAGGCCGTCATCGGCGCAATATCGCTGCTGGTGTCGGCCCTGATCTTCACCGTCACGGCGAAATACGTGTTCTTTCTCATGCGCGCCGACAATCGCGGCGAAGGCGGCATCCTATCGCTCATGGCGCTGGCGCAGAACGCGTTAGGCCGCCGCGCCCCAGCAATCTTCCTGCTCGGCGCGGCGGGCGCGGCGCTGTTTTCCGGCGACGCCGTCATCACGCCGGCGATCTCGGTGCTTTCGGCGGTCGAAGGCCTTAGCGTCGTCAATCACAAGTTTGGCGAATTCGTCTTTCCGATCACGATCGTCATTCTCGTTTCCTTGTTTTGGGCGCAGAGCCGCGGCACGGCGCGGGTCGCCGCGCTGTTCGGGCCGATCATGGTGATCTTCTTCCTCACCATCGGCACGCTCGGCGCGATGCACATTGGCGACGCGCCGCAAGTTCTCCACGCCTTCGATCCGAGGCGGGGCATTGCGTTCCTGCTCGGCCATGGATGGATCGGCTTCGCCGTGCTGGGATCGGTTTTTCTCGCCGTCACCGGGGCCGAGGCGCTCTATGCGGACATGGGCCATTTCGGCCGTTTGCCGATCCAGGTCGCCTGGCTGGGGTTCGTGCTGCCGGCGCTGCTGCTCAACTATCTCGGCCAGGGCGCGCTGATCATGGCGCATCCGCAGACGGTCGAAAATCCCTTCTTCCTGCTTGCGCCGAGCTGGGCGCTGCTGCCGCTCGTCATCCTCTCGACCATGGCCACCATCATCGCCAGTCAAGCGGTCATTACCGGGGCGTTTTCACTGGTGCGCCAAGGCATCCAGCTGGGCCTGGCGCCACGCCTCGAAATCACCCACACCTCGGCGACGCTGGAGGGACAGATCTACATCGGCCGGGTCAACCGGCTGTTGCTGGTCGGCGTGCTCATTCTCGTTACGACGTTCAGGACATCGAGCGCGCTCGCCTCCGCCTATGGCATCGCCGTCGCCGGCACGATGGTGGCGACGACGGCGCTGGCGTTCGTCGTGGTGTGGAAAAAATGGCGTTGGCCGTTATGGTCGGCGGCCATTCTCATCGTCGCGTTTCTGATCGTCGATCTCACCTTCCTCGCCGCCAATCTGATGAAGGTGGTCGAGGGCGGCTGGGTTCCGCTTCTGCTCGGCGGTTGCTCGATGGTCGTGATGTGGACCTGGGTGCGCGGCACGGCGTTGCTCGCCCAAAAAACCCGCCGCGATTCGATCCCGATTCGCGACCTCGTCGCCATGCTGGCGAAATCCAAACCGACGCGCGTTCCCGGAACCGCGATTTTCCTGACCGGCGATCCGGAGGTCGCTCCCGCCGCCTTGCTCCATAATCTGAAACACAACAAAGTGCTGCATGAACGCGTTCTCATCATCAGCGTCGTGACTGAGGATATGCCGCGCGTGGCGCCGTCCAAGCGATTCGAGATCGAGCGCTTGTCAGAGGATTTCACGCGCGCCTCGTTGCACTTCGGCTTCATGGAAAGTCCACGCGTGCCGATCGTGTTGGCGGCGATGCGCAAGGCCGGGCTGAAATTCG
>JACOUB010000044.1 GCA_016178015.1 Methylocystis sp. | reverse complement strand
TCTTCGAGGCGGTATGTCTGCATGTTTCGCAAACCCGGATGGGGCGCGTCCCTTCTCCCGTGAAACGGGAGAAGGTGGCCCTCGCGTCAGCGAGGGTCGGATGAGGGCGCTGGCGATTTGTCTCGCTCATGGGCCTTGCGCAGGGTTCGGGCCGTTTGTTCTGCGTCGTTTCGGCGGGCGGCGCTGGCCCTCATCCGACCCGGCTTCGCCGGGCTGCCTTCTCCCGCGTTGCGGGAGAAGGGTTCGCGCCCAGCCGAACCTGGCGCATCATTGTTGTGAGAGCGTCGGGATGGTCACGACGAACGTCGCTCCTTCGCCCGGCTGCGAGCTGACCGAAATGCGCCAGCCGTGACGGTCGACGATCGACTTGCAGATCGCCAGCCCTATTCCTGTGCCCGGATATTGGCCCTTGCTATGGAGCCGCTTGAACGGCTCAAAAATGGTGTGCGCGAATTTTTCTTCAATGCCGATGCCCGCATCGGCGATCGCCAAGCGTACGGCCTTATCCTCCTGGGGAACGGCGCCGATGTCCACCTTCGCCGCGTGACCTGGTTTGCGATATTTGATCGCGTTCGAAACGAGATTGTGCATCAAACGGGCAAACTGCGAGCGGTCCGCTCTGATCCGCACGGGCGGAATTTCGACGCTTATCTCCGCCTTGGCCTCGCCGATCGAATGCGACAGATCGGCGAGCGCCGATTCGACCTCTTTCCGCAGGTCGAGGACCTGCAATCTTTGTTCATCGTTGATCGTGCGGGAGAAAGCCAACAGGTCGTCGACGAGTTCGCGGGCGCGCAGCGCGGAGGTCCGCATGACTTGGTTGGCATACGTTATATCCGCCCGGTTGGAAGAAGCGATGGCGTTCTCGAGCAGATCCGAGAACGCCGCGATCTTGCGCAGCGGTTCTTGCAGATCGTGCGAGGCGACGTAAGCGAATTGAGCAAGCCGTTCGTTGGCGCGCTCCAACTCGGCGGCGCGCTCGGTAAGGGCGGTTTCCGCTTCCCGGCGCGCGGTGATGTCGAGGACCGTGGCCAGGACGACCGGTCCAGTCGCGCTTTCGATCGGCGTCAGGCCGATTTCGACGGGAAACTCGGTCCCGTCCCGGCGCGTCGCCTTGAGATCGCGCCCGGCGCCCATGGCGCGATGGCTCGGCTCGGCGAAAAAGCCGCGCCGCAACGCGGCGTGACCTTTGCGCAGGGCCGCGGGAACGAGGATATCGACCGATTTGCCGACCAGCTCTTGCCTGCCGTAGCCGAACATGCGTTCTGTCTCGGCGTTGACAAACTGAATGACGCCGTCGGGGCCGGCCACGATCATGGCCGCCGGCGATGATTCGACCGCCAAACGAAAAGGATCGACGCTTAAACTGTCAAAACTCATCGGCGCCCCCTTGTCGCGCCGGCCGAGAGCGCTCGATAACCCCCGAGAGGCCGTTCATCTTCATCGTGCCGAATTCGTCGTCCCTCGAGGGGGTGGTTGAATCATATGTCCGCCGCCGAGACAAAGGAAAGGGCGTGCCGCATCCTGATCATCGAGGATGACCAGGACGACGTTTTTTTGTTCAAACGAGCTTTGGAAGGGGCGCGCCTCATTTTAAACCGCGAGATCGAATGCGACCAGGTTGACAATGGCCTCGATGCGATCCTGCTCGTCTCCCGGCAGGACGTCATGGACAAACTACCCGACGTGCTGGTTCTCGATCTCAACATGCCGCGCCTCGATGGGATCAAATTCTTAAGGTCTTTACGCCGATCCCTCCACTTGAAGGATTTGCCGGTCTTTGTGCTGACCACCTCGACCGCGACAGCCATCCACGAGGAGGCGATGCGGGCGGGGGCCGACAAGATCTTCGTGAAACCCGACAACGCCGACGCTTTGCTCGGCATAGCTTTGGAAATCGTCGCCGGGGGGGCCAAGCGGCATGTCCGCGAGGCCCAAACTTTCTAGCGCAACGTCCGCCGAAGTTTAAGCCGGCGGCCCCTCGTCGGAGGCCGGCTCGCAAGCTGCGCCTCGGCCCCGCAAGCGGACGTCGAGACGAGAACATCGTCGGCTTGCTTTTTTGTGGTGCGACAGCCACTGAGGACGCGTCGACTTTGGTGCCCCTGGCCGGAGTCGAACCAGCACTCCTTGCGGAACTCGATTTTGAGTCGAGCGCGTCTACCAATTCCGCCACAGGGGCGCGGGCCGGCGGGACCGGCGCGCGGCGCGGATATTAGTCGAGCGAAAGGCGCCGTCAACCTGCGGAGCTTCGCCGCCTGCCCCATAAGGCGTGAGGCGGTCGTCCCGCGCTCTCGCCTGGCGAAGCGCGGAGTGCTATGCGGTCTTGCGTCGCGCTCCGCTCCAGGAGGCCGATTCGCAAATGGTGGAACATGTTCAAAAAGCTCTATGGCTGGACCATGTCGCTCGCGAGCAGCCGGCACGCGCCCTTGGCGCTCGGCGCCATCGCCTTCGCCGAGAGCTCCTTCTTTCCTGTGCCGCCGGATGTAATTTTGGTGCCCATGTCGCTGGCCGAGCCCAAGCGTTCCTGGCGCTATGCGACGCTGTGCACCATCGCCTCGGTCGCGGGCGGGGCGGTGGGCTACGCCATCGGGGCGCTGTTCTTCGAGACCGTCGGCCAATGGCTCATCGGGCTTTACGGCTACGCGGCCAAAATGGACGCGTTGCGCGCCTTCTATGCGCAGTGGGGGGCGATCTTCATCCTGGTCAAGGGCGTGACCCCCATTCCCTTTAAGCTCGTGACCATCGTCAGCGGCCTGATGGGCTATAATTTCGCGCTGTTCCTCGCCCTGTCGCTGATCACGCGCGGGGCGAGGTTCTTTCTGCTCGCCGCCGCGCTCAATCATTTCGGCGATCCGATCCGCGCGCGGCTGGAGAGTCATTTCGGCCTGTTCATGGGTTCGCTGGCGGCCATCGTGGCGCTCGGCTTCGTCATCGCCGCGCAATTGATGTGAGCTTGCAGGCATGGATCGGCCGCGCCAGCTAACGCCGCGAAGCGCCGCGCTGCTCATTGCCGCCGTGGCCGCCGCGACCATCGTCGGCGCATGGATATTCGAGGCGCTGGGCTATCTTCCCTGCGAACTCTGCCTTGCGCAGCGCATCCCTTATTATGTGGGCATCCCGTTGGCCCTGCTCGCGGCCCTCGTCGCGCATCGCGGCGCCGAGCGTTTGGCGCGGGCAGGCCTCGCCGCGCTGGCGCTGCTGTTCGTGGCCGGCGCCGCCCTCGCCCTCTATCACTCCGGCGTCGAATTGAAGCTCTGGCAGGGGCCGTCAGACTGCGCCGGAACTCTCGCCAAGGCTCGCTCCGCCGAGGACTTCATGGACCAGCTGCGGCATGTGAAAGTGGCGCGCTGCGACGAACCGGCGTTATGGGTGCTGGGTCTGACCCTGAGCAACTGGAACGT
The DNA here is from genome assembly GCA_016178015.1 of Methylocystis sp. Classification (GTDB taxonomy): domain Bacteria; phylum Pseudomonadota; class Alphaproteobacteria; order Rhizobiales; family Beijerinckiaceae; genus Methylosinus. Next base: position 13,207 of record JACOUB010000044.1, on the reverse strand, counting down.
GGCGATTTCTTTCGCCCTGGCGGCGCTGGCGGGCAGAGCGGCATGGCGCGCTCGCAGCTGAGTTCGTTTTTGCGACCGCAAGCCGACGCCGCCCCGCGGCGATGCGCCGCTCGCCATCCGGGGCGGGATCGGCTATGTAGGAAATGTTCCAAAGAAGGACGGTCGGGGCCGCGTGACCGGCTCCGAGACGGCAGGCGTTGCGAAATCGCGCAATGCAACGAAGAATGAAGGGTTTTGGCATGGATTACCGGCGCTTTTTCGATGCGGCCGTCGCGCGTCTGCGGGACGAGCGCCGTTATCGCGTCTTTGCGCATCTCGAGCGCGACGTGGAGACCTTTCCACAGGCGATCTGGCATCGGCCCGACGGGCGCAGCCAGGAGGTGACGATCTGGTGCTCCAACGATTATCTCGGCATGGGGCAGCACCCGGAGGTCATCGCCGCCATGGTCGAGACGGCGGCGCGGGTCGGCGCAGGGGCGGGCGGAACCCGCAACATCGCCGGCACCAGCCACGCCATCGTCGAACTGGAGGGGGAACTCGCCGATCTGCATGGCAAGGAGGCGGCGCTGGTTTTCACGTCAGGCTGGATTTCCAATCTCGCCGCCATTTCCACGATCGCCGATCTGTTGCCAAACTGCCTCATCCTTTCCGACGCCTCCAACCACAATTCGATGATCGAGGGCGTCAAGCGCTCGCGCGCCGAACGCAAGATCTTCCGCCACAATGATTTGACGCATCTCGAGGAACTGCTGGCTGCGGCCGGCGACCGGCCGAAGCTCGTCGTGTTCGAGAGCCTCTATTCGATGAGCGGCAACATCGCGCCGGTCGCGCACATCGCCGAACTCGCCGAGCGTTACGGGGCGATGACCTACATCGACGAGGTTCACGCGGTGGGCATGTACGGCGCGCGCGGCGGCGGCGTTTGCGAGCTCGAAGGCGTCATGGACCGCATCGACGTGATCGAGGGCACGCTGGCCAAGGGCTTCGGCGCGCTCGGCGGTTATGTCGCCGGCGACGCCGCGGTGATCGACGCCATTCGCGGCTACGCGGCGTCGTTCATTTTTACGACGGCCTTGCCGCCGGCCATCGCCGCCGCCGCCGCCGCCGCCGTGCGTCTTTTGAAGGCGCGTCCGGATTTGCGCACGGCGCATCAGCGCGCCGCCCATGTCGCCAAACACGCGCTCAGCGCGGCGGGCCTGCCGGTGCTGGAGAATGACTCGCACATCGTTCCCGTCATGGTGCGCGACGCCGAGCTGTGCAAGGCGGCGAGCGACATGCTGCTCGAGCGCCATGGCGTCTATATCCAGCCGATCAACTATCCCACGGTGGCGCGCGGCGCCGAGAGACTGCGCATTACGCCGACGCCGCGCCACACGCAGGAACATGTCGCGGCGCTGGTCGAGGCGCTCGTGGATGTGTGGGAGACGCTCGGCATCGCCTTCGTCGAGCCGCATCTCAACGTCGACGCGCAAAGCGCCGAGCGTTGCGCTTATCCGGAGTTCAAGCTCGCGGCGCAGTAGGGCTTTGCCCACCGGCCGCCGTCATTGCGAGCGAAGCGAAGCAATCCAGGGCGGTGAGGCGAATTCTGGAATCTTCGGAGCAACGCTCTTCGCAATGGCGAGGTCAATTCCCAAGGCCGCTGGTATAAGCTTTACAAATTGACCCGCACGGCCAGCATCGCATGCGAATGACCGCCCCCGATCAGCGCGAGGCGCGCCGCCGTCGCCCGTCAATGAGGGAGCTTGTCGGCGAGAACCTCGATCTTGTGAATCGACGGGGTGTTGGAAAATAGCTCCGGCGCCTTCGACATCAGCGCCTTCGCCACTTTGCCGCCCAGATGAGCGTCGCGGCTCGTCTCATCGGAAAAGGCGTCGAAAATGCCGAAAGTCGATGGCCCCATCTTCATGGCGAACCATGCCGTGGTTCCCTTCTCGGCTTCGACCATCGGCAACGCGCCGGTGAGGAATTCCATGACTTGGCGTTCTTTTCCGGGCTTCGCCTCGAGCTGAACATAGAGCGCTAGATTGGTCATGATGCGCCTCCTTATCGGGATCGGGCCGTCCTTGCTTATGATCAACGTCGATGGTTGCGCGGGTCGTTGGTTCATCGCCTCGATTTTTGCCCGCGCCGACGCGCCAATCCCCGCGGCCCCCGGCATCAACCGGCGATGTCGCTTGACGCTCTGGTTTTGAGCGAACCGGCGTCCGGTTCGCTCAAAAAACCCGCGCGGCCCCCCACGTCCTTGCAGGACCTGCGTCGTTTCAGCCTTGGCCTGCTAACGACAGCCGCCGCCTATCACCACCAGCCATAACGGCGATAGCCGTAATAAGGATAGCCCCAGCCGCCCCAAAGTGGGGCCGTCGCCAACCCGGCCGCTGCGCCGAGAATCGCCCCGGCGGGGTTATAGCCGTAGCCGTAATAGGGGCCATAGCCGTAGCCGTAATGGTGGTGGCGATGGCGCCAGTAGCGATAGTGGCGATAGTAATGGACGGTTTCGACCGGCGACGAGAGACTGACGACCGCCGAATTCGAAACGCCCGTCGGACCCGCCAAAGTCTCGCTCGGCAGAGCCGTGACGGCCATCGCCGCGCATAGCGCCCACGCGGCGCTGGATTTGATTGTGCTGCGCATCTTTCCCTCCATCATGGCGCCAACGAGGGAGAACGACAGCGACACGTCCCGCGTCGGCGTCATGGAAGCCAAATGGGGTCGGCGACGGTTTCGTCTAGAGCGGCGGCGCCTTAAAAACCCCCCGCTCACGATATTTTTTTACATCGCGCGGCAAAAAACCCGTCCAAGCGAAACCGCAACCGGCTCGCGCGACAAATGGGTCATTTTGGGATATTGCTTGCGGCGCTCGACGAGAGTTGGCTTGGTCGCGAACGCACTTTCTCTGCGACAGGCGGCGAGCGGCCAGTGCAAATAACATTCAACGAAGAATTGAAAGAACGTGAACCGGAGGCTAGGCAGATGAAGATTTCCGCGCGCAATATTCTCGACGGCACGGTCAAGGAGATCAAGAAAGGCGCAACCACCGCGCATGTGCTGATCGACGTGAAGGGTCTAACCGTCACCGCCTCGATCACCAACGAAGCCGTGGAGGACCTCGGACTGAAGCCGGGCGCCAAGGTCAAGGCGATCGTCAAATCTTCCGACGTCATGGTCGCCGTCGATTGAGCTGGTTCGGCCCACCCGCCAGAGGCGCGTCGTTTGCGATCCTGACGGGGGGCGCAGCTGTCATGATCAGAATCGGCGCTTTCGCAGCCGCGGCGTTGGCCGCGGCCGGCATGGGGGCGGCGTTCGCCGCAACTCCCGCCCCCGCCGCGCCGCCAACAGTGACGATCTTCGCCGCCGCAAGCTTGAAGAACGCGCTCGACGAGGCGGCGCTTGCCTTTGCGGCCAAGACCGGGACCGGGGCGAAGATCAGCTACGCCGCTTCGTTCATGCTCGCCAGGCAAATCGAGGCCGGAGCGCCAGCCGATATTTTCATCTCCGCGGACGTCGCCTCGATGGATTATCTCGAGGGCAAGAATCTCATCCGAACGGAGACGCGTTCGAATCTGCTCGGCAACACGCTCGTCGTCGTGGCGCCAAAGTCGTCCGCCTTACAGAGCCTGCCGTTCACGAGAGAAGCGTTCGCCGAGGCGATCGGTTCGGGGCGCATCGCGACCGGCGATGTCGCGTCCGTTCCGGTCGGCAAATACGCCAAGGCCGCGCTCAAAAAGCTCGACCTGTGGAAGGCGTTGGAGTCCCGTTTCGCCTTCGCCGAAAACGTTCGCGCCGCGCTCGTCTTCGTCGCGCGCGGCGAGGCGCCGCTCGCCATCGTCTACGCCACCGACGCCAAGTCCGAACCCGCGGTGAAAATCGTCGCGACTTTCCCGGAAGATGCGTATCCGGCGATCGTCTATCCGATCGCCCTCACGGCGAGCGCCGCGGGCGCGGCGCCGTCGCAGTTGCTCGGTTTCCTGAAAGGGTCCGAGGCGAAGGCCGTTTGGCTCCGGCACGGCTTCGCCGTTCTTCCCTAAAGGAGAACGCCGCCGGCGGCGATCAACGCCCGAAGTAGAAAAGCCGCCACAGCGCGACGGCGCCGCTGGCCACGATGAGCGCCCCCGCCGCCAATTTGGCGACTGGCGGCTGCGGCTGAATCTGGAAACGGCGCCATTCGTCGGCGCCGCGCGGCTGGCGCGCGATCAGTTTCGAAAAGTTTCGATGCATGGAGAACCCCAGACGCGACATGGCTTGTTACCCGCTGATCGTTGATCTTGATCCGCATCTGTCTCGAAACGGGACGAACGCGATCGATGGCGGGCTACGAAACAAACGCCATGCCGCAGAGGCGGCGTCCAGCCGTCGTCTTTGCGAGCCGGAGGCGAAACAATCCAGGAGCGAATAGCGAGTAGCGAGTAGCGAGTAGCGAGTAGAATTCTATTCGCTATTCGCTCCTGGAACGCTCTTACGCTCACGCCAGCGCGGCGGGAATCTATGGGGCCGTTGCTATTAGGCGATGATGTCGGGGGTGAGCTGATCCTCGAGATGGACCAGCTTGTCGCGCAGCTGCAATTTGCGCTTTTTCAATCTTTGGATCTGCAATTGATCCACGCCCCCGACGGCGAGCAGGGCGTCGATGGCCGCCTCCAGGTCGCGATGCTCGAGACGCAGCCGCTCCACCTCGGCCTGGATCGCCGCGCGTTCCGCTTCGCTGAGCTTATCGTCCATGCCTCACCCTGGCGCCAATCGGCGCGTCTGTTCCGCTCCCGCGCGGCGAGTTTCGCTCAGCTCGGATTATCGCCCCTCTCCACGCTTGTCATCAAGTGCAAATGCGCAGCGAAAGACGCGTTGCGCTCGTAAGCACTGACTAGCCATACCCCTCCCGCATTGCGCCGATCTGCGCGAGTTTGGCGTAAAGCGCGCTCCAGTCGTCGCGATCGGCGATCGCCGCCCAGATCGCCTCGACTTCGTCGATCAGCATCGTGCAGGGCGCGGCGCGCTGAAAATAGGGGCAGTCGATATTGGCGCGCGGCGCGCTTTCGTGCTCGGCGAAGCATTCGAGTACTTGCGCGAACTCGGGCGTTTCATAATATGGCGCGGCCGAACTCCGCGCCGCGCGCGCGCGGCTCGCCAGCCCGCCGCGCCAGTCGAAGAACGCCTGCTCGAACGGCGCCCGGGTCTTGCCGAGGAACTCGAGAAAGGTCTCAGCGAGACGGGCGTCCTTGGCGGCGCCCGCCGAGCGCAGGCCGAGCCGATCCAGGAGCGCCAACTGGAATTCACGCTGCAAGACGCTCTGATAATTGGCGAGCGCGTTCTCGGCGCTGGCGAGCCCGGCGAGCGGCAACAGACATTCGGCCAGTCGCGTCAAATTCCAGCCGAGTGCGCCTGGTTGGCGGCCGAAGGCGTAAAGGCCGATCTCGTCGAAATAGGCGGCGGTGAAGGCGGGGTCGTAGTGCGGCGCAAAACGCCAAGGGCCGTAGTCGAAGCTCTCGCCGGTGACGTTGATGTTGTCGGAATTCAGCACGCCATGGACGAAGCCGGCGACCATATATCGCGCGCCGAGCCGGGCGACGCGCGCGACGACGCATTCGAGAAAAGCGCCGGCGCGCCGCTCAATGGGCGCCGCGGCGATATCGGGGAAGTAATTGGCGATCGTGTAATCGAGCAACCGCTCGATCGCCGCCGCGTCCCCGAGATAAGCGAGGCGCTGGAACGTGCCGATGCGGATATGCGAATGCGAGAGCCGCACCAGCACGCTGGAGCGCGTCGGCGACGGCTCGTCGCCGCGCACCAGCGCCTCCCCGGTTTCGATCAGGCTGAAGCTCTTCGAGGTGTCGACGCCGAGCGCCTCCAGCATTTCGGTGGCGAGGATTTCGCGCACGCCGCCCTTGAGCGTGAGGCGGCCGTCGCCCTGGCGCGACCACGGCGTCTTGCCGCTTCCCTTCGTGCCGAGGTCCAGCAGGCGGCCGTCTTCGGCGTCGCGCAATTGCGCGAACAGGAAGCCGCGCCCGTCGCCGAGGTCGCGATTGTAGACGCGGAATTGATGCCCGTGATAGCGCAGCGCCAGCGGTCTGCGGAAATTCTGCGGCAGCGGCTCGAACTTGCCGAAATGGGCGAGCCATTCGGCGTCGGTGAGAGCGTCGAGCCCGACGCGCGCCGCCCAGCGTTGGTTGCGAAAGCGCAGGATCAGTTGCGGAAATCGAGCCGGTTCGACCACGTCGAAGAAACTGTCGCCGAGGCTTGCATGCTGCGTTTCGGCGCGATAGCGGGGGGAGGGGGGCATGATCGAGCTTGTGGTGGCGGGCCGGCGTTCGTCCAACTGCAAGTTGGGCGCAGGCCGCGCCATCGCAACCCCTTCGCCTTCCCGCCCCGCCATTGAAGGACCGGCGTTTTAAAAAACGCCAGGCGGAGATCGCTCTCCGCCCGCAGCCGATCAGCGACCTCTCGCGAGGCGCCGGGACAATCCTTCCGTCCTCGCCAGCTTCTTCAAGGCAACGTCTCAGTTAATGCACGGTTTCGCCTTCCCGCAATTTAGCGATCTCGTCCTTGACCCGCAATTTCTTACGCTTGAGTTCCCGGATCTTCAGTGCGTCGCTCTGCGGATGATGCTGTTCTTCCGCTATCTCCTTTTCGAGCGCTTGGTGACGGCGTTGAAGTTCGACGAGATGGCCTTCTAACGACATGCGGCGTCTCCTTCTTGTTCGATTCGACGACAGCAGCACGACATAAGTGTGACACAACGATATAAGTTTGACACAAGTTCGAAGTCCCGCAAGGGGATCAGCGCGGCTTCGCGCCTTAATTTTTTTCCACGATCGGCAATCTGTTCGTATGATGTTGTTTTTTAATGCCGTTGGCGTTTTGTCGCAGCCACGAAGCGGCTTGTGGAAGGGGCTATTGCGCGTCACGTCTTCTGCCCTTATACCCACGGCGCTCGCGCCGCCGTCGCCGCGGCCGGCAAGGGGCGCGTAGCTCAGCGGGAGAGCACTACGTTGACATCGTAGGGGTCACAGGTTCAATCCCTGTCGCGCCCACCATCCTAACGTATTGAGATGAAACGGAAGTCTGGATGCGCTGCGGCGCTCCCGCCTGCGGCTCTTGCAGCTGTGCGCGGCGGGAACATCGCATTGGCGTGACGTTAGCCGTGTCGGCCCACAAAATTTCTTTCTTCCGATACGCTTTCCGAATGATTGGTTCGCATGTTTCCCCTGTCGCTCCCCAGATGTGGACCAGCGGCGACATATCGGGGCCTGCGGATGGCGCAGCCGCGCTGCAAAGCGATGAGCCGGACGCGGCGGCCGACGGGCGTTTTTACTCGTAACAGACGATTTCCCGCTCGCCTTCGAAGACGGCCGCCATGCGTGTGGGGTCGCCCGATTTGCGACGCGTGAGAAAGCGCGGGCGGCGTTTTGACAGGGCGCCGTTGCGCCGCCGCGCGAGAACGCCACGGGCAACGACCGCGCCGATGCGCGGATCGAGCGTTGCGAACGCGCCATGCTTGCCGGCAAGGCGGGGGAGATCGAGGTAGGAGGCCCAATATCGCCAGTCGGCGGAGACGGCTGCGTCATCGAGCGTCTCAGTCAGGACGACGTCGAGATCTGGGTCGCGATGGGCGAGCGACAAACGATAGCGCGCGCCGCCGCCCGTCGGCTGCACGTCAAGCGCCACGCCGAGATAAGCGGCGACGGGAACGCTGACCAGCATTGACATCCCGTTGATCCGCCGCGCGATCAGAACCTTCTCGCGTCCGACGCTCACCAGCCGTCTCCCCTGCTCGGCGCGCGGGTCGCGCTGGGAGAGAAATTTTTCGGCGTCTTTCGCTACGATTTTGTTCTGGGTCACGCGCGGCCTCCGCTAAAGAGCCATTTGCTTCATCGCCCGATCTTGGCCGCGCTCCTCGGCAAACTTTGCCAACAAGCCTGGTGAATCGGCGGTAAAGTAACGCTTTTCAGGGCTATTTTGTTCCTTGCGGTCAGCGCCGCGTGAAGGCGTTCGTTCAAATTGAAGGCAATTTTCCACAAGCAGACGCCTTGCGGCGGAACCGCGCCTCGCCTACCACCGGCGCGATGCGCACGAGTGAAACCGACATCACGGCGTTCATGCCGCTTCTCGAGAGCCTGGCGCGGCAAGCCGGCGAGTTCGCCATGATGTTTTTCCGCCCCGGCGAAGTGACGCGGGCCGAGATCGTTTACAAGAGCGGCGGCTCTCCGGTTACCGAAGCCGATCTGGCGGTCGATCGTTTTCTGTTCGACCGTCTGCGCGAATTGTTTCCCGACGCCGGCTGGCTTTCGGAAGAGACCGCCGACAGCGCGGAGAGGTTGGAGCGGTCTCGCCTCATCGTCGTCGATCCGATTGATGGAACTTATGCTTTTGTCAGGGGCGATACGCGCTGGGCGCTATCGATCGCGCTCGTTGAGGCGGGGCGGCCGATCGCCGGGATTGTTCATGCGCCCGCGCTCGGGCAGACCTTCATCGGCGCCGCCGGGCGCGGCGCGCGGTTGAACGGCGTTCCCATCAGTGTGTCGGGGCGCGAGAAACTGGAAGGCGCGCGCATCGTCGCGCCGCGCGGCTTGGCCGATTACTTTGCGCAGTCGCCCTATCGCTTCGCCTTGCAGCCGCGCATGCCCTCGCTGGCGCTTCGCGTGGCCGACATCGCCTCGGGCCGCCACGATCTCGCGATCGCCTCCGCCGATTCACGGGATTGGGACATCGCGGCGGCCGACGTCATCTTGACCGAAGCCGGCGGCGCGCTGACCGAGCTCGACGGCCGCCCGCTCACCTACAATCGTCCCGAGCTTGCCCGCGGCATGCTGGTCGCCGCGCCGCAAGCGCTCCTCCCAACGAGCCTTGCCATCGCCAGGGCCGCCTCGCAGGGGTCATCATGACCAAGTCGAAACACAAGGACCACGTCAGGAAAAAGCAGCTCCTGCATCTTGTCTTCGGCGGCGAGCTCGAAGACCTGCAGGGCGTCTCGTTTCGCGACCCCGCCAAACTCGACATCGTCGGCATTTATCCAGACAATGCGAGCGCTCTGGCGGCATGGCGGGCCAAGGCGCACGCCACCGTCGACAACGCCCATATGCGCTATTTCGTCGTGCATCTGCACCGGTTGCTCGATCCGGAGGCGGACGAGGCGTAGCGCATGCTTTTGAGACAGGGTCAGCGCGTCGGTTGCGCGCGGATGGCCGTCGCCGCGCTCATTGCCCGGCCTGCAATGGTTCGACGCGGTTCGCGGCCTTGCCGCATAGCGGAACATGCTCCGCGAACTGCTCGGCGAACTCCTTTTCGTGCGCCGCGTCCGGCCGCACGTCATAGGCCTCGACAAGCGGCAACCAACCGATCGAATCGTCGGTGTGAACGACCACGTCGAGCGGGATCGGCCCCGGGGGAATATCCCCCTTCCGGCACCCCACGCCTTCAAGCGTGACCATGCCGTGCGTTTTGCCGGGCGTTTCCTCCCTTCTGCGCCGTGCGTCCTCTTGCGCGGCGCGCGCGGCGCCAAGATCGCGGCGATCGACCTCGAAAACCGCGATCGGCTCGGGACCGGCGAGCTGCGCGAGCGGCGCGGCGTCCTCCGCATGATTTGCGCGTTGCAGCCTTATGGTCACGACGCGCTTGGCGTTCTCTTCGCCTTCGTTCCAAAAGGTCACGATGGCCTTGCCGGTGTCGGGCGTAGGAACGAGCCACGCCGGTGCGCGGACAGCGACCCGTAAACTCGCCAAATTCGCCGACTCGAGCTTGTACGACTTCAGCTTCCACTGCGTGTCGATCGGAACTGCGCAACCAGAAAGCGCAAGGACGGCGAGGACGGCGGCGAGAGCGTGACGCAAAATCATGATTTCCTCAATACGGAAAATTCATATGTTCATATTTGACATTAAAAAATATATGTGTCAAACTGTTTCTATCGCGCTTGGACCGCGAGCCTTCAGGCTCGCATTGCTCGGCAATCACTCGAATGCGAGCCTGAAGGCTCGCGGTCCAATGGTTAAGGAAACGCAAATGACCGACCTCGACCGCCCCGACGCCCCCGCCGCCGATGCGCAGCTCTCCGCCTTGCGCGCCAGAATCGGATGGATATGCCACCTGCTGCGATTGCTTGTCGTCGGCTATGTGCTGTGGTTGTTTGGAGTCCTTCTCTATTATTGGACCGATCGCGCATGGATCGAGCGTCAATTTTCGGATGCCTTGAAACTCGATATTTCCGGCGCGTCGCAAACGCAATTTGGAGCCGCGCTAGCCTTCAATCTGTTCGTTTGGGTGCTGCTCGCCGTCATGTGCTTTTGTCTCTGGCGCGTTCTCGGCCTCTATCTAGAGGGACGCATCTTTACGGTCGAAGCCGCGCTGTGGCTGCGTCGCGCCGGAATGCTGGGGCTCGCGACCACGATCGCCGATTTCGCCTCACGCTCTCTGATAATTATGACTCTGGAGGCGCATTTGCCCTCGACGGCGGGCTATCATCACGGTTTCATCAGTAGCAGCGATCCCCTTCACCTCATTTTCGCCCTGCTCGTGATCGCCTTCGCGCACATCTTCAAGACCGCCGCCGAAATCGCCGGCGAACACGCACAGTTCGTGTGAACGCCATGCCGATCATCGTCAATCTCGACGTGATGCTGGCCAAGCGCAAGATGCGCTCGCGCGACCTCGCGGCCCATATCGGCATCGCCGAGCAGAACGTCAGCCTGTTGAAATCCGGCAAGGTGAAGGGCGTCCGCTTCGATACGCTGGAGAAAATCTGCGAGGTTCTCGACTGTCAGCCGGGCGACATTCTCGAATACCGGCGCGAGGAAGGGGAACCGAAATAGCTTTGCTCGCCTGACGGCGAAGCCTATATCAATGGCGACTGACGCTGATCCCACCAGCGCGTCATGGCCGGGCTTGACCCGGCCATCCACGTCTTTGATTTAACAAAAGAAAAAAGGCGTGGATGCCCGCGACAAGCGCGGGCATGACGGGGCAATGTTTCCCGCCGCTGGCATTGTTCGTCGAACACGTTGCGCGGCGTGGCGAGCGTTGCAACCAACGCCGTGTCCGAAACAGCCCCCAGCCGTTTCACCATATCAGCGCGTCGTCGTCTTCATTGCCGAATTCGGGCTACGCCAGGACGTCGTCGTCCGCCTCGGCGAGTCGCTTCGCATCCTCGGCCCATCCAGCGCGCGGATGGCCCTTGATCGGCGCGATCACCAGTCGGCCGGCCTCGACATGCATGTCAACGTCGTCGCCCACCTTGGCGCCGATCTCGTTCAGAAAGGGCTTTGGGATAATGACGCCTGATGAATTGCCCATCTTGCGAACGGCGCTACGCACGGGTTCCCTCCTCCCGAGATTGTCGGAAGGGGCGTTGTAATAAGTTTTCACATGGCGTTGCAACTAAGTTATAACCGCAGATAGGCGCAGGACGTAGCGCTCCGCGCGCGCCTCACTTCACGAAAACGTACACATCGACCTCGAGCCCATCGTCGTCGCCGCTCTTTAAATCGGTGAGATATTCCTCGATGAACACGTTTTTCGTGTCGAGGCCCTTCTCGTCCAAATAGGCGGTGATCGCCTCATAGGTCGAATCGATGTCGTCGTAACGGCCGCGATATTCGAACTTCAGCGCCTTGCCGGCGGGCGAGGCGCCGATCTCGACGCCGTCGCCGATGACGTTCGCGCCATCGGGCGCCTTGGCGACGGGAATCATTGCCTCGTAATGGAACCCGGCGTCATTGGTTTCGGTGAAGGCGGCGAACGGTCTTCCGGCGGCGGCCAGGCCGGCCTGCGTCATGGCGGCGTTCACCTTGGCGATCGCCTCGGACAACGTCTTCAATCCGCCGCTCCAGCTTCCCTCGCCGCGCAGGATGGCGACAGGGCGCGCCGCGACGTCGACCATTTGGCTGGACGCGTTTTCGCCCGGCGTTTCGGCGGGCGCGCCGGTTTGTGGTTCGTTGTCGCGGGCGCCAGGCGAGGCGGGGGCTTGTCCCGACGCCGGGGCCTTCGCCATCGTGACGGCCGGCGGCGCTGAGGGCGTGGGAAAGAGCTTGCGTTCCAGGTAGACGGCGCCGACGGCGACCGCCAGCGCCAGCGCCGCCAATAGACGCCAATGGCTGGCGAGCCGCCGCAGGGTCGCCGCGACGTCTTTCAGCTTGTCCAGGAAGCCCATTCCTTCGTCCTTTCCAGCGCCGCAGCGGAGCGTTTCCGCCCACGCCAATCATTCGCCCCGAAATCTGTCGCAATATGGGCCGTTCGCGAATTCTCCACCGCCGCGCCGGGCGAGGCTTGGCGCGTTCGAGGCTTGGCGCGTTCGAGGCTTGGCGCGTTGAGGCTTGGCGCGTTGAAGCTTGGCGCGTTGAGGCTTGGCGCGTTGCGATTGTTTCTTTTATATACCGGTACGACAGGAAATGGACGGCGTCATGACCAATCCGCTCGGCAACCGCCCCATCGTTCGCATGAACGGGATCGGCAACGAAATCCTGGTGCTCGATCTGCGCGGCGCTGGCATTGAGGTGACGGCGGAGCAGGCGCGGGCCATCGCCCGGGCGCCGGGGCTTCATTACGATCAGCTGATGGTCTTGCACGATCCGCGTTCGCGAGGCGCCGACGCCTTCATGCGCATCTACAATGCGGATGGGTCGCTCTCCAAGGCTTGCGGCAACGGCGCGCGCTGCGTCGCCTACGTGCTCGGCCGCGACGGGGGCTGTGGCGAACTCTTGCTCGAAACCGAGGCCGGCGCCATCCGCACAAAGCGGCAGGCCGACGCCATCTTCACAGTCGATATGGGCCGTCCGCGCCTTCACTGGCGCGAGATTCCATTGGCCCATGCGGAAGCCGACACCGGCAATGTGGCGCTGGCGCCCGCTGTCGCCGGGGCGCCGGAGCGTTTTGCGGCCGTGAACATGGGCAATCCGCACGCCATCTTTTTCGTCGCCGATCCGCTCGCCGTCGATCTCGCGGCGCTCGGCCCCAAGCTCGAGCATCATCCGCTGTTTCCCGAGTGCGCCAATATTTCCTTCGCGCGGGTTGTCGCCGACGACGAAATTTTGTTGCGCGTCTGGGAGCGTGGGACCGGCGCCACGCAAGCTTGCGGCTCGGCGGCGTGCGCGGCCGTTGTGGCCGCGGCGCGCGCCGGCCGCACGCAACGCAAGGCGATCGTGCGCCTGCCCGGCGGCGAGCTGGCGATCGATTGGCGCGCCGACGACCATGTCTTGATGACCGGCCCGGTCGAATTCGAATGCGA
>JACOUB010000043.1 GCA_016178015.1 Methylocystis sp. | reverse complement strand
GGATAAGGCAAGCGGGCGCCGGGGGCGAATGATCGAGCTCATTATTTGCTACGACTGTTCGCTACGAGAACAAGTCATTCGTTTTCCGGTCAATTGCGTTGCAGAAGGGGCGCGCCCCTCTCCCCGCTTGCGGGGAGAGGTTGGGTGAGGGGCCAGGGGATTAGCGTAACGTTAAGGAGCGCACGAGCATCGACGATACATCGCGAATGAGGAAAATATCAAAGAAAATCAGAACATTCTCCTCGGTGGCGCCGTCCGCGTCGCGATGCGATGATTTGACCGTTGTGGCCAATCGCCTAGCCCCTCACCTCATCTCTCCCCGCTAGCGGGGAAAGGAGGCGGCAACGCGCCGCCTCGAGAGAATCACTTTCGTGAACGCCCTTTCCCGCTTAGGGCAGGGCGGTCACCCTATCAGCGCATCAAACAGCAGCTTGCCGTTGAGCACAATGATCGCCGCCGCGATGATGGCCGCGGCGATGGTGGCGGCGCGCGGCGCCGCGAGTTCCCCCATCAGGCGGCGCGACGCGGTGAACCACACGAGCGGCACGACCGCGAAAGGCAGCGTCAAGCTCAGCACCACTTGGCTCGCGACGAGCAGGCCGCTGGTTGCGGCCTCGCCCGCGACGAGCGTCACGCCGACGGCCGGCGCGATCGCTATGAGCCGCGTCAGCAAGCGGCGCAGCGCCGGTTTCATGCGGATTTCGACGAAGCCCTCCATGACGATCTGGCCGGCGAGCGTCGCCGTCACGGTGGAGTTCAGTCCGCAGGCGATCAGGGCGACGGCGAAAAGTTTCGCGGCGATCGGAGCGCCGAGCAAAGGCGCGATCAGCGCATGCGCCTCTCCGAGCTGGACCACGTCCGTGTGCCCGGTGGCGTGGAACGCCGCCGCCGCCAGGACCAAGATCGCGCCGTTGACGAGCAATGCGAGGAGCAGCGCCAGCGTGCTGTCGATGACCGCGAAGTTTATGGCCTGTCGCCGTTCGCCCTGCGAGGCGCCGACGGCTCGCGTCTGCACGATGTATGAATGCAGGAAGAGGTTATGCGGCATCACCGTGGCGCCGAGGATGCCAAGGCCGATATAGAGCATCTCCGGGTTCTCGAACAATTGGCGCGTCGGCGCCAACCCTTGGACGACGTCCGCGAAATCGGGTTTGGCCAGAATCAACTGGCCGGTAAACGAGAACACGATGACGCCCAGCATCGCCACCACAAAGAGTTCGATCTTGCGAAAACCGACCCGCTCGAAGGCCAGCACGAGGAAAGTGTCGAGCAAAGTGATGATGACGCCGACCGCGAGCGGCAGGCCGAACAGCAGCTGCAACCCGATCGCCGTGCCGATCACTTCCGCGAGGTCGGTTGCGAGGATGCCGGCTTCGGCCAGCAACCACAGGACGAAGGCGGCCTGGCGGGGAAAACAGCGGCGGCAGGCGCTCGCCAGATCGAGCCCGGTTCCCAGCCCGAGCCGCGCCGTCAGCGATTGCAGCACGATCGCCATGAGGCTGGAGAGCACGGCGACGAACAGCAACGTCGTCCCGAATTTCGAGCCGCCAGCCAGAGCGGTCGCCCAGTTTCCGGGGTCCATATAGCCAGTGGCGACGAGGTAGCCGGGTCCGAGAAAGATGAAAAGGCGTTTGAAACCAATGTCGCTGGCTGATAGCCGCACCGACGCGCGCAAATCGCCCCTGCCGGGGGCGAGCGATGACTGTAATTCGGGTGCGGCGGCAAATGGCAAGAGACGGCTCCGAATCGAGGCTTGCGTGCTTACGGCAAATGTAGCATAGGCTACAAAATCTATGCAAGGATATAGGACGCCGAGCGGAAAAAAGCGAGTCCGGGCATGGCAAAGCGATTTCGCGACGGCCGCGGCGCGCCGGCGAAGCTGGCGGCGCTGCCGGCGCAAGCCGATCAGGCCGAGCGGTTCGGCAAAGCGCGGGCGGCGCGCGCGACGGCCATCGTCGAGGATTATGTCGAACTGATCGGCGATCTCGCCGCCGTCTCCGGGCGGGCGCGCATGACCGACATCGCAAGGCGGCTCGGCGTGTCGCATGCGACGGTGAACAATTGCGTCGGACGGCTGGAGCGGGAGGGCTTCGTGGCCTCCAAACCCTATCGCGGAGTTACCCTCACCGCGGCTGGAGAGGCGCTGGCGGAGCGCGTGCGGGCGCGGCATCGGATCGTCGTCAATCTGCTCGTCGCCGTCGGCGTTCCGAAAGACAACGCGGAAATCGACGCGGAAGGCGTCGAACATCACATTTCGGATGCGGCGCTCGAAGCCTTCGTCCGCTATTTGGCGCGCGGCGGGCGCGAAGGTTGAGCGAGCCCGTCTTGCCGATGCGTCTCGCCGATGCGATCAATCGCATCAAAAACATCTCTCATTTTGAGCAAAATTTGTGACCTTATTGCAACAGTCACAGAGATAACATTTTGATCTCATCAATAGCCGCGAAATGCCCCTTTTCAGCCATAAACCCCGCGCTAATTCGACGGCGTCACAAGCTCATCGACGACGCTTAAAGACGGCTCCCCGGCGGCTCACGCCGTGAGCGAGGTGGGGTGTTTTTTGTCTTGTGACTGGGGACGGGGCATCAGGTCGTGACGCGAGAGTTGCTGGGTTAAGCCTTCAGGCGGCTGCGGCGGAAGAAGGTCGGGTCAGGTAATGATTGGGCGTTTTCAGCAGATTTTGTCGTCGGCGGGCTTTCCCAAAAGGCGTCGCGCCGTTTGGTCCGCTGGCGTCGGCCGCGTGAGCGTTGCACTTTTGGCCATCGCTTTCCTCGCGCCCGCTTACGCGCTTGACGCGTCCGAGCCGCGCACGGCGCCCGCAACGGCGCCGCTTTCTATGTTCAAAGACCCGCGGGCGGCTCTGCGGGAGGGCCTCGAGAGCTATCACGCCGGCAACGCCAAGAACTCGGTGGAGGCGCTGCGCTACGCCGCCGATGGCGGCGAATCTCTCGCCCAGTGGAAACTCGGACGCATGTACGCCGATGGCGACGGCGTGACCCGTGACGACGCCAAGGCTTATGATTATTTCTCGAAACTCGTCGATCACTTCGCCGAAGACGAGCCGGGGCCGCGCGAGCGGTCGATGGCGGCGAGCGCTTTTGTCGCCGTGGGCGTTTACAATCTCGAGGGCATAGCCGCCGCCAAAATGGCGCCCGATCCGGAGCGCGCTTTCGACCTGTTCCGTTACGCGGCGACCTTTTTTCGCAACGCCGACGCGCAATACAATCTGGCGCGCATGTATCTCGACGGGACGGGCATCGCCAAAGATATCCGGCAAAGCGTGAACTGGCTCGAGCTCGCCGCGCGTAAAGGTCATGCCGCGGCGCAGGCCCTGCTCGGCCAACTGATGTTCAATGGCGACGCCGGCTTGCCGCCGCAGCGCGCGCGAGGGTTAATGTATTTGACGTTGGCGCGCGAAGGGGCGACCGACCGCGCCGACGATCAATGGATCGTCGATCTCCATTCCAAGGCTCTGACCGCCGCCAGCGACACCGACCGCAAGGCCGCCGTCGCTATGCTCGAATATTACCTCAAGCGGCGGGACTAGAGGCCCGCGTCACGTAAAATGAAGGGTGCGCTGGAGGGTGGGTTCGATTTGCGAGCCTGAAGGCTCGCGGTCCAGGGCCGCTCTTGGAGCGCGAGCCTTCAGGCTCGCACAAAGAAACCCATCAATTTGGCTGACGCAGGCCACTAGAAGCCTATTTCAAGCCGAACCCCAAGGCCATGAGCGCCTGTTTGATGCGCTCCCGCCCGCTCATGGCCTGTTCGCCGCGCACGCGCGAGAGCGCCTGCTTGATCCAGCCCTGCTCGGGCAGGCGATGTTCATGCTGGAAGGCGCGGAATTTTTCGTCATAGGTGGCGATGGCCTCGCGTTGCGCGTCGCCCCATTCGTAGCGCTCGCGATGCAGGACCGCCGCTTGCCCGAGCCGCGGCTTGACGCCGATCAGCACATTGGGGTCGGGCCGCCCGACGGCCATGCCAAACACCGCGAAGACATTGGGCGGCAGCTCGAGTTCGGCGGCGACCTCCTCGGGCCTGTTGCGGATGGCGCCGATATAGACCGAGCCGAGCCCGAGCGATTCAAGGGCGACGACGGCGTTTTGCGCAGCCAGCGCCGCATCGACGACGCCGGTCATGAACAGCTCGAGATAAGGCAGCGCCGCCGCCTCGCGGCCGCGCTCCTTCGCCATGTTCTCGAGCCGCGCGCGATCGGCGCGCCATACGAGAAACAAAGGCGCGTCGCGAATATGCTGTTGCGCGCCGGCGAGCTCGGCGAGCCGGCCCTTGCGCCCTTCATCCTCCACCGCGACGACGCTCCAGGCCTGCAGATTGGACGAGGTTGACGCCGATTGCGCGGCGGCGACGATCGTCTCCAGCGCGCCGGCGGGCAGACGGCCTGGAGCATAGGCGCGCACCGACCGGTGCGCGAGCAAAAGATCGAGGGTTTCGTTCCAGACTGCGGGCCTAAGCGAATCG
>JACOUB010000045.1 GCA_016178015.1 Methylocystis sp. | reverse complement strand
CGATCGGCGACGATCGCCGAAAGGCAGCCGCCGCAATCAACAAATCAACATAAATCCAATGCGCTAATCAACGCTGCCGGCCGCCAAAACCCCACCCGCCCTCCCCCTCCCGCCCCCGCGCACACGGGCTGCGACCGGATGCCGCCTTTCAGGCGACGCGGCGGCGGCTTACCGCCAGAGGACGATATCGTCAAACGCGCGCTCTGCGGCCGCTTGCGCCACCGCAACGCCGTCGAGCACCAGATCCGGCCCGATCTCGGCGAGCGGCACGAGAACGAACCCGCGCGAGAACAACTCCTTGTGCGGCAGCGTGAGCTCTGGGTCGTCGAGGGTGTGATCGCCCAAAAACAGAATATCGACGTCGATGAGGCGCGGCCCCCAGCGGCGCGTCGGCTCGCGCCCCATGTCGGCCTCGATTTTCTTGACGGCGGCGAGCAGCTCGTAGGGCGACAGGCGCGTCTCTCCCAACGCGCAGGCGTTGGCGAAATCGCCCTGCTCCTTAAGGCCCCACGGCGGCGTGCGATAAATCTGCGATACGGCGTCGAGTTGCGCGACGCCGCGTTCCTCGATGAGCCGCAACGCCGCCCTGATGTTGCCCGGCTTGTCGCCGATATTGCTGCCCAGGCCGAAGCCTACGCGGGTCGGCGGTGGCTCGCTCATGATTTTGTTGTCCCGCCGTCACGCCTGTCGGATGGCCTGCAAAACGCTGAACGCCGCGCGGTGCTCGGCGGCGTCGTGCACCCTGAACACATGGGCGCCCTGCATGGCCGCGACCAGATTGGCGGCGAGCGTGCCGACGAGCCGCCCCTCCGGCGCGCCGCCGAGCAGGTCTCCGAACATCGACTTGCGCGACGCCCCGATGAGCAACGGCAGCCGATAGCGCAAAAGATCGGGGACGGCGCGCAGCGCCGCCAGATTCTGCTCCCGGCTCTTGCCGAAGCCGACGCCGGGGTCGAGGATGATGTGGCGCTCCAAAATACCCGCCCGGCGCGCGATGTCGAGCGAACGCTCGAAGAAGCTGTGCATGTCGTCGACGATGTCGATTGCCGGGTCGACGCTGTCGCGATTGTGCATGATGACGACGCCCGCCGACGCCGCGGCGACGACCGCCGCCATGTCGGGATCGCGCTGCAGCCCCCACACGTCATTGACGAGCGCGACCCCGCATTCCAAGGCGCGCCGCGCCGTTTCAGCCTTATACGTGTCGACCGAGACCGGAACGCCGGCTTCGCGCACCAGAGCGGACAACGCCGGCTCGAGCCGCGCCCATTCTTCGTGTTGGGAAACCGGCGTGTGCCCCGGCCGCGTCGATTCGGCCCCGACGTCGACGATGTCGGCGCCGTCCGCCGCCAATTTGCGCGCCTGTGCGAGACAGGCGTCGCGCGTCGTGAAGCGCCCGCCGTCGGAAAAGGAATCGGGGGTCACATTGATGATCCCCATGATGACGGGCCGCGTTCCGAGCAGATCAAAAAAGCGCGCGGCGCCGACCGTCCTCTCGGCTTCGACCAAATTCGCCCCCATCGCGTTCGCCTGTTTTAGCCGGCCTTGACCTCGATGGACAAAGACGGCCCGCTGCGCAAGGTCTGGTAAACGACGCAATAGCGCTCGGTGAGCTTGATCAGGGCGCTGATCTTTTCGGGCGACGCGTCGGCGTCGAGATCGAACCGCACCCGGATGGCGCGAAATCCGACCGGTACGTCCTTGGCGACCCCGAGGGCGCCGCGGAAGTCGAGATCGCCTTCGGCCGTGACGGTTCCGCCTCTAAGATTGATGTCGAGCGCCGTCGCCACCGCTGTGAGCGTGACGCCGGCGCAGGCGACCAGAGCTTCGAGCAGCATATTGCCGGAGCAGGCCTGCAAGCCGTCGCCGCCCGTGGCCGGATGGAACCCGGCCTCGACGATCTCCCGGGCGGTTTCGACTCTGCACGCAATGCCTTCATGACCGACCCGCCCTTGCGCGCTTAAGGTGATCATGGCGGCGCCGGGCTCGGCCCGATAACGTTCCTTGATCGGCGCCTGGATGGCGCGCAACGCCTCTGCATCCATGGTCTCTGATCGCCTTTCCTCGACGGCCTTCTTCCGGGGCGCCCCATCAGGCCACGACCGGGCGATTCTCGTGAGCCGCGTCAATCGTCGTATTTGATGTAGGCGAAGCGCGCATCGTTGGCGGGCGTTCCCTCCAGGGCGCCGCCATCGCGCCCCGGCCGCCAGCAGACGACCTCCTCGATCTTGCGCGCCAACTCGAAATCCTTGTCGGTCACGCCCTTGGCGGTATGGGTCATCAGCTTCACCTCCACCCAGGCGTAGGAGGCGGCGATGTCGGGATGATGCCAGGCCGCCTCGGCGAGGTGCCCCACCGCGTTGATCGCCATCAACGTCCCCTTCCACCCATGGGTGTGGAAGGTGCGCTTGATCCAGCCGTTGTCGTAGCGCCAGTGCGGCAATTGTGCAGCTAGACGCGCCGTGACCTCCTCGGGTGGATAAGCGTGTTCCTCTCCCGCCATGACAGTGCCTCCCTCCCAACCCTTGTTCCAAACCCGCTCATGTTTCTGAGGAGCGAATAGCGAGTAGCGAATAGCGAGTATAATGATCTTGTTCGCTACTCCCTACTCCCTACTCGCTAAAACAGGGGTTCCATGCCGGCTCAAGTGAGCGTTGCCGCGGCGGCGAGGTTGCACCTCGGCTTTCTGGACGTGAACGGCTCGCTGGGCCGCAAGTTCGGCGGGCTGGGACTGGCGATCAGCGGCCCGCGCACGCGGCTGACCTTGAGCCGGGCGAGAGAGCCCAGCGTCACCGGCCCCGAAAGCGCGCGCGCGGCGAAATTCTTGCAGCTGGCGAGCGCCGCGCTCGCTCCGGGCGGCGCCTATCGCCTCGTTATCCATGAGGCCATACCGGCCCACTGCGGCCTTGGATCCGGCACCCAGCTGGCGCTGGCCATCGGCGCCGCGCTCCGGCGCCTGACGGGACTGCCAGCCGACGCCAGCGCCGACGCGGCGCTGTTGGAGCGTGGCGCGCGCTCCGGGCTGGGGGCCGGGCTGTTCGACCGCGGCGGACTGGTCGTGGACGGCGGACGCGGCGCGAACACGCAAACCCCGCCGATCGTGGCGCGGCTGCCCTTCCCTGCCGATTGGCGCATTCTGCTCGTCGCCGATCCTGACGCCGTCGGCCTGCACGGGGCCGGCGAGCGCGAGGCTTTCGCGACGCTGCCGCCATTGTCCGACCATGCGGCCGGGGCGCTCTGCCGACTCGTGCTGATGCAGGCGCTGCCTGCCGTAGCGGAAAGCGACCTCGCCGCATTCGGCGCCGCCGTCACGCAAATTCAGGCCGTCATCGGCGATTATTTCGCCCCAGCGCAAGGCGGACGCCGCTTCGCCAGCCGGCGCGTCGAGACGCTGCTCATGCGGCTGCTGCGCGAGGGCGCGGCGGGCGCGGGCCAAACCTCATGGGGCCCGACCGGTTTCGCGTTCGCAGAGAGCGAGCGGCAAGCCGAACGCCTCGCCGCTCTGGCGCGGGAGAATGGCCCGCAGGGGCTCGAAATCGCCATCGTCAGCGGCCAAGACCGCGGCGCCGAGATCGACGCGGTTTAAGCGGGGATCGCCGGGGCGTTGCTGACCTAAGGCGCCGTCCGCAAATAAGCGAATCGATTGAGCGCGCGCCCCCTCTCCCCGCTTGCGGGGAGAGGGCTGGCAATGCGCGTAAAACCCCAAGCCCCTCACCCTGACCCTCTCCCCGCAAGCGGGGAGAGGGAAAATGCGTCCCTTCCGGCCGACTTATTTTCCGAACGATGCCTAAGGCCCAGCGCGCCGCTTGCGCGGCGCCGCAGCGCGTCGCAACATGTGTCAGCCCTCGGCGCCTTCAAGCGGCGCCATCGCTCGACGCCTTGTCGACGCCTTCGCCGAGCGCATAACGCGCAAAACCCCCGATGACGATTGGCGCCCCGGCCTTGCCCGCCGCCTCCTCGAGCGCCTGGGCGATGGTTTTGCCGCCATGATCGGGATGAATGGAGAGCTGTTCGAGCAGCAGGACCTCCTTGTAATAGGTCTTCAAACCCGACTGGATGATCTTCTCCAGCACATGCGGCGGCTTGCCGGCGTTCTTATCGGCGAGAACCGCCTTTTCGCGTTCGACCGTTGTAGGATCGAGACCCGCGGCGTCGAGCGCCAGCGGGTTGGCGGAAGCCACATGCATGGCGAGCTGGCGCCCGAGCGCGGCGAGCACATTCTTGTCGCCCTTCGATTCGAGCGCGACGATGACCCCGATTTTGCCGAGCCCGTCCGCAACCTGCGCATGCACGTAACGACCGACGACGCCCTCCTCGACCCGCAAACGAGCCGCGCGACGCAGCGTCATATTCTCGCCGATGATGGCGATGGCGTTGGCGAGCGCCTCCGCAACCGTCGCGCCGCCCGGATAAGCGAGCTTGCCGAGCTTGGTGACGCAGCTCTCGCCGCTGTCGAGAGCGACTTGCGCGATGTTGCGCACGAGCGTCTGGAAATCGGCGTTGCGCGCGACAAAATCGGTTTCCGAATTCACTTCGACGACGACGCCGGCGTTGTCGCGGACGCTCGCGGCGACCAGTCCCTCGGCGGCGATGCGGCCCGATTTCTTGGCGGCCTTGGACAGCCCCTTCTTGCGCAGCCAATCGACGGCGGCTTCGATGTCGCCATTGGTTTGGGTGAGCGCGGTCTTGCAATCCATCATGCCGGCGCCGGTGCTCTCGCGCAGGTCTTTAACCAACGCGGCGGTGATATTCGCCATGGTCTTTAAAATCCTTCCTTAAGCCGCTGCGCCGCACGCGGGCCGGCGCGCCATCGCTCGACCAAAAAAGGCGACGCTTGGGAAAAAATCACGATGCAGTCAGCGCACGCGCCTGCTCGATCCAACCGTCGCGAACGATACGGCCGTTGAGTTTCAGATCGTGATCGACCTTTTCGACCTCGGCCGGCGTCAACGCGGCGATCTGCCAATAGTGGAAGACGCCGGCGTCGTTCAGCTTCTTGACGATTTGCGGGCCAACGCCGTGCAGCTTGGCGAGATCGTCGGGAGCGCCGCGCGGCGCCGACAGCAATTCGAAAGTCTCCGCGGGAGCTTCGAGCTCGGCGGCGACGGTTTCCACAGCGCGCAGATCTTCGTGAACGACGCGGCCGACCTCGAGCGAGGGCTCGACCTGCGGACGCTCCGCCGCGCCGAGGTCCACGCCCTGCAAACCTTGGCCGCGCGAGATGCCGTCGATCGCCGCTTTGGCGACCAGATCGCAATAAAGCGCAATCGCCCGTCCGGCGTCGTCATTGCCGGGCACCGGATGGGTCACGCCAGTGGGGTCGCAATTGGTGTCGAGAATGGCGACGACCGGGATGCGCAGACGGGCGGCCTCCTTGATCGCCAGCGCTTCCTTGTTGGTGTCGATCACGAAAATCAAGTCGGGCGTGCCGCCCATGTCCTTGATGCCGCCGAGCGCTTTCTCCAGCTTGTCGCGTTCGCGCGACAGCATGAGGCGCTCTTTCTTGGTGACGCCCTGGGCGCCGGCGCTCAACTGCTCGTCGAGCTTGCGCAGGCGCGCAATGGAGCCGGAAATGGTCTTCCAATTGGTCAACGTGCCGCCGAGCCAACGGGAGTTGATGTAGTACTGGGCGCAGCGCTTGGCGGCGTCGGCGATCTGGTCCTGCGCCTGACGCTTGGTGCCGACGAACAACAGCCTGCCGCCCTTGGCGACGGTGTCGGCGACCGCGATCAGCGCCTGATGCAAGAGCGGCACGGTCTGCGCGAGATCGATGATGTGGATGTTGTTGCGCGCGCCGAATATGTAAGGGGCCATCTTCGGATTCCAGCGGTGCGACTGGTGTCCGAAATGCGCGCCGGCCTCGAGGAGGCCGCGCATGGTGAAATCAGGAAGCGCCATGAGTCGTTTTCTCCGGTTCTAGCCACGGCGGAAAAATGAGGGCTGCATAAAACAGCCACCGGAACGGCGCCTTCAAGGTCAGGAACCGCGTGATTTCCGCCTGTGAGATGGCCGCGCTTATAGGCGAGAACGGGGCAAGGGGCAAGGGGCGTCGCCCCCTACCCCGGCGACGGCGGACGCAATGGGCGCGGATCGCTGTCGAGCAGCGCGAACAGCAGATGATCGCGCCACTGGCCATTGATGTTCAAATAGGCCCGCGCGTAGCCTTCCCGTTTGAAGCCATTGCGCTCCAGCAAACGCAAGGAGGCCACGTTGGTCGGCAGACAGGCCGCCTCGATGCGGTGCAGGCGCTGCGTGGCGAAGGCGTATTCCAAGGCGCCGCGCACGGCGCGCGACATGTAGCCCTTGCCCGCAAAGGGCTCGCCCATCCAATAGCCGAGCGTCGCCGATTGCGAGACGCCGCGGCGCACGTGTCCGAGCGTCAAGCCGCCGAGCAGCGCATCGTCCCCCTCGCGAAACACCAGGAAAGAATAGGCCTCGTCGCGCGACATCTCCTCGGCGTGACGGCGCACCCGGTAGCGGAAACTGGCGCGCGTGAGATCGTCGAGCGGCCATGTCGGCTCCCAGGGCGTGAGAAAGGCGCGGCTGCGTTCGCGCAAGTCGACCCAGGCCGGAAAGTCGCGCATGTCGGCGCCGCGCAGATAGACGCCTTCGCCGCGGATCGGTATTGCACGCTCGCCATAACCGCCGATTCTAAACAGAGCCATGATCGCCTCTAACGAACCGCGCGCGCGCGATCCCGAATGAATTTTGCGACGAGTTTCTCGTCGCTGTCCAGTATGGTGAACCGCTCCGGCGCGGACATGAGATTGGCGAAATGGTCCGGCAACGGCATACGCCGACCGATCGCCTTCTCGATCGCCTGCGGGAACTTGGCCGGATGCGCCGTCGCCAGCGCGACCATCGGCGTCGCCGGATCGCGGCTTAGTCTGCGCCGCGCCGCATGCACGCCGGTCGCCGCGTGCGGATCGAGCACATAACCGGCGTCACGATAGGTGCGCGCGATTTCGGCGCTGGTTTCGTCTTCGCTTGCCGAATGCGCTTCGAACTCCGCACAGATCGCCGCAAGCGGCCGCTCGCCGATCGAGAACGCGCGCGACTGCTCGAGCGAGCCCATCAATGCGCGAATGGAGCGAGCGTCGCGTCCATAGGCGTCGAACAACAGTCGCTCGAAATTGGACGACACCTGAATGTCCATCGATGGCGACTGCGTTGGCGCGACGGCGCGCACCTCGTAACGGCCCGTCGTCAGGCTGCGCGCCAAAATGTCGTTGGCGTTGGTGGCGATGACGAGCTGGCGCACCGGCAATCCCATGCGCTTGGCGACATGGCCGGCCAGCACATCGCCGAAATTGCCGGTCGGCACAGCGAAGCTGAGTTCGCGCGCCGGCGCGCCGAGCGCCGCCGCGCTGGTGAAATAGTAAACGGTCTGGGCGACGATGCGCGCCCAATTGATCGAATTGACGCCGGCGAGGCCGACGCTGTCGCGAAAATCCTCATCGCGAAACAAGTTCTTCAGAATCGCCTGAGCGTCGTCGAATGTTCCGCGCAACGCAATCGTGTGGATGTTGGCGTCCGCCGCCGTGGTCATCTGCCGGCGCTGGACCTCGGAGACGCGCTCATGCGGATAAAGAAGGAACACGTCGACGCGATCGAGCCCGCGAAACGCCTCGATGGCGGCGGCGCCCGTGTCGCCCGACGTCGCGCCGACGATTGTGGCGCGCAATCCCCGCCGCTCCAGCACATCATTCATCATGCGGGAGAGCAATTGCATCGCCACGTCCTTGAACGCCAGCGTCGGGCCATGAAAGAGCTCGAGAACGAAGAGACTGTCGGATATCTGAACCAGCGGCGCGACCGCCTTGTGGCGAAACGACGAATAGGCCGCCTCGGTCAGGGCAAGGAGCCGATCGGCGCCGAACGCGTCGCCGACGAAGGGCGCGATAATGGCCGCGCTCGCCTGCGCGTAAGGAAGCCCCGCCAGCGCGGCGATCGCGCCTGGCTCGAGGCATGGATAGGACCTCGGCGTGTAGAGGCCGCCGTCCGACGCCAAGCCGCCGAGGAGAACGTCGTCAAAAGCGAGTTCTGGAGCCTCGCCGCGGGTCGAAATGTAGCGCACCATGTTAATCCACAAACCAACGGCCACAAATCATGACTCGCCAGAACCGGTTGCCGTCATTGCGAGCCGCCGGCGAAGCAATCCAGGGCATTGCGCGCTGGGTGGATTGCTTCGCTTCGCTCGCAATGACGCCCGTACGCTCGAGCCGACGCGGGGGAGTCACGAAACAAGGCCGTATACCAGCGCCTCACACCCGCTTCAACGCGCCATAGGCATAAACGGCAAACACCCCTGCGACGGCCACGGCCAAGCCAAACCACGTCACCGCGTAGGCAAGATGGTTGTTGGAGATTTCGGCGTCCACGGGAGAGGGGCGGGGCAGGCCATCGGCGCCGCGGGTCGGCGCCGCGGGCGCGTCCAGATCGATGCTGAACGGCGCCGCGTCGGCGATTTGCAGAGATGCGGCGATCTTCAGCGGATCGCTGGTATACCACACCCCCTTCTCGGGAGCGTCGGCGGGGGTGAAGGCGTTGCGCGCTTGCGGCGCCCGCAACAGACCGGCAATCGTCACGGCGCCGGCGGGCTCGCGCCGGCGCAGGTCGGTTCCGGTTTTGGAGGACGGGAGAAAGCCGCGATCGACGAGCACGACGCCGCCATCGTCGAGAACGAATGGCGTCAGCACCAGATAGCCCGGCTCCGGCCCGCCGCCCGCGGGCGGCTTCGAGAAGATCAGCGCCTCGCGATCGAGGTCGAAACGCCCGGCGGCGCGGACATGCCGATATTCGTAATCGTCGGCGCGCAGACCCGGCCATTGGCTTCGGGGCGGCAAGGCGCCCGGCTCGGCGCGGGCGCGCGTCTCCAAGCGAGCGATCAGCGCTTCCTTCCAACTCAGCCGCCGCAACTGCCATGCGCCGAGGCTGACGAGAAGAACCGCCGCCGCAGCCGTGCACAGAGCCGGCCACCCCAAGGCGCGCAGTCTGGCGTTCATTCCACGCGCCGGCCTTCTTCGGCTTTGTGGAAATATTGCAAGGTGATCAGTAGCCCCTTGGTCGGCCGCAGAAGACCAATGCACACGAGCACCGAAAACGGCAGGAAAATGAGCGCATGGAGCCAGTAGGGCGGCTGATAGGCGACCTCCAACCAGAGCGCGGCGCCAAGAACGATGAACCCGGCGATCAGCATCACGAACATCGCCGGCCCGTCGCCTGAATCGGCGAAAGAATAATCGAGCCCGCAGACCTCGCACGACGGCGCCAGAGCGAGCAGACCCGAGAACAGCCGACCCTTGCCGCAACGCGGACATCTCCCGACGACTCCAGTCACATAAGGAGAGACCGGAGGATACTCAGGAACCGACATGACTTCCTCGTCTTAAACGCGAACGGTCACGGACGCGCCGTGACCGTCGATTTTGCGTAAACGCCCCTAAAGGCGCGCTTCATGAAGCATCAATCCGCCTGCGCGGCTTCATTCGAACGTTCCGCCCCATGTTCCCCACACATATATGCAGGAGAACAGGAAAAGCCAAACAACGTCGACGAAGTGCCAATACCAGGCGGCGAATTCGAAGCCGAGATGCTGTTCAGGCTTGAACTGTCCACGCTGGGCGCGCAACAGACACACGATCAGGAAAATCGTGCCGATGATGACATGCAGGCCATGAAAGCCCGTCGCCATGAAGAAGGTCGATCCGTAGATCGAGCCTTTGAAAGCGAACGGCGCGTGCGCAAACTCATAGGCCTGAATGGAGGTAAACAGCAGCCCCAGCGCGATCGTCAGGAGGAGGCCCTTCTTGAGAACCCCGCGGTCATTGCGCAGCAGACCATGATGCGCCCAGGTGACGGTTGCGCCGGACGTGAGCAGAATGACGGTATTGAGCAGCGGCAAATGCCACGGATTCAGCACCTCGATTCCCTGCGGCGGCCACACGCCTTGGAACAGCCCCAAGCGCATGACTTGCGCAGGATCGGCGGGAAAGATGCTGGAATTGAAGTAAGCCCAGAACCAGGCGACGAAGAACATCACCTCCGAGACGATGAACAGAATCATGCCGTAGCGGTGGTGAAGCCGCACGACCGGCGTGTGATGGCCTTGATACTCGGCCTCGTTGACGACGTCCGCCCACCACCCATACATGGTGAAGAGAATGCCAAAAAGACCGACGCCGAACACGGCGCTGCCGATCTTGATCCCGGCAATGGGCAAGCCCTTCATCCACAAGATGGCGCCAATCGCCGTGAACAACGCCCCGACAGCGCCGATGAGCGGCCACGGGCTGGGCTCGACGATATGATAGTCGTGGTCTGGTTTCGCGTGTCCGTTGGCCATGGTCTTTTCCTTCGCTGCGCCGGATCGCCGGCAAGTTTCACCAAGATTTTCGCTCCCCATCCCACGCGCCCGAACAGCCCATGGGAAAACTCATCACGATTTCGGTTTTTCTGCCGCCTCGCTCATGGTCCTGGTCGGCGCGGCTGACGCCGCCGGCGGCGCCGACTTGGCCGCAAAGAACGAGTAGGACAGCGTCACTTCCTCGACTCGCCGCATCATCGCGTCGGACTCCAAGGCCGGATCGAGAAAAAACACCACCGGCCATTCGGCGCTTTCGCGCGCGGCGAGTTTCTGCTCCTGGAAACAGAAACAAACCAGCTTGTCGAAATAGGCGCCGGCCTGTTCCGGGCTGACGTTATAGGCGGCGACGCCCCTGGTCTCGTGGTCCGAAAGATTGGCGACCTTATAGATAACGGTCGCCGTCTGGCCGGTGCGCAGGGTT
The DNA here is from genome assembly GCA_016178015.1 of Methylocystis sp. Lineage (GTDB taxonomy): Bacteria > Pseudomonadota > Alphaproteobacteria > Rhizobiales > Beijerinckiaceae > Methylosinus. The sequence goes on along the minus strand of JACOUB010000045.1, from coordinate 60,397 downwards.
AGCTTGGCGACCTCGGGTTCGAAACGCCACGGCAGATCGCGCGCGACATTGGCGTCGAAGCGCACCGTCAGGGTGCGTTCGCCCATCCGCGCCGGCGCGACCTTGGCGACCTGCGTCTTGCCGCCGAAACCCGTCGCGGCGCAAAACATCCGATAGAGCGGCGCCGAGGCGAACGACAAAGCGAGCATCGCCGCCGCGCCCAAAACGGCAAAGCTTGCAGCTTTGCGCCGGGCTCGCGTTTGTTTTTGGGTGGCGTCAGAACTCATGATCGCGATCTCATGCCGGCAAGCGAGCGACGCCGCCGCCAAGCTTGACGATGGTCACTAAGTAAAACAGCGCGATGAACAACGCCACCGCCAAGCCGATGGCGATATTGCGCGCCCGCCGGCTCCGCGCCTGTTCCGGCGTCAGAACAATTCCTTTCTTTTCGTTTGTTCCTTTGGGCGTCTGCGCTGCCATCATCTGCTCATTGTCCCGTCTCGCCTCGTCACGCCTTGTCTCGCTATACGAATAGAAATTCCCTTCGCCGCGCTCAGCCGAACCACGGACTGGCGAGGCGTTCGACCACCAGCGTCAAAAAGAGCGAGAACAGATAGATAATCGAGAACAGGAACAGACGCCGCGCCGCGCTCGTTGCAACGTCGCCACGGCGCTCGCGGAAAACTGTCCAAGCGAGACGGGCGAGCGCGAGACCGCAGCCGATCGCCACGACGCCATAGACCGCCGACGCGAAACCGAGCAGGTACGGCAGCGCCCCGATCGGCGCAAGCAAGATGGAATAGGCCAAAATCTCAAGCCGCGTGCGGTCGGGTCCGGCGACATTGGGCAACATCGGAACGCCAGCGCGGCCATAATCCTCGCTTCTGAGCAAGGCCAGCGCCCAAAAGTGCGGCGGCGTCCAGATGAAGATAATCGCAAACAAGACGAAGCTTGCCAGACTAAGCGAGCCCGAAGCGGCGGCGCAACCCACCATCGGCGGCAACGCCCCGGCGACCCCGCCGATGACGATGTTCATCGGCGTCAACCGTTTGAGCCAGATCGTATAGACGACGACATAAAAGAAGATGGTGAAGGCGAGCAGCGCCGCCGCCAGCCAGTTGGCGACCAGCCCGAGCGTGAGCACCGACATGCCCGCCAGCACCAGACCGAACGCCAGCGCTTCCTCGCGCGCCAGCCTTCCGGCCGGAATGGGACGCTGGCGCGTACGGCTCATCAGCGCGTCGATGTCCGCGTCGTACCACATATTGAGCGCGCCCGACGCGCCGGCCCCGACGGCAATCGCCAACAAAGACGCAAATCCGATAATCGGGTGCGGCGGGCTGGGGGCGAGCAGCAGACCGGCCAGCGCCGTGAACACCACGAGCGACATGACGCGCGGCTTGAGAAGCGCGAGATAGTCGCCGGGCGCCGCGATCGGCACGCGCGGGACCATGCTTTCATTGATTGCAAACGAGGCGTCGCTCATGTCTCACTTCGCTCGATTGGCCACGATCAAACCCGAAAAAGCTGAGCAGCGCGGACGCTTCTTCTCCGGCAAGGCCCGATCGGCTCTCGACTGTCGGCGGCGCCATGAATGCTCATAGCGCCGCCCTCGGCTTTCAGTTCCGCCAGCCGGAGCGGCGCGTGACTTCCGCGCCGCCCCGACCGGCCATTTCATCACTGATGCCCCGAACCCGTGATGCGCGGCAACGTCTGGAACTGATGGAACGGCGGCGGCGACGACAGCGTCCATTCCAGCGTGGTGGCGCCAACGCCCCAAGGATTGGCGCCGGCGGCCCGCCTGCGCACGAAGGCGTCGATTATCACATAGAAGAAGATGATGACGCTGACCGCGGAGATGTAGGCGCCGATCGACGACCAGACGTTCCACAACTCGAAAGCGTCCGGATAGTCGATATAGCGCCGCGGCATGCCGGCGAGCCCCAGGAAATGCTGCGGGAAGAAGGTCAGATTGATGCCGATGAACAGAAGCGCGAAGTGCACCTTGGACAGGGTCTCATTGTAAAGATAGCCCGTCATCTTCGGGAACCAGTAGTAGACCGCGGTGAAGATGGCGAACACCGCGCCGAGCGACATCGTGTAGTGGAAGTGCGCGACGAGGTATTGGGTCTCGTGCAGCTGTCGATCCGCCGAAGCGTTGGCGAGAACGACGCCGGTGACGCCGCCCATGGTGAACACGAAGATGAAGCCCATGGCCCAAATCATCGGGGCGCGGAAAGAAATCGAGCCTCCCCACATGGTGGCGATCCAAGAGAAGATCTTGATCCCCGTCGGCACCGCGACGACCATCGTCGCAAACATGAAGTAACGCTGGGCGTTGAGCGACATGCCGACGATGAACATGTGGTGCGCCCACACGATCGAGCCGATGAAGCCGATGGCGACCATCGCATAGGCCATGCCGAGATAGCCGAACACCGGCTTCTTCGAGAAAGTCGACACGACGTGGCTGATGATGCCGAAGGACGGCAGGATCAGGATGTAGACTTCCGGATGACCGAAGAACCAGAACAGATGCTGGAACAGCAACGGATCGCCGCCGCCGGCCGGATCATAGAACGAGGTTCCGAAATTGCGGTCGGTGAGCAGCATGGTGATGCAGCCCGCGAGAACCGGCAGGGTGATGACGAGCAGGAAGGCGGTCACCAGAATAGCCCAAGCAAACAGCGGCATCTTGTGCAGCGTCATGCCGGGAGCGCGCATGTTGAAGATCGTGGCGATGAAGTTGATCGAACCCAGGATCGACGAGGCGCCGAGCAGATGCAGCGCCAAGATCACGAAGTCCATCGCCGGCCCCGGACTGCCCAAATTGGCCGAGAGCGGCGGATAGAACGTCCAGCCGCCGGAGAAGCCATGCATTCCGGGGGCGCCTTCGACGAACAACGACAGCACCGCCAGCACCAGCGACCCGACGAGCAGCCACAAGGAAACGAGGTTGAGGCGCGGGAACGCCATGTCCGGCGCCCCGATCATGATCGGGATGAACCAGTTGGCGAAGCCGCCGATCAGCGCCGGCATGACGAAGAAGAAAATCATGATGACGCCATGCACGGTGATGAACACGTTGTAGAGATCCTTGCCGGCGTCGAGCGCCATGGCCGGATCGACGCCGTGCAGCAGTTGCGCAAGGCCCGGAAAAATGGTGATGCCGGGATGCGTCAGCTCGGCCCGGATCGCGATCGACATCAGAAAGCCGACGAGACCGCCGATGAGTGCGACGATGATGTAGAGAGTGCCGATGTCCTTGTGATTGGTGGAGAAGAGAAAGCGACCCAGCCCCCTCGGGCGGTCGTGGGCGTCAACCGTGGTAGAGCTCGCCATGTTCATGTTCCTCGAATTCTTGCCGTTGGTTCGTGCGTTGGACGATCACCGCCGCGCTTGGTCAGCGGCGACGTGCAAAGGCGCATCGGCCTTGGCGAATTTTACGGTCGCCTCGGCCAGCCATTCGTCATATTTCTCGTGGCTGACGACACGGACCGCGATCGGCATGAATGCGTGATCCTTGCCGCAGATGTTCGTGCAACTGCCGTAATAGACGCCTTCTGTCTCGGCCTTGAACCAAGTCTCGTTCAAACGCCCCGGAATGGCGTCGATGCGCACGCCGAACGCCGGCACGGCGAACGAATGAATGACGTCGTTGGTGACGACTTGCACCTTCACGACTTCGTTCACCGGCACGACCACTTCATTGTCGACGGCGAGGAGACGCAGGTCGCCGGGCTTGAGATCGGCCTCCGGCTTCATCATCGAATCAAAGGCGAACCCGCCTTGATCCTCGGGATATCGGTACGACCAGTACCACTGGTTGCCCGTCGCCTTGATGGTCACTTTGGCGTCGGGGATCTCGACCTGATGCGCGAGAAGGCGGAACGAGGGGATCGAAATGAAGAGAAGGATGAGAACCGGGATCAGCGTCCAGGTGATCTCGAGGCCGGTATGGTGCGTCAGCTTCGACGGGACCGGATTGGTCTGCTCGTTGAAGCGCCATCCGACATAAACGAGAAGGGCGAAAACAAACAGCGCGATGAAGCTGATGATCGGCAGCAGCACGCCATTATAGAAGGCTTGGGTTTCCTGCCCGACGGGCGTAACCATGACGGGCAGTCCGACGCCGCCTGCCTCCGGTTGTCCCACTGCTCCAGCCGCCGCGACGCCAGCAAACCAGAAGACCAAAAACAATGCGCCGGCTGTCGGGGCCGCGCGGCGGATAATGTGTCGATTGGCGGTGAGCATGAAGATGGCCTTTCGAACCTTTGGATCTGACGGTGGGTTATAAACGCGCCTTGCCATGCTAATGACAAGATCGAGTCGGCATCCCGGCGGGGTTCAACCACAAACGACGCGCTCGCGCAATTGCCGCGGCGCCACAATGGCACAGACAAATCGTCGCGGCGCGCTATCGGCGCCGCGCATTTGCGGCGATATTGCCGCAAAACTTGACAGCTTACGACCATTTGCTAGGCAGTTTCGCAAAGCGGCGCGGGCCCGAGCCTCGCCCCCCAATTCAGCCCCGACTACGCTTTGGGCCTTGCGGAAACGCGCCGCCAGTGGGACCAAGGGCAATGATGACGGCGATACGAGCGGCGCCGCCGCGAACATGGTTGCGACACGTGGTCGCGGGTCTCGCCGCTTGCTGCTCGGTCGGCTTGGCCGGCGTCGACGCCACGGCGCAGGGCGTCGTCAAGTCCAAGCACGGCGACTGGGAGGTGCGCTGCGAAAAGCCGCCCGCCGCCAGTAAGGAACAATGCGCTCTCGTGCAGAGCGTCGTCGCCGAGGACAAGCCGAACGTCAATCTGGTGGTGGTCGTCCTCAAGACCGGCGACAGCAAGAGCCTGCTGCGCGTCATCGCGCCGCTCGGCGTGCTGTTGCCGAATGGGCTCGGGCTCAAGATCGATCAAACCGACGTTGGACGCGCCGGTTTCGTGAAATGTCGGCCGACCGGCTGCATCGCCGAGGTCGTCATGGAAGACAAACTCATCGAGCAGATGAAGTCGGGCAAGACGGCGACCTTCATCATTTACGAGACGCCGGAGGAGGGCGTCGGCCTGCCAGTGTCTCTATCGGGTTTCAAGGAAGGATACGCGCATTTGCCGTGATCGCGTCGACGCGCGCGGACATTGGACAGCCGCTGTTTAAAAAACGCTGGAGCGAGGTCTGATGGGAGGAATGGTTAGATTGCAACGATTGGCCGCCGGCGCCTTGGCCTTGGCGCTGTTTACCAACTGCGCCTACGGCTTCGACTGGCGGAACCCGTTCCGCGGCGTTTTCGGCGACCGCGAAGAAGCGCGGCCTGCGGCGCCGGGTCGGCAACCGCCGCCGAGCGCCGCTTCGTTGGAGTGCCCGGAAATTCTCGTCGAAAGCAAAACGTCGTCGCTGCGCGCGCCGGCCGGCGCCGACAGCGCCGACGTGCGCTATCAACTGACCTTGGGCCTCATGGCGCGCGAGTGCTCGCTGCAAGGCGACGCCATCGCCATCAAGGTCGGCGTGGAAGGCGCCGCCATCTTGGGGCCGGCCGGCCAACCCGGGTCCTATTTCGGCAACCTGCGCATTGCGGCGCGTCGCCAAAAGGACGGAGTCGTGCTGCAGTCGAAGACCTATCGGGTCGGGGCCACGGTGCCGACATGCAAATTGAAGGGAGCGCCGGACGTTTGTTCGTTTTGCGAGCCTGAAGGCTCGCGGTCCAAGCGACGCGGAACCCGGACCGCGAGCCTTCAGGCTCGCATTCGAGCTACCTCCGACGAGAGTTCGATCCTATCAATTTTGCTGACGCAGGCCATTAGGCCGCCGACCACTCTCTGAGCGTCACGCTCGGTGCGCCAGCGCCTTCACCTCCTCGACGCCGGCTGCGACGAAGTCTGTCCCGGCAACGCCTTGACGCAGCACGGTCTCGGCGAGCTTCACCGCGGCGTCGGCGGCGGCGGCGCGCACGTCCGCTGTCGCCTGCGCCTCGGCCATGGCGATCTTGGTCTCGACCTGCTTCGTGCGCCGTTCCACGAGCTCGGCGATGCGCTCATGCGCTTCCCTGGCGAGCAGTTCGGCCTCCAACTTCGCCTGCGCGACGATGGCCTTGGCGTCGGCTTCCGTCTCTTCGCGCTTCTTCTCGAAGGAGGCGAGCAGGGCTTCGGCTTCCGCGCGCAGTTGTTCGGCTTCCGCCAGTTCGCTCGCAATGCGATTTACGCGCGAATCGATTGCCGCCGTCAGCCTCCGGTGCGCTCCCGCCCAGCCCAAGACGCCCAGAAAAATGGCGAAGCCGATCGCGACGAACAGTTCGGCGTCGTAATGCATTCCCGTCTTCCTCTCAGCTCTTCAGGGCCCCCAACGCAGCCGCCAGCGCCCTCGGGTCGGCGGGCTTGCCGGTCAGTTTCTGGAGGATCGAACCAGCGGCGTCTTGGGCGATGTCCTCGACATGCGCGAGCGCCTGCGCTTTCGCTGCGGCGATCTGCGCGTCGGCGGCTTTGAGCCTGGCGGAAAACTGCGCATCCAGCGCGACGCGGCGCGCCTCAGCCTCCGCGCTCGCCTGCTGCTGCGCCGCGCGCCCGATCGCCTGCGCCCGCGCCTTGGTGGCGCGCAAGGTCGCGTCGTTCTCGGCGGCGGCGCTTTGCGCCTTCGCCTGCAACTCCCTGGAGGCCAAAAGATCGGTCTCGATGGCGCTCTCGCGGTCGCTCAAGATGGACGCGACGCGCGGCAGCGCAATCCGCGCCATGAGCGCGTAGAGAACGCCGAAGATCAGCGCCAGCCACACCAGCTGCGGCGCGAAATTGGCCGGATCGAACGGCGGAAAGTCCGAGCTTGCCTCTTGTTTGCCGCCCTGCGCCAAGGTTCCGTGCGTCGCCGCCGGCCCCTCGGTTGCGGCGCGCGCCGCCCCCTCAGCGGCGGCAAGATCGATGATCGCCATGACGACTCCGAAACTTTACGAATCAGTTGACGCGCCCGCGCGGGCGGCGGGCGGGACGACGTCCCTCTCCCGCAAAGCGGGAGAGGGTGGCCCGGCGAAGCCGGGTCGGGTGAGGGCCCTCATCCGTCGCGCATTCGCGCGCTGCCTTCTCCCGCAACGCGGGAGAAGGATTTGCTGTCATTGGAGCGTCTTACTTCAGGTAGAGCAGAATGGCGATAAGGAAGGCGAAGATGCCGAGGCCCTCGGCGAGCGCCGCGCCGATGATGGCGTTGGTGAACTGGCCGGCGGCGGCCGACGGATTGCGCAACGCGCCATTGACGAAATTGCCGAAAATCAACCCGACGCCGATCGCCGCGGCGCCCGAACCGATCGCCGCGAGGCCCGCGCCGATGTATTTTGCTGCAGTCCAATCCATCATGTTCTCCTGCTTCAGGCTTGGTTACGGGCGACCATTTGTTGTTGATGAATTATCAGTGGCCCGGGTGGATCGCGTCATTGAGATAGACGCAAGTCAAAACCGCAAAGACGAACGCCTGCAGACAGGCGACGAGCAATTCGAGAGCGAACATGGCGACCGTCGCAAAGAGCGGAATCGGCGCCAGAATCGCCCATATGCCGCCGCCGGTGAGGACCAGCACGAAGCCGCCGAACACCTGCAAGGTGATATGGCCGGCCAGCATGTTGGCGAACAGTCGAACCGACAGCGAGACCGGGCGCGACAGGAAGGAGATGATCTCGATCGGCGCCAGGATGAGGAGCACCGGCGCCGGCACGCCCGACGGCAGGAACAGTTTTAGGAAACGGAAGCCGTGGCGCCAGAAGCCGTAAAGAACGACAGTCGAAATCACGAACGCCGCGAAGGCGAAGGTCACGACGATCTGGCTCGTCACCGAGAACGTGTAAGGGACGAGGCCGATGAGGTTGGCGATCAGCAAAAACGCAAACAGCGTGAAGACGAACGGAAAGAAGCGCATCCCCTCCGCGCCCGCCGTGGAGCGCACCGTGCTGGCGACGAATTCGTAGAGGGCTTCGGCAAGCGCCTGTCCGCGGCCCGGCACGAGCGCCCGCGGCGCGGTGGCCAACATCATCAAAGCGACGACGCCGAGCGCCGCAAGCAGCATGAACGCCGCGGCGTTGGTGAAGGAGGCGTCGACGCCGAACAGATGGATCGGCGCAAGGCGCGTGAGCTCGAACTGCTCGGTCGGATTCATCGCCCGCCCCGGACGGCTAAGTCCGGCCCTTTCATCGTCGGCGCTACAAATTGCGCGCCGCTAGTCTTTAAGGCGCGTCGCTCGGCGGTTCTTTCGGCGCCGCGACGCGATAGACATTCCAAAATCCCGCCGCCGCTCCGAGCAGCAAGAAGACGATCAGCAGCAACGGCGCGGTGCCGAACCAGATATCGCCTTGCCAGCCGATCGCCGCGCCGACAATGATCGCCGCTGCGAATTCGGAAAAAACGGTGAGCCCGACGCTCATCGCCCGTCCAAACGACCCCTCGACCGGCGATGTCCCGGCGCCATCTTCGCGCCGCTCCGCCTCGCGCTTCCGCAAGCTTGCGGAGAGCGCCGCCAGCCGCGCGCGCAAATCGTCGCTGTCGCCTTGTTCGGGACTGCTCATCGGCTCTCTCCGCCTCGCGCCGTGATTTAAGATGCGAGTTGTTAGATGATTGCCGGCGAATGGTCTGACGAGGGGCGAGGAGATAAGGAAATCGACGCGACCGAGCCGCTTCGAGCGCGCGCAACATATGGGCGGGGCAAGGTGAAGTCAAGACGGCGCTCGCGACTCAAAACCTATTGAAAAATAAAGACAATATCGATCAAGCGATGATTGCGTGGGGAAGGATTTTTCGCGACTGCGAGAAAAGCAGCGAACCAACGCAAACCGGGCGTGACGATTAAAAGGATACGGCTCGCGATCCCGCGCCGAACCGGCAGCGAATGAAATGAAGCGAGGCAGGGGAACCATTCAGCTCCGCTGCGGTTGTCCTTGCGATGATGCAGCGGGAGGAGATCATGCGCACTTATGTCCTCGCCATAGCTACTGCGGCCCTCTTTGCCGTTCCCACTTCAGGGTTCTCACAGGGTATTGAGTTTGGGCCGGGAGGCATCCGAATAGAGCCTGGCTACCATCGCTCCTACCAAGGCCGATCTGTCTACCGAAGCGATTGCAGGGAATTGCGGCAAGCGTGCCTCAACAAGGAGGAGCTGGGCGAGCAGGGCCAGGGCAATTGCCGGAGATATCGCGAAGCTTGCCAAGGGCGCTAGCCCCCGAGAGGCGGTCGCCAGACGCGTCGCGGATTACGGTGACAGCGCATTCAATGACCGGCGAGCCCGACGGCGTGACCAACATCGGTCCCGGAGCCGAACGTTTCGGGCCGATCGCCGCATTTCTTGAAGCAAAGCCAGATCTCCACGCGTTCGAGCGTCTGCGGCGGGCCAACAGCATCGGCCGCCCGTTCGGCGGGCGCGACCTTTCGCGCGAGCCTGGAGCGAACCGACCGGCCGCATCCTCCGCGCCGGCAAACGCGGCCTGAAGACTTCGACAAAGCGCGACGAGGCTGGAATTAGCGCACTGTCACTGTAATTGTGATCTGCTTCACCTGCGCGCCAACGCTCTGGCCGTCCCTTGAGACTCGTGGGTAGCCGTAGATCATGGCGTGTCGCCGAGCCGTGCTATTTCATCGGCGACAACGGCCAGAAACACGGGAACATGTTCGTGCAGGGTGCGCCAGACAAATTCCTCGGCCACGTTGTCATAGTCGTGGCGGTAAACATTTCCCGCGCCCATGATTGCGCGCCACGGCAATTCGGGGTGGCGGTCGCGCAAGGCTTGGGGAAGGCGACGCGCCGCTTCGGATATGATCTCGAGCGCGCGCGTGGCCGCGTAGACTGTGCGTCGATCGGCGGTGAAAGCCCCGAAAGACGGTCCTGCAACAAACTCCTGCGCCAGCTCGCCGTTGTCTCGAATATCGAACAGCGCCAGACGCGCCTTGTTAGAAAGCATAGACCGCCTCTCGTTCGGCGGACGGCCGAACGAGCGCTTTCAACTTGCTGCGGTTCGCCACATCGACGCGGTTTGGAAACAGGTCGGCGAGATATTGTGTGATGGCGACATATTCAAACACGCCGACGGGGGCCTCCGGCGCTATTTCGACCATGATGTCGATGTCGCTGTCGGGCCGGTTGTCGCCGCGCGCGCGAGAGCCGAACAGGGCGGCATGCGCCACGCCCTGCGCCCGCAAGGCCGCCTCATTCTCCCGCAGCCTACCGATGATATCCTGCGTATCCACGGCGCAAATCCGACCACGAAACGGCCGCCCCGAGGGGCGCGAAAAGCCCTGCCATTCTGCACCAATTTTCTGCAACATGAAATCCCTTAAAAATCATGTGGCTGGTTTTGGCGCATAAATCTTACAAACCGTGTGGGAACTTCTTTGCCACGTCAAAAACCGGCCGCATCCTCCGCGCCGGCCAACGCGGCCCGAAGACTTCGAAAAAGCGTGACGAGGATGAAATTAGCGCACTGGCGCCGTAATCCTCTCGCTCGAGGAACGAGGTGGGCTCAGGCCGCGTCAGACCGTTGACGGGCGGCGAACGCCTCATAGCCGAAGCAAGCCAACGCGACGACGCGGGGGATTGGTCCTCGCGCCAGATAGTATTCGATCTGACGCCGACTACGGCCCAGAAGAGCGGCGGCCGCTTCGTGCGTCAGATTGTTCTTTACAAGAAAGCGCGCGAAATCTTCCGGAGTCATCGCTTGCTCGGCGAGCGTCTCGATAAGCTCGGCGGTCATCTCCAGATCGGCGCCGCTCCAAGCCACGACGTCGCCGTCTTCGATCAGACGAGCTGTTGCAAATAATTCCGGGGCGCCGCGCAAAGGCCGATAGACCTTATAGCTGCCAACAAGAGGCGTCAGATCGAGCACATCCCTGCGGCCCGCCCGCATGCCTTCGGCCCAGTCGATTTCGAGCGTGCTGGGGCCAACGACGCGAATCTCGGCGATGCGGGCCATGACAGCGCCCGTATCCAGAAATTCTTCACTCGCGTTCATTGAGCCTTCTCCATTCATGGGCAAGCCGAAAGCCGTTATCGGGCGCCCTTGCCCATGCGATCGCCTCCTCTATGGCGAGTTTCTCTCCGCGTCCTCGAACTTGGAACGTCACGAGATCGACGGCTACTCTCCATCCCGAGCCTCTCACATGGAAGTGAGGGGGCCGATGATCTCCCGGGTAGACGCAAATCCTGCATCGCTTCAGCCGGACGATCTCGGGCATCGCCCGACCTTCCACTCAGGAGCAGGACATAGTGCAATGGCTGCACAGTTGCAAGAGAAGTTTTGCGCAATGGCTGCACATGATTAACCAGCCCCTTCAACTCGCCTTCACGAACCTCTCCGCCTCGACGAGATCGACCGACACGAGTTGGGAGACGCCGCGCTCGGCCATGGTCACGCCGAACAGCCGGTCCATGCGCGCCATGGTGATCGGGTTGTGGGTGATGGCGACGAAGCGGGTGTCCGTCTTGTTGCGCATCTGGTCCAAGAGGTCGCAGAAGCGCTCGACATTGGCGTCGTCGAGCGGCGCGTCCACCTCGTCGAGCACGCAGATCGGCGACGGGTTGGTCAGGAACACCGCGAAGATCAGCGACAGCGCGGTGAGCGCCTGTTCGCCGCCCGACAACAGCGTCATGGTGTGCGGCTTCTTGCCGGGCGGGCGGGCCAGAATCTCGAGGCCCGCCTCCAAGGGATCGTCGCTCTCGACGAGTTGCAGCTCCGCCGCGCCGCCGCCGAACAGGGAGACGAACAGCTCCTTGAAATGGGCGTTGACCACGTCGAAGGCTAAGAGCAGGCGCTCGCGTCCCTCCCTGTTGAGGCTGGCGATGGCGCCGCGCAGTTTCTTGATCGCTTCGCTTAAGTCGTCGCGCTCGGCGATCATCTTGTCGCGCTGCGCCTCGACCTCGGCGAGTTCCTGCTCGGCGCGCAGATTGACGGGCCCCAGCCGTTCGCGAACGGCTTTGAGCTGTTCGAGCCGGCTCTCGATCTGCTCGAGAGGGGGAAGCTCGGCGTCGGCGCCGACGCCCGCCAGTTCGGCGAGCGCCTGCGGCGTCGCGCCCAGCTCCACGGCGATGGCGTGTTCGACGTCGGCTGCGCGCTGACGCGCCCCCTCCAGCTGCGCCTCGCTGCGCGCTTTCTCCTCGCGCGCGGCGCTCATCGCCTCGAGCGCGACGCGCGAAGCGCGGTCGGCGTCGGCAAGCGCAGTCTCGGCGCCGGCGCGCGCGTCGGACGCCGCGCGGCGGGCCGCCTCGGCGGCCTCCAGGCTGCTCATCAGCGCGCGCCGCTGCTGCAAGAAAACCTCGGGCGCGTCGCTCAACCTCTGCTGCTCGGCGCGCGCGGCCTGAAGACGCGCCTCCAGCTCGGCGAGCCGATCTTGCGCCTTGTCGCGCCGCTCCATCCAGGAGGCGAGTTCGCGCATGATCGCCTGTTTGCGGGCGGCGCGGGCCTCGCCCTCGTGACGCAAGGAGGCGAGCGCCGCGCGCGCTTCGCCGAGCTGCGCCCGCTCGGCCGTCGCCTTGGCGCGGACATGCTCGAGAGCGCCGGCGAGCGAGGCCTCCGCATCGAGTTCGTCGAGCGCCTCTGCGGCGGCGCCGCGCTTGTGCGCCGCTTCGTCACGATTGGCGACGATTTGCGCCTTGGCCTCCGCCAGCGCCGAGAGACGTAAGGCGATCTGCGCCTGGCGGCGCGCCGCGGCGGCATGGCGTTCGCGCGCCTCCTCCGCTTGCGCGCGCGCGCGCCGCTGCGCCTCGCGGGCTTGGCTTTCTTGCAAAGCCGCGTCGCGCAAGACGGCCTGCGCCGCCTGCGCTTGATCGGCGGCGGCGTCAGCGAGCTGGCGCGCCAAGGCGGCCTCCTGCCGCAAATCGGCGAGCCGGTTCTTCTCGACGAGCCGGCGCGCGGCGGCGGTCGGCGCCTCGGCGGCCTGGGTGAAGCCGTCCCAGCGCCACAGATCGCCTTCCTTGGAGACGAGCCGCTGGCCCGGCTGCAACAGGCTCCGCAAGGCCGCGCCTTCGCTCCGCAACACGACGCCGATCTGCGCGAGGCGGCGGGCGAGCGCCGGCGGCGCCTGCGCCAGTGTGGCGAGCGGCGCGACGCCGGGCGGCAGCGGCGGATCGTCGGCGCCCGAGGTCATCGCCCAATGCGCCGGCGCGGAAGTTTCGGCGGACGCCTCGAGATCGTCGCCCAGCGCCGCGCCAAGCGCCGTCTCGTAACCCTTGGCGACGCTGATCGCCTCGACGATGGGCGCCCACAGGCCGCCCGTTCCCGCTTGCAGCAGCTTTTCGAGCGTGCGCACCTCGGTCTCGAGCCGTTGCGCGCGGTTTGAAGCCTCCTGCCAGGGGCCTCGCGCCGCCGCCTCGGCGGCGCGCGCCGTCGCGTGCGCGCCCTCGCTGGCCAGGGCCGCGCCGTCAGCCTCGCGCGCGTCCTCGTTCAAAGCCTCGTAGGCCGCCTCGAGCTTTGCTGCTTCCTCGCCGCCGCCCTGTCCGGCGATGAGCGCGAATTCCGTCTCCAGGCGCGTCAGTTCCGCCTCGAACCGCGCGACGCGCTGATGCTCCTCGCGCAACGCGGCCTCGAGCGCCGCGCGCTGGGCGCTGACGCCGGCGAGCAAAGCCTGCGCGGACGCAAGCTCCGCCTCGGCTTGCGCCAGCAACGCCTCGGCCTCCGCAAGGCGCTCACGCGCCTGCGCCTCGCGCTCCGACCCTTGCGCATCCTGATTGACGAGCTCGGCGCGCTCCTCCTCCAGACGCTGCGCCACTTCGGCGGCGTCCTCGATCAGCGCGCGCTCGCGCTCCAGATCGTGGACAAATTGTTCGCTGTGGCGCGTCAGCTCGGCGATGCGCTCGTGAGCGCGCTTCTCCTCGGCGTCGATCGCCTCGCGCGCCACCACCAGTCGGTGCAGGGCCGCGCCCGCCTCCGCCTCTCGTTCCCGCAGCGGCGGCAAGGCATGCGCAGCGACGGCCTGCAGGCGCGCCGCCTCCGCCTGCGTCAGCGTGCGCTCGCCGACCAGGCGAATATCCCCCTGGAGCTTGCGCTCGGCCTGATCGACGAGGTTCGCCGCGAGACGGTGGGCGATCAGCGCGGCCAGCGCCTCGTTCTTGCGAATCTGCGCCGCCAGCGCGCGGTAACGCGCCGCCTGCCGCGCCTGCCGCTTCAGGCCGTCGGCTTGGTCTTCGACCTGCTTGAGCACATCCTCGAGCCGGGTCAGATTTTCCGAGGCGGCGGCAAGGCGCAGCTCGGCCTCGTGGCGGCGGGAATGCAGGCCGGCGACGCCCGCCGCCTCCTCCAAGATGCGCCGGCGCGCCTGCGGCTTGGCCGCGATGATTTCGCCGATTTGGCCCTGCCGCACCAGCGACGGCGAGCGCGCTCCCGTAGAGGCGTCGGCAAACAAAAGCTGCACGTCGCGGGCGCGCACCTCGCGCCCGTTGATGCGATAGACGGAGCCCGCCTCGCGCTCGATGCGGCGCGACACCTCGATGGTGTCGCAATCATTGAAAGCGGCCGGCGCGGCGCGGCGCGAGTTGTCGAGAACGAGACCGACTTCCGCAAGATTGCGCGCCGGACGGCTGCCGCCGCCTGCGAAGATGACGTCGTCCATCCCCGACCCGCGCATGTTCTTGTAGGAATTCTCGCCCATGACCCAGCGCAGGGCCTCGGCGAGATTGGACTTGCCGCAGCCGTTCGGCCCGACCACGCCGGTAAGACCCGGCTCGATCACGAAGTCGGCAGCCTCGCAGAAGCTCTTGAAGCCGAGAAGGCGCAGCCGTTGGAATCTCATGGCGCCCAGACGGCCACAAAAGAGCGGGGAATGCAAGAAAAGGCGCGCAATATGTTGTGGGAAGAGCGGCAGGCTGCGAACGAAGGGGCAGTCATCGCGGGCGCCGCCCGGGCTTAGGTTTTACCTGCGAATAGGCGGCAGCGGCGCGGTCGTGACTCTGAAATCTTCGCGCCCGCCAAAAGCCTCGCGGTCGAAAGCGGCGCGCGGCGGCGCTTCGTCCGCATCGGCGTCGTCGTCATCGACGCTGCGCCGCGCCACGAGCGGCTCTTCTCTCGGCGCGGGCGCGACGTCGCGCGGGGCGGGCTCGCACACATGGCGCGCGCCGTCGCGGCCGTGCAGGGCGAGATCGACATGGATATGATTGTAATGGAACATGTTCGAGCCGGGCGACAGCACGGTGCTGAAATGCCGGCAGGCGCCTTCATGCACCTCGGCCAGAAAGTCTTTGCTTTGCTCGTCGCCGCGCGTCCAGTCGCGCAAGATGGAGATTTCGCGGCCGTCGGCGAGCACGAAGCCGCCGATGTCGAGCGCATTGCCGAACGAATGTTCGGAGAGCCTGGCGCCGCGCTGACTGTTCATGCCGCGGCAGGCGTAAGAGCCCATCGAGTTGATCTGCGCGACGCTTTGCCCGAAGCGCGCCTGCGCGGCCGGCTGCACGATATCGGCGAGCCACGCCTCGAGCTCGGCGACCATCGAGCAATCGAGCGTCGCCGTGGCGTTGAAGGCGACGGCGCCGCCTTGCAGGGCGGTGACCTTGAACGGCTTGGTCAGCCCGCAAATGCCGGGACCGTCGAGCTCGGTGGCGATCTGCACATAGGCGGACAGTGGCGCCAACTTTTCCGCAAGGCAGGCGTTTTCCGCTTGCGTGCGCCAGGCCGGACGCTGCGGTTTGGCCGGAAACGAGCACCCCGACAGCGCCGCGATGGTGAGCGGCGCCAACAGGGCCAACAGACATGGCGATACGCGACGGGCCATGCCGCGAACATGGACTCCGGCGCGTTAACGCGAGGTCGAAAATTTTAGTTAACGCGATGATTTTTGAGGACTCTGGCCGGCGGTAGCGGTTCGGTTTGATTTTGTGCTTGCAACCCGAACCCGACATTCATTTGTCCAGGGTCGCCGCGCTGGAGCGGCTGCTGGTTATTCGCCCACGACGCGCAGCCTTTCTTTGGATGCGGAAGTCGAGCGCGCCTGCGGCTCGCTATCCAAGGCGCCGTCGGTGATATGCCGGAAATGCTCGATGGCGGCCGGCGCGCCGAGCAGATAGCCCTGGGCCTCGTTGCAGAGCTCGTTGGAAAGAAATTTGAGTTCGTCCGGCGTCTCGACGCCCTCCGCCAGCACCGGCAAGCCGAGACCGCGGCCGAGGCCGAGCACGGCGCGCACGATGGTGGCGGCTTGCTTGTTCGAGTCGACGGACTTGATGAAGGAGGTGTCGATCTTGATCTTGTCGAACGGGAAGGCGCGAAGATTGGACAGCGACGAATATCCAGTGCCGAAATCGTCCATCGCAATTCGGATTCCCAACGCCTTGAGTTGGCGCAGCGTCGCGAGGGCGCGCTTCATGTCGCGGATCAGCGCCGTCTCGGTGATCTCGAGTTCCAATCTGTTCGCCGGCAGTCCGGTCTGGAACAATATCTCATGCACTTGACGGGCAAAATTCACATTGTGAAGCTGGACCGCCGATACGTTGACGGCGATCGTCAGAGGGCGTGTCCAGTGCGCCGCTTCGCTACACGCCGCTCGCAGAACCCACTCGCCGATCTCTAGGATCGCGCCGCTCTCCTCCGCCATCGTAATGAATATGGTTGGCGATATTTCTCCACGGGCGCCATGCTTCCAGCGAAGCAGAACCTCGAATCCGATGATCTCGTCGGTCTTGATATTCTTTTGCGGCTGGTAGACGAGATGCAACTCGCCGCGTGCGACGGCGTGACGCAGGTCCTGCTCCAGGAGGCGGCGATCGTGAACCTCGGCGCCCATCGTCGCTTCGAAGAACCGGTAGGCGCCGCGTTCTTCCATCTTGGCGCGATACAACGCCGTGTCGGCGTGAGCGAGGAGCAATTTGCCATCGGTCGCATCGTTGGGGCAGATCGCAATGCCGATGCTGGTCGACATCATTGCCGTGGTGACCGGCTTTTCGTTCTCGGCGCGCAGCGCCTGGAGAATGTTCTCCGCCACCCGACCGGCTACGCTCGGACCTGGAATCGCCGGCAGGATGACCGCGAATTCGTCGCCGCCGAGCCGGGCCATCATCTGGTTCGAGTCGAGCACGCCGGTCACGGCCTTGGCGATCGTCTGGAGCAATGCGTCGCCGGCGGCGTGACCGAACAGATCATTGACCTCCTTGAGGTGGTCGAGGTCGAGGCAAAGCAGGCCCACGCGCTGCCCGGCGGCGAGCGCCGCGTCGATTTCCTGATCGAGTTTATTGAAAAAGCTGCTGCGGTTCGGCAGCCCCGTGAGCGTGTCATGGTAGGCCAGGAAGCGAATATTCTGTTCGGCCTGCTTGCGCGAGCTGAGGTCGCGTACGGCGATGGCCTGATGCGGCTTGCCTGCAAAATCGATGAAGCGCAGAATCAGCTCGACCGGAATGAGCGACCCGTCGCGGCGGCGCACCTCGGCCTCCATGGGCTGACTGGGCCGGGCAAGAAGTTTCGCGCAAAGCGTCTCGTCGGGGAAATACGCGTCAAACTTCGCCCCGACCACCTCCTCGTCGCCGGCGTCGACGAGCGTGGTGAAACTAGTGTTGGCCGTCACGATGACATGGTCCCTGCAAACGATGAGCCCCTCCACGGCGGCATTGGCGAGGCCGCGCATCCGGTCGGCTTCGAGTTCGGATCGACGCTGATCGCGGGCATCGAGCGCCAAGCCTGCCAAGGCGAGAATGAGGATCGTGAAGCTCGCGAATGCGACGGCAACCGCCAGCCAGCTCGTCGACAATGCCGACGCGGACACCCTGATCGTGGGATCAGGAACGATCGTTACGGCGCCCATCGCGGTAAAATGGTGGCTGACGATCGCCGCGGTCAGCAGCAGGGCGCCGTAAATCCGCCACTTCATCGTATTGCTGCGCAGCCCCGTCGGCAGCGCGACCGCGCCGAGAGCGCCGCCAAGCGCAATGGAGGCCGCCACCAGCGCCGGATCCCACACGATTCGTCCTGCGATCTCGAAGGCGGCCATGCCGGTGTAATGCATCACGGCGATGCCGCCGCCCACGATCATGCCTCCGAGCGCAGCGGCGCCTGGCAGCGACGCCGACAGCGCCATGGCGAGGCCCCCGCCCGTCACGATGATCGCCCCGATCAGCGAAAGAATCGTCAGGGCAGTGTTGTAGGCGCTCGGCAACCCCGGCGAGAAGGCCAGCATGGCGATGAAATGCGTCGCCCAGATTCCGAATCCGGTCGCAACGGCGGAAACAGCGAGCCAGACGTGGCGCATCTGGGCGGTTGATTTGCGGACGTGGTGCAGCAGCGTGATCGCTGTGAATGAAGCAAGCAGGCAAATAATTGCCGCCAGACCCACCAGCCGCAAGTCGTGCGCGTTAACGATGCAGTTGTAGATGGCAAGCATAGTACGCCACGCCCCTCGCAAGTCTGTTTGCAACTTCTAGTAGCGCAACGTATCGTCCGCGACTTACCGAAGCGTTAAAGAGCGCGCTCCCGGAGGCGAGACTCACGGCAATAAACTGCGTCTTGGTTCGCCACTCGCTGAGAAGCTTGATTGGCGGCGGTTATCGCTCGTTCACCACGACTGCCGTTAGATGACCGGCGCCCGCTTGTGGCCACGAGAATTTTGGACATTAGTCGCCGCCCGGCCGGCGCCTACGCGCGTCCGTCCCGTCCTCCGAGTTAGGCCGAGAGTCGCGTTGAGGGGGAATCGCCGCCGCCCGCCGAACTATTGCGTGAGCGCAGGAAGGATTGGACGTCTAGTTCAGGCGTGTCCGGCGCTCGACGATAGCCGCTCCAGATCGATGCCGATCGAGCGGAGGGCGCGCGCATATTTCGAATTGAGATCGCGATCAAACAACAGCGCAGGATCGGCCGGGCAATTCAGCCAGCCATTATGCTGGATTTCATCCTCGAGCTGCCCTGCGTCCCAGCCGGCGTAGCCCAGCGCCAGAAGGGCCTGATGCGGCCCCTCGCCCGCGGCGATGGCGCGCAAGATGTCGATGGTCGCGGTCAGCGAGACCCCGTCGTCGATCGGCAGAGTCGAATTGTCGATGAAGAAGTCCGCAGAATGCAACACGAAGCCGCGGTCCGTCTGCACCGGCCCGCCCCTCAGCACCTGAATTTCTTCGGTCGCCGGCGGCAGGCTGATGCGCTCGCGCGGCGCGATCACCTGCAACTGCACGAGGAGATCGGGGAAATTCTTGATCTGCGCCGGCTGGTTGACGATGATGCCCATGGCGCCCTCCGCCGAATGGGCGCAGAGGTAGATGACGGCGCGCGCAAAACGCTCATCCAACATGCCCGGCATAGCGACAAGCATCTGCCCATCAAGATATTTGCGGCTCGCAGGTTGCTTGGCTTTGCCGGCCGCGCCTTTGTTTTCTTGCTTCTTGCCGAGAGGGATCATAGATTTATGTTATCCTCGCCACACGTCCTTCACAAGCGCCGTTAGAGGGGGTCGAGGGGCGACAAGCGGGAGCAAGCGATTTCCATGTTCGATCGGATGTCTGCGCGAATATGGCCGTTCGGCGCCGTGGTGACGGCGTTTTTCGTTTTCTCCGCCCACGCCGATGAAGCGGTTTTCGCTTCGGCTGCCGTGCGCGGACCCCAGTCCGCGGTGCGGCTTCTGACCGCCGGCGCCGCTCGCGCTGGCGTCTATCACCTCGGCGTCGAAGTCGAACTCGAGCCCCAAATCATTACCTACTGGCGGCAGCCAGGCGACGCAGGGGCGCCGCCCGTTTTCGACTTCTCGCGCTCCGACAACGTCGGCGAGATCGACGTGCTCTATCCGACGCCGAAGCATATCGTCGAGGCGGGAAGCGAGGTCGCCGGTTACGATCGGCGCGTGATCTTTCCCGTTCACGTCACGCCGCGCGATCCGCAACGGCCCGTGTCGCTGCGGCTGGCTTTCGATTACGCCGCCTGTGGGACGATTTGCCTGCCGGCGAAGGCGCAGTTGTCGCTCTTGCTGCCGATGATGGGAGACTCGCCATTCTCTGCGGCAATCGCCAGCGCCGAGACGACGGTCCCAAGAAAGCTTGCCGAATCCGAGGCGCGCCGGCTCGTCGCCGTCACGCGGCGGGGCGGCGAGGACGACGTCTGGATCGTGCGCTATCTCGGATCGGAGCGAGCGACCGATCTCTTCGCGGAAGCGCCGGAGCCCTTCTATCTCGAGAGCCGACGCGGCGAAGGCGACAACGCTTTCGAGTTGCGGCTCGCATCTTGCTGCTCGGCGGTCAACAGGCCCGGCGCCGCCCTTGCCGCGCGCGTGACGATCGCAACCGAGAGCGAAGCGCTGGAGGCGCAGGTGCTCTTGGATGTGAGCGCCGGCGCGACGAGCGGGCGCCAATTGAAAAAAGAAGGCGCGGTTTTCGCCACGCCCTGAGTAGAGAAAAAAAGCCATGACGATTCAAATAGGCGATCGTTTGCCGCAGGCAACCTTTATGGTGATGACGCCGGAAGGGCCGAAGGGCATGACGACGAAAGAGGCGTTCGGCGGCGCCAAGGTGGCGCTGTTCGGGCTGCCGGGCGCGTTCACGCCGGTTTGCCACGGCATTCATCTTCCAGGCTTTCTTGCCGCCGTCGATCGCTTCAAAGCCAAGGGCGTTCATAAAATCGCCGTCACCAGCGTCAACGACGCGTTTGTCATGGACGCCTGGGCCAAGGCCACGGGCGCGGACGGCAAGATCATCTTCCTCGCCGACGGGAGCGCCAATTTCGCCAAGGCCATCGGTCTTTCTGTGGACTTGAGCGAACGCGGCCTCGGCGTTCGCTCGCAGCGGTATTCGATGCTGGTCGACGACGGCGTGGTGAAAAAGCTGAACGTCGAGGAAGCGCCCGGCAAAGCCGTCGCCTCCGGCGCCGAAAGGCTGCTCGAACAGATTTGACTTTGCCAGTTTCGAGGGGCGCATCCCTTCTCCCGTAAAACGGGAGAAGGTGGCGCGGAGCGCCGGATGAGGGTCGCCGCGATTGTCGCAATGCGTCGATAATGGTGTTGCGCCTGACCCGCATTTGTTGGCGATGCGGCCTGCGCCCTCATCCGAGCCGACTGCGTCGGCCCACCTTCTCCCGTGGAACGGGAGAAGGGAGGCGCCCTGATTTGCCAAAGAGAAGGCGCGGCGGCAGCCGCGCCCAGTTTGAGAAGAGTTTATGTATCAAATATGAGATTCAAAGTCGGGGCGGCAAGCCCCCCGGTCATTTTTTCCGGAACGGCGCCATGCCGGCGCGGGCCAGCGCGTCGGCGCGCGCGTTCATCGCATCGTCGGCGTGGCCTCGCACCCAATGCCAGGAAACGTCGTGGCGATCCGCCGCCGCCTCCAGGCGCAGCCACAGGTCGACATTCTTCACCGGCTTCTTGTCGGCGGTCTTCCAGCCGCGCGCCTTCCAGGCGTCCATCCACGAGGTGACGCCGCCGCGCAGGTATTGCGAATCCGTGTAGAGATCGACGGCGCAGGGCCGCGTCAGCGCCTCCAGCGCGACGATCGCGGCGGTCAGCTCCATGCGGTTGTTGGTGGTCGCGCTCTCGCCGCCCTTAAGCTCTTTTTCGCGTTCGCCGAACCGCAAGATGGCGCCCCAGCCGCCCGGCCCCGGATTGCCGGAACAAGCGCCGTCCGTCCAGACCGCGACGCGCCCGCTCACGGCGAAAGCCCGTAGTCCGCCGCCGTCGCGACCTTCTGGTGAAACCGCAATTTCGTCAGATATTCGAGCGGATCCTTTAGACGCACCAGGGCGCCCCGCGGCGCCTCGAGCTGATCGACGAAGCGGGTCAGCAGAAAGCGCACAGCCGCGCCGCGCGCCAGCACCGGCAACTGTTCGATTTCGCGTCTCTCCAACGGACGCAAGGCCCGATAGGCGTCGAGCAACGCCCGGCTCTTCGCCGCATCGAAGGATCCGTTTGCGTCGAAACACCAGGCGTTGAGGCAAATGGCGATGTCATAGGCGAGCGCGTCGGTGCAGGCGAAGTAGAAGTCGATCAGGCCGGAAATTCGGTCGCCGACAAAGAGGACGTTGTCTGGAAAAAGATCGGCGTGGATCACGCCGAGCGGCAAGTGTCGCGGCCACAATCGCTCGAGATGATCGAGCTCCGCCGTCACGATTTGCTCGAGCCCCGCCGCCACTTCATCGGCGCGCGCCGCGGCAGGAGCGAAAAGCTTGCGCCACCCTTCGACGGACAGGGCGTTGGCGCGGCGCAGGGGAAAGCCCGCGCCGGCGAGATGGAGTTTGGCGAGCGCCTCGCCCAGCGCTGCGCAATGGGCCACGTTCGGATGGTGGATGGCGTAGCCGTCGAGGAAGGTGACGATCGCGGCGGGCCGTTTCGCCAGCCGGCCGAGCGCCGCGCCGGCGCTGTTGCGCACCGGCCGTGGACAGTTAAGGCCGTGCGCCGCCAAATGCTCCATCAGCGCGAGAAAGAAGGGAACGTCTTCCTGCGCGACGCGCTTCTCGTAAAGGGTGAGAATGAAACTGCCGGCGCTGACATGCAGATAGAAGTTCGAATTCTCGACGCCCTCGGCGATGCCCTTGCAAGCCAGCAGTTCGCCCAGATCATAGGTCGCGAGGAAGGCGATCAGTTCTGCGTCGCTGACTTCCGTATAAACGGCCATGGCGTTCATGGGTTGGAGGGGAGGTATCTTTGAACTGCAAAGCGGTTCGGGGCGGGACGAACAATAACAACGGACGCGTTCGAGAAATCGAATCGATCGGACGCGCCCCCTCTCCCCGTTCACGGGGAGAGGGCTGGGGTGAGGGGCCAGGGGTATTGTCCGAAACGCTGATGACGCCCATGAATCCACTGACATATCGGCATTCGGCGCAATACCCCAAGCCCCTCACCCTGACCCTCTCCCCGCAAGCGGGGAGAGGGAAAGGCGCCGCGTCGTCCCTCACGCAATGGCGCGCAATTCCTTCGGCAACGGAAAGGAAATGCTTTCGTCGGCCGTGAAAACGGTTTCGATGGAAATCTCGTATCGTTCGGCGAAGGCTTCCATGATTTCCTCGACGAGCACCTCAGGCGCCGAAGCGCCAGCCGTTATCCCCAAGGAACGGACGGCGCCCAACACGGACCAGTCGATCTCGCCTTTTCCTTGCACCAGCTGCGCCGGCGCGCCGGAGCGCTCCGCGACCTCGCGTAAGCGTTGGGAGTTCGAGGAATTGGGCGAGCCGACGACGATGACCGCGTCGACATGCGGCGCGACCCGTTTCACGGCGGCCTGACGATTGGTCGTCGCGTAGCAGATATCTTCACGATGCGGACAGATGATGTGGGGAAAACGGCGCGTCAGCGCCTCGATGATAATTTGCGAATCGTCGACCGAGAGAGTCGTCTGCGTGACATAGGCGAGATTGCTCTCGTCTTCGAGCTGGAGGGCCGTCACGTCGGCGACGGATTCGACCAGCACCACCGCGCCAGGCGGCAATTGTCCCATGGTGCCGACGACCTCGGGATGGCCTG
Organism: Methylocystis sp.; assembly: GCA_016178015.1. GTDB lineage: Bacteria > Pseudomonadota > Alphaproteobacteria > Rhizobiales > Beijerinckiaceae > Methylosinus. Next base: position 37,067 of record JACOUB010000045.1, on the reverse strand, counting down.
AATGGCCGACGAGCAGCACTCTGCGCCCGCGCCGCCAGTGGATCTCCGCCTCGCGATGCACCTTGGTGACGAGCGGGCAGGTCGCGTCGATGGCGAGGAGATTGCGTTCGATCGCAATTGCGGACACGGCTTTCGACACGCCATGCGCGGAGAAGATCACCGGCGCATGGGTATCCGGAACTTCGTCCAAATCCTCGACGAACACCGCGCCCTTGGCCTTGAGCGTCTCCACCACATAGCGGTTGTGCACGATCTCGTGGCGCACGTAAACGGGCGGGCCGAATTGGGCGAGAGCCCGCTCCACGGCGTCGATCGCCCGCACGACGCCTGCGCAAAAGCCGCGCGGCGAACACAGCAGAATTTTCAAGGGCGGTTTCGAGCGGCGTGGTTGAACGTTCATCTTCGCGCCTTTCGGGCAGGGTTCGCTGATTGCCGAGCAAACCGAGCGCAACGACTTGATGTCGCGACGGGGCGAGAGTGTCAAGGCCGCCGCCGCCTGAGGCGACGCGAGCTTTGGCGCGCCTCCTCGAGATTTACGCGAGGAATTCCTCGAAATAGGGCGTGGTGAAGCGCGGCCGCGCCAGCTTGCGCGGAATTTTCACGTCTTTCTTCTTCAACCACTGGGTTTGGATCGGCGACGCATTGGCGCCCAGCCGGCGGATGGCCAATTCGTTGTAAAGGCGCGAGAACTCTTGCCACGCGTGATCCGCTGGATTTGCACAAAACGGATCGAACGAGAAAGATGTTCCCGGTCCGCCGGAATAGAGCCCAAAAGGCTTTTGTTGTCGCGCAGGGCGCGTGACGAAATAGGTCGCCCACCCCCCTGGCGCAAATCCCGTCCTTTGCTGGAACGTGCTGGATCGCCAGGCGTTTGGCGAGACGAAAGGCGTCGCATTCCGGTTGTGACGCCGCCGGCGTGTAGACGCCGGGACCTGCCTTGAAGCGCTGATCGAACAGGCTGGCGAGCTGATGCAGGAAGACGATCGCCAGCAGCGCGTCGCATTCCGCGCGCTTGGCCAGCAGAGCGGCTGCGAGGTCTTCAGGCGTCGCAAAGGCGCCCATTGAAATATCCGAGCGACAGAGCGTCGCCGGACGTGTTTCAACCAGGCATTCGACGATGATCCCTAACAGGCCGAACGAGCATTTGAATTCGTAAAACGCCGCGCCGTCGGCGTGATCGGACAGAGTGCGCAGGTCGCCGTTCTCATCGACATAGGTGAGCGCCGTGACATGGGCCGAGAAATAGCCCGGACCATCGAGCGACGATTCCTTGGTGTCGCCCGCCGTTACCGAGCCGACGCTGGCCTCGCCGATTTCCGCTTGAAACGGGATTTCGAGGCCCCGCGCCTGCAGCCACATGTTGAGTTTCTTCAGTCGGCAGCCGGCCTGCACGCGCACCACGTCGCGGCCTTTTGCGTCACGTTCGACGCCGAGCACGTCGTCGAGTTTGCGCAGGCAGACCAGCGTGCCGTCATCATTTACAAAGGTCGAGGCGACGGACATCATCGAGCCGACCGGATTGACTGGGGTCGGAAAGCGCGCGGCGTCGCGCACGACCGCCTGCACGTCGCCATAGCTGATCGGCTCGACATAGACGGCCGGCGTCGTGGCGCGATGTCCGCCCCAATTGCTATGGCTCCTGCCCTCGGATTCGATCAGTCCCTGGAACGGCGCAAGCGCGCCTGCCCGCGATGCGAAGCTGTGTTCGTGTTTCATCTGGAGCGTCTTTCGTGAAAAGAGTTCCGGTTCGGCCTTGCCGAGAGGCAGGCTCAGGACCTGCGTCGCCACTATATGGGGCCCGAAAAACGCTCGCCGAGCCCTGCGGCGTTTTTCGCGTTGCTCGCGGGTGGGGCGAGGACGCTCGGCTTGGCGCGGCCAGCCTTGCAACGCCGCGCCCAGACGCCAATCGGCGGTATGGAGGATTTTGATCACGCGTGTTCCGGTAAGGCCGATGAACGCTCTGGTATCAGGAAACCTCGATTCCCGATAACGTCGATACAAGCTCTGGCGAACGCCGCTCCTGCGCGCCTGAAGGCGCGCGGTCCAAGGACGTGACGACACCCGGACCGCGAGCCTTCAGGCTCGCAACCCCGCGCCCTCACCACGCGTTGCGATAGGCCTTTTTCGAAAACACGGTGAGAAACAGAATCCACGCGTCAAACAGCAGCGAGCAATTGTCGATGTAGTAAAGATCGTGCTCGACGCGCTGGCTGATTTTTTCAGGCGCATCGATGCCGCCGCGCAGCCCGTTGACTTGCGCCCAGCCGGTGATCCCAGGCTTCACGTTGTGACGGCGCGCATAAAGGGCGATCTTGCCTTCAAACTGCTGATCATGGATCAGCGCATGCGGACGCGGTCCAACGAGCGACATTTCGCCGCGCAACACATTGAAGAGTTGCGGCAACTCGTCGATGTTGCAGCGGCGCATGAAACGTCCGACCCTGGTCACGCGTTGGTCATGCGCGGTGGCCTGCGCCACGCGCCGCCCGTCTTCCATGGTCGTCATCGAGCGGAATTTGACGATGCGGAACGGCTCGCGGTTGAACCCATAGCGGCGCTGAAAGAACAGCGCCGGGCCGGGGCTATCGAGCTTGATCGCCGCCGCGATAAGCAGCAACAGCGGCGACAGGATGAAGAGGGCCGCGGCGGCGCCGGCGATGTCGAACAGGCGCTTGGCCACAATCTCGGCCGTGTTGAGAGGATGGCCGGCGAGGCTGAGGCTGGAAATCGTGCCGATCTTGTTGATTTTCGCGTTGACGAAACGGTCGAGGACGCGTTCGGGGCCAAGATGAATCGAGGCTGGCACGCGCAAGAAGGCGGTGACGCAACTGTCGATGACCTCGGTGCGCGACCAGGGGGCCAGGATGAAGATGTCGTCGGGCCGCAACATGCGCGCCGAGGCCGCCGCGAGAGCGAGATCGTCCTCGATGGCGCTGTCCGAATCGCGCAGCGCGACGGCGCCCACGACATGCATCCCGCAGGTCCAAGGCTGGTAACGCCGCGAAAAATTCTCGACGTCACGTTCGAAGCCGACGAGGAAGACGCGTCGCGCGGCAACCGCGCCTTTGTGTGCGCTCCAGCGCACCAGGCGTACGAGCAACGTCCGTTCGGCGCACAGCGCGGCAAAACCGACGAAGTAGAACAAGACGAAAGCGCCGCGCGAGGATTCCCCCGTTGTCTTGGCGAGAAAGCCAAGCGTCAGCGTGCAAAGAAAAACCACGTTCCACAGCGCGAAGAATCGCCAGCCGTGACCCGGCAGGCCGAGATAATTGGCGATCGCATATTCGTTGCGGGCGGCGTTGGAAACCACGAACAGAACCGCGACGAAGAAACAAAGCTGGAGATTGGGGGCGTTCAATCCATTCCAGCCATAGACCCACGAATGATAGAGGTTCTCCGCGGCGATCGCAGTGCACACGATGACGGCGAAGTCCAATGTTCCCGCCATGATCGAAAAGGACGCGCGCAGCAGCGCCGTATTGCGGCGCGGCATAGCCTCGGACCAGCCGCGCCGATCGCGAGTGGGCGATTTGCGAACCCGAGCGCCCCGAATTTCTGGGGCAGGATAGTCGGCGGGACGCAACAAGGATTGGCCTCCAATTGAACCAACGCCGCCTCGAAATGAAACAAGATGTCGCCTTCGAGCGGCGTCGTCAGGAGGAGTGCAAGCCGCGCGCCGGCTCGCTTCGCTACGGCGCGGTCCGCCCAAGCGCCGGCGCCGCCATCGCTTGTATCGATCCGGCGCTTGCTCTTGCGACCGACGCGCGCCGCCCGCAGAAAGCGTCGGAGCCCCCTCGGGGGAAACCCAGGGCAATCGGGTGAAGGGTTTCCTCATGCCTCAAGGCGCCGGCGCAGCCGGCCTCGAAAGACGAGGAAACCCGTCCGCGCCGCCTTCCTCCTCGCTCTCGTCTCGCTTCGCGAGCGCCTTGAGGCATGAGGGCGAGGAGGACCATAGTCCTTCACCCGATTGCCCTGGGGAAACCCGCCCGCCCTACCGTTCGCATCTGATTGTTGTTAAAATATATTCCTTCAATGACAGCGAGAGAGGCGTCTAAAAGCCAGCGATCGATTTGCCTAAACATCGGCCTGCCTTCATAATTGCGTCATCCAGCGTGTAGACCGTGCAGGCGACTGCAGCGGGACTGGATGATTGACCAATCGATTCGAAAGGCGTTCGGGTGACGGCTCACTTTCGCCAGTCCAATGTCTCGCCGCAGGCCTGTCCGGCGTTGGTGCTCAACGCCGACTATCGGCCGCTGAGCTATTATCCCCTGTCGCTGTGGGGTTGGCAGGACGCGATCAAGGCCGTTTTTCTCGATCGGGTGAATATCGTCTCGGAATATGACAAGATCGTCAGAAGCCCGAGTTTCGAGATCAAACTGCCCTCCATCGTCTCGCTCAAGTCCTATGTGCGGCCGCCTCGTCATCCCGCTTTCACGCGCTTCAACGTGTTTCTGCGCGATCGCTTCACCTGCCAATATTGCGGCGAGCGGGAGGAGCTGACCTTCGATCACATCGTCCCCAGATCAAAGGGCGGCGCCACAACTTGGGAGAATGTCGTCGCGGCCTGTTCGCCTTGCAATCTGCGCAAGGGCAACCGGCTGCCGCACGAGGCGCGCATGCTGCCCGCAATGGCGCCTTATCGGCCGACCGTCGCCGACCTGCACCGCAATGGACGCCAGTTCCCGCCCAACTACCTGCACGAGAGCTGGATGGACTATCTTTACTGGGACTCGGTGCTGGAGCCGTAAGCTCAGAAAATGTTGCGCCGCCTCATCGTCATGTCTTTCGGTTTCGCGTTGGCGGCGGCGGCGGGGGCGGTCTTCCTGCCGATTGCGGTTCTCTTCGATCCGACGACGCGCGACGCAGGTCTTGTCGTGACGATGAGCGGCCTGTTCGCGGTGGTGGACGAAGCCCTGCGCGACGGCGCGCCCGAGCAGGCGATCTTTGCGCTTGGCTTCGTCTTGTGGGCGGTCGTCATCGCCGTCTGCGTCGCGCCGCTCGCCGTCGCGGCGCTGATCGGCGAGGTCGCGGGCGTGCGCAACGTCGTGTGGTATGCCGGGGCCAGCGCTTTTCTTGCCGCCGCCTCGCCCTGGATCGCCAGAGCCGCACGCAAGCTCGAGCGCGCTCACGAGATGAGCGCGATCGAGGGGCGCTTAGCGTTGCTGTTCTTCCTAACCGGAACCCTCACAGGCTCGATTTACTGGTTCATCGCGGTGCGCGATGGGCGCGTGGAACGGCGCAATCCGCCGCTCACGCCGCCGCGCGCGAACGCAGGGTGACCAATTTCGACTGGCGCGCCTTGAACATTGCGCAGCTTAGGGCAGAGAGTCTAATCCAAAACGCCATTTCGGGTGGCTGAGTGGAACCAGAACGTTCGCTTTTCGTTGTATAATCAACGAAGCAGCGGAGGCGTCCATGCACAGGTCCACCTTCGAGCACGCCAAGGACTTTGCGGACAAAGTCATGGTGGCGAATAAGTTCGAAATCTATACGAGCGAACTTGCCCTGAAACTTGCAAAATCCGAGCAAGTCAGAAGCTTCGCCAAGCAAATGATCGCCGATCACAAACAAGCCGGCCAAGAGTTCGAGCATGCGTTGGAGGAAGCCGCCATCGAGCCGCCGGTCGAGGCGTTCGACGTCGCCTATACCGAGAAATTCATCGAGCTCCCGGCGTTCAGCGCCGAGCAAGGTTTCGACAGCTCTTACGTCTCGCAACAGCTCGAGGCCCACCAAGACGCCGTCTCCACATTCAGCGAATATGCGGCGCGCGGCGAAATTCCGGCGCTCAAAGCGTTCGCGACGAAGACGTTGCCGACGCTGGAGCACCATCTCGAAATGGCGAGGACGCTCAGGTCCAGAATGTCGCATTAGGCGGCCTGCTTTGGCCGTCGTGATGTCGAGCTGCGATGCGGACAGGTTCGGTCATCTCGCCGGCGCCAGCGTCGCAGCGCAAGGGCGCTGGCTCAGGTTGCGGCAAAGCCCCGCCGAGACGGCTGTCGGGGCCAATGCTGGTTTGAAGAAACGGCCGAACTCCAGCCTTCGCCCGATCGGCCTCCCGGCGCCGTCTCAGCGCCGCTTGGCGAAAATCGCGCCACGCTGTAGGCTGTCTGGCGAGGAAGGAAAGCCCATCATGATTTTGCGTCTGGCGATGCTCGGCCTTGTTGCGATCGGCTGCGCCACGGCCTCGGGCGCCGCTCCCCAATCGAACGCCGCCGTCGCCGCGCCGCAGCCGAAACTGGCGTCCGCCGTCAATTTGGAGAACAAACGCGCCGTGTCGCTCGTCTCGTTCGAGATCGTCATGGCGGGCGACAAGGATCAAGAAAAAATCGTCGCCAAGCTCAAAAAACCACTGGCGAGCGGCAAGAGCGTGAAACTGCCTCTGAACGGCGCCAAGGGCTGTATGTTCGAGGCGCGTTGGAAATTCGATGATGTCGGCGACGCCGGCTCGGTCGATCTGTGTAGCGATGCGCATATTGTTCTTGTCGATTGAGCAGGAAGGCGGCCCGCACTTGCAAAAGCGGCGGCGGCTTTAGGGCTCGCCGCGTGAGGAAGGCGAGCCTGAAGGCTCGCGGCCCGGCGCTGTGTGGACCGCGCGCCTTCAGGCGCACAAAACAAACCTCGCATGCGATTTTTTTGCGCGCCGCGCCAAATTCCTGTCGCGACTTGGGAGCGTGTTTGCGTTAGCATGGCGCCATGCTTCTCCTTCGCCGCGATGGGCCGGCAAAGACCGCGCGCCTGTCCGCCATCACCGTCACTCATGGCGGCGAGACGCTCGTCGTCTCGCTGCGTCGCGTCGCCATTGCGCGCCGCTTTACCTTGCGCGTGCGTTTTGCCGCACGCGACGCCGTTCTCACCATGCCGGCGCGCGCGTCGCTGCGGGAGGCGCGCGAATTTACCGAGCGTCACGCGGCCTGGATCGCCGCGCGTTTGAGGAGACTGCCGGCGATCATCCCGTTTGCGCATGGGTCGATCGTGCCGGTGCGCGGCGTGGCTCACGCGCTTGTCCATCGCCCCGGCGCGCGCGGAACTGTGTGGGTCGAGCCGCGTCCCGCGCCCAACGACATGGCCTTCCCGAACGGCGCGGAGCTCGCCCTTTGCGTCGCCGGCGCCGTGGAGCATTTGCCGCGCCGGGTTCGCGATCATTTCAAACGCGAGGCGCGGCGCGACCTCGAGGATGCGGTGGGGCGTCATACGCACGCCATCGGCCTGTCGCCGCGCCGGGTCGCCTTGCGCGACACAGTCAGCCGCTGGGGCTCCTGTTCGGCGTCTGGCTCGCTCAATTTTTCCTGGCGCCTGGTCATGGCGCCCCCTTTCGTTCTCGATTATCTCGCCGCCCATGAAGTGGCGCATCTGGCCCATCTCAATCACTCGGCGAGGTTCTGGGCCTTGGCGCGCCGCCTGTGCGCCGACGCCGACCGGGCCGAGGCATGGCTCGCGGCGCATGGCGCGCACTTGCACAAATACGGCGCCGGCGCATGATCGGCGCGAGGCGCGAAATCCGCCTCGAGCCTGGAGAACGAGATGTTGTTTGCGCGAACTTCCCCTGTCCCCGATCCGCTGTGCGGCAAGTTCCTCGAAACTCTGGTCGCGCGCGCCAAATCCTTCCCGCCGATCCGCGTCGGCGTCATTCATCCCTGTGACGGCGTCTCGCTGGAGGGCGCCCTCGCCTCCAGGGATCAGAAACTGATCGTTCCGGTTCTCATCGGACCGCGCGGCAAGATCGAAGCTGCGGCGCGCGCCTGCGGCGCCTCGCTCGATGGTCTCGAGATGGTCGTGGCGCCGCACAGCCATGCGGCGGCCGAGCTGGCGGTGGAGCTCGTGCGCCAGGGCAAGCTGGAGGCGCTGATGAAGGGCGCGCTCCATACCGACGAAGTGATGAGCGCGGTCGTGCGCCAAGTGAACGGGCTGCGGACGGAGCGGCGGATCAGCCATGTCTTCGTGCTGGACGTAATCACCTATTGCAAGCCGCTGCTCGTCACCGACGCGGCGATCAACATCTATCCGTCGCTCGACGACAAGCGCGACATCGTCCAGAACGCCATCGATCTCGCGCACGCGCTGGGCATCGCGCGTCCGAAGGTCGCCTTGTTGTCGGCGGCCGAGATGGTCGACGCCAAGATCCTCTCGACGATCGACGCGGCGGCTTTGTGCAAAATGGCCGATCGCGGTCAGATCACCGGGGCCGAGCTCGACGGGCCTCTCGCCTTCGACAATGCGATTTCTCCAGAGGCGGCGGCGGCCAAACACATCGTTTCGAATGTCGCGGGCACCGCCGACATTCTGGTCGCGCCCGATCTTGAGGCGGGCAATATCCTGGTCAAGCAACTGGTGTTCCTCGCCGGCGCCGAGGATGCGGGACTGGTGCTGGGCGCGCGCGTGCCGATCATCTTGACGAGCCGCGCCGACGACATCCGCGCGCGCGTCGCCTCCAGCGCGCTCGCGCAGCTGTTCGCGCATCGTCGCGTGGACGCCGCGTGACCAGAATTATCCTCGCGCTCAACGCCGGTTCGTCGAGCCTCAAATTCGCGCTGTACGATGCGCTCGACCTCGTGTCTTTGTGCCGAGGCGTCATTGAGGCAATCGGCGAAAGGGGGGGCCATGCGCAGATTCATGCGCATGGCGAGGCGGCGCCATTGCTTTTGGCGGGCGCCGGCCCCGCCCAGGACCTCGACCATGAGGGAGTGGCGCGCTGGCTGATCGAAGCTGTCGCCGAAAGGCTGCCGGGCAGGACCCTCGTCGCCGTCGGACACCGGGTCGTGCACGGCGGCGGCGATTTCGCCGAGCCGGTTCGCGTCACCGGAGAGATTCTGGAGCGGCTCGCCGCCTTCTCGCCGCTCGCGCCCAGCCATCAGCCGCACAATCTCGCGCCGATCCGCAGCCTGCTCGCCGCCAGGCCCGACCTGCCGCAGATCGCTTGCTTCGATACGGCCTTCCACCGCACGCAGCCGCGTTTGGCGCAGCTCTTGCCGCTGCCGCACAGCTTCGCCGAGCGGGGCGTCGTTCGTTACGGCTTTCATGGCCTTTCTTATCAGTTCATCGCCGAGGAGCTGCGTAAACTGGCGGGCGCGCGGGCGTTGGCGCGCGTCATCGTCGCGCATTTGGGGCATGGCGCGAGCCTGTGCGCAATGCGAAACCTTAAGAGCCAGGCCACCACCATGGGCTTTACCGCGCTCGACGGGCTGATGATGGGCCGGCGCAGCGGCGCGATCGATCCGGGCCTCGTGCTTCATCTCGTTTTGCACGAGGGGATGTCGGCGCAGGCCGCCTCAAAGCTTCTCTACGAGCAATCGGGCCTGCTCGGCGTGTCCGGGATCAGCGACGATCTGCGCGTTCTGGAAGCCAGCGACGATCCGCGCGCGATCGAGGCGATGGAGTTCTTCGCCTATCGCGCCGCCCGCGAAATCGGCTCGTTGGCGAGCGCGCTGGATGGCCTCGACATTCTCGTTTTTACCGCCGGCGTCGGCGAGAATTCGGCCGCGATGCGCGCGCGCATATGCGGGCGCCTCGGTTATCTCGGCGTCGCGATCGACGGCGCCGCCAACGCCCGCAACGCGGCGTCGATCGGCGCGGCGGGCGGCGCAGTCGAAATCCTCGTGATCCGCACCAACGAAGAGATCGTCATCGCCGAGGCGGTGCGGCGATTGTGGCAGGGCTCATAACAGAATTGCGAGCCTGAAGGCTCGCGGTCCAAGCGACGCGCAACCCGGACCGCGAGCCTTCAGGCTCGCATCGACGCCGCGTCCCCCATCGTCCATTCTCGACATTGCGTCTCGACCATGGCAAGAACCGCCCGAACATCAAACAATTCGCGGCAAGCCATGGCGGACATCGCTCAACTCGAACAAGAGACGTTGGCCCAAATCGAGACCGCCGCCGATGAGGCGGCGCTCGAGGCCGTTCGCGTCGGCGCGCTCGGCAAGAAGGGCGCAATTTCGGCGCTGCTCGCCACTTTGGGGCGCATGTCGCCCGAGGAGAGAAAGACCGAAGGCGCAAAGATCAACGCGCTCAAAGACAAAGCGAGCGAGGCGATCGCCGCGCGGCGCGCCGTGCTGGAGGCAAGAGCGCTCGAGGCGAGGCTGCGGGCCGAGACGCTGGACGTGACGCTGCCGGCGCCTGAGAGCGGCTTCGAGCGCGGCCGCATTCATCCGATCTCGCAAGTGACGGATGAACTGACGACCATTTTCGCCGATATGGGGTTTGCAGTCGCCGAAGGACCCGACATCGAGAGCGACGATTACAACTTCACGAAGCTCAATTTCCCGCAAGGGCATCCCGCGCGCGAGATGCACGACACCTTTTTCTTCCCGCCCGACTCGATGGGAAACCGCAAACTGTTGCGCACGCACACGAGTCCGGTGCAGGTGCGCGTCATGCTGGCGGGCAAGCCGCCGATCAGAGTCATTTGTCCGGGCCGCACCTACCGTTGCGACTCGGATCAGACGCATACGCCGATGTTCCACCAGGTGGAGGGGCTGGTGATCGACGAGACGACGCATCTCGGGCATCTCAAATGGGCGCTGGAGGAATTCCTAAAGGCTTTTTTCGAGGTTAAGGCGCTGAAGATGCGTTTTCGTCCGTCGTTCTTCCCCTTCACCGAGCCGTCCATGGAAGTGGACATCCAATGCCGGCGCCAGGGCGGCGAAATCCGGTTCGGCGAGGGCGAGGACTGGCTCGAGATTCTGGGCTGCGGCATGGTCCATCCGAATGTCTTGCGCAATTGCGGACTCGATCCCGATCGCTATCAGGGCTTCGCCTTTGGCGTGGGCATCGATCGGCTCGCCATGCTGAAATATGGCCTGTCCGACCTCCGCGCCTTTTTCGAAGCCGACGTGCGCTGGCTCACGCATTACGGTTTCCGGCCGCTCGACTTCCCGACGCTGGCGGGCGGGTTGAGCGGATGAGACGAAAGGAGGCGCCAATGATGACCAACGCTGACGTACAACAGATCGTCACCCATATCCTTCAGAAGCGCTTTCAAGCAAACGGCTTCTCGAGGTCCGAGGTCGTTTCCGAAGAAGACTTCGATGGCGCTTCCATAATTCGAGTTACAGCGCATGTCGAAAGGCCAGTGGGCAGCGCAACTGATAAAGTGAATGCGATATTGGCTATTCAGGACGAACTGCAACAGTTCGGCGACAATCGCTTCGTCTATCTCGACATAGACGCTCCTGATCCAGAGAAACGTCCTGACGAGGACGAAGATGATATTTCAGAAGGAAATTGAGCCATGCCGATGGCTGATGGGTTGTTGCGGCTTGCCGAGGAGACGGCCGAGCGCGGGAGTGGCAGTCGCACGCTGAAGAGGCGTGCTGTCAGCACCGCATATTATGCGGTTTTTCATGCGATTGCTTCGCTTTGCGCCAACGAGATATTGCCGCGTGAAAAAGACAAGGGTTCAGCGGAATTTGAAAGAGTCTACCGGGCGTTGGAGCATGGCTCGCTCAAGAGCGAATTTCAAAAGGCGCCATTGAAAGACAATGCGCGGCTGAAAGCGATTGGCGCCTTGGTCTTGAGACTCCAGAGCGAGCGTCACCGTTCGGATTACTTACCAACCCAACGGTTGTACACTACCAAGACATGCGCTGAGCATCTCGAGTCGGCCAGGCTGGCGATGACGTTGCTCAAAGGCTTGGATGAGCAAGACCGAAGAACCTTGGCCGTCTCTCTGCTTTTTAAGAATCGACCCTCATGAAATTCACCCTCTCCTGGCTCAAAGACCATCTCGAGACCAGCGCTTCGCTCGCCGAAGTGGTCGAGACGCTGACTCGCATCGGCCTCGAGGTCGAGCATGTGCACGATCCCGCCGCGCAACTGAAAGACTTCACCATTGCGCGAGTAATCGAGGCGAAGCCGCATCCCAACGCCGATCGCCTGCGTGTCTGCGTGGTCGATACGGGCTCTGGCGCGCCGGTGCAGGTCGTGTGCGGCGCGCCCAATGCGCGCGCCGGCATGACGAGCGTCTTCTCCGCTCCCGGAACCTACATTCCCGGCAAGAAGACGACGCTCGGCAAAGGCGTCATTCGCGGCGTCGAATCGCTCGGCATGCTGTGCTCGGCGGCCGAACTCGAGCTCTCCGACGATCATGAGGGCATTCTCGATCTGCCCGAGGACGCGCCGATCGGCGCCGTCTATGCGAATTGGGCGGGGCTCGACGATCCCGTCATCGAACTCAACCTTACGCCCAATCGTCCGGACGCCGCCGGCGTCGCCGGCGTCGCGCGCGATCTCGCCGCCGCGGGCCTTGGGCGACTGATAACGCCGGACGTCGCGCCGGTCGAGGGCGAGTTCCCGTCCCCGGTCGGCGTGACGCTCGATTTTGCCGAAAGCGACAAGCATCTGGCGCCGCTGTTCGCCTTGCGCCTGGTGCGCGGCGTCACCAATGGCCCGAGCCCGGCATGGATGCAGCAACGGCTGCGCGCCATCGGGCTGCGCCCCATCAACGCGCTCGTCGACGTCACCAATTACCTCACCTACGATCGCGCCCGGCCTTTACATGTCTTCGACGCCGACAAGGTCGAAGGCGACCTTGTCGTGCGCCGCGCGCGCGTGGGCGAACAATTGCTGGCGCTCGACGGCAAGACCTATGCGCTCGATCCCGACATGGTCGTCATCGCCGACGATAGGGGGGTTGAGTCGATCGCCGGGATCATGGGCGGCGAACACTCGGGCTGCGCTGAGACGACGCGCAACGTGCTGATCGAAGCGGCCTTGTGGGACCCGCTGAACATCGCCCATACCGGACGAAAGCTCGGCATTTCCAGCGACGCGCGCTACCGTTACGAGCGCGGCGTCGATCCGGCTTTTGCGGCGCCGGGGGCGGAGCTGGCGACGAAACTCATTCTCGAGCTTTGTGGCGGCGCGCCGTCGCAGCTCGTTGTCGCCGGCGCCGCTTTGCCTGAAACGCGCCGCGTGTGTTTCCCGTGGAGCGAGGCGCGACGCCTGACGGGGCTCGATCTCTCGCCCGCGGAAATGGCCGCGATCTTGCAAAAACTAGGGTTTGTCGCCGCCGCGCCGGACCGCGCCAATGAGGCCATGGTGACCGTTCCGTCCTGGCGGCCGGACATCGAGGGCAAGGCCGATCTTGTGGAGGAGATCGTGCGCATCGCCGGGCTCGACAAGATCGCCAGCACGCCGTTGCCGCGCATCGACGGCGTCGCCGAGCCGGTGCTGACGCTGTTGCAGAAGCGCACGCGTTTGGCGCGGCGGGCTCTCGCGGCGCGCGGCCTCGTCGAGGCGGTCACTTGGTCGTTCGTATCGGCCGAACAGGCGCAATTGTTCGGCGGCGGCGATGCAAGCCTGGCGCTCGCCAATCCAATCGCCGCCGATCTTTCCGACATGCGGCCGAGCCTTCTGCCAGGGCTGATCGCGGCGGCGGGACGCAACGCCGCGCGCGGCCTCGCTGATGTCGCGCTGTTCGAAGTCGGACAGGTTTTCGCCAGCGACGATGAGACTGGACAGAAGATCGCGGCGACGGGAATTCGGCGCGGCGCAGCCTTGCCGTCCGGCGCCGGCCGCCACTGGTCACAGCCCCATCGGGTTGTCGGCGTGTTCGACGCGAAGGCGGACGCTTTGGCGTTGCTGCAAGCGCTCGGCGTTCCCGTCGGCGGGCTGCAAGTCCTCGCCCAGTCCCCTTCCTGGTATCATCCCGGCAGGTCGGGAACGCTGCAATTTGGACCCAAGGCGATCATCGGACATTTCGGCGAGCTGCATCCACGCGTGTTGGCGGCGCTCGACGTCGAAGGTCCGCTCGCCGGCTTCGAAATCCTGCTCGACGCGCTTCCCGCGCCCAAGGCGAAACCCACCAAGACCAAGCCGAAGCTCGAACTCTCCCACCTCATGCCGCTCGCGCGCGACTTCGCCTTTCTCGTCGATCGCGCCGCCAAGGCCGGCGATCTGATCAAGGCCGTACGCGGCGCGGCGACTCACTTCTCCGAACTTGCGACAATCGCCAATGTGACGGTGTTCGATCTTTACGAGGGCGCCGGCGTGCCCGCGGGCAAGAAATCGGTCGGCGTCGCCGTGACGCTGCAACCGCGCGAGAAAACGCTCACTGATCCTGAAATCGACGCGGCGGCGCAAGCGATCATCGCTGAGGCGGCAAACAGGACCGGCGCCGTGCTGAGAGGCTGACCATGTCCCGAACATTCACCCTTCTCGCCGCCTTGCTGCTGGTCGAGGCGGCGACCGCGGCGCCGCGCTCCATTGCCGATTGTGAAGCGATCGAGGCGCCGGACGCCTACAACCGCTGTCTGGCGTCGTTCGGCCCGGCGCGCGGCGGCGGCGAGCTGGGCCATGGCTATGCGCGCCATCATGCGCGCGTCGACGGCCCCGGCGTCTCCGTCGAGCGCAGACCTGGCGGACGCCTGCGCATGGAGTTCACGCCGGGCGTGCGAGGGCGGTAGGGGCCTAATTTTCGAATCGCCTCTTCACCCCGCGAGCGCCGCGCCGATGAGCACGAGGCACGGGCCTTGCAGCTCCTCCTGCGCGACCTTTTCCGGCAAATCGGCGATCGTGCCTCTGACGATGCGCTCGTCGGGCGTCGTTGCGCGCTCGATGAGGACGGCCGGCGTCTGCGGGTCCATCCCTTCCGCGATGAGGCGACGCGACAGCGCCGGCAAGGTGCGATTGCCCATATAGACGGCGGTCGTCGCTCGGGCGTCGGCGAGCGCGCCCCAATCGAAATCTTCGGGGAGGTCTCCCTCGCTCGAATGCGCGGTGATGAACTGCACGCGGCGCGCCGTGTCGCGACTGGTGAGGGAGGCTCTGATCGCCGCGGCGCCGGCGCTCGCCGCCGTGACGCCCGGCACCACATCGACCTCGAGGCCGGCGTCGCGCATCGCCTTGATCTCCTCGTTGGCGCGCCCGAAAATCATCGGATCGCCGCCTTTGAGCCGCACCACGTTCTTGCCCTCGCGGCCGAGCGCAACGAGGAGCGCGCTGATCTCCTCCTGCCGCACTGAGGGCGCATGGCCGCGTTTTCCCACATTGATGCGCCGCGCCTCGCGGCGGGCGAGGTCCAGCACGCTCGCCGGCACGAGATCGTCGAACAGCACCACGTCGGCGTCGGCCAGCACGCGCAACGCCTTCAACGTCAGCAACTCGGGATCGCCCGGCCCGGCGCCGACCAGCGTGGCGCGGCCGCGCGACGGCGCCTGTGTCGCGCGCTTTGTCTCGTCGAGCAGGGCGGCGCGATCGGCGTCGGTCGGCGCGGCTTCGAGGCGCGAGAAGGCGAGCCGCGTGAACCGGCGCCAGAAGTCGCGACGCGCGAGAAAATCCAACCCGGACTCCAAAATGGCCGGACGCCAAGCCTTGGCGGCGCGCGCCCAAGCGGAAAAGCTTGCGGGGATGAGCGTCTCGAGGCGGGCGCGCACCGCTTGCGCAAACACCGGCGCCGCGCCGCCCGTGGACACGCCGATCACCAGCGGCGAGCGATTGACGATCGCGCCCATGAGAAAATCGCTCAAAAGCGGCCGGTCGGTCAGATTGACCGGCGCGCCGGCGGCCCGTGCGGCGTCACGAAAAGCGCGCGCGTCTTCGTCGTCGGCGATCACGCCGAGCGCGAGCGCGGCGCCCTCGAGGTCGCTTTCGCGCCAAGCTCGTTCGTTCACTCTGACGTTGGCGCGGGCGGCGGCGATTTCGCGCAGCTTGGCCCCGAGTTCCGTGGCGAAAACCTCGACCTCTGCGCCGGCGGCGGCGGCGAGGTCGGCTTTCCAGGCGGCGCCGTCCGACCCGCCGGCGACGACGACGCGCCGTCCCTCGAGTTCGTAGAACACGGGCAGCGTCGCCAACGGCTGCATCAATTCGGCGGGGATTTCGTCGGGCTTACGGGTCACGGCGTTCCCTTATCGCGATTTTTGGCCGGCCGCCTCATTCATTGCGCGCCCGCGCAAAGAAAAAGCGGCCCCGCATAGGGGGCCGCCCGAATTAAGAAGCTATCGGCCTTATACCAACGAACCGCCGTCATGCCCGCGCTTGTTGCGGGCATCCACGCCCGGACATTGCAAGATGTTTTCGTAAAAGATGCGAACAGGCTCCGCCCTTCATAAAGAGACGCCGCAGCTTGTCGGCGTGGATGGCCGGGACAAGCCCGGCCATGACGCGTCATTGTTTTTCGGCGTTGGTGTTACTTCTTCTTCCCGTCAGCGCCGAACTGGGCGAGATAGGCCCACACGTCGTCGGCGTCCTTGTCGGCCGGAAGGCCTTGGAACACCATTTTGGTGCCGGCGACCTTGACCTTCGGGTTCTTGACGAACTCCTTGAACGACGCTTCGCCCCAGGCAATGCCCGCCGACTTCAACGCGTCGGAATAATTATAGCCCTCGACCGAAGCCGCCTTGCGGCCATCGAGACCGTTGAGCTCGGGACCGACCATGTTCTTGGCGCCCTCGCCCGCCTGATGGCAGGCCTTGCACTTAGCGAAGACTTTCTCGCCCGCCGCGGGATCGCCGGCGGCGAACGCGGAGCCGGCCAGGGCGGCGAAAGCGACGCTCGCGGCGAGCGTCAGGGAAATCGGTTTCATTATCGTTCCTTTCCTCGTAAAGGCGCCCGTTGTGCGGAGCCGACGTTCTTCTCGCTGGCCATGGCCCAAACCCACGCGCCGGGACCATTCCGCGCGCATGGCCATGACATCCGCGTCTCTCCGAAAGAATTAACCAGCGCGTTAAACCTACCGAATCGACGCTGAACCTTTGCTGAATATCCTCACGTCACCCTGCGCAAGGTGAGATTTATTCTGGCGCCGCCTTCGAACACTGGAGACGCAAGAGCAGTCGTGAGCGAAGGCAGGATGCGATCGACGCCATGGAAGCAGAGTCTGGCGGGACCACTGAGAACGAGCGCGTCGCCGGAAGCGAGAACGAAGGATCGGGTGGGATCGGCGCGGCGCGCGCCGCCCAGGCGAAACCGGCAAGAAGCGCCGAGCGAGAGGGAGACGAGCGGCGCTTCGAGGTCTTGCTCGTCACGGTCTTGATGCAGTCCCATGCGCGCCTTTGGTCCATAGAAGTTGACGAGGCAGGCCTCGGGGGGCGAGTGGTAATTGGCGAGCTGCTTCCAAGCCTCCAGCAAGCGGCGCGGCATGGCGGGCCACGGCTCGCCGGTTTCGGGATGGCGCGGCTCGTAGCGGTAGCCGCGCGCGTCGCTGACCCAGCCGAGCGATCCGCAATTGGTCATGCGCACGGAAAAGGGTTTGCCGGTCCGCGGCATTCTGGGGACGAACAACGGCGCGCGGGTGATGACATCCGTGATCTCGCGCGTCAGACTTTCCTGCGCAGCCTCGTCGAGGAAGCCGCGATGCAGAAAGGCGCCGGGAGCGATTTCAGACATTTATGGGACACCGGACCGCGGACCGCGAGCCTTCAGGCTCGCCCATGTTCCATTTCAAATGTAATTTGCGGCTGTCAATCGCGCTGGCGCAAGATGCTGATCGGCGTCAGCCAAGAAACGGGGGTCTGCGAGCCTGAAGGCTCGCGGTCCGGTATCGGCTCCGCTTTCAGCTCGCATGCGACGACGCTACCCGCCCAGCACCAGTTTCGACGCCACCGTCGAATCGGCGGCGAGGCGATAGACGATGGGCACGCCGGTGGCGATTTCGAGGCCGGCGACCGCCTCGGGCGTCAACTGGTCCAACACCATGGCCAACGCCCGCAGCGAATTGCCGTGCGCGGAAACCAGCACGCGCTCGCCGCGCATGGCGCGCGGCAATATCCGCTGACAATAAAATGGCAACACGCGCCCCACCGTATCCTTGAGGCTCTCGCCGCCGGGCGGCGCCACGTCGTACGAGCGGCGCCACAGGCGCACCTGCTCCTCGCCCCATTGCTCGCGCGCCTCGTCTTTGTTCAATCCGGAGAGATCGCCGTAATGGCGTTCGTTCAACGCCCGGTCGCGAATGGTCGGGACGTCGGTCTGACCGAGTTCGTCAATAATGAGGTCGAGCGTATGTTGCGCGCGCAGCAACACCGATGTGAAGGCGATGTTGAAATAGAGATCGAGCTTTTTAAGCTCACGCCCGGCGCGGCGCGACTCGTCGACGCCGAGCGGCGAGAGATCTGGATTCTTCCAGCCCGTGAACAGATTTCTCGAATTCCATTCGCTCTGACCGTGACGAACAATAACGAGTATGCGGTCCATTCCTGCGCCATCCTGCAAAAAAGCTGTTCGCCGGTCATGCGCCGGCCAGGCCGAGCACGTCGGCCATCGAATAAAGGCCCGGCGCGCGGCCCCGCGTCCACAATGCGGCGGCCAGCGCGCCGCGCGCGAAAATGCCGCGATCCTCGGCGCGATGGGTGAACTCGATGCGCTCGCCAAACCCGGCGAAGATCGCCGTATGGTCGCCGATCACCGTGCCGCCGCGCAAGCAAGCAAAGCCGATGTCGCCCGGTTTGCGCGGCCCCGTCAGGCCGTCGCGGGCCCGCGCGCTGTGCGCGGCAAGATCGACGCCGCGCCCGCGCGCCGCCGCCTCGCCGAGCAGCAGAGCCGTGCCGGAAGGCGCGTCCACCTTCAATTTGTGATGCATCTCGACGATTTCGGCGTCCCAGGCCGGACCCAGCGCCCGCGCCGCCTGCTCGACGAGCACGGCAAGCAGATTGACGCCGAGACTCATGTTGCCCGACCGCACGATCGCCGTTGCCCTGGCGGCGCTGGCGATTGTCGCGAGATCGCCTGGCGAGAGGCCCGTCGTGCCGATGACATGCGCGACACGCGCGTGCGCCGCGCGGCCCGCCAACGCGACAGTCGCCGCAGGGCTGGAGAAATCGACGACGACATCGGCGTTGTGGAGGACGCTGGCCGGATCGGCCGAGATGGCGACGCCATTTGCCGGCCCGCCCGCCAGCGCCCCCGAATCCTGTCCGACCGCCGGCGAGCCGGCGAGCTCCAGCGCCCCCGCGAGCGTCACGCCCAGGGTGTCGGGGATCGCCCGCACCAGCATCCGGCCCATGCGGCCGGCGGCGCCGACGACGACGAGGCGCAAATCGCTCATTATTCGTATCCTTGGCGGCAACGAAGGGAGGAAATTCTATACAAGTCCCGGCCCCTGAAGAGAAGCGGCGCCTTTCACCGGGTGAATGTCTGCAAAGGGCGCAACCTGCTCTCTCTCCCGCGGAACGCGGGGGAGAGTTGGAGAGGGGGTGGCTGGTCTTGGAGCAATCTGGCTCGGAAATACCCCCTCCCTAGCCCTCCCCCGCTCCGCGGGAGAGGGAATCGAACGGCGTCATCACGCGTAATTTTGTTACCCGATCGCCCTCGTTCACCTGCCCTTGGGCCGGAAGGCCTTCACCTGCGAAGGATCGGTTTCGATATAACCCGCCCCGATGAGATCGAGGCAATAGGGAACCGCCGGCATGACGGCGTTAAGGCACATTTCGATCGCGGCGGGCTTGCCCGGCAGGTTGACGATCAGGCACTTGCCGCGCTGCGCGGCGAGCTGCCGCGACAGGATGGCGGTCGGAACCTGCGCCAGCGACGCCTTGCGCATCAGCTCGCCGAAGCCTGGAAACTCGCGCGGCGCGGCGGCGCGCGTCGCCTCCGGCGTCAAATCGCGTGGCGAGGGCCCGGTTCCCCCGGTCGTGACGATGAGATCGCAGCCGACGTTGTCGGCAAGATCGATGAGCGCATCGCGCACGCTCTCGAAACCGTCGGGAACGATGCGCCGCTCGATGCGGAACGAGCTGGTCAGAACCTTGCGGAAATAAGCTTCGATCGCCGGCCCGCTCTCGTCCTCGTAAACGCCGGCGCTGGCTCGGTCGGAAGCGGTGACGACGCCGATGATGGCCTCACGCCGTTGGGTCATGGATGCGCACCATAGCGGGTCTGAAATTCGAGACAACCGACATTGGTCTGTCCTCCTGCCCATCAGCGCGGCCGCCGGCGGCTTCTTTTTCCCTTACTTCCGCACCTCCCTTTGAGCGTAGCCGAGGCGGATGTTCAATTCGTCGAGGAGATGCGCGGCGGCGTCGGGAACGTTCGTGCCGGGCAAGAAGATCGCGCTGACGCCGGCTTCGTAAAGCGCCTCGAAATCGCCCTTGGGGATGACGCCGCCGACCACCATCATAACGTTGTCGCGCCCCTGGGCCTTGAGCGCGTCGCGCAATTGCGGCGCCAGCGCCAGATGGCCGGCGGTGAGCGAACTGACGCCGACGCAATGCACGTCGTTCTCGGCGGCCTGCTTGGCCACCTCCTCGGGCGTCGCGAACAGCGACCCGATCACCACCTCGAAGCCGAGATCGGCGAAAGCCGAGGCGATCACCTTCTGGCCGCGGTCATGGCCGTCCTGGCCGAGCTTGGCGACGAGAATGCGCGGGCGGCGCGAATCGTTTTCTTCGAACGCGCGCGTCATGCCGCGCACGCGCGTGATGGCTTCGTTGCGCTCGCCCGCCTCGCGCGCGTAAACGCCGGAGATCACATTGGCCTTGGGTTGATGGCGGCCGAACACTTTCTCGAGCGCATACGAGATTTCGCCGACGCTCGCCTTGGCGCGCGCCGCTTCGATGGCGAGCGCCAGCAGGTTTGCGTCAGCGCGCGCGCCTTGCGTCAAGGCGTCGAGCGCGGCTTGCGTCTTCGCCTCGTCGCGCTCGGCGCGCAGACGCGCGAGCTTGTCGATCTGCGCTACGCGCACCGCGGAATTGTCGACCTTCAGCACGTCGGGCGCAATGTCGTGCTCGGGCCGGAACTTGTTGACGCCGACCACTACCTGCTGGCCGGTGTCGATGCGCGCCTGGGTCCTCGCCGCCGCTTCCTCGATGCGCTGTTTAGGCACGCCGGCGGCGATCGCCTTGGCCATGCCCCCCAACTTCTCGACCTCTTCGATATGCGCCCAAGCTTTTTTGGCGAGTTCGG
This sequence comes from Methylocystis sp., assembly GCA_016178015.1. Lineage (GTDB taxonomy): Bacteria > Pseudomonadota > Alphaproteobacteria > Rhizobiales > Beijerinckiaceae > Methylosinus. The sequence goes on along the minus strand of JACOUB010000045.1, from coordinate 16,229 downwards.
CGGTGAGCCGTTCGACGTAATACGAGCCGCCCCACGGATCGATGATGCGGGTCGCGCCGCTCTCCTGTTGCAGCACGATCTGCGTGTTGCGCGCGATGCGGGCGGAGAAGTCGGTGGGCAGCGCCAGCGCCTCGTCGAGGGCATTGGTGTGCAGCGATTGCGTCTGGCCTTGCGTCGCCGCCATGGCCTCGACGCAGGTGCGGATGACGTTGACATAGACATCCTGCGCGGCGAGCGACCAGCCGGAGGTCTGGCAGTGGGTGCGCAGCGTCAGGCTCTTTTCCGATTTCGCACCAAGGTCCTTCATCAGTCGCGCCCATAGGAGGCGGGCGGCGCGCAGCTTCGCCACTTCCATGAAGAAGTTCATGCCGATGGCGAAGAAGAAGGACAGACGCGGCGCGAAAGCGTCGATGGGAAGGCCCGTCGCCATGCCGGCGCGCACATATTCGACGCCGTCGGCGAGCGTGTAGCCAAGTTCGAGATCGGCGGTCGCCCCGGCTTCCTGCATGTGGTAGCCGGAGATCGAAATCGAGTTGAACTTCGGCATATGCTTGCGGCAGTAAGCGAATATGTCCGAGACGATGCGCATCGATTCAGCCGGCGGATAGATGAAGGTGTTGCGCACCATGAATTCTTTCAAGATGTCGTTTTGAATGGTGCCGGTCAGGTGCTCGGGGCGAACGCCTTGCTCTTCGCCGGCGACGATATAGAGCGCGAGAATGGGCAGCACCGCGCCGTTCATGGTCATCGACACGCTCATTTGATCGAGCGGAATGCCGTCGAACAGCGTGCGCATGTCGTAGATGGAATCGATGGCGACGCCCGCCATGCCGACGTCGCCGGCAACGCGCGGATGATCGGAGTCATAGCCGCGATGCGTGGCGAGATCGAAGGCGATCGAGAGGCCCTTCTGCCCGGCCGCCAGATTGCGCCGGTAGAAGGCGTTGGAATCTTCAGCCGTCGAGAAGCCCGCGTATTGGCGGATGGTCCAGGGCTGCGTCACGTACATGGTTGGGTAAGGACCGCGCACATAAGGGGCGATCCCGGGAAAACCGTCGACGAAGGAGAGTTCCTCGATGTCGGACGGGCCATAGGCGTTGTTGACCGCAATGCCCTCGGGCGTCAGCCAGTTGCGCGGCTCCGCGCTCGCGGGCAAGGCGGCCGTGGGGGCGAAGGCTACTTTTGTGAAATCTGGAATACGGGACATTCTCTCCTCGGCAGGGTTCGCCGCGAGTATTAGACCAGCGGGGAAAGTGGCGCAAAGGCGCGGGCCAAGTTGGCGAGCTTGAAAGCTCGCGGTCCGATGACCGCGACGCTGGATCGCGCGCCTTCAGGCGCGCTCAACAAAAGGCGAAGCAAGCATTGGCCTGCAGCGTCACAAGCCGAGCAATGGTTTGATTTTCGCAACAACCAGGGCAAGTTCCGCCGGCGATGCGCCGCCCTTCTTGCGCGCGCGGCGCGCCCGCCAGTCGAGGCTCTTCACCTGATCCGCCAGCGCGACCGAACGCGATGTTGCCGATATCGCGACCTCGAACGGATAGCCCTTGATCTTGGTCGTCATCGGGCAACACAGCATCAAGCCGGTCTTGGCGTTATAGGCCTTGGGGCTCAGCGCCAGCGCCGGACGACGGCCAGCTTGCTCATGTCCCGCTTGCGGATCGAAGCTCAGCCAGACGATGTCGCCGCGCTCCGGGACATAAGTCCCCATCAGAGAGCTTCCCGGCCGACGGGCGCGCCGAAACTCGCTTCCTCATGCAGGTTCTCGGGGGTGATTGCCGCAAGCAGCGAGTTAAGATCGAATTCCGGCCTGTGAAGGGGCTCGATGACGATCCGGCTCTGCTCGACCCGCATGTCGAGCGCCTGATCGATTGTCAAATGAGCCTGCTCCATCACCGCCGCTGGCACGCGCAGGGCGGCGGAATTGCCCCATTTCTTGACGACGACGCGCACGCTTTGCTCCGATGGTGTCTACATTGTAGAAACAATAGAGCGCAAAATGATGCGTGTCAACATTATCGATACGCCCTCACTTCTGTATCGACGCCAGATAAGCCAGCAACGCCTCGATTTGCGGCGCGTCGAGCCGGAACTGCGGCATGTCCGCGCCTTCGTGGCCGACCAGGATGCCTTCGCCGAGCGCCTCTTCCAGATCGGCGAGCGGGTATTTTTGCTGAAGCGTGCGAAACGGCGGCGAGCTCGGATTGGGGCTCTTGCCAACCTTGCCCGTGGCATGGCAGCGGCCGCAATTCTTCTCGGCAATGATGCGCCCGCGCGCAATCAACGCGCTGTCCGCGCGGGCGGCAAAAGCGCAACAGACAATAGCCGCGGCAAGCGGCGCCCACGCAAATCGGCTCATGCAACCAAGCTTAGCGCGTCTCGACCGCCCTGTCATTGGCACCCAGGGCAATCGGGTGAAGGACCGCATTCCTCGCCCTCATGCTGAAGAGCGGCCGAAGGCCGCGTCTCGAAGCACGAGGCGAGAGGAAAATAGCCGATTGGCGGTTCCCTCGTCCTTCGAGACGGCCCCTTCGGGGCCTCCTCAGGATGAGGGAACCTTTCACCCGATCGCCCTGTCATTGGCGCCTCTCCTACTTCGCCCGATAATAGTCGCGGCGCCAATCGACAAACTCCGACACGCCCTGTTCGATGGAGGTGCGCGGCCTGTAGCCGGTGAGCTTCTCGAGCAGCGAGCAGTCGGCGAAAGTTTTCTGCACGTCGCCTGGCTGCATGTCGAGATAGTTGCGAACGGCCTTCTTGCCGATCTTGCGCTCGATCGCCTCGATGAACTCGAGCAGATTGACCGGCTCGCCGCGTCCGATATTGACGACGCGAAACGGCGCCGCCGGCGACAAGGACGGATCATCCGTGCTCGGGCCGCACGGCGGCGCGCAATCGATCAAGCGCACGATCGCCTCGACGAGATCGTCCACATAGGTGAAGTCGCGCTCCATGTTGCCGTGATTGTAAATGTCGATCGGCCGATCGTTCTCGATGGCGTCGACAAATTTGAACAAGGCCATGTCCGGCCGCCCCCAGGGGCCATAAACCGTGAAGAAGCGAAACGCGGTGGTGGGGATCGACCACAGATGCGCGTAAGCATGCGCCATGAGCTCTGTCGCCTTCTTGGTCGCGGCGTAGAGCGTGAGCGGATGGTCGGTGCGCTCGTGCTCGACGAAGGGCATGACGGCGTTGGCGCCATAGACGGAGCTGGTCGAGGCGACCAGGAGATGGCGCAGCGGATGGACGCGCGCCAGCTCCAAGACATTAAAGGTCCCGACGAGATTGGCGTCGACATAGGCGCGCGGATTCTCGAGGCTGTAGCGCACGCCAGCTTGGGCGGCGAGATGAACGACGACCTCGGGGCGGGCGGTCTCGACCGCACGGGTCAGCGCGCCGAAGTCCTCGAGCATGGCGATGTGGGCGCGAAAGCCGTTCGAGCGGCGCAGAATGGCGTGACGCGCCTCCTTGAGCCGCACGTCGTAATAGGCGGTCATGCCGTCGAAGCCATCGACGAAATGTCCGAGCTCGAGGAGCCGCCTGCAAAGATGAAAGCCGATGAAGCCGGCCGAGCCGGTCACGAAAATGCGCATGTGAGCTTAAACCTGTGTTGAAACCACGGCTCTCCCCCAACGTTCGTCTTGCGCAACCGCGCCGCTCATGTCAACGCGGCGTCCGGGCTGGCTTCGTCGCAGACGACGATCCCGGCGGCTATTTTTGAGAACCAAGGATATAATAACAATGGCGACACATATTGACCGTCGTCATGCCCGCGCTTGTCGCGGGCATCCACGCCGGGACAGTGCGGGACGTTTTTACGAAAGATGCGAAAACGCTTCGCTCTTCATAAAGAGGCGCCGCAGCTTGTCGGCGTGGATGGCCGGGACAAGCCCGGCCATTACGCGGCCTTGTTTTCCGCCGCTGGTATAACTGGTTCAGCGGGTTGTGAGCCGCCGGACGCCGATCGGTTCACATCGCCATCCCGCTTACCCGGAGCCCTTGCAGCCGCTATAGGGACACCGTGACCAGCGTCGATCGGCTGCAAGACATCGAAGCCATAATAGCCCGCGCGGCGCGGGACTGCGGCCGCGATCCGGCGGGGGTGACGCTCGTCTGCGTCGCCAAGACGTTTCCCGCCGCGGACGTGATTCCCCTGCTGGAGGCCGGCCATCGCGTGTTCGGGGAGAACCGGGTGCAAGAGGCGCGCGCCAAATGGGGGCCGTTGCGCGCCGTCTATCCCGGCGTCGAACTCCACCTCATCGGCCCGTTGCAATCCAACAAGGCGCGCGAGGCGGTCGCGACTTTCGATGTCATAGAAACCGTGGATCGTCCCAAGATCGCGCAGGCGCTTGCCGCCGAGATGGCCAGTTTGGACAAGCGGCCGCGTCTCCTGGCGCAGGTCAACACCGGCGCGGAGCCGCAGAAAGCGGGCGTGGCGCCTCGCGACGCCGACGCCTTCATCGCTCTTTGCCGCGAGCGATACGGGCTGAACATCGCCGGATTGATGTGCGTTCCGCCGGCGCATCAGCAGGCCTCGCCCCATTTCGCCCTGCTCGCGGACATCGCCGCGCGCAACGGCCTTTCGGAGCTTTCCATGGGCATGAGCTCCGATTACGAACTGGCCATCCAGCAAGGCGCCACCTGTGTGCGGATCGGCTCGGCGATCATGGGGGAGAGGGACTATTCTACCCGATGACCAGCGTCGCCCGCCGCGCCAGGCGCGGCAGGAGGCGCGCCATGTCGCGCGCCCGCAACGCCACGCAGCCGGCCGTCGGGGGGAGGTCGTCCGTCGCGATGTGGAAAAAAATCGCGCTTCCCCGCCCCAGAACGCGCGGACGGATATTGTAGTCCAGCACGCCGACGACATCGTAGAGCCGGTCCGCGCGCCACAGGTCCTCATGCCCGCGGCGGGAGGGTCCGCGCAAAAGGCGATTGTAAGAGAACGAGGTCGGATCGTCGCACCAGATGTCGTCCTTGCGGACGAATCGCACGGGCGCGCGCAGGCCGGCCAACCTCGCCCTTTCTCGTCGAAACAGAAAGAAGAGCAATCGTCGCCGCCCGGACGGCGTCGCGCCGTCCCCTTCGCGCTTGTGACGCGTGAGGCCGGCGCGGCCAAGCGCGCAGGGCAGAACCAGCGTTCCGGCAATCAATTTGCCGCGCCATAGCCGCCCGGCGGCGAAACGCGAGACCAGCAGTCGCCTCAGGCCGGGTTTAGGCTGGTTTGGTTTTTTCATGGGTTGTGGATTCGATCCACTCGTATAAATTTCGGCGGCCGGAACAAAATGCGATGACGCGCTCTTACACGATTCTCATCGCCGCCGAGGCCGGCTTGCGCGCCAGCCTCGTCGAGCAGCTCGCCCTCTACCCGGAATTCACGCTTCTGGAAACCGATACGCAAGCGAAAGCTCTGGCGCTGCTCGGCGCCCAATCGCCAGATCTCTTCCTCTTCGACGCCGGCCATGGCGCTGGGGAGGCGCAAGTTACGATCGAACGCGTTCGATCGTCCGGCTTCCGCGGACCAATTGTCCTGCTCGCCGGCAAGCAGCTGGATTTGCCCGCTCGCGTCGATGCTTGCCTTGTTCGTCCGTTCCGCTTCGCGGACTTGTTGGCGCGCCTTCGCGATGTGTTGCGTCGGCGCACGGAAGGCGACGACGAGACCTTCCGCATCGGTCGCTACGCCTTCCGCGCCGACGCCAACGATCTCGTTGACGCCGCAGGAAAAAGACTGCGGCTCACGGAAAAAGAACGCGCCATTCTCTTGCGTCTGGCGAAAGCCGGCGGGGCCAGCGTTTCCCGTGATATGTTGCTGCGCGACGTTTGGGGTTATAACCCGGCGGTCACGACCCGCACGCTGGAAACGCACATTTACCGCTTGCGGCGAAAGCTCGAACTCGACGCCTCGACGGCCCGTCTCCTGGTGACCGAGCGAGGCGGCTACAAGTTGGCGTCCCGAGGCGACCTGCGCCCGTCGCGCGGGCGAACCAGCTTTTAACGGACGCGCGCAGCGAATGGGCGAGGACACGACAGCCGCATGGCCCTCGATGACGACGTCGAAAACCTAAGACGCATTCCATTGTTCCAGGATTTCGAACTGGAAGCCTTGAGGTTGCTCGTCTCGAGCGCCGAAACGCGTTTGTTGCGCGCCGGCGATGCGCTGTTTCGGCGCGACGAACCCGCGGACGGCGGTTTCATCCTCACCAGCGGTTCGATCGCGTTAGGGACTGAAGACGACGGCCGCCCGGCCGAAAAGATCGTGCGTCCGTTCACGCTGCTCGGCGAGCGGGCGCTGGTGGCGCCGACCAGGCGCCCGGTCACCGCCATGGCGCGCGAGCCTGCCGCCGTGCTCAAGATTACGCGCCAACTGTTCCACCGCGTCCTCGAGGACTATCCCCGCACCGCGGCGCGCGCGCGCGCCCGCTTCGCCGCGCGGCTCGAGGAACTGGCGCGCGAACTGAAGTTCGACGGGGGATCGTGAATGCGGCGACCCGACGCGCCGGTTTCTGGGCCGCGGTGGATTTCGGCGTTGCGCGAGATGAGGAGTGATCCCATGACGACGCTGAAGGTGGGAATCGCATCCACTTCGGCGGGAAACGCGCTAAAGGGACCGCGTAAACCTCAACACGCCGCCCTTGAAACCTTTCAGGATCAGGTCGGAACCTTGCGTGTCCCAATAGGGACCTGAAAGCAAGACGTTCCAGTAATCACGTTCGAGCTCCTGAGCCGCGGCGTCGCATTTTTGCTCCGTCACCGCCGGCATGGCTTTGGGGCCGAGGCGATTGGCGCCGACGATGAACACCGCCGACCAGTTCTTGCAGCCGGAAAAGCCGGCGCCGTGTCCGGTCTTATCGACCGTAATCCATATTTCGACCGGCGGCGTCTTGCCGTTGATGTCCTTGAGCAGGAAGGTCTGGTAGTACGGGAACGGCTTGTAACTGGGGATGGCCTCCTGCTGTTGTTGGCTCTCCTTCTCCCCCTCCTTCTCGGGAGCAGGCTTGGCGCGCTTGGCCGGCGCGGCCGTCGCCAGGGACACAGTGAGACCCGCCGCTAGCAGCGCACTCAAAAATCGTTTCATCCTTGCGTCCTTCTCGATTTCACCCATTTGCTCCACTCGAGCGAAATCCTGTCACATCGGATCGCGATTTCGCTCCGGGGCCGGCAATCACAACATGCTGGGCAAGACGCGGTCCGGCGGGCGGTGTCCGTCCATGAATGTCTTGATGTTGATGATGACCTTCTCGCCCATGTCGATGCGGCCTTCGATGGTCGCCGAGCCCATGTGCGGCAACAAGGTCACCTTGCCGGACTTGGCGAGCTTGAGAAGCTTCGGCGAGACCGCCGGCTCGTGCTCGAAAACGTCGAGACCGGCGCCCGCAAGTTGATCGGCCTCCAACATGCGGGTCAGCGCGTTCTCGTCGATGACCTCGCCGCGCGCGGTGTTTACGACAATCGCGGGGGGCCGCAAATGACTGAGCCGGCGGGCCGACAACAGATGGTAGGTAGCGGGCGTATGCGGGCAATTGATCGACAGGATGTCGACGCGCGCCAGCATCTGGTCGAGCGATTCCCAGTAGGTGGCTTCGAACTGTTCCTCGACTTCGACCGGCAGGCGGCGGCGGTTGTGATAATGGATCGACAGCCCGAACGCGCCGGCGCGCCTGGCCAGCGCCTGGCCGATGCGGCCCATGCCGACGATGCCGAGCCGCTTGCCGGTGATGCGATGGCCGAGCATCCAGGTGGGCGACCAGCCGGACCAGGTTCCGTCGGGAATGGTGCGCGCGCCTTCGACGACGCGGCGCGCCACGGCAAGAATCAGCGCCATGGTCATGTCGGCGGTGTCCTCGGTGAGAACCCCCGGCGTATTGGTGACGGTGATGGAGCGGCGCAGGGCGGACGCGACGTCGATGTGATCGACGCCATTGCCGAAATTGGCGATGAGCTTCATCCGTTCGCCGGCTTGCGCGATGAGGCCCGAATCGATCCGGTCGGTAATCGTCGGCACCAGCACATCGGCCGCGCGCATGGCCTCGACCAGCTCCTCGTGCGTCGCCGGCTTGTCGCTGATATTGAGGCGCGTATCGAACAACTCGCACATGCGGGTTTCGATCACCTCGGGGAGCCGGCGTGTCACCACGACGAGCGGCTTCTTCTTCGCCATCTTCGCGTTTGTCCCCCTCGCCTACCTTCAATACATGCGGCGCATTGCATTTGGCGCATTTCATTATAGCGCATGGCCGCGTCAAACCGGCTTGGCGCTTTTTTCAACGAAAAGCCGTCTTCTTCAACCCGGCCTTAACGCCGTTGGATGACAAGACCAAATGAAGTAGCCTCCCCTCGACCAAAACTTCCTAGCAGATGATGAAACAAAGACAAGACGAGCTATTGTCACGCCGAGCCGGAGATCGGCGAGAGGTTGCGCGAATATGATAAGATCGCTGATCCGGCGACTGAAAAACCTGGCTCACGAATGGGGCCGCCTTGTGTCCGTCCGCTCGGGAGCAGCCGCCGTCCTGCTGTTCGCCGCCTCGCTCGCCGGCCCCGCGCACGCGGGCGGGCAAGCCCAGCAGACGGGCGCCGTCTCCGGCCTGCCGATCCCGCGCTTCGTCAGCCTCAAGACCGACCGCGTCAACTTGCATGAGGGGCCGAGCAAGGATCACCCCACTCTCTGGATTTACGAGCGGGCGGGCCTGCCGGTGGAAATCACCGCCGAATACGAAATCTGGCGCAAGATCCGCGATTGGGAGGGAACGGAGGGCTGGGTTTTGCATTCGCTGCTGTCGGGCCGCCGCACCGCCCTCGTCGCGCCTTGGAAGAAGGACCCGCTGCTGTTGACCGCGAGCGACCACGCGACCCCTCTCGCCAAACTCGCGCCGGGCGTCATCGCCAATCTGCGCGGCTGTGACGGAAAATGGTGCCATGTCGCCGGCCAGGGCTTCGACGGCTATATTCAGCAAGAGAATCTCTGGGGCGTGTATCCGGGAGAGAAGGTCGAATAGGCCGCGCCTTATGATGTCCGGCTGACCCTCGGGCGCGGCGAACGAGCGGAAATAACGTGGCGCTTTTTCCTGCGAGCATGGACGAGGCCCGCCGCGCCTTGCGCGCGAGCTTCGGCTACGAGGATTTCCGTCCTGGGCAAGAAGACATTGTCGCGGCCATTCTCGCCGGGCGCGACGCGCTCGCCGTCATGCCCACGGGGTCCGGTAAGTCGCTGCTCTATCAATTGCCCGCCGCGCTCGGTCGCGCTCCCGTCGTCGTCGTCTCGCCGCTGATCTCGCTCATGCGCGACCAGTTGCGCGCCATGCGGGCGACCGGCGTTGCGACGGCGGCGCTGCACTCGGGCCAGGACGACGCCGAGAACGCCGCCGCGCTTCGCGCCATCGCCGCGGGAAGCATGAAGCTCGTTTATATCGCGCCGGAACGGCTCGTTCAGGACGGCATGACCACGCTGCTGCGCGCGGCGCGCGTAAAGCTGCTCGCCATCGACGAAGCCCACTGCGTCTCGCATTGGGGCCACGAGTTCCGCCCCGATTATGCGCGGCTCGGCGAGATCGCCAAGAGCCTCGGCGCGCCGCAGACGGTCGCGGTCACGGCGTGCGCGGGACCGGCGACGCGCGCCGATATCGTCGCCAAATTGTTCATGCGCGAACCGGCGGTGTTCGTGCGCTCGTTCGCGCGTCCCAATCTGCGTCTGGCCTTTCGCCGCCGTCGCGGCGCATTGCGGCAGATTGCGGGGTTCGCCGGGCGCCATCGGGGCGAGAGCGGCATCGTCTATTGCGCTTCCCGCCGCAAGGCGGATTTTCTGGCCCGAGATCTTCGCGCCATGGGTTTCGACGCGCTGCCTTATCACGCGGGCCTCGATGCTGAGACGCGCGCATTGCATCAAGACGCTTTCTTCGCGCGCCAGGGCGTGGTCATCGTCGCGACCATCGCCTTCGGCATGGGCGTCGACAAGAGCGACGTGCGCTTCGTCGCGCATGCCGATCTGCCCAACTCCGTCGAGGGCTACTATCAGGAAATCGGCCGCGCCGGCCGCGACGGCGCGCCCGCGCGCACGCTCACGTTGTTCGACGAAAGAGAGCTCGCCGCGCGATGGAGCCTCGACGCGTCCATCGCCGCCGATGACATTGCGCGAGGCGAACATGTTCGGCGCAAGGCTATGGCCGAACTGTGCGTCACGCCGTCCTGCCGTTTTTCGGTTCTGCTGCGAACTTTCGGCGAAACGAGCGGCCCTTGCGGACGCTGTGACAATTGCCGCGGCGGTCTGTTCGGTCTCGCGCGGCGCGCCAGCGGCGTCGCGCTCGGCTGGCGCGTCGCCCTCGAGAGCCGGTTCGCCGCCTTCGACGCCGGCGCCTCTTCAGAGTTCGAAACGCAGCGAGGCTTACAGAACGTGGCGCCCGAGGAGTTTCCTCTCGCCAATCCGGACAGCGCGTTGCCGCTGCGCGTTGCGGACGAGCGTCTGTTGCGCTCCCTCGAAGCGCTGCGTCTGGCGATCGCGCGCAAAAAGCGCATCCCGCCCCACCGCGTCGCCAGCGACGCCGTTCTGGAGGCGCTGGCGCAGGCGCGGCCACGCAGTCTTGGCGAAGCGCCATTCGTCAGGCAGGACGGAGAAACAGAGGCAATCGTCGAAGCCGACGCCTTTCTGCACGCGATCGCGCACTGGCGTGACCAAGCATGAACGATCGGCGCCACCCTTACTGACTCGCCCAGACGATGCGCGCCATCCAGCTCACCTCGTCGTTGCGCAGCACCCGATCGGGATAGGATGAATTGAAGGATTTGAGTTCGATGGTGCGCGCGGTTTGGCGTTTCAATTCCTTCGCCAGGATTTCGCCTTGCGTGGTTTTCACCACGACGCGATCGCCGCGCCGCACCGGCGCGCTCGGCGAAACGATGACGACGTCGCCGTCGCGATAGAGGGGCGCCATCGAATCGCCGGAGATTTCGAGCGCATAGGAATGCTCGTCGGCGCCGGCCAGAAAATCGATCTCGTCCCAGCCGGAGCCCGTGGCAAAGCCCGCTTCGTCAAAGAAACCGCCAACGCCCGCCTGGTCCAGGCCGATCAGCGGACGTGGATGGCGGGCGCCCGATCTGCCTTTTGCTGCAACGAGCGACATGAATTCGTCGAGGCTCGCGCCGGTCGCAGCCAAGACCTTGGCGATGGATTCGGTTGATGGCCAGCGCTGATGGCCGCTGGCGGTCTGGCGCTTGGAGCGGTTGAAGGTGGTGGGATCGAGGCCCGCCTTGCGCGCCAGACCCGATGCGCTGAGGCCGTAACGGCTCCCGAGGGCGTCAAGCGCCGCCCAAATTTGCTCATGCGAAAGAATTTCAGTCATTTGCTGACCTTGTTCCTAGCTTTAGGAATATATCAGCCGCGCCGGTTCCGCAATGCTCATACCGAGTTGACGATGGCGAGCGCAAAACCGTCCCAACCCTTGGCGCCGACCGTCTGGAGGGCGGTGGCGGCGACGCGTGGCTCCGCTTCGAACGCCTCGAACAGGGCGCGCGCCCCTTGCGCGGTGGGGTCGGGAGAGGCGGGGTCGACGACCGCGCCGTCGCGCACCACATTGTCGACGACGATGAGCCCGCCCGGCCGCGAGAGTTTGAGCGCGAGCGCAAAATAGTTGGCGTTGTTGGGTTTGTCGGCGTCAATGAAGGCAAGGTCGAACGGGCCGGCGCCTTCCCGTTGCAGTTCGGGCAAAGTTTTGAGCGCGGGGCCGACGCGCAAATCGACGAGGTGGGACAATCCCGCCCGCGCAATGTTTTGGGCGGCGACTTTGGCGTAAGCCGGCTCGGCTTCGAGGGTGACGAGGCGGCCGTCGGCGGGCAGGGCGCGCGCCAGCCAGATCGTGCTGTAGCCGCCAAGCGTTCCGACCTCGAGAATTTTGCGGGCGCCGATGGAGCGCGCCAGCACGTGCAGGAATTTGCCTTGCGGCGGCGACACGTCGATCGCCGGCAGGCCGGCGGCGGCGTTCGCGCGCAACGCCGCATCGAGCGCCGCATCCGGGCCGACGAGGCGATCCGAGATATAGCGATCGACGAAGCTCCACTGGTCCTGGCTCATGGGCCTTCCGCGCCCTCCATCGCCTCCAATTCGCCGATCAGGCCCTCAATCATCTCCAGCCCGATCCGCCAAAACGCCGGATCGCGGGCGTCCAAGCCGAACGGCGCGAGCAATTCATTGTAGGGCTTGGCGCCGCCGGCCTCGAGCAGCGCAAGGTAGCGTTCGGCAAAACCCGTCTCGGCCTTCTGATAGACGCCGTAGAGCGAATTCACCAGGCAGTCGCCGAACGCATAGGCGTAGACATAAAAAGGCGAATGGATGAAATGCGGGACATAGGCCCAAAAGGTCTCATAGCCTTTGCCCAAGCGAATTGACGGCCCCAAACTGGCGCCCTGCACGCTCATCCACAATTGGCACATGTTTTCGGCGGTGAGCTCGCCGCTTTTGCGTTCGATGTGCACCTTGCGTTCGAAGGCGTAGAAGGCGATCTGGCGCACGACCGTGTTGAGCATGTCCTCGACCTTGGCGGCGAGCAGCACGCGCTTTTGCGCGATGTCGGTCGTCTTGGCGAGCAAGGCGCGGAAGGTCAGCATCTCGCCGAACACCGAGGCCGTTTCGGCGAGCGTCAGCGGCGTCGGCGCCATCAGCGCGCCCTGGCGCGCCGCCAGCACTTGATGCACGCCGTGGCCGAGCTCGTGGGCGAGCGTCATCACGTCGCGCGTCTTGCCTTGGAAATTGAGCAAAACGTATGGATGCGCGGAAGGGACGGTCGGATGGGCGAAGGCGCCGGGCGCCTTGCCCGGCCGCACCTGCGCGTCAATCCAGCCGCGTTCGAAAAAGCGGCCGGCGATCTCGGCCATGCGCGGCGAGAAGCCGCCATAGGCGCCCATGACGACGTCGCGCGCCTGCGCCCATGAAAAGCTGCGCGCCGCAACCGCGGGCAGCGGCGCGCTGCGGTCCCAATAGTCCAGCGCCTCCTTGCCGAACCATTTGGCCTTCAGCCTGTAATAGCGGTGCGTGAGACGCGGATGCGCGGCTTCGACGGCTTCGACCAGCGCCTCGACGACCTCACGCTCCACCCGGTTCGAGAGGTGGCGCGCATCCGCGACATCCTTGAAGCCGCGCCAGCGGTCGGAGATTTCCTTGTCCTTGGCCAGGGTGTTGGCGATCAGCGTGAAGGTGCGCAGATGTCGTTGCAGCGTGACGCCGATGGCGGTCGCCGCCTCGCGCCGCACCTCCTCGTGCGCATCTTGCATCAAATTGAGCGCCGGCTCCAGCGTGAGCTCCTTGCCCCCGACGGAAAAGCGCAACGCCGCGATGGTCTCGTCGAACAGCCGGTTCCATGCGGCGCTGCCGGTAATCGCCTTTTCGTGGAAGAGCTCCTCCAGCTTGTCGTCGAGCTCGTAAGGCTTTTCCTTGCGTATGTCCTTTAGCCATGGCCGCCACCGCGAAAGCGGCGGCGCGCTCATGGCGGCGTCGAGAACGGCGTCGTCGATGCGGTTCAATTCGAGTTGAAAGAAGAGGACGAGCGTCGAGGCGTTGGTGATCTTCTCCTGGATGTCGCCGAAGAATTTGCCCCGCACGGGATCGCTGGTGTCGCCGCTATAGACGAGCGCGGCATAGGACATGATGCGCCCCAGCAAATCCTGCAGCGCCTCGTAGCGCGCCACGGCTTCGCCGAGCTTTTCGCTGGCCGCCTCGCCGCGCGCCAGCCCATCCAGCTTGCCGCGAAACCCTTTGGCGAACTGCGCGGCGTCTTGCTGCGCTTGCGCAAGGTGTTCGGCGAGCGTCGGCGAATCGATGGCCGCGTAAAGGTCCGAGAGGTCCCATTCAGGGAGGGCGCCAGGTTGCGCGGCGTCCGCTTCGGCGGCGACGTCGAGGACGTAATTGCGACAAAGGGGCATATTTTGAACCAAAGGAGCGAGATGGCCGCAAGCGGCTGGATATTCATTCCATATGGCCAAAGGCCGAGGCGTATCAACCCAAACCTGGCTTCTGGCGCCGCATCCGCCTCGGCGCGCCGTCATTGGCGAAGCGCGCCGCGTTAACACCGCCTTTACCCTGATCCGCGAGCATGGAGGCAAGCCGCCCTTGCGTTTTGAAGAAAAGCGCGGCCGCCATGCTCGCGGGCCAAAGGGCCAGCATTGAAAGAGGACCAATGACCTCCACGATTCTCATCGCCGACGACGATCCGGTCCAGCGCCGTCTGCTCGAAACCATGATGCGGCGCTTTGGCTATCAAACGGAGACCGTCGAGGGCGGCGAACAGGCGCTGGCGCGACTGACGCAGGCGGGAGCCTCGCCAATCAGTTTGTTGATTCTCGATTTGGTGATGCCGGATCTCGACGGCATGGCCGTCCTTGCGCGAATGCGCGCTCAAAGAATCGCGGTTCCGGTCATCGTCGAGACCGCCCATGGTTCGATCGAGGCGGTGATTGCCGCAATGCGCGCCGGCGCCTATGATTTCGTGGTCAAGCCGGTTGGCGCCGAACGCTTGCAGATTTCCATCAAGAATGCGCTCAGCGCCGACGCGCTGGCGGGCGAAATTCGCAAGATCAATCGCCGCTCGCAAGGCGCGCTGACCTTCAAGGATCTCGCAACGAGAAGCGAGGACATGGCGCGGGTGATCAGGCTCGGCGAGCGCGCCGCGCGCTCCACGATCCCTGTGCTCATCGAGGGGGAATCGGGCGTCGGCAAGGAGCTCGTGGCGCGAGCAATTCAAGGAGCATCGGACCGCAAAAGCAAGCCCTTCGTCACCGTGAACTGTGGGGCGCTGCCCGCCAATCTCGTCGAATCGATTCTGTTCGGCCATGAGAAGGGGGCGTTTACAGGCGCCACCGAAAAGCATACGGGGAAGTTCGTTGAGGCCAACGGCGGCGCGCTGTTTCTCGACGAGATCAGCGAATTGCCGCTCGAGACGCAAGTAAAACTGTTGCGCGCCCTGCAAGAGGGCGAGATCGATCCGGTCGGCGCCAAGCGTCCGGTGCGCGTCGATATCCGCCTCATCTCGGCGAGCAATCAAAATCTCATCGATCTCGTCAAGCGCGGTCTGTTCCGCGAAGACCTGTTCTATCGATTGAACGTATTTCCCATCGCCATTCCGCCGCTGCGCGCGCGCAAGGACGACATCGGCGATCTGGCGCGCCGTTTCGCCGCGCGTTTTGCGGCCGAGGAAGGCAAGAGCGTGCGCGGCATATCCGCAGAGGCGCTGGCGCTTCTCTCCAGTTATGATTGGCCCGGCAATGTCCGGCAGCTCGAAAATGCGGTGTTCCGCGCCGTGGTGTTGGCCGACGGCGATGAGCTGACGGTCGCCGAATTCCCACAAATCGCTGCGCATGTTGAAGGTTTCGACGTGCGCGTGCCGCCGCTTCCTGCGCCCGCCGTCGCCAACAATGCGCCGGCGCGGGAAATCGTGCGCGTCGAAATTCGCGATCCCAATGTTCTGAAGCTGCTCGGACAGCATGCCGAAATGCGTCGCCTCGATGATCTGGAGGCGGAAACGATCCGCTTCGCGCTCGCTCATTATCGCGGGCAGATGTCGGAAATCGCGCGCCGCCTCGGCATCGGGCGCTCGACCCTCTACCGCAAGATGAAGGAATACGGGCTCGGCGAGGCGGCGGAACCCGCGAGCGGGGAGTCGCAGCAAAACGTCGACGCCGCTTGATTCGCCGCAAGTTTTGGACCGATCTGGCTTGCCAATGCCGCATGACGCCGCAATAGAGATTCGGCGCGCCCTCGACGGCGATCCCATGCGTTTCGACGTCGTGGTGCGCGAGGGCGATGGTCGCACGCGCCATGCGGTGACGATGTCGAGACCGACCTATGAGCGGTTGACCGGCGGCGCGCACACCCCGGAACGATGCGTCGAAGCGGCGTTTCGCTTCCTGCTGGAGCGCGAGCCGAAAGAGGCAATTCTGCCAGCGTTCGACGTGACGCTCGTCTCGCGTTATTTCCCCGAATTCGAGCGCGAATTGTCGGCTTATCTTTAGTCTCGCCGAGCGCGGCGGCGGGCCCATACCAACGGCGAGAAGCATTTACCCGTCATGCCCGCGCAAAGCCGTCGAAGACGGCGTCGCTTCGCTCGCCTATGTCGCGGGCATCCACGCCGACAAGCTCCGACGCGTCTCAAAGAAGAGGCGGGACATTTCCGCTTCTTTATGAATACTCCCCGTTGCGTCTCGGCGTGGCTGGCCGGGACAAGCCCGGCCATGACGTATCACGCGACCGTCAAACC
>JACOUB010000018.1 GCA_016178015.1 Methylocystis sp. | reverse complement strand
TCTAGGCGTCTCGCTCGCGGCGCTCGCCTTTTTTCTCGCAGGCCTGCTGGTCTATTTGGCCAAGGGCTGAACAGACGCCGGCTGACTGCCCGTGCATGGCCGGACATGTGTCTGACAAAATCGTCCTTACATCCGATGGCGAGCAGTATCGGCGAGACGGGTTCGATCTTGTCAAGGATGCGAAGCACCGGCTTCGCCGGCGCGAGCAAAGCTCGCGTCCTTGACAAGATCGACCCGCTCGCCACACTGCCGCCATGAGATGAAAGGCGACACCCGACGTTGGCCGTAGGGACCATCAACCTCGCGGAGCGGGGCGCCTGATCGGCGCAAGCGCACGCTTGCGGTATCAGGTTGCTAGAGAAATGATTTTGCCCTGCGCTTATATTGAACGTCGAGACGCTTTAACAACTCAGGTCCCCGCGCAACGGTGTCTCCATCCGAATCTTTAGCGAGGGTGTCGAACGCTCTTTTTACCCGCTTGTAGCAAGCATCAATCTCTTTATCGTCGATCTTCGCAATCTCGCTAAACGATGGAAGCGTCGCAGACACAGGCTTAGGTAATTTCGTGCTTTCACGCGTGAGGAAAGCAGCAACATAGAACTTTAGATTCCTCCGCAATCCACCTTCGAGACTACGAGAATCAAAAAATCTCTCGACTCGGCGGACGATCTCAACACAACTCAAATAGGCATCCAAAGTTATCTTATCATCAGCGAAAACCCTTGCATAATTGCTATCATCTTTGAAATAATCTCCCGGCCTTCCCCTCGCATCATCTGGCCTTTGCAGCATGATTGATACAACTGCCTGAACGACATCATTAGCGCTTACAATCTTCCTGATCTGTTTTGACTGATCTCTGTAGAACCCCTTCCTGCGGTCGTAATAGAGATCAACTTTCTTGAAAAGCTCCTCGATATTACGATGAATCTGATCTGTCATACGCAGCGATGCCGGCAACATTCTATTTTGGCTATTCGTTGCGCGGATGATCATGTCCTGCAAATCCGGCTCGTCCGTCTGAATAACGCGTACAAGAACGGTGCGCTTGTCTTGCTGCGGGTTAAATTTCGAAGCGTCGGAGCAATATGTGAAAATTTCGCGCGATGTCTGAAGCCCGTTCACAATTTGCGGGTCATTGATGCTCAAATGGAGATGACTGGCAGGAGTCGCTTGTGGCGTTATGATCGTGACGCCATTATTTAGAAGCCAAAAATTAGCTTTACTGCTGACGTTTTTAAGGGACTCCTGAATTTGCGTATTAACTATTGCATCAACCTGATAGCCTCTGACGTTCGACTCAAAGATACGCTCTGCAAGCACCCCTGGCTCGTCTTGGATGAAATCAAAAAAATCCTTAAGCCTCGCCAAACCAACATACCCTTCGACAGTTTGCATTGGCTGTTCTGCCCAAATCAATGTCTTTGATTTCGGCGGCCGCCGCTGCACCTGTTCCCACAGCTCCTTCGCTCCGATATAGCGGACAGAACAGTTCGCGTTCACGTGTTTTGCGACACGCGATTTTACACGCTCACCAGAATCTATTGCATATGGGTCGGCGACAACGTCATCTCCGGTAATATACAAGAATTCTATACTAACGTCTGGGAATCCGCTTGACACTTTGATATACTTATCTTTCCAAGTCCGCATCACACGAACAACTTTGTTATTATATCTCGCTCCAAAGCTATCGGCGGGTTTCGACAATGCAAGAAAATCATCTGTCAGTTCCAGCCATTTTTCAATTTCTGTCGGCTTGAATCCGCCACTCTTTTTGCACTGAATGATTATCAACTTTACCTTCGACACATTCTTTGCATCGAGAACCGAATCTTCAAGAACAAGCTGCCGCTGATTAACAAGAAAGTAAATTGCGTCCGCGCCTCCGTCATTTCCACCATCAGTAAGTCCATACATTATCTCTTCATCGTCAAGAGCATATGTCTTTACGAATTGTTCGACGCAGTAATACAGCCAAGCATCAACGCCGCTGATATCATCAATGCGTTGTTTCCAATCCTCAAAATTAGCTTTTAGAACAATTGCGTCATTGGCCGACATTTTTCGTCCCTCGCAGAGGTCAGGCACACGGCTTCCGTCAGCAAGGACTCATAGCGCAGCGAACGCCGATCGGAAATCGCAGTTTCGTTTGCCATTTTTGTCCCTGTTACATCGAGTGCATAATTGGAACAAAAAAAGAACTTGCGGTCAAGAACAAAACGTGCACAATGGTCGCGATCTAATGGTCGCGATCTCTTGTGCTGATACTCCCGCGCCGACGTTGCGCCCGCCGCTTCACCCGTGTCAGAAGGATACGTCGCTATGAGCCAAGCCAATCTCCGCCTCGTGGAAGGAGCCTCCGTGGACAAGACCAAGGCGCTCGACGCCGCTCTGTCGCAGATCGAGCGGGCCTTCGGCAAGGGCTCGATCATGCGGCTCGGCAAGAACCAGAAAGTCGTCGAGATCGAGACGGTGTCGACCGGTTCGCTCGGGCTCGACATTGCGCTGGGCGTCGGCGGCCTGCCGCGCGGCCGCGTCGTCGAAGTCTACGGCCCCGAATCCTCGGGCAAGACCACCCTCACCCTGCATGTCATCGCCGAGGCGCAAAAATTGGGCGGCGTGTGCGCCTTCGTCGACGCCGAGCATGCGCTGGATCCGATCTACGCCCGCAAGCTCGGCGTCAATCTCGAGGAGTTGCTGATTTCCCAGCCCGACACCGGCGAACAGGCGCTGGAGATCACCGACACGCTGGTGCGCTCGGGGGCGATCGACGTGCTGGTCATCGATTCGGTGGCGGCGCTCACGCCCCGCGCCGAAATCGAGGGCGAGATGGGCGAGGTGCAGCCCGGCCTGCAGGCGCGGCTGATGAGCCAGGCGCTGCGCAAGCTCACCGCCTCCATCGCCCGCTCCAACACCCTGGTCATCTTCATCAATCAGATCCGCATGAAGATCGGCGTGATGTATGGCTCGCCCGAGACGACGACCGGCGGCAACGCCCTCAAATTCTATGCCTCGGTGCGGCTCGACATCCGCCGCATCGGCGCCATCAAGGACCGCGACGAGGTCACCGGCAACCAGACCCGCGTCAAGGTGGTCAAGAACAAGGTGGCGCCGCCGTTCAAACAGGTCGAATTCGACATCATGTATGGCGAAGGCGTCTCCAAAGCCGGCGAATTGATCGACCTCGGGGTCAAGGCCGGCGTCGTCGAGAAATCGGGCGCCTGGTTCTCGTTCGACAGCCAGCGGCTCGGCCAAGGGCGGGAAAACGCCAAGACCTATCTTAAGCAGAACCCGGACGCGGCGGCCAGGATCGAACAGGCGATCAGAGAAAACGCCGGCCTCATCGCCGAGCGCATTCTCGGCGCCGGCGGCGACGACGAAGCGTCAGAGGCGTGACCAAAGAGGAGCTTAGCCATCGTTCGGAAATAAATGAACCGGGAGGGACGCGTTTTCCCTCTCCCCGCTTGCGGGGAGAGGGTCAGGGTGAGGGGCTTGGGGTTTTACGCGCATTGCCGGGAAAGCCGACGGAGTCTTGGCTTCATCAGCTTTTGCGACAACACCCCTGGCCCCTCACCCCAACCCCCTCCCCGTAAACGGGGAGAGGGGGGGCGCGCCCAATCGATTCGCTTATTTGCGGACGGCGATTTAGGACGCGGGAGAAGGCGGCCCGACGAAGCTGGTCGGAGATTGAGGGCGCTGGCGATTTGCCTCGCCTACGGGCCGTGCGCTCGGCTCGGGCCGCTTGTTCTGCGCCATTTCGGAGGCGCCACTGGCCCTCATCCGACCCGGCTTCGTCGGCAAACATGCGGACAGACCGCTTCGAAGAGCATCCCGATTGCTCGGGAAGAGCGGCGACGCCCTGTTTCACTTCACCTTCAAATGATCTAGAAGGGCCCGGTTCGCGTCGGGCTTTTTTGTTGTGGAGAAATAGCTTCGGCGCGACGCATCACGAGGAGCGGCGATCGAGCCGGCGAACGCCGTCGCCCCCTAAACGAACGCCCCATTCTCGAGAGAAGCGCGAGCCCGCAAGACCATGAGCAGCGTCAACCACATCCGTTCGACTTTTCTCGACTATTTCGTGCGCAACGGCCACGAGAAGGTCGCCTCGTCGCCGCTCGTGCCGCACAACGACCCGACCTTGATGTTCGCCAACGCCGGCATGGTGCAGTTTAAAAATGTGTTCACCGGCTTCGAGAAACGAGCGTTGTCGCGGGCGGCGAGCGCGCAAAAATGCTTGCGCGCCGGCGGCAAGCACAACGACCTCGACAATGTCGGCTACACCGCGCGCCATCTCACCTTTTTCGAAATGCTCGGCAATTTCTCGTTCGGCGATTATTTCAAGGAGGGCGCCATCGAGCTCGCCTGGACGCTCATCACCCGCGAGTTCGGCCTGGCGCGCGAGCGCCTGGTCGTCACCGTCTATCACGACGACGACGAGGCCTTCGGCCTATGGAAAAAAATCGCCGGCCTGCCGGATGAACGCATCATCCGCATCGCCACCAGCGACAATTTCTGGAGCATGGGCGACGTCGGCCCCTGCGGCCCCTGTTCGGAAATCTTCTATGACCAGGGCGAGGCGGCAGCGGGTGGACCGCCGGGCAGCGCGGACGAAGACGGGGACCGCTTTCTCGAGTTCTGGAATCTCGTTTTCATGCAGTATGAGCAGGCAAGCGGCGGCCAGCGCCTGCCGTTGCCGCGCCCGTCCATCGACACCGGCATGGGCCTGGAGCGCATCGCGGCGTTGCTCCAAGGCGTCGCCTCGGTCTTCGACATCGACCTGATGCGCGCGCTGATCGACACGGTCGCGGAAGCGACCGGCGTCGATCCGCACGGCCCGCAGGCGGCGAGCCATCGCGTCGTCGCCGACCATCTGCGCGCCTGCGCTTTTCTCGTCGCCGACGGCGTCACGCCGTCCAACGAAGGCCGCGGCTACGTGCTGCGCCGCATCATGCGCCGCGCCATGCGTCACGCGCAAATCCTCGGCGCCGCAGAGCCGCTGATGTGGCGCCTGGTTCCCGAGCTGGCGCTGCAAATGGGCCAGGCCTATCCCGAGCTCGTCCGAGCCGAGACGCTGATTGCCGACACGCTGCTGACCGAGGAGACGCGCTTCCGCGCCACCTTGGCGCGCGGCCTCGCCATTCTCGACGAAGCGACGGCGGGGCTTGCGAAAGGCGCGAGCCTCTCCGGCGAAACGGCGTTCAAGCTCTATGACACCTACGGCTTCCCGCTCGACCTCACCGAGGACGCGCTGCGGCCGCGCGGCGTCGGCGTCGACAAGGCGGGTTTCGAGCGCGCCATGCAACGCCAGCGCGCCGAGGCGCGCAAGGCCTGGGCGGGATCAGGCGACAAAGCGACGGAAGCCGTGTGGTTCGCTCTTAAGGAGCGCATCGGCGCGACCGAGTTCTTGGGCTACGAGACCGAGAAGAGCGAGGGCGCCGTCACCGCGCTGCTTGCCGACGGCGCCGAGACCTTCCGGCTCGAGGCCGGCGCGACGGGCGCCGTTATCCTCAATCAGACGCCGTTTTACGGCGAGTCCGGCGGCCAGATCGGCGACGTCGGCGCAATGAGCGGCGGCGGCGTGCGTTTTCGCGTCGCCAATACGCAAAAGAAACTCGGCGACGTCATCGTCCATGAAGGCGTCGTCGAGGAAGGCGCGATCGTCCCTGGCATGGCGCTCGAACTCAAGGTCGATCATGCGCGGCGCGCAGCCACAAGGGCCAATCATTCAGCGACGCACATCCTGCACGAGGCGCTGCGGCGCGTGCTCGGCGATCACGTTGCGCAAAAAGGCTCGCTGGTCGCGCCGGACCGTTTGCGTTTCGACTTCACCCATTCCAAGCCGCTGTCGGACGCCGAGATCGCCGCCGTCGAAGACCTCGCCAACGCCGTCGTGCAAGCCAATAGCCCGGTCGAAACGCGGCTGATGGCGCAAGACGACGCCATCGCCGCGGGGGCGCGGGCGTTGTTTGGCGAGAAATACGGCGAGGAGGTGCGGGTCGTCGCCATGGGCCGCGCGGCGCCGGACGCCGAGCGGGGGCGCCCCTTCTCGGTGGAGCTGTGCGGCGGCACGCATGTGCGGCGCACCGGCGACATCGGGCTCATCAGCGTCGTCTCGGAAGGCGCCGTCGCCTCCGGCGTGCGCCGCATCGAGGCCAAGACGGCGGAGGGCGCGCGCGCCAGCCTCGTCGCCCAGGCGCGGGCGCTGCGCGAGATGGCGGCCCTCGTGCGCGCGCCGCTCGAAGAGGCGCCGGCGCGCCTGGCGAGCCTCGTCGAGGAGCGCAAACGGCTGGAGCGCGAACTCGCCGAGGCCAAGCGCAAGCTGGCCATGGGCGGCGGCGGCCATGGCGAGACGAATGCGGCGGTGCGCGACATCGCCGGCGTCAAGCTGTTCTTGAAAGCCGTCTCCGGCATCGACGCCAAGGATTTGAAAGCGCTCGTCGACGACGCCAAGAAAGCCATCGGCTCCGGCGTCGTCGCCATCGCCAATGCCTCGCAAGACGGCAAGGCGGGAATCGTCGTCGGCGTCACCGCGGATCTGACGCAGACATTCAACGCGGTCGATCTGGTCCGCGTCGCCAGCGAAAAGTTAGGGGGCAAGGGCGGCGGCGGCAGACCTGACATGGCGCAGGCCGGCGGCCCGGACGGCGCCGCCATCGAAGCGGCGCTCGCGGCGATCGAGGCGTCGGTGAAAACCAAGGCGGCGCAATGCAAGGCGGCGCAATGATGGACCGCCGCCGGCGCCTGGCCATCGCGAAGCTGCGCCGGCGCGTCCACCTCGTTTTAGACAGCGGCGTCGACGATCGCCAAGCGCGCCTCGTGCATGGCGCGCTGATCGGCTTGGTGGCGCTCTCGGTCGCCTCGATCGTCCTCGAGTCCGACGCCGCATTGGCGGTCCTTTACGGGCCCCTGTTCCACATGGTCGAATTTGTCGCTGTCGGCGCCTTTACGATCGAATACGGGTTGCGCATATGGTGCGCGCCCGAACACACGCCTTACGCCGAGATGAGCTCTTCCGCCGCGCGCCGGGCTTTCATACGCTCGGGCTCGGCCATTATCGACCTTCTCACCATCCTGACTGTCTATCTCTCTTTTGTGGTGGCGGCGGATTTGCGCATCCTGCTGTTCTTGCGCCTCCTGCGCTACCTTAAATTGGCGCGCTATTCGCCCGGCATGCGCTCGCTGATCGCCGTTCTGCAGGCCGAGCGCAAAGCGCTCGCCGGCTCGGCGATCATCCTGTTCGGCGCGGTCTTGTTCATGGCGGCGGCCATGTATACGGCGGAGCGCGAGGCACAGCCGGAGAGTTTCGGATCGATCCCGGCCGCCATGTGGTGGGCCATTCAAACGATCGCCACGGTCGGCTATGGCGACGTCGTGCCGGAGACGGCGCCTGGACGCATCGTCGCCGCTCTCGCCATGGTGACGGGCTTCGTGATGCTGGGCTTGCCCGTCGGCATCGTCGCCACCGCTTTTGCCGAGGAAATCCACCGCCGCGACTTCGTCGTTACCTGGAGCATGGTGGCGCGGGTGCCGCTGTTTGCGTCGCTCGACGCCTCGGCGATCGCCGAGATCATGCGCTATCTGCGCGCGCAATCTGCGCCAGCGGGGACATTGATCGTGCGACGCGGCGAAGTCGCCCGTTGCATGTATTTTATCGCCGTCGGCGAAGTCGAGATCGAGCTTCCGCGCGCCGCCGTGCGCTTGGGCGCAGGCCAATTCTTCGGGGAAATGGCGCTGTTGCGCGAAACACGGCGCACCGCCAACGTGCGCGCCATCGAACCCGCCAAATTGCTGCTGCTCGACGCGTCCGATCTCCATACGTTCATGCAACGCAACCCCGAGATCGGCCGGCGCATCAAGGACGTTGCGGCGAGCCGCGCCGAATTCGCTCCGCAGCGCGGTCAGGGCGACATCATCGCCTCGGAAATCGAGGACCGCGACAATGCGGCGAGCGAGCCGACGCAATGACGACGCAGCGGCGTTGCTTCCTTCTCCCGCTTGCGGGAGAAGGTGGCCGAAGGCCGGATGAGGGCGCCGCCGCGGCTGGATTCGGAAAGCGGCAAGCGCCCTCATCCGACCCTCGCTGACGCGAGGGCTGCGTTCTCCCGTTTTACGGGAGAAGGGTTCGGCCGAGCCGAACTTCGTATGATAGGATGAAGCGAGGAGGGCCTATGTTCAAAAAAATTCTCGTCCCGCTCGATCTCGCCGAATCCGATCTGACCAAACAGGCGATCGAGGCGGCGCTGACGCTCGCCGAGGCGCCCGACGCCCAGTTGCGGTTCGTCAACGTCCAGTCGCTCGTTCCCATGGCCTTCATGGATTACATCCCGCCGACCTTCGAGGAAGAACAGCGCAAGGCGGCGGAACAGGAGCTTGCGGACACCGCGGCGAAGACCACCTTCCCGGGCGAGCGCATCACGACGCGCGTGCGGTTCGGCGCCATCACTCCGGAAGTGCTGGCCGAGGCTGACGAGTGGGGCGCCGATCTCATCGTCGTCTGTTCGCATCGGCCGACGATGGCCACCTATCTCATCGGCTCCAACGCCAAGAGCATCGTGCGGCACGCCAAATGTTCGGTGCTGGTGGTGCGGCGGTAAAGCTCATTTTGGGGAAGGTGTCCCCGGGTTCAGAAAAACAAGCGGTTGCTGCCCAGCTTCTCGATAGGGGGATTTGCCGGTCCCATCCCGTTCTTGCTATTTAAGCCCAACCATAGCGGCGTTGACGCGCCGCACAGGGGTCGGCAAGGTATGCCAACGCATTCTATCAAATGTCCGGTTTGTGGCGACACGATCGACTATTGGCGGGTCTATTGCCGGCGCGAGCATTTTGTCGGTTACCCAAACCGCCGGGCGGCGGAAGGCGAGAGCGACGAACTGGCTGCGCGCCACGAAAAAGCGAGGCAGGACGCTTCCAAGCGCAGGGTGCCGTCGTCGTTGCTGGCCAAGCTGGAAGCCCTGGCGGAGGCGTCGCAGCCGGTCATCGACATGCGGGTCTCTGTTTGCGACAACCTTCTGCGCGGCGGTAAATACCGCAATTACGACCAACGCGTCGAAAGCGACGAGCGCCCGCCAGCGAGCGCACAAGATCACGCCGATCGAGAAATGGTGGGGAGCCGTCTATTCCCCAGGTATTCCCAACACATCGTATACGCAGCTCTATCGGCGGATGGGCGGGGGACGAAAACGTACGGCGGCGAGGTTTGGATGCGCTGGACGCCCTTTTTCTTCGATCGGTGGGTGTCGTTGCTCGAAGAGAATTCCTTCACTTTCTACGAGCAGCATAGCCTGGGGCGCATCGGCGCCGTTGTTCCAACGGGTTACCGAGCGGTCTGGGAAGATCGCGCCAAGCTCGTGATCACAAAACTGGCGCCGCGCTTGACGAGCGCTACGGCGGCGCGCGATCTTGAAGAACTCTTGCTACACGCGGGAGAGACACGGAAAGACGACAAGCTTGTCGAGGTCCATATTTATGCGGAAGGCGGCCTCGACACGCGGGACGTGGACTTGGTCGCCTTTCAGCGCCCGCCGGGGACAGCCGACGAAGAACAAAAATGGGCGCAGATACGGGATATGTGTGCTCAACGTAGCATCGTAGTGAGATAGTAAGATGTCGATGGCAGTCGCTGAAGCCTTTGTCTCTGGATCGCTCGGCCAGGCGGTTTTCCGCGATGACGGCGCATTGCGCATTCTCGACGCGCCGAACGCTGAAGCGCGTGACGCGCTGCCCAACGACATTTATTGGTTCCGCAACGCCGCGCGTGAGGTCGCGCCGGTCGAGCCCAATGGATTGCCTGTCGCTATTGCCAAAGTGCGGTCGCGTCTCGAAGAGGAAATTCGCTTCTTCAACGGGCTCGATGGCCTGCTCGTCGGCATGGATCCCGATTTTTCCGACCAGACGCGCAAGAACGCGATTTCGCGCGCGGAATTGGCGCTGTCGAAACAAGACGATATCGCGCGCCGCATCCGCGAGCGGTTTCTGATTCCGGTGAACACGCAAGAATGGAACCCGGAAGGCGGACTCGCCCTTGCTCTCGAAAATGGAGCCGCATCGGCCAGCGCTTGCTACCGCCCGTTGGCGGAGGGGATCATCGATCGCCTTGCCGACGACATCGCGGCCGTCGTGCTCGACAAGCTCGGCGCCGGTCTCGATGGCGCCCGCGCGCGCGAAACCATCTTGCGCTCGGGACTCCTCGCCGAACTCGCTCTCATCGAGATGCGAGCGGATCGCGCAGCTCTATCGACCATCGTTTTTCGTCGCGGCGGTTTTCCGAAGTTGCGGGCCGTCGATCCTTCCGGCCAGATTTTGACGACGCTGACGCATTGGATCGAAACCCGGCTTCCGAAACCAGTCGAGAGCGAACCGATCCGCGACGCCACCGATCCGATCATTGCCGCTGTGGATAGGGCGAAAGAAAATGTTGTAAGGCGGCGAGGACGACAAGCGGGCGGAGGCGCCAGCGAGGTTGCGGGCATCAAGCGCGAAATCGAATGGATCGGCGAACGTTTGCAAGAAGACGAAATCGAGCGAGCGGAAGCGGCGCTGGTCGAACTCATCGATCGCCAGGGCGCCCGCGGTGGACGGGGGCACATCATCATGACGCTCACGGCGGTGGCCGATCTCGCCCGCAAGGCCAAACTGTTCGAATGGACATGGCGTCTCCTTCACGCCATTGACCGTCTCGGTTTGCCGGATGCGACCGCTCTATGTGTGCGCGCCGAAACCCTGCGCGAGCTTGGCCGGCCCGAAGAAGCGCTCGCCGTCTTCGAGAAGACCATGCGCCGCTTTCCGCGCGACGAAGTGGCGCCGACCGCTTACGCCGAGACCCTGCGCGATCTGGGCCGGCCCGAAGAAGCGCTCGCCGCTTTCGAGGAGACCATGCGCCGCTTCCCGCGCAACGAAGTGGCGCCGACCGCTTACGCCGAGACGCTGCGCGATCTGGGCCGGCCCGAAGAAGCGCTCGCCGCTTTCGAGGAGACCATGCGCCGCTTCCCGCGCAACGAAGTGGCGCCGACCGCTTACGCCGAGACGCT
>JACOUB010000023.1 GCA_016178015.1 Methylocystis sp. | reverse complement strand
GGCTGCCGGCGCCGTCGAGCGACAGCAAAATAACAAATCCGCTGATCAGGAAAAAGACGGCGACCCCTATCCAGGCGAGATTGAAAACGGAATAGGCGGCGTCGACCGCCGCCGGAAAAGGCACAGTTGCGATCGGTTCCGCCATAATGAGCGTGGCGACGGCCGGGGCGCCCTCCAGATACAGTATGGTGAAGTGTCCCAACACCACCACGAGAGCCGCCAGCCCGCGCAGGAGATCGGCGAACGCCAATCGATTCGTTTCCAGATGCAATGGCGCCCCCGATAGCCGACGTTCAATGTCAATCGATACCGTTTGATTTTACTATCCCGCTCCGACTTTACGGTCAACCCTGCGCTGGCGCGTGTCGATCGCGCGTAACGATGTCCGATTTAGGCAGCTTCGTCGGCTTCGCCTCCTCGCAATGACGGGGTGATGTTTGTCGCCGATAGCAGTATACGATTTTTCGGCCGATGGCCGGCTGCCCGCATTCAGGAATCCCCATGGACGCAGATTTGCAGGATTTAACCGATACGCGCGGCTCCGGCGCTCCGTCGGCCGTCGCGACGCGAACCGTTAAAGAGGCGTCGGCGCTGCTGTTCGAGCAGCTCGTCGCCGCCATCAGGCGCCACCAGCCTGAAATCGAACCGGTGTTGCGCGGTTTGGGGTCGAGCGCCGGCTTTTCTCCAGCGCTCATGGCGCGCGCCGTGCAAGCGCAGGGCATTTGGTTCCAGTTGCTGGCGATCGTCGAACAGGCCGCCGCCATGCGACGGCGCCGACAGGTCGAGCGCAACAAAGGACATGAGCAACTGCTCGGCACGTTCGATTATGTCTTGCAAAGCGCCGTCAAGGCTGGCGTCGAGGCGCAAGAAATTCAGTCGCTGCTGAAGACCTTGCGCATCAGGCCGGTCCTCACCGCGCATCCGACGGAAGCCAAACGCGTCTCGGTTCTCGAGAAGAACCGCCGCATTTATTTGCTGCTCAAGGATCTCGAATCGTCGCGCTGGACGGATCGCGAGCGCGCCGGCCTGATCGAGGCGGTGCGCGATCAGATCGAGCTGCTGTGGCTGACCGGCGAACTCTATCTCGAAAAGCCGACGGTCGAACAAGAAGTCGCCCGCGGCCTGCATTTTTTTGCCGAGAGCTTGTTCGATCTGGCGCCGGGCCTAATCTCGTCGTTGGAAGGCGCGCTCGCCAAGCATTACCCGCAAGAACAGTTCGAGGCGCCGCCGTTCTTCCAATTCGGGTCGTGGATCGGCGGCGATCGCGACGGCAATCCGTTCGTCACCAACGCCGTGACGCGCAAGACGATGCGCGACAATGCGCTCGCCAGCCTCAATCATTACCGACAAAGGCTGCTGGAGCTCGCGCGCGTCTTGTCGATCAGCGAGCTAACCGGACAAATCCCGCAAAACTTCCGTGACGAACTCGAAAGTCGACTTGGGGCCATCGACGGCGCGGATGCGATCCGCGCACGCAATCGCGGCGAGCCGTACCGGCAATTTGCGAGCTGCCTGTTGCACAAGCTCGATGCAACCATCGCGGCGACCAAGGGCAAGCCGCAAGAACAGGCGCGTTACGCCAACGCCGACGAGCTGATCGGCGATCTGCGCGTCCTCGAACAGGCGTTGATCGATGGCGAATGCTCTTCGCTGGCGGTCGATATGGTGCGGCCGGTGCGCCGAGCGGTCGAGATTTTCCGTTTCAGCACGGTGCGGCTCGATCTGCGCGAGAACACCGTGCGCACGACCAAGGCGCTGCAGGATGTGTGGCGCGCCAAGAACGGCGGCGGCGCGGCGCCGAGCCCCGAGTCGGCGCAGTGGCGAGCCTGGTTGCTCGCCGAATTGGCGCAACCGCGCGTCGCGGCGCGCCTCTCCGGCCTGTCCGATGCGGCGCAAGACACACTGGCCATGTTCGAAACGGTCGCCGACATGCGCGCACTGCTCGATCGCGAGGCGTTCGGCAGTTTCATCCTCTCCATGACGCATTCCGTCGCCGACGTGCTCGGCGCCTATGTCCTGGCCAAGGAGGCGGGGCTGTTCCTCGACGCCGCCGGCGTCGAAATCTGCACGCTGCCGATCGTGCCGCTGTTCGAGACGATCGCGGATCTCCGCGCCGCGCCAACAATCATGCGGGAACTCTTAAAAATTCCGGTCGTGCGCCGCAGCGCGCGCTGGCAGGGCAATGTTCAAGAGGTGATGATCGGCTATTCCGACTCCAACAAGGACGGCGGCTTTCTGTCGTCCAATTGGGAGCTCGCCAAGGCGCAAGCGCGGTTGACGCGCCTCAGCGAGGAGCAGGGCGTCGCCATCGCCTTCTTCCATGGGCGCGGCGGTTCGGTGAGCCGCGGCGGCGCGCCGACGGGACGCGCCATCGCGGCGCAGCCGGCCGGCTCCATTCGCGGCCGCTTCCGCGTCACCGAGCAGGGCGAAGTCGTCTCGTTCAAATACGCCAACCGCGGCACGGCGGCCTATCAGATGGAGTTGCTGGCGAGCAGCGTGCTCGCCCATGCGCTGCAATCGGAGCGCGAGGAGGCCTTGGTCCCGCGCGCCGAATTCGACGACGCCATGGAGGCCATCTCGGGCGCCGCGCTCGCCGCTTATCTAAAATTGGTCGACGATCCCGATCTCGTCGCCTATTTCCAGGCCGCGAGCCCGCTCGAAGAGATTTCGCTGCTCAACATCGGGTCGCGGCCGGCGCGGCGGTTTGGCGCGCGCAGCCTCGCGGATTTGAGGGCCATTCCCTGGGTGTTCGCCTGGGCCCAGAACCGTCACGCCATTACCGGATGGTTCGGCGTGGGCAGCGGTTTGGCGAGCTTCCTTGAGGTCCGGGGCGAGGACGGGCTTCACTTCCTGCGCCGCATGTTCGCGGATTCGCGGCTGTTTAGGCTCATTCTCGACGAGGTCGAAAAGACGCTGGCGCTGGTTGACCTGCCGATCGCCCGACAGTATGCCGGGCTCGTCGTGGACGGGGCGGTGCGCGGCAAGGTCTTCTCGGCGATCGAGGCGGAATACGAACTCACCCGCGCCATGGTGCTGCACGTCACTGGCGGCAAGCAGATCGCGGAGCGTTTCGCCGACTATCACGGCCGTCTGGCCAGCCGGTTGGCCACCATCAACGAGGTCAACCGGGAACAGGTCGAATTGCTGCGCCGGTTCCGCACCACGGAAGACGAAGCGGCTAGGGAAGACTACAAATCCGCGCTGCTGCTGTCGATCAATTGCATTGCCGCGGGGCTTGGCGCCACCGGCTGACACTTCACGGAAAGGGACATCGATATGAGTTTCACATTGATCGAGCAGGCGACGCCGCGTCTGCATCGCTCCGAATTGGCGGTTCCGGGCTCCAACCCGGGCTTGTTCGAGAAGGCCGCCGTCTCCAAAGCCGACATCGTCTTCCTCGACCTCGAAGACGCTGTCGCTCCCGACGATAAAGAGCAGGCCCGCAAGAACATCGTCGCCGGCTTGAACGACATCAATTGGGGCAAAAAGACCATCATGCTGCGCATCAATGGTCTCGACACCCACTACATGTATCGCGACGTCGTCGATGTGGTCGAAGCGTGCCCGCGCCTCGACATGATTCTGATCCCCAAGGTCGGCGTGCCTCAAGACGTTTATGCGATCGACGTGCTGGTGACGCAGATCGAGGCCGCCAAGAAGCGCAAAAAGCGCATCGGCTTCGAGGTGCTGATCGAGACCGCGCTCGGCATGGCCAATGTCGAGGCCATCGCCCAATCGAGCAAGCGGCTCGAGGCCATGTCGTTCGGCGTCGCCGATTATGCGGCCTCGACGCGGGCGCGCACCACGGTCATCGGCGGCGTCAACCCGGAGTACGGGGTGCTCACCGACAAGGACGCCAAGGGCAAGCGCGACTATTATTGGGCCGATCAGTGGCACGCCGCGCAAACCCGTATGATGATCGCCTGCCGCGCCTACGGTCTGCGCCCGATCGACGGGCCGTTCGGCGATTTCGGCGATCCCGACGGCTATACGGCCGCCGCCAAGCGCGCCGCCGTGCTGGGCTATGAGGGCAAATGGGCGATCCACCCCGCGCAGATCGATTTGGCCAACGCCGTCTTCACGCCGTCGGAAGCGGAGGTCACCAAGGCTCGCCGCATTATCGAGGCAATGAAGCAGGCCGCCAAAGACGGCAAGGGCGCCGTGTCGCTCGATGGGCGCATGATCGACATCGCCAGCATCCGCATGGCCGAAGCCTTGCTCGACAAGGCCAAGGCGATGGCCGAGGCGTAAAGCCGCGCCGAGGTCCCCCTCCCCAACCCTCCCCCGCGTTCCGCGGGAGAGGGAGCAGATTCGGGGCTTCACTCGGTCCGCTGACGAATGCCGATCGTTGGCGTCCCCTCTCCCGCGGAACGCGGGGGAGGGCTAGGGAGGGGGCAAAGCTTCGCTGGAACCCGCACATGTCCAAAGATCATCGCCGTCTTCTCAGAGACATGTTCGACGCGGCCGTCGCCGCCGCCTTGCCCGCCGTCTGCGTGCCGCCGCATCTGCCGGGGCCGCCGAAGGGCTGCGCCATTGTCGTCGGCGCCGGCAAGGCCGCCGCGGCCATGGCGAGCGCGGTGGAGGCGCACTGGCCGGGGCCGCTCGAGGGCCTCGTGGTCACGCGCTACGGCCATGGCGCGCCGACTTCGCGCATCGAGGTGGTCGAAGCCGCCCATCCCGTGCCGGACGCCGCCGGCCGCGCCGCCGCCAGCCGCATCTTGAAGAAAGTCCAGGGACTCGGCCCCGAGGATCTGGTCCTCTGCCTGATTTCGGGCGGCGGATCGTCGTTGCTGGCCTTGCCCGCCGCAGGCGTCAGCCTCGAAGAGAAGCAGCAAGTCAACAAGGCGCTGCTCAGGAGCGGCGCCGCCATTTCCGAGATGAACTGCGTCCGCAAGCATTTGTCGGCGATCAAGGGCGGGCGGCTCGCCCGCGCCGCTCAGCCTGCGCAGGTGGTCTCGCTCATCATCTCCGATGTTCCAGGCGACGATCTCTCGGTGATCGCCTCCGGCCCGACAGTTCCCGATCCCACAACGCGCGAGGACGCCCTCGCCGTTTTGCGAAAATACCGCATCGACGCGCCGCCAGCTGTGCTCACGCATCTGCAAAATCCCGCCTGCGAGACGCCCAAGCCCGGCGATCCGGTCTTTCAGAATGTGACCAACATCCTCGTCGCGACGCCGCAAGAATCGCTCGACGCCGCCGCAAGAGTGGCGAAAGCGGCGGGCTTTACGCCGCTCATTCTCGGCAATGCGATCGAGGGCGAAGCGCGCGAAGCAGCCATCGTGCACGCCGGCATCGCCCGGCAAATCGCCGGCTTCGGCCAGCCGGCCGAGCCGCCCGTGGCGATTATTTCGGGCGGCGAGACGACGGTGACCGTGCGGGGCAGGGGCCGCGGCGGCCGCAACGCCGAATTCCTGCTGAGCCTCGCTATCGCGCTCGATGGCCTAGCGGGCGTCTCGGCGTTGGCCGGCGACACCGACGGCATCGACGGCAGCGAGGACAACGCTGGCGCCATCATCACCCCCGACACGCTGGCGCGCGCCGCGAAAGCCGGCGTCGACGTCAAGGCCCATTTTGCCGACAACGACGCCTATACGGCGTTCGAAAAGCTCGGCGATCTGATCGTCACCGGCCCCACCCGCACCAACGTCAACGACTTCCGGGCTATTCTCGTGCCGGCTAGGGTGTAGGATTGGGCGCGACTCCTTCTCCCGCTCGCGGGAGAAGGTGGCCCTCGCGTCAGCGAGGGTCGGATGAGGGCCCTCACCCGTCACGCGTTCCGCGTGACACCCTCTCCCGCAAGCGGGAGAGGGGGCGCCCGAACCGAACGAGACCGTCGTTGTCGTGGGCTTCAGATTGGGAAGGCGGACGCGCTGGGCTCTGCTCCAGTCGACGTGCTCGGCGGAGTCGTGGCTTTCCCAATAGGCCCGCTCTTCGGCTTCTGTTCGGAACGGCGGAACGGGTTTAACTTTCTTGCTCATAACGCAGCCTTTCCTTGCGTCTCATATCACGCGCGGAAATCACTCGGAGCAAAGTATACACAAGCGTCAATCCCAGCCGAGGGAATATTTACCGCCGAGCTGGATTTTTGGCGCGGTTTCCGCGACCATGCCGGCAAGCGGGGCAGCGTCGCTCGAGGAACGCGAATGAACAAGCCGGTTACAGACATCGAAACGCTCGAGCGCCGAGACGGGGCGGAAGCGATCTTCGCGCGCTATCTGCGCGACGATTCGCTTAGGCCCGCAGTCTGGAACGAAACCCTCGATCTTTTGCTCGCGCACCGGTCGGTGCGCGCCTATGCTCCAGGCCGTCTGCCCGCCGGCGCGCTGGAGACGATCGTCGCCGCCGCGCAATCGGCGTCAACCTC
>JACOUB010000025.1 GCA_016178015.1 Methylocystis sp. | reverse complement strand
TCATGCGCGTTTCGCCCCGAGCCCTCACGAGACAGGCCTTCCTAGGCATTTGCCGACTGGCAGGCAAGGCGCAGCGCCCGCGCCCCGCGCGACGCCGCTCAGATCGTGATCAACAGATCGAGACGCGCGCGCACTGCCCACGCGGTTTCCGCCGGCGCCCTCGCCCCGGAAAATATGAGCGGACGCGCGAGCGCGTCGATGCTGCACACATGGCTGACCAGGATTTCTCCCGCAATCGGCAAACCCGGCGGCAGCACGACGCTGGTGGGGAACGGGCGCACCCTGGAGGTGATCGGACAGACGATCGCAAATCCCGTATTCTGTGTGAACACGGCCGGTGATACGACGAGCGCCGGACGTCGCCCGGCCTGCTCGCGACCCTTGCTCGGATCGAACTCGGTCCATACGAGATCGCCGGCGTCCGGCAAATATTCCAGGACGGTCATTCCGTCACGGCTTCGCGGCCGCGATCGGCGCCCCAATCGAATGCGCCCGCATATTCGTCGCGCCA
This sequence comes from Methylocystis sp., assembly GCA_016178015.1. Lineage (GTDB taxonomy): Bacteria > Pseudomonadota > Alphaproteobacteria > Rhizobiales > Beijerinckiaceae > Methylosinus. The sequence goes on along the minus strand of JACOUB010000025.1, from coordinate 19,743 downwards.
TTGCTCCGGCGTCTTGGCGGCGAAAAGGGCCTTCAAATCCCTCTCCGCCTCGACCGGACGAATGACCACCGTCCCGTCGCGCGCCTCGACCTCCACCTGCGCGCCGGCCTCGAGCCGCACGGCCTTGGCGATGTCCGCCGAGATGCGCACGGCAAGATTGCGGCCCCATTTTCCGATGAGCGCGCGCCGCGCGCCGTGTTTCCGACACCCCTGGAGGCGAGCGGCGCGTTTTCTCGAGCAATAGGGACGCCGAAATGGCCGAGATCAAAAAACTCGCGGCCACGGTGCGCAACGGGACAGGCAAGGGGGCCGCCCGCAGCGTTCGCCGTGAGGGCCGCATTCCAGCGGTGATATACGGCGGCGGCAAGGCGGCGCAACCCCTGTCGCTCGACCAGAAGACCGTCACGCAGCTCATCTTTGCCGGGCGCTTCCTGACGACGATCTTCGAGATCGACATCGACGGGGAGAGCGAGCGCGCCATTCCACGCGACTATCAGCTTGACGTGGTCAAGGATACGCCGCTGCACGTCGATTTCCTGCGCCTCAAGCCGGGTTCGCGCGTGCGCGTCGAGGTGCCGGTGCATTTTGTCAATCAAGAGCTGGCCCCCGGCCTGAAGCGCGGCGGCGCGCTCAACATCGTGCGGCACACGGTGGAAATGTGGGTTCCGGCCGACAACATCCCCGAGGCGATCACCGGCGATCTCACCGGCCTCGACTTCAACGATTCGTTGCATATTGCGGCGTTCGCGCTGCCCGACGGCTGCAAGCTTACCACTCCGGACAACTTTACCGTGGCGAGCCTCACGCCGCCGCTGGTGCAGGCCGAGGAGCCGACGGCCGCGGCCGCGGCCGCCGTTGCTGCCGCTGCCGCTGCGCCTGCGGTCGCCGCCCCAGCCGCCGCCCCGGCCGCCGCCCCGGCGAAGGTTTCGGCCAAGGAAGAGAAGAAGAAAAAGTAGCCCCCTCCCCAACCCTCCCCCGCGTCGCTTCGCTCGCGGGAGAGGGAGCGGACTCCGCCCTTCACATGCAAACCGCCAATGCCGATCGTTGGGGTCCCCTCTCCCGCGAAGCGGGGGAGGGACAGGGAGGGGGCGTTCGGGATTACGCCCATGTTGCTTTTCGTCGGTCTCGGCAATCCGGGCCGCGCCTATGCCAGAAACCGGCACAATATCGGCTTCATGGCGGCGGAGGCGATCGCCGCCCGGCACGCATTCGGCCCGCCACGGGCGCGTTTCCAGGGCGCGGCGCGCGAGGGGACCATCGCCGGCGAGCGCGTCATCCTCCTTAAGCCGCAGACCTATATGAACGAGTCCGGCCGCTCGGTCGGCGAGGCGGCGCGTTTTTACCGGCTCAGCCTCGGCGAGATCGTCGTCTTGCACGACGAACTCGATCTTGACCCCGGCAAATGCCGGGTGAAAGTGGGGGGCGGCGACGCCGGCCACAACGGCTTGCGCTCGATCAGCGCCCATATCGGCGCTGATTACAAGCGGGTGCGATTGGGCATCGGGCGCCCTGCCGACAAGGCGCTGGTCCACCCTTACGTGCTGAGCGATTTCGCCAACAGCGAGGAGCCTTGGGTGGCTGCCCTATGCTCCGCCATCGCGGACAACGCGGCGCTCATCGTCACGGGCGATGACGCCGGCCTGCAAAACAAAATCCATCTTGCCATGGAGGCGGCGGGCCCTGCTTAGCCGCAGAACGCGCGGCGGAAATGATGCTGCATATAAATCGGGACTCGTCCCCCTCTTCCCGCCGCTCTCGAGAGAGCGTATATTAACACCGCTGTCGTTCGCGGCGGCTACGGCGATAAACGGACATCGCAATAAACCCATCGGACCCGGGGGCGGTACCCGGCGCCTCCACCCGAAGCCATGTGGCCGTCGCGCGGCTTGGGGCGGGGGCGAAATAGGATCGACGAGGGCGTAAAGGGTGATTTTTCGCTCGGCATGATACCGCCGTTATCGGGTCAAACTTATAGTTGCCAACGACAACTATGCTCCGGTGGCCATCGCTGCGTAATGCGGTGCTGGTATCGGGTTCAAAGCCCTAGGGGGTTGCACTTCTAGGCGGGGTCCGGAGGCGCCCGGCAACAGAAGCCTCCACTTTACGTTCCCGAGAGCGCCGGCGGCGGGCGTGCTTTTAAGATCGCCACCCTAAAGTCATGGCCACCGACCTCATTCGATACGATCTTCTCGTGCAGGACGCCCTGCGCGGCGTGATGCGCAAAGTGCTCGTCGAGGCCGCCGCGAACGGCCGCCCGCCGGGCGATCATCATTTCACCATAAGTTTTCGCACTCGGACGAAGGGCGTCAGGATTTCCAAACGCCTCGCCGAGCAATGGCCGCAAGAGATGACCATCATCTTGCAGCATCAGTATTCCGACCTCGCGGTCGACGAGCGCGGTTTTGCGGTGGGTCTTTCCTTCCGCAGCATTCCCGAGCAGCTCTATGTTCCGTTCGAGGCAGTGACAGGCTTTTTCGATCCTTCCGTGGAGTTTGCCCTGAAATTTGAGCTCTCGAGCGAAGGCGCCGCAGAGGAGGAAGGCCCCGTCGTTGCGGCGCCGACGGAGACGAGTTCCGGTCCGGCGCCGACCGCTTTGCAAGCGCCGGCTGAATCCGCTGTGGCGAAAGGGGCACTGATCGGCGCTCCCGCCAAGACCGCGAAACGCGAACGAGCCGGCGTCCCCTCGTCGAAGGAAGAGACGGCGAAAATCGTCTCCATCGACGCCTTCCGCAAAAAGAAGTGAAGCTCGAGGATCGCGCGATGGGCGAGATCGTCAATCTGCGCCGCGCGCGCAAGCGCCAGGATAAGCGCAGGCAAGAGGCCGCGGCGCACGCCAAGCGGCGGCGTTGCGGCCGCGCCAAGGCCGAACGCGAGCACAGCGACGCGAGCGCGGCGCTCGAGCGCGCCAAGCTCGAGGCGCATCGCCTGACGCCGGAAGAAGCGTCCGCGCGCGGCGATGACGCGTGAGCGGGCGCTGAATCCTTCTCCCGCGACGCGGGAGAAGGTGGCGCGCGAATGCGCGACGGATAGGGCCGCCGCGCCAAATTCGCTGGGTTCAGAAGGCGGCTTCCCTCATCCGACCCTCGCTGACGCGAGGGCCACCTTCTCCCGTTTCACGGGAGAAGGATTCGCGTCGGGCCTAACTTGAGATAACCCTAAGTTTTGGCGACATCTACGATGGATGCACAACCAAAGGATCGTAATGCGCCGTCTTGGCGGGCGTTCGCCGCCGCGATCGCGGCCGCCGTCGTGCTCACCGCCGGACTGCAAATGTTGATTCTGACGGCGGGCGCGCCTGACGAAGCGACCCTGGCGATCGTCGCCGGCCATATGCGCGGGGAGATTTCCGACCGCCCTGCCGATATCGTTTCCAGAGATCCCCGCACGCTCAAAACCTGGCTCGCCGGCAGGCTGCCGGTCGCTGCGTTCGTCGCGGACCTCGCGCCGGCGGGGTTTGAGCTGCTCGGCGCCCGCATCGACATCGTCGCCGGCGCCGGCGCGCCGACGCTCGTGTACAAGCGCCATGAGCGTCTCGTCTCGGTGACGGAGCCGCCCTTCGATCCCGGCGATTACCCGAGGGCGCCTGGTCGCCGGACGCTGAATGGCTATACGGTCGTGGTGTGGGCGGACGGCGCGCGCGCCTTCGCGGCGGTCTCCGATCTCGCCCCCGCCGAACTCGACGCTTTCGTCGCCGCCTTTCGCCAAGCCGTGGCCAAAGAAACCGAGGAAACGACATCGGGAGCAAAGTAGGAGATCGCTCAGCCCGCAAGCCGCGCCGCCGCTTTGGCGCGGCCGATGAGCGGCAGCAGCAAGGAGAGCTCTGGGCCGCGTTCGACGCCGGTCAAAGCGAGGCGCAGCGGATGGAAAAGCGTCCTGCCTTGGCGGCCCGTTTCGGCATTTGTCCGCGCCGTCCAGGCGCCCCAAGTGGTCTCGTCCCATGGCTCAGGAGGCAACAGCGCCAGCGCTTCCCGAAGAAAATCGCCATCCTCGCGCACCGGCTCGATCTCGCCTTCGACCACGCGCCGCCAAACGAGCACGTCGTCGAACGTCCTCAGATTGCCGCGGACGGCGAGCCAGAGGGGTTCCGCTTTAAAACCCACGATGTCATAAGTCTCGAGCCGTTCGCGCACCGTCTGGTAATCGAACAGCGCCAACGTGCGATGGGTGAGCGTTGCAAGATCCGCCGGGTCGAAGCGCGCCGGATTGCGCGAGACATGGCCCAGCTCGAAATCGCGCGCCAGCTCATCGAGCGAATTCACCGCGCGGACGCTGTCCGAGGACCCGGTCAGCACGGCGAGCGCCGCAACGGCCAGCGCCTCGTAACCTTCTTCGCGCAGCGAGGCGATCGACAAAGACCCGGCGCGCTTCGAGAGAGCCTCGCCGCCGCCGCCGACCAGCAGATTGTGGTGGGCGAAGGTCGGCGCCTGTCCCGAAGGCGCTAAGGCTTTGAAAAGCTGCAGTTGCACGGCGGTGTTGGTGACGTGGTCCTCGCCGCGGATGATATGCGTGACGCCTAGGTCGATGTCGTCGACCACCGAAGGCAGCGTGTAGAGAAAACTCCCATCCTCGCGCACCAGCACCGGGTCGGACAGCGACGCGCAATCGACGCCGCACGCGCCGCGCACCAGATCACGCCATGTCGCCGTTCCGGCTTCGAGCTTGAACCGCCAATGCGGCTTGCGTCCTTCGGCCTCCAGCTGCGCGCGCGCGGCCTCGCTCAATTTCAGCGCCGCGCGGTCATAGACCGGCGGCAGGCCGCGCGCCTGCTGGAGCTTGCGGCGCTTTTCCAACTCCTCCGGCGTCTCGTAACAGGGATAGAGCCTGTCCATTTGCCTGAGCTTGGCTGCGGCGGCTTCATAGAGCGCCGTCCGCTGCGACTGCCGCACGGTCAGATCGGGCTTAACGCCGAGCCAAGCGAGGTCGATCTCGATGGCGCGGACGAACTCCTCGCTCGAGCGGACAACATCGGTGTCATCGAACCGCAACACGAATCGTCCATGCTGCACTGCGGCGTAAAGATAGTTGAGCAGCGCCGTGCGCGCATTGCCGATGTGGATGCGGCCGGTCGGCGAGGGCGCGAAACGAACGATCGGAGCGGTCATGACGAGGTTTCGACAAGGGACGGCGGGAGCGGCGCGAGGCGACAAGATTCTCGCGCTCCCTCCCTTCTGCCAAGACTTAAGCGAAATGTCAGGCGGAATGTTGCGCTGGCCGGCGCCAGGCGTTCGCAAAAAGCGCCAAGTGCAAGGAAAACTGCAACAAAAGACAGCGTTTGCGGCAAAACGCGCGACTGTGCCGGCCAGCGAGCGAGCGATCGTTCGCCAGCACGGCTAGTGGCCCGCGTCACGTAAAATGAAGGGTGCGCTGGAGGGTGGGTTCGATTTGCGAGCCTGAAGGCTCGCGGTCCAGGGCCGCTCTTGGACCGCGAGCCTTCAGGCTCGCACAAACAAACCCATCAATTTGGCTGACGCAGGCCACTAGGAGAAAATTCGGGTGCTAACCGCCTATGTCTGCGCCGCGAACGGGGTCTGTCGGATCAAGTCTCGATTTTTCACAATTTGCACCTGCCTGAGCGGGCCATTTGCGCCTAACCTGCGTCCATGATGCTCGCCCCGATTCGCATTCTCGGCATCGACCCTGGCCTGCGCAACACGGGCTGGGGCGTCATCGAGGCGCATGCTTCGCGCCTTGCCTTCGTCGCCTGCGGGCGGATCTGCTCGGATGCGGCGACGACAATCGCCGTGCGGCTGCGCCAATTGCACGAGGGCCTTGCCCGCGTCATCGAGGATTACGCCCCGCACGAGGCGGCGGTGGAGGAAACCTTCGTCAACCGCGATCCGCAATCGGCGCTGAAGCTCGGTCAGGCGCGCGGCGTGGCGCTCAGCGTGTCCGCGCTCGCCGGGCTTAAGGTCGAGGAATATGCCGCCAATCTCGTCAAGAAGACCATCGTCGGCAATGGCCACGCCGACAAGGCGCAGATCGCCATGATGGTGCGCGTGTTGCTACCCTTAAGCGCGGCGAACAGCGCCGACGCCGCGGATGCGCTGGCGGTGGCGCTCTGTCATGCGCAGCATCGCGGCGCCGGGGCGTTGGCGAGGGCGTGAGCGATGATCGGCAAGCTCAAAGGCATCATCGACAGCTACGGCGAGGATTTCGTCATCCTGGACGTCAACGGCGTCGGCTATGTCGTGCAATGTTCGGCGCGCACGCTCCAGAAATTGCCCAGGGTCGGCGACGCGGCGACGCTGGCCATCGAAACGCAGGTGCGCGAAGACGCCATCCGCCTGTTCGGCTTTGCGAGCGACGCCGAGCGCGATTGGTTCCGCCTGTTGCAGAGCGTGCAAGGCGTCGGCGCCAAAGTGGCGCTCGCCATCCTCTCCATTCTCGCGCCCGGCGAGCTCGCCGCCGCGATCGCTGCGCACGACAAGGCGATGGTGGCGCGCGCCTCGGGCGTCGGGCCGAAGCTCGCCGCCCGCATCGTCGCGGAGCTAAAGGACAAAGCTCCGGCGTTCGGCGCAATCGATCCAGCCATCGCCCGGCTTGCCGGCGAGGACGAGGCAAAGAGCGCGCCAGGGCCGGCGCAAGACGCCATTTCCGCGCTGGTCAACCTCGGTTATGGGCGGCCGCAAGCGGCGGCGGCCGTCGCAGCGAGCCTCAGGGCCATCGGCGACAACGCCGACGCCGGGGCGTTGATCAGACGCGGCTTGAAGGAGCTGGCGGGGTGAGCGAACCGCCGACCACTTTCTGGCGGGAACAAGCCAGAGGCCGCCCGGCCGCCCGGACGATCACATGGCGATCGCTTAGCCAAATCAAGAAAAAACTTATTGACCCGACGGCTGCGCGCCAATCACTTCCCGGTAAATCTCGGCGAGCGTCATGTCGAAATCGATCGCGGGGAGGCGCAGCGTCTCTTCCGCGGCGCTCAGCCGCGGCCGTTCGAAAAACCCGCCCTCGATGCGATCGAATACATCGACGGCGAGTTGGTCGCGTTCAACGAGCACGTAATGCTGGAGCGAGGGAAGACGCTGATAAAGCGCCCACTTTTCCCATCGGTCGCGCTGGGCGGAGCCTTTCGACACCACTTCGATCAGGACCACTGGATCGTCGAGCGAGGTCGCGTCCGGCGGCAGCGGGCCGCAGCGCACCATCACATCTGGAAAGCACGCCAAATCAATCAGCCGTTCCTTGAGCCAGAAAGTTTCCGCGAATGGGCGGCATGAAGACCCCTTTGCGCGAAGTCCCGCCAGAAGGGTCGACAGGATGTTGGCGACGATGCGGTTATGCTCCCAGCGCGCGCCGACCATCATGCGCACGACGCGGCCGCCGATCAGCTCCCACTTTTCGTCGGCGGGCTTGTCGGCGAGAAGTTCCTCGAAATCGTCGAGCGACATATACTCATATTGCGACGAGGGGCGATTCATGGGGCTTGCTCCAGCTCGCTTAGTTTAGCACAACGCCCTTACCCGCGCATCAAGCGGCATTGGAGCAAGGCCTTGACCACCCCGTCCCCCCGGCTCGTGGCGCCGGAAAAACGCGAGGACGACGCCGAGGCGTCGCTGCGTCCGCTGGCGCTCGCCGATTTCATCGGCCAGGAGGCGACGCGCAACAACCTCAAAATCTTCATCGAGGCGGCCAAGACGCGTGGCGATGCGCTCGATCACGTGCTGTTCGTCGGCCCGCCGGGGCTGGGCAAGACGACGCTCGCTCAAATCATCGCGCGCGAGCTCGGCGTCAACTTCCGCTCGACGTCCGGCCCGGTGATCGCCAAAGCCGGCGATCTCGCCGCCCAGCTCACCAACCTCGAGCCGCGCGACGTGCTGTTCATCGACGAAATCCACCGCCTCAATCCGGCGGTGGAGGAAATCCTTTACCCGGCGATGGAGGATTTCCAGCTCGATCTGATCATCGGCCAGGGGCCGGCGGCGCGCTCGGTGAAGATCGATCTCGCCAAATTCACGCTGGTTGGCGCGACGACGCGCGCCGGGCTGCTGACGACGCCGCTGCGCGATCGTTTCGGCATTCCGGTGCGGCTGAACTTCTACACGAGCGATGAGCTGGAGCTGATCGTGCGGCGCGGCGCGCGCGTGCTCGGCGTCGCGATGAGCGACGACGGCGCGACGGAAATCGCGCGGCGTTCGCGCGGCACGCCGCGCATCGCCGGCCGGCTGTTGCGCCGCGTGCGCGATTTCGCCGTGGTCGAGGCGGCGGCGAGCGTCACGCGCGAATTGGCCGACCGCGCGCTGCGCCTGCTCGAAGTCGACTCGATCGGGCTCGACGTCATGGACCGCCGCTATCTCGACATGGTGGCGGTGAATTTCTCCGGCGGGCCGGTGGGGATCGAGACGATCGCCGCCGCGCTGTCGGAGCCGCGCGACGCCATCGAGGACATCATCGAGCCCTTCCTGTTGCAGCAAGGCTTTCTGCAGCGCACGCCGCGCGGACGCCTGCTGACGCCGCACGCCTTCCGGCATCTGGGATTGGCCGAACCGGCGCGGCCGGCGGCGCAGTTCGGGCTGTTTGGGGAGGAGGAGTGATGTGATTTCCGGCTATCAATTCACATGGGCGCGAATCCTTCTCCCGCGACGCGGGAGAAGGTGGCCCGGCGAAGCCGGGTCGGATGAGGGTGACTCCGCCGTCGAAACGACGCAGTATAGGCGGTCTGGTAAATTGCAAGAACCCTCATCCGACCCTCGCTCCCCGACCTTCCGGGCTGCTTCACCGACGGCGAAACGCCGGAAGAGGCCCTTGCGGCGGCGCGGGGCGCGATCCGCGAATGGCTCGAGGAAGCGCGAAGGCTAGGGCGCGAGCCGCCCCCCGCGAAGAGCTACGCGCTGGCTGGATAGGTCCAGGCCGGGGATAAGCTTCCCCCTGGGCGACTCTCCTGAAAAAGAAGCTGTCAGGAGTTGGAGGCGCGCTTCGCTCGCAATGCTGGCCCTAGAGCGGGTTCCGAATAGCTGGAATCGGGCTGTCTCGATTTGCGAGCTTTCAGGCTCGCATCGTGGTTCCGCCTATGAAGGATATGCTCTAGTCGCCGAGCATCCGCTTCAACAGCTCGATGACCTCGAACAGGCTCTTGTCCTTGGCGACGAGCCCTTCCACTTTGCGCACCGCGTGAAGAACCGTGGTGTGATCGCGCCCGCCGAAGCGGCGCCCGATCTCCGGCAGCGATCTCAAGGTCAGGACTTTGGCTAGATACATGGCGATCTGCCGGGGGCGCACGACATTCGCGGTGCGACGCGAAGACAAGATGTCGGCGCGCGAGATATTGTAATGGCTCGCCACCAGCTTTTGGATATCGTCGATCTTCACGCGTTTCGGTTCTTGCGTGCGCACGAGATCGCGGATGGCGGTCTCCGCGGTTTCGACGCAGAGGGGGGCGCCATTGAGCGTCGCATGGGCGAGCAGGCGATTGACGGCGCCTTCCAGATCCCGGCCGTTTGTCTGGATTGTCTTCGCCACATAGGAGATCACCGCCGGCGGCACCTGAAAGTTCGGCTGCGCCTCTCGCGCCGCCGCGACGCGCGCTTCCAGAATCTTGATGCGCAACGCCTCGTCCAAGGGACCGATGTCGACGCATAGGCCGCCTTTAAAGCGGGACAGAACGCGTTCGTCCAAGGTCTCGAGTTCGGAGGGATGGCGATCGGCGGCGACCACGACTTGCCGCCCGGCGTCGATGAGGGCGTTCAGCGTATGGCAAAATTCCTGTTGTATGGACTTGCCTTGCAAAAACTGCACGTCATCGATGATCAGCACGTCGATGGCGCGCAAGCGTTCCTTGAACGCAATCGCCGTCTGAGCCGTCAGCGCCGACACGAAGCCGCTCATGAATTTCTCGGCGGTCACATAGATGACCCGGCGCATGCTGTCGTTCGCGGCGCGCGCCACCGCTTGCAACAAATGGGTCTTGCCGAGCCCCACCGGCGCATGCGCGTAGAGCGGGTTGAACAACGGCATGTCGCCAATCTGAGCCTTCGCCACGCGACACGCGGCGGCATAAGCGAGTTGGTTCGACGGGCCGACGAGGAAAGTCGAGAACGACAGCCGCCGATCGAGCGGCGATCCGGTGAAATTATCAGTCTCCTGCCGCACCGCCGGCTTTGTGGCGCCTCGCTTGGCCGAAGCCGGCGCGGCGCCTCCGCCGAGCGCTGGCGAACCGATGAAAGCGGGCGCACATCTTTCGGCAAAACCAGAAGACGGAGGCGCGAGAATTTGATCCGTGCCGGGTTCCCGCATTTTCGTCTTGCGAAATGGCGAACGTACTTCGATCGTGACGCGATCGACGCCCGGAAAGTCGGTGCTTAGGCGCGCCTTGATACGATCTGCGTAATGCGCTTGGATCCAACTCTTCAGAAATTTCGTCGGCACGGTGAGGAAAGCGGCGGTTGCGTTCACCCGCTCGAGTTCGAGCCGCGTGAACCACGAATTGTATACCGCCTCTCCGAGTTCGGCGCGCAATCGCCCACGGACGCGCTCCCATCGTTGCGAATCTACGCCGGGGGCGCCGTTAGAGCTGGATTGCCAATGAGTGTCATCAGACATGATGTGCCTTCGCGCAAAAGGACGAGCTGAACCAGATGACCGCAATGCGCGGGCCATCGCACAAGTCGCAGAGTTTTTGGAAATTGGTCGGCGAGCGCCAGGTACGGCGTTACAGACGACTTCTATCCGGCGGCGGACCGACAGCGCATTCGACGAAGTCGCTGGACATCTTCACACGAGAACATGCCGATTTGATGCGCCCTGCGCGACGGCTCGGCGCTTTTCTTTCGACTCGCGTCATGCCAGCTTGTCCCTCGAAAGCCATCATATCCCCCATTCCCACGGAAAGCGCGCTTCCCGCGGAGCCATTCTTCCCTCTTGGAATGATACGCAAATAAGAACCGCGTCACGCGAGAGCATTGACTAATTTGTGCGTCCACTTGCCGCCGTGATCGACGCTGGCGAGAACTCACCAGCGCATTCGCGGCTCTTGGCGCTCACTCATCCGAAGACAGATACAAACGACTCTTGTCGTCCACTGCTGAAACGCGATCACGGTTCGTTTGTTGGAGACCAAGCTACACGTCCACCCTTCGTCGCGCAACGATCGTCATTGCGAAACGATGCGTTCGATCCGCGCAATTTTTTTCGGCTCTGGATAACGATATGATTCATCGCCAAGATGGAAATGTTGACGCACCCCATTGCGAGCCTCAGGAGCAACCCAAAGCGGAACCCGCATTTCTGCCGAGAAACCTGTCAAGAGCGCCGTTCGTCGCCACGGCGGCAAACCTTGGTCGCAACATCATGAATTGGATGCTGTTCGAATGCGCGGAACAATCGCGTGTGAAATTTTTCGTTACTGTGTCATGCGTGCATCACTACGCAGTCGCGTGTCGCCAACAGCTTGCAACGCCAAATAGCGAAAGGACGAAGCTCGCCACGCTCGCCGCCATGCAACGACAGATAAATCGCGCTTTTCTATGCGACGGCGTTCGTCGCTCCAAATCTCAATTTTTACAGACAATGCAACTTGAACGAGGCGGCGCTGCAGAGCGATCGGCAAACGAGATTTAATCGTGACGACGCCGTTCGATTCTCTCTCCCGCGGTCCACTTAGAGCGTATTCCGATCAGGTGGAATCGCCTGATCGACAAGAATACGCTCCAACTCAATAAGTTGGAGCAGGTCCTTGTCGAAAAAGTCTGTCAACTTTTTCGGGACCTGCTCTAGAGAGAGGACAGATCGCGCCTTTTGCCGAGGTTCGTCCGATTGCGCCGCCGGCGATCATGAGGGTTCCCCGCAAAAAAAAAAGCCCGGTAAGCCGGGCCGCGAAACTTTTCGACACTTTCTGGGGAAGCGACGCGGCGCGCCGCCACGGTCATATCAAGCGGACATCGCTTTGACGCGCGCCGTCAGACGCGACACTTTCCGGGATGCGGCGTTCTTGTGGATAATGCCGTGCTGCGCGGCGCGCATGACGATCGGCGCGGCGCTTTGCAAGGCGGAAGCGGCGTCCGCCGCGTCGCCGGCGGCGATCGCCTCTTCGACCTTACGCACATAGGTCCGCATCCGGCTGCGGCGGGCGCGGTTGACCGCGGTGCGGCGGGCGATCTTGCGAACGGCCTTCTTGGCCGAGTTGGTGTTGGCCATGAATGGTCCTTTGAGGATGGCGCAAGCGGCGAAAACGCCGCCGGGAAAACAATTCGGCCGCGAAATCGCGGCCACTTCCCGCGCCTTATAATAGCGCAAGCGGCGTTTCGTCAATTCCTTGCCCGCCGCGGCTGGCCAAATCGGCCAGGGCAGGGTCAGCGGCGCTTGAAATCGGGCGGGCGTTTCTCGATGAAGGCCGCCATGCCCTCTTTCTGGTCTTCGGTGGCGAAGGTGGAATAAAAAAGACGCCGCTCGTAGCGAATGCCTTCGGCCAACGTCGTTTCATAGGCCCGGTTGATCGCCTCCTTGATCATCATGACGGCGGGAAGCGACATGGCGGCAATGATTTCGGCGGTCCGCAAGGCCTCGGCGACAAGGTCCTCCGCCTTGACGATACGCGCGACGAGGCCTGTGCGTTCGGCTTCCGCAGCGTCCATGGAGCGGCCGGTCAGGCACAGCTCCATCGCCTTGGACTTGCCCACGAGTCTTGCGAGGCGCTGCGTCCCGCCGACGCCGGGAAGGACGCCGAGCTTGATTTCCGGCTGGCCGAATCTGGCGGTGTCGCCCGCCAGGATGAAATCGCACATCATGGCGAGCTCGCATCCGCCGCCGAGCGCGAACCCGGCCACCGCGGCGATAATCGGCTTACGCGCTCGCGCGACGCACTCCCACCGCGACAGGAAGTCGCCGAGATAGGCGTCGACGAAACTCTTGTCGCACATCTCCTTGATGTCGGCGCCGGCCGAAAAGGCCTTGAGCGAGCCGGTCAACACGATGCAGCCGATGCCTGCGTCCTGCTCGAAACGCGTCAGCGCGTCGTCGAGCTCGGCGATCAGCTCGGCGTTCAAAGCATTGAGCGCCTGCGGCCGATTGAGCCGCACCAGAGCGACCCTGCCGTGGGTTTCGATCTCTATCGCCCGGTAGCTCATGCGTCCCTCTCATACGACACTCCCTCTCCCCGCTTGCGGGGCTATGGGAGTTACTCATCTTTGTAGGTTGGCTGGTTCGGCTGGACGCGGATCCTTCTCCCGCGACGCGGGAGAAGGTGGCCCGGCGAAGCCGGGTCGGATGAGGGCCGGCGCCGCCCGCCGAAACGACGCAGAACAAACGGCCCGAACCCTGCGCACGACCCATGGTCGAGGCAAATCGCAAGCGCCCTCATCCGACCCTCGCTAACGCGAGGGCCACCTTCTCCCGTTTCACGGGAGAAGGGATGCGCGCCGCTTCCGGGTTTGCGAAACATGCAGACATGCCGCCTCGAATAACATCAACACCCCGTATCCACGCAACAATCCGATTTGTGTGCATCCCGCAAGTTCGCGGGGAGCGGGTTGGGGTGAGGTAGTGACCGAACCAGGCGAACGGAAACCGCATCATATGTCGAAATCGCCGCCCGCTTTCTCATTTTCGCCGAACCCGCCGGCGATGGCGCGCGCGTGCAGATCGTCCAGCGTGATTTTGTCGAGCCTTGCCAACGCCATGTGTTCGGCTTCTTGGATCGCCGGTTCCAAAATCTTCTCCAGCAATCCCGAAACTTTGCCGCCGCCTTCGACGTTCCCGTCCACCTCCAAGGCGACGCGCACGATTTCACCGGCGCTCAAACGTCGGCGCTCGCGCGCCAGTTCATAGCCGCCGGCTGGCCCACGCACGCTTTTGAGGATTTTGGCGCGCACCAAGGCCTGCAACATGCTCTCAAGATGACGCGGCGGCAAATCGTGGCGCGCCGCCAACGCCTTGGAAGAAACCGGCCGGCTCCGCGCATAGAGCGCCACATCGAGCGCCGCCATCAGCGCCAGAAGCGCGGGACGTGGCAGCAACGTCATGGTCCCGGGTCTCCACCCGTTCCGGTCGAACCGAACCCGCCCGACCCGCGCAAGGTTGCATCGAGGTCTTTGCCGGCCTCGACCAATTCGACGCGCGCATGCGGAGCAATCACCAGTTGCGCGATGCGCATGCCGCGCACGATCTCGAATGGATGCGCGCCGAAATTAACGAGCAGCACCTTCACCTCGCCGCGATAATCGCAATCGATGGTGCCGGGCGAATTGAGCACGCTGACGCCATGTTCGAGCGCCAGACCCGAACGCGGCCGCACCTGCGCCTCGAAACCGCCCGGCAAGCGCATGACGAGGCCGGTCGGCACGAGATCGCGGGCGCCCGGCTCCAACACGAGCTTTTGGCCCGGCGCCAGCGCCGCGACGAGGTCGAGGCCGGCGGCCCCGGCGCTGGCGTAAGACGGCAGCGGCAGACCTTCGCCATGCGGCAGCCGGCCGATCGCGACTCTCATTGCCTCTCCTCGGCGATCGGCGGCTCGCCAGCGGCGCCCTGCCGACGCCTGAGTTGCTCGGCCAGCCGCTCGATCAACATGGCGGCGACCTTGCTCTTGTCTTGGCGCGGCCAAGTCTCGACGCCGCGCGCGCTGACGAGGTGAACTTCGTTGGCCTCGCCCCCCAACACGCCGGAGTCGACGCTCACGTCATTGGCGACCATCAGGTCGCAGCGCTTACGTTCGAGCTTGGCGCGGGCGTTGGCGATGAGATCGTTGGTCTCGGCGGCGAAGCCGACGACGAGCGTGGGGCGTCCCTCTTTTCTGGCGCCGATGCGCGCCACAATATCGGGATTTTCTCTGAGCACGAGGGTCGGCGGCGCGCCGGAGGGTTGCTTCTTCACCTTGCTCGCCGAAACATCGACGCGCCAATCGGCGACCGCCGCCGCGCTGACGAAAATGTCGGCGGGAAGCGCCGCCTCGCAGGCCTCCAACATGTCGCGCGCGGTCTCGACATGGCGCACCTCCACGCCGGGCGGATCGGCGAGCGCCACCGGACCGGCGATGAGCGTCACGCGCGCCCCCGCCGCCGCAGCGGCGGCGGCGATCGCGTGTCCTTGCTTGCCCGAGGACCGATTGGCGAGGTAGCGAACCGGATCAATGGACTCGTGCGTCGGCCCCGAGGTCACGATGACATGGCGGCCGGCCAGCGACCGCGCCGGCGCAGGCGTCCGCCCATGGAGGCCGGCGGGGAGAGGCAGACGCGTGTCGCCTTGCAGCGCCGTCTCGATGGCGGCGACGATGTCGAGCGGCTCGCTCATGCGGCCGGGGCCGAATTCGCCGCACGCCATATCGCCCGCCGCGGGGCCCACGAAATAGACGCCGTCGGCATGCAGGGCGGCGACGTTGCGCTGGGTCGCCGGATGCAGCCACATACGCACATTCATGGCCGGCGCCACCAGCACGCGCTTGTCGGTGGCGAGCAGCAGCGTCGTCGCGAGATCGTCGGCGAAGCCGCGCGCCATGCGCGCCAGGAGATGGGCCGTCGCCGGCGCGACCACCAGCAGATCGGCGTCGCGCGACAATTCGATGTGACCCATCGCGCCTTCGTCGGTCGGCGAGAACAAGTCGTCGAAGACCCGTTCGCCGCTGAGGCTGACGAAGGACAATTCCGTGACGAATTGCCTGGCCGCCGCCGTCATCACGACGCGCACCCTGGCGCCGCGTTCGCGCAGCCGGCGAACGAGATCGAGCGCCTTATAGGCGGCGATCCCGCCGCCGACGATCAGCAATATGCGTTTGCCGGCGAGACTTCGGCCCGTGGTGGAACTCGAGCCAGAGCTCGACGGCGGGACAGAATTCGTCACGCGAGCGCTCCCTTGAAAGTTGCGCGCCCACAATACCTATTTTGGCGTTCCGGCCAACCGGGTTCGCCGCGCGCGCGGCGCGGCGCGAGACCTGACGGTTTTCTGGATATGTTGGCGAGCGCTTTCCGGCGGGCCGGCCGGCCATGGATTCTCCAGGGCTCCGAACTCGGATTTCAAAATAGTTAAGATTGGCGTCATGCCCGCGCTTGTCGCGGGCATCCACGCCGTGATGTTGCGGAAATGACGAGAGTAGCCATGACGGCGCCGCTCAATTACATGGATTTCGCCGTGTCCCGGCGTGGATGGCCGGGACAAGCCCGGCCATGACGCCGGAACTTGACTGATTATTAACTTGGATTCGTTGCCCTGATGGATTCCCGCCGCCAGGACAAATTTCTTTCATTTAACGGAATCTTCGCTTGACGCGGCGGGATGCGGCAATTAGGTTCCGCGAACTTTCGACAGGCCGTAGATTCATTGCGGTCGCACGCGCCTCGCTCGCGACAATTCGAATCTAGACGCTGTCTGCCTCACCTGCGACCGCCAAATCGCGTTTGGTCATCATCCCGGCTTGCCGCGCCGGACAGGAAGGCACGATCCCGGCCTCGCCGGGATCCTCTGCACGAAGAGCGTCTCGGGGCTGTGATGGGCCGCGGGCGCTCGGCTCGCTTGCGTTCAGCTATGCGCGCGGGTTTCTTGTCAATTTCGCCAATTCACGCGAAGCGTAAGGACCTTTGGATGCCGACGATCAGCCAGTTGATCCGCAAGCCGCGGCAACAGAAGACCTATCGCGAGAAGGCCCGCCATCTCGGCGCCTGCCCGCAAAAGCGCGGCGTGTGCACGCGCGTTTATACGACGACGCCGAAGAAGCCGAATTCGGCGCTGCGTAAGGTCGCCAAGGTGCGTCTCACCAACGGCTTCGAGGTCATCGGCTACATTCCGGGCGAGGGCCACAATCTGCAGGAGCACTCGGTGGTCATGATCCGCGGCGGCCGCGTCAAGGACTTGCCCGGCGTGCGTTACCACATTCTGCGCGGCGTGCTCGACACGCAAGGCGTCAAGGACCGCAAGCAGCGCCGTTCGAAATACGGCGCCAAGCGTCCGAAGTGACCTTAAGCGAAGCGAAGGTCATCCTCGGGCGAGCGAAGCGAGACCCGAGGATCGCAACGACAACCAACGGATGGCCGGGCCAAGCCCGGCCATGACGATGAAAAAGAGAGATTTAGGTCATGTCGCGTCGTCACAGGGCGGAAAAGCGTGAGGTCATCGAGGACGCCAAGTTCGGCGATCTCGTTCTCGCAAAGTTCATGAATTCGATCATGCACGACGGCAAGAAGTCGGTCGCCGAGGCGATCGTCTACGGGGCCTTCGAGGCGATCGAGAGCAAGCTCAGAAGCGAGCCGTTGCAAGTGTTCCGCCAGGCGCTCGACAATGTCGCGCCGGCCATTGAAGTGCGGTCGCGCCGTGTCGGCGGCGCCACCTACCAGGTGCCCGTCGAGGTGCGCAACGAGCGCCGTCAGGCTCTCGCCATCCGCTGGATCATCAAGGCGGCGCGCGATCGCAACGACAAGACGATGGTCGACCGTCTGTCGGCGGAGCTCATCGACGCGTCCAACAATCGCGGCAACGCCGTGAAGAAGCGCGAAGACACGCACCGCATGGCCGAAGCCAACCGCGCCTTCTCGCATTACCGCTGGTAGTTCGCCCGGACCGCTCAACGTTTGAGGAATTGGCAAAGATGCCTCGCAGTCATCCGATCGAAGACTACCGCAACTTCGGCATCATGGCGCATATCGACGCCGGCAAGACGACGACCACCGAACGCATCCTCTATTACTCCGGCAAGAGCCATAAGATCGGCGAGGTGCACGAAGGCGCCGCGACGATGGACTGGATGGAGCAGGAGCAGGAGCGCGGCATCACCATCACCTCCGCCGCCACGACGACCTTTTGGAACGGCAAGCGCCTCAACATCATCGATACGCCCGGCCACGTCGATTTCACCATCGAGGTGGAGCGCAGCTTGCGCGTGCTCGACGGCGCCGTTTGCGTGCTGGACGGCAACCAGGGCGTCGAGCCGCAGACCGAGACGGTCTGGCGCCAAGCCGACAAATACAACGTTCCGCGCGTGGTCTTCGTCAACAAGATGGACAAGATCGGCGCCGATTTCTTCCGCTGCGTGGAGGAGATCGCCACGCGCGTCGGCGGCCGCCCGGTGTGCGCCCAGCTGCCGATCGGCGCGGAGTCGAGCTTCAAGGGCGTCGTCGATCTCGTGCGCATGAAGGCGGTGGCGTGGGAAGAGGAAGGCCTCGGCGCCAAATACCACGATGAAGAGATTCCCGCCGACCTTCTCGACACGGCCAAAAAGTATCGTGTCGCCCTGATCGAGGCGGCGGTCGAACTGGACGACGACGCCATGGCCGCCTATCTCGACGGCAAGGAGCCGGACGAGGCGACGTTGAAGCGGCTCATTCGCGCCGCCGTGCGGACAACCGCCTTCGTGCCGGTGTTTTGCGGCTCGGCCTTCAAGAACAAAGGCGTGCAGCCGTTGCTCGACGCTGTCGCGGACTATCTGCCCTCGCCGGTCGATCGCGAGGCGATCAAAGGCGCCGACATGGATTCGGGCGCCGAGATCATGCGCAAGCCGGCGGATTCCGAGCCCTTCTCCATGCTCGCCTTCAAGATCATGGACGACCCTTTCGTCGGCACCATCACCTTCTGCCGCGTCTATTCGGGCAAGATCGAATCCGGTTCGATGGTGCTCAACTCGACCAAGGACCGTAAAGAACGCGTCGGCCGCATGCTGTTGATGCACGCCAACAATCGCGAGGACATCAAGGAAGCCTATGCGGGCGACATCGTCGCTCTCGCCAGCCTCAAGGACACCCGCACCGGCGACACGCTGTGCGATCTGCAAAAGCCGGTCATTCTAGAGCGCATGGAGTTCCCCGATCCGGTCATCGAGATCGCCATCGAGCCGAAATCCAAGGCGGACCAGGAGAAGCTCGGCGTCGCGCTGGCTAAGCTCGCCGCCGAGGACCCGTCCTTCCGCGTGTCGACCGACCAAGAGAGCGGCCAGACCATCCTCAAGGGCATGGGCGAGCTGCACCTCGACATCAAGGTCGACATCTTGAAGCGCACTTACAAGGTCGACGCCAATATCGGCGCTCCGCAGGTCGCCTATCGCGAGAAGCTGACGCGCCGCATAGAAATCCCCTACACGCACAAAAAGCAGACGGGCGGCGCGGGCCAGTTCGCGGAGGTCAAGATCGTGTTCGAGCCCAACGAGCCAGGCGCCGGCAATGTGTTCGAGAGCAAGATCGTCGGCGGCGCCGTGCCCAAGGAATACATCCCCGGCGTCGAGAAGGGCTTCCAGTCGGTCATGGGATCGGGCGTCCTGGCGGGCTTCCCCGTGGTCGATCTCAAGGCGACCCTGATCGACGGCAAGTATCACGATGTCGACTCCTCGGCTCTCGCCTTCGAGCTCGCCGCGCGCGCCGCGACCCGCGAAGCCTTCAAAAAAGGCGGGGCGGCCCTGCTGGAGCCGATCATGAAGGTCGAGGTGGTGACGCCGGAGGAATATACAGGTTCGGTGATCGGCGATCTGAATTCGCGGCGCGGCCACATCCAGGGCCAGAAAATGCGCGGCAACGCCGTGGTGATCGACGCCGTGGCGCCGTTCGCCAATATGTTCGGTTACGTCAACACGCTACGCTCCATGACTCAGGGGCGCGCCAACTACACGATGCAATTCGATCACTACGAGCTGGTTCCCGAGGGCGAGTCGAAGAAGGTCCAGGCGAAATACGCCTGAATGCGTCTCAATAAGGAGCATGGCCATGGCCAAGGAAAAATTTGCACGGACGAAGCCGCATTGCAACATCGGGACGATCGGTCACGTCGACCACGGCAAGACGACGCTGACGGCGGCGATCACCAAGGTTCTGGCGGAGACCGGCGGGGCGACGTTCACGGCTT
>JACOUB010000019.1 GCA_016178015.1 Methylocystis sp. | reverse complement strand
TCTTCGAGGCGGTATGTCTGCATGTTTCGCAAACCCGGATGGGGCGCGTCCCTTCTCCCGTGAAACGGGAGAAGGTGGCCCTCGCGTCAGCGAGGGTCGGATGAGGGCGCTGGCGATTTGTCTCGCTCATGGGCCTTGCGCGGGGTTCGGGCCGTTTGTTCTGCGTCGTTTCGGCGGGCGGCGCTGGCCCTCATCCGACCCGGCTTCGCCGGGCTGCCTTCTCCCGCGTTGCGGGAGAAGAGTTCGCGCCCAGCCGAACCTGCGACCCCACAAAGATGTGTGACTCCCGTAGCCCCGCAAACGGGGAGAGGGGGCGCGGTCCGCTCGCTGGACGCAGCGTCGCGATCGTGTTTCCCGCTTGGCATTCCTGCGGCACCTATCGGGTGGTGCTCGGTCAGATCGCCGCCTATCGAGCGCTCGGCGCGCGCGTGTTTCCCATCGCCATCGCCGATCTGCCGGGCTATGCGCCGGGGCGCGCGTGGATGTGGCGGTCCTTCGTCGAGGCGACGCCGGAACTTGGCGGCGGCGAGCGCTTTTTCGGCGGCATGCCGTTTCACGCCCTGGCCGCGCCGCACTTCCTGCGCAACGTTCTGTGGCCTTACGTGCATGGCGATCAGGCGATCATTCGCGTCGCCCTCGCGGCGCGCGCGCGCCTCTCGTCCGCGTTGGCGGGCCGCGATTTCGATCTCGTTCATTGCAACCACTTTTTCTTGATGCCGGTCGCCGAAAAGCTCGCCCGCGGCGCGGCAAACCGCACACCGCCCATCCTGCTCGACAGCCATGATCTGCAGGCGCGCCAATTCGTCTTGATGAACGAGCGCATGCATTGGCTGCGCCCACGCGCGAGCTATGCGGCGATGCTCGCCGAGGAACTCGATCTCATGCGCAGGGCGCGGCTGCTGCTCCACCTCAATGCGCAAGAGCACGAAGACTTTCACGAGCTTTTGCCTGAGAAGGCGCACGCGCTGCTCTATCCGGCCGTTCCAGAGGCGCCGACGGGGCCGGGGGGGCCGGACATCGTGCTCGTCGCCAGCAACAACACGGCCAATGTCGAGAGCGTGATCTGGTTCTTGCGCGAGGTGATGAGCAGAGCCGGCGCCGTCGCGGTGAAGATCGTCGGCAATGTCGCCGCCGGCGTAAAAGCGCGCGCCGGCGATCTCTTTAACGCTCACAAGTGTTTGTTTGTCGGCGGCGTCGGCGATCCGGCCGCGGTCTATCGAGACGCGCGGCTGGCGCTGTTGCCGACGATTGCCGGCCACGGGCTGTCCATCAAGACGGTGGAGGCGATGTCCAGCGGTCTGCCGCTGATCGCCACCAGCCACGCTTTTCGCGGCATGCGCGTCGATGCGCGGGCTTTCCGCAATGTCGCCCTCGCCGACGCGCCAGAAGATTTCGCGCGCGCCCTGCGCGATGCGGCGTCGGACGGGCCGCTGACGACGGCCGAGCGCCGGCGAAGCGACACGCGGGCGTTCTTCGAGGCCAATTTCTCGCTTCGCGCCTACGAGCGCAATCTTATCGCTCTCGTGCTGCCTTTGCTGAGCGATTAAAGCGCTTGATAGAATTTATAAACCTTTTGGAGTTAAGTTTTGGTTACGACTCGCTGTCTTCGGCCGGAGCGCTGAAGAGCACAGAGGCATGACGCCGCCGGATCGTGCCGGTTACAGCCCGGCTTCTCATCATCACATCTTTGGCTCGCGGCAAGATGCGCCGATCGGCCTTTTCGCGGTCGCTTGCGCCGCAGCAAGGCCGGCGCACGCCACGAAGCCGATAATCGTCAATTGTTCACACTGGCAGAAAGACAGGCGTCCATGGGATTCGGCAAACTCAACCTCCGCATCAGAGGCCGATTGATCGCAGGCTTTTGCGCGCTGTGCCTCATCTTGGCGGCCACAGTCGGCTATACGGTGCATGTCGGCGGCGGCGTCAGCCAAATCATCGATCGCTTGACCGCCTTGCGGACGCCGGCCGCCATCTCCAGCGCGCAGCTTGTCAGCGACCTCCATTCCGCCTCGTCCACTTTGCGTGACTACTTGCTGACCGGCACTCAGCAAAGCAAGGCCGATTGGGCGGCGGCGTGGCAGAGTGTCGACGCGACCGCCGCCGAGTTGGACAACATCGCCAAAGGGTTCACCAGTTCCGAGGACAAACGTAAGTGGGCCGAAACCAAACCGCTGCTCGAAGAATTCCGCAAGGCGCAGGACGAGGCGGCGGGCATCGCCTTCACCCCCGACGCTTTTCCGGCCAACATGGTGTTGCTCACCGCCGCCGCCCCTGCCGCCGAGGCGCTGGTCGCCGCAGTCACCGAGATGATCGACGAAGAGGGGAAGTTGCCAGCAAGCCCCGAACGCAAACAGCTCTTGAAGGCGATGGGGGACATGCGCGGCGATTTTGCTGTCGCGATGGGCCACTTGCGCGCCTATTTGCTCTCGGGCGACGTGAGCGATCGAAAAAAGTTTACGCACTTCTGGGAGAATTTTGAAAACGGCGTTACGAGCGTCGGCGCCTCGAAGAAGCTGCTGACTCCGACCCAAAGCGCGTCGTTCGACGCACTCATGAAACAGCGCGACGAATTCGCGCCGCTGCCCGAACAGATGTTCTCCATCCGCGAGTCGGCGTGGTGGAACATGCCGGTCGATATCTTGATGACCAAGGCGGCGCCGCGCGCCCTCAAAATCATCGACCTGCTAGAGGGTTCCAAGGGCGCCGATGGCGTTCGCTCGGGCGGCCTCAAGACCGACCAGCAGAACATGCTGGAAGAGGAATCTCGGACGGCTACGACCAGCATGTCGTTCTTGATGAAGATCGAATGGTTCTTGCTCGCCATCGGATTGATTGCCGGAGCCCTTGTCGCCCAATTCACCGCCCGTTCGATCGTGACGCCGATCAAGGGCATGATCGGCACGATGACGGCGCTCGCCAACGGCAATTTGAAGATCGACGTGCCGGCGCTCGACAAAAAGGACGAAATTGGCGAAATGGCGAAAGCCGTTGCGGTCTTTCGGGACACGGCGATCGAGAAAGTGAGGCTCGATCAAGAGTCTTTGGAGGAACGTCAGCGCATCGAAACGTTGGAGGCGCAACGCAAAGCCGAAGCCGCGGTCGTCGAAAGAGACCGGGAGCTGGCCATTCGCTCGATCGGCGCGGGTCTTGAGAAACTCTCCGCCAGAGACCTCACCTGCCGGCTGACCGACGACATGCCCGAGGCCTACCGGCGGCTGCAGGCCGATTTCAATGCGGCCATGTCCCAGCTCGAAGCGGCAATCGCGGACGTGGGTTCGGCCGCCGACACCATCGAATCGGGCGCCAACCAGATCGCGGCCGCCGCCGACGATCTGTCCAGGCGGACCGAGCAACAGGCGGCGAGCATTGAGGAAACCGCCGCCGCTTTGGAAGAGATTACGACGACCGTCAACAAGACCGCCGAAGGGGCTACGCACGCCAGCCAAATCGTCGCGGCGACCAAAGACGGCGCCGAGAAAAGCGGCGATATCGTCCGCCAGGCCATCGAAGCCATGGGCCGGATCGAGCAATCTTCCCAGGACATCGGCCAGATCATCGGCGTTATCGACGAGATCGCCTTCCAGACCAATCTCCTCGCTCTCAACGCCGGGGTCGAGGCGGCGCGGGCCGGAGACGCCGGCAAAGGTTTCGCCGTCGTGGCCTCGGAAGTGCGCGCACTGGCGCAACGCTCCGCCCAGGCCGCCAAGGAGATCAAGAGCCTCGTTTCCGGCTCGACGTCACAAGTCGACGCGGGCGTTACGCTCGTCGCTCAGACCGGAACCGCCCTCGGCCGCATCGCCGGCGAGGTGGCCGAAGTCGACAAGCTGATCAGCGACATCGCTAATGGCGCGAGGGAACAGGCGACCGCTCTCCAGGAGGTCAATACGGCCGTAGGCCAAATGGATCAGACGACGCAGAAGAACGCCGCCATGGTCGAGGAGACAACGGCCGCCAGCCACAATCTGCGGCAAGAGATGGAAGCGCTGGTGCATTCGGTCGCCAGCTTCCAGATTGGCCACGGCGCGTCGGCCAAGACGACGACCGCCGCGCCAAGGCAACCCGCTAAGCCTTCGTTCGCAACCCCGCGTCCGGAGCTGAAATGGTCGGCGAGCGGCGGCGGCGCCGTCCGCAAAGCCGACGCGGCGCCTGCGCAAGACGATTGGGAGGAATTCTGATCGTCGGAGGACAGAGGACAGAGGACAGAGGCGTCCTGTCGTCTGTCGTCCGTCCTCCGTCGTCTGTCTTCCGTCCAGCCGATGCGCTATTCTGGCGATCATGGTTCGCAATCTTCCGCCGATCCCAGTTTCCGCCTCCAGCCTCGCTCATCTTGGCGCGCGTTCGCGCGAGATTTTCCGCCAGATCGTCGATTCTTATCTGGCCAGCGGCGATCCTGTCGGCTCGCGCCAGCTCTCGCGCCTGTTGCCGATGACCCTGTCGCCGGCCTCCGTGCGCAATGTCATGCAGGACCTCGAGGAACTCGGCCTCGTCTATGCGCCGCACACCAGCGCCGGCCGCCTGCCCACGGAACTCGGCTTGCGCTTTTTTGTCGATTCGCTGTTGCAGATCGGCGACGTCGAGGCAAGCGAGCGCGCCCAGATCGAGGCGCAGGTCGAGGCGGCTTCGAAAGACCACGATCTGGAAGGCGTGCTGACCGAGGCGACGAGCCTATTGTCGGGGTTGACGCGCGGCGCCGGCGTCGTGGTCACCAGCAAGGACAATGCGCGTTTGAAGCAGATCGAGTTCGTGCGTTTGGAGCCGGAACGCGCGCTGGCGGTTCTCGTCGCGGAAGACGGATCGGTCGAGAATCGCGTGCTGCAAGTGCCAAGGGACCTCCCTGCCTCGGCGCTCATCGAGGCCGCCAACTATCTCAATGCGCGCCTCAGAGGGCGCACGCTGGCGCAAGCGCGCAGCGAAATCGAAGCCTCGCGCCACGCCGCGCAAATGGAGCTCGACGAATTGACGGCGCGGCTGGTCGAAGCCGGGCTCGCCAGTTGGGCGGGCCAGGGCGCCGTGGGCCGTCAGCTGATCGTGCGCGGCCAGGCCAATCTGCTCGACGATTTGACCGCCATGGCGGATTTGGAGCGCATTCGTTTGCTGTTTGCCGATCTCGAGACCAAGACCGACGTGATCGATTTGCTGGAGCGCGCCGAGACGGGCGAGGGCGTGCGCATCTTCATCGGCTCCGAGAACAAGCTGTTCTCGTTGTCCGGCTCGTCGATGATCGCCGCGCCTTTGCGCGACAGCGGCAAACGCATCGTCGGCGCGCTCGGCGTCATCGGCCCGACGCGCTTAAATTACGCGCGCATCGTGCCGATGGTCGATTACACGGCGAAGGTGGTGGCGCGCGTGCTGAGCGGCGCGGAATTCGCGCCGTAACCGCCGATCCGACCGCGCATGGACTAAGCGTTTCGATTCGTATATATCCGCGCGGCCGATCGGCGGCTCATCGTCGCGCCACAGCCCGTGTGGCCGGGAAACGACATAGGCGCCTGAACACACAAAGCAACGAGCGCGTAGCTCAGTCGGTAGAGCATCTGACTTTTAATCAGAGGGTCCCGGGTTCGAGTCCCGGCGCGCTCACCAAGTAAGAACAATGGCTTAAATAAAAATCCGGCCGTTGCGCCGGGCTCGCGTTAGCCGTCACTGCCCCTTAAATATGCAGCCCTCGAAACAGCTGTCGCGAAACACGCCGACCTCGCAGAGGCCGGGGACGGAAGGCGCGAGATCGCGCCAGATATAGGCGCACAAATTCTCCAGCGTCGGCTTGCCGAGACCGTCGAGATCGTTGAGGTAGGAATGGTCGAATTGCTCGCGCAACTGCGTCAGCCGTCGCCCTAATTTGCCAAAGTCCATGACCCATTGCTCCTCGCCGGCGCGCGGCCCGCGCAAGGTGACGCGCACGCGAAAAGAGTGCCCGTGCAGATTGCGGTACTTGCCGCCGGTGGGATGTTCCGGGTCGTAGAGCGCATGCGCCGCCTCGAAAAAGAACTCCCGGAACACTTCGAAGGTCGCCACGTCTACTTCACTCCGATCGTCTTGTGGGTCTGGAGGGAAAACCGCCAGTGCGGATGCGCCAGGCAGTAATCGATCGCCGCCCTTGTATTGCGCGCCAATTGCGGCCCGTCCATAGGCTGCAACAGGAAATGGTCGAAA
This sequence comes from Methylocystis sp., assembly GCA_016178015.1. GTDB lineage: Bacteria > Pseudomonadota > Alphaproteobacteria > Rhizobiales > Beijerinckiaceae > Methylosinus. Next base: position 63,052 of record JACOUB010000019.1, on the reverse strand, counting down.
GCGAGATGTTCGTATCGTTCCGGCTCGGCGCCCTGCTGCGGAAAGACGAGCTTCAGCTCGTCGCCGGCAGTTTGCGCAAGCGGGGCGCCGGCTTTCGGACTGACGCAAATCCAGTCGATCGAGGCGGGAACCGGCAGGGTTCCATTGGTCTCCATGGCGATCTCGAAGCCCTCGCCGTGCAAGGCGTCGATCAGCGCGGCGTCGACCTGCAACATCGGCTCGCCGCCGGTGAGCACGGCCAGACGGCGCCGGCGCTCCAGCCCCCAGAGCCGGACGATCAACGCCGCCAGGGATTGGGCGTCTGGGAATTTGCCGCCGTTCTCGCCATCGGCGCCAACAAAGTCCGTATCGCAGAAGCCGCAGGCCGCGCCGGCGCGGTCCTGTTCCCGCCCGCTCCACAGGTTGCAACCGGCGAATCGGCAAAACACCGCGGCGCGCCCGGCCTGGCGGCCCTCGCCTTGCAAGGTTTTGAAGACTTCCTTGACGGTGTAGGCCATGCTCGATGCTGACGTTGGCGAGACCAGGATTGCGCGCTTCGGCTGTCAAGACAAATAGATAGAGCAAATCGGGCTTCGAGTTGAAGCGATTTCGGAGAGCTGATCGCAAGATAATGCTCCATCCATATAACGCCTTGCGTTATATAACGCGATGCGTTATATGTGCGCCATGATTTGGAGCTTCGCCGATCCCGAAACCGAATTGATTTGGTCCGGCAGGCGAAGCCGGAAACTGCCATCGGATATTCAGGCCGTGGCGCTGCGGAAGCTGCGTATGCTGAATCAGGCAAAGGCGCTCGCGGATTTGCGGGCGCCTCCAGGCAACAGGCTGGAACCGCTCAAGGGCGATCGCGCGGGACGGCACAGCATCCGGATCAATGACCAGTGGCGTATTTGCTTTGACTGGCGGGAAGGAGGGCCGAGAGATGTCGAAATCGTCGACTACCATGATTGACGCCGACCTGTTGCCGAATCCTCACCCCGGCGAGATCCTGCTGGAGGAGTTTCTAAAGCCGATGGGGTTGAGCCAGAACGCACTCGCGCGCGCCGTCCATGTGCCGCCGCGCCGGATCAACGAAATTGTGCTGGGCAAGCGCGATGTGACGGCCGACACCGATCTTCGCCTCGCCCGCTACTTCGGCCTGTCCGAGGGCTTTTTCCTCGGCCTTCAGGCTGAGTACGACCTCATGGAGCGTCGGCGCGAGATCGAAAGCGATCTATCGACCATCGCGCCGCGCGCCGCTTAGCGATCGCGATTGAGATAATCCGGGACGCTCGCTTCGATCGGCTGCGGCGTGATGCCGAGCCCTTCCAGCGTCCTGCCGGCGGCTTTCGCTTCGTCCGAGACGACGTTGTCGCGGCGCAGCAGTTCGACCTGATCCGTCGTCATGACCAATAATTTCGGGAACAATCCGAAGGACAGCTTGCTCGCGACCTGCGTGGCGCCCGCCATCAGCGTCCCGGCCTCGAACGAGAGCGGGATGATGTAACGGCGCCGCTCAATGATGTCGCAGACATAGCGAACCAGCTCCTCGAAGGTCTTTGCCTCCGGCCCGCCGAGTTCGTAAGGCGCGCCGGCGCTCGCCTGGCCGTCGAGGGCGAGCGCGGCCGCCTGCGCGACATCGTCCACGCAAACGGGTTGGAACAGGGTGTCTGCGCCGACCAGCGGCAGCACCGGAAAGAGCCTGGCCATGGCCGCAAAACGATTGAAGAAATCGTCCTCCGGGCCGAACACGATCGACGGCCGGAAGATGACGGCGTGCGGCGTCAGTTCGCGCACCGCCGCCTCGCCCTCGGCCTTGGTGCGGGCGTAGGCGGAGGGAGAGTCCTGGTCGGCGCCGATCGCCGACACGTGCACAAGACGGGCGATGCCGGCATTTTTGACCGCTTCCGCAACGTTGCGCGCGCCTTGCGACTGCACCCTCGCAAATGTCTGATCGCCGCTCTCGGTCAGGATGCCGACGAGATTTAAGGCGCCGTCAGCGCCCTCGAGCGCGGCGGCGATCGTGGCCGGGCGGCGGAGATCGGCTCGAACCAAGTCAATCTGGCCAGGCTTGCCCAGCGACCGCAGATCAGAGGCGAGATCGGGCCGCCGGCATGCGATGCGCACGCGCCAATGATCGTCGGCCAGCGCCCGGACGACATGCCGGCCGATAAAGCCCGACCCGCCAAACACCGTGGCCAGACCCTTTTGCGCCGGATCATCGCTCATGGCAGGCCTCCCGCCATTGCGATATAGGGCTCAGCCCCGCCCGCGCACCGCCGTCACGATCTTTTGCGCGGCGTCGTCGAGATCGTCGGCGGCGATCACGTCCAGTCCCGACGTCGACAGAATCGTCTTGCCGAGTTCGACGTTGGCGCCCGCGAGACGCACGACGAGCGGCATTTTCAGTCCGACTTCCCTAACCGCCGCGGTCACGCCTTCCGCGATCACGTCGCAGCGCATGATGCCGCCGAAAATATTGACGAGAATGCCCTTCACTTTCGGATCGGCGGTGATGATCTTGAACGCCGCCGTCACCTGCTCCTTGCTGGCGCCGCCGCCGACATCGAGGAAGTTGGCCGGGATCTCGCCATAGAGCTTGATGATGTCCATGGTCGCCATGGCGAGACCGGCGCCATTGACCATGCAGCCGATGGTTCCGTCGAGCGCAATGTAGGCGAGCTCGTGCTTGGAGGCCTCGATTTCTTTTGCGTCTTCTTCGCTCGCGTCGCGCAGCGCCACGATTTCAGGATGACGATAGAGGGCGTTGTCATCGAAGGAGACTTTCGCGTCGAGACAACGCAGGCGCCCCTCGCGCGTGACGATCAGCGGATTGATCTCAAGAAGCTCCATGTCCTTTGCGGTGAACGCGGCATAGAGCTGCTGGGCGAGTTTGCCCGTCTCCTTGGCGAGATCGCCTTTCAGTCCTAGGGCGGCGGCGATCTTGCGGCCGTGATAGGGCATGACGCCGGTCGCCGGATCGACGGAGAAGGCGACGATTTGCTCCGGCGTTGCATGGGCCACTTTCTCGATGTCCATGCCGCCTTGCGTCGATGCGACGAAGGCAATGCGCGAGGCCGCCCGATCGATGACGAGCGACAGATAGAATTCGCGGACAATTTCGGCGCCGTCCTCGATGTAGAGGCGGCCCACCCGCTTTCCGGCTTGCCCGGTCTGCGCAGTGACGAGCGTGTTTCCCAGCATCTGCCGCGCGAAAGCCTCTGCTTCGGCGGGCGATCGGGCGAGGCGAACGCCGCCCTTGTCGCCCGCCGCGGCTTCCTTGAATTTGCCTTGGCCGCGTCCGCCGGCGTGAATCTGCGCCTTCACCACCCAGAGCGGGCCAGGGAGCGCGCGCGCCGCTTCGAGCGCCTCTTCGGCGTCGAAGGCCGGCGCGCCTCGGGCGACGGGAGCGCCGAACTCGCGCAGAACAGCCTTGGCCTGGTATTCATGGATGTTCATGTCGCCTCGTTCTCGCGGCCGTCTACCGCCGTCTTCAGGCCGCGCCGCATTCGGACCGCGAGCCTTCAGGCTCGCAATTCTTCCAGCGAGCCTGAAGGCTCGCGGTCCATGCGCAAGCCTGCTCAGGCAACGTCACGCGAACGCCGGATTGATCGCCTTGCTTGCCGCGATCAGCGAGCGGACCGAAGCCACCGATTTCTCGAACATTTGTTTTTCGCTTGGGTCGAGATTGATCTCGAGAACCCGCTCGACGCCGCCGGCGCCGATCACCACGGGCACTCCCACATAAAGGCCGCTCACCCCGTATTGGCCGGACAGATACGCGGCGCAGGGCAGCACGCGGCGCTTGTCCTTGAGGTAGCTCTCCGTCATGGCGATGGCGGCGGAAGCCGGCGCATAAAAGGCCGAGCCGGTCTTGAGCAGCGCGACGATCTCGCCGCCCCCTTTGCGCGTGCGCTCGACGATGGCGTCGATCCGCTCCTGTGTCGTCCAGCCCATTGCGACGAGATCGGGCAGGGGAACGCCGGCGACCGTCGAATAACGAATCGAGGGAACCATGTCGTCGCCGTGGCCGCCCAATACGAAGGCGCTGACGTCCTCGACGGAAACATCAAATTCCTCGGCGAGGAAATAGCGGAAGCGCGCCGAATCGAGCACGCCGGCCATGCCGACGATCATGTTGGTCGGCAGGCCGCTGGCCTTCTGCAGCGCCCAGACCATAACGTCGAGCGGGTTGGTGATGCAGATGACGAAGGCGCTCGGCGCATGGGCCTTGATGCCGGCGCCCACCTTGGCGATCACGCCGAGATTGATGGTCAAGAGATCGTCGCGGCTCATGCCCGGCTGACGGGGAATGCCGGCGGTGACGATGACGACGTCGGCGTTCGCGATCGCGGCGTAGCCGTTCGCGCCGTCAAAGCGCGCGTCGAACCCTTCGACAGGCGAAGATTGGGCGAGGTCGAGCGCCTTGCCCTGCGGAACGCCCTCGACGATATCGAACAGCACGACGTCGCCGAGTTCCTTCAGACCGATGAGATGCGCCAAGGCGCCGCCGATGTTGCCGGCGCCGATCAAGGCGATTTTCTTGCGCGACATCTTTCCCCCCTCACAAAAAACGCGGAAAATCAAGGATTCCGAGCAGAATCGCGTTGGGATTCTGCTTAACGCGCTTTTGGGTCGCTGGGAAGATGGAACCCCGCCAGCGATGCGTTCCGCGCAACCGCTGTCAAAGACCGTCCATCGCCAGAATGATGCGCCACTCCTCGTCCGTGACCGGCTGCACCGAAAGCCGTGGGTTGTTGACGAGAACCATGGCCGCAAGGCGCGGCTCCGCTTTGATTTCCGCAAGCGTCACGGGTCTTTTCAGCGCCTTTGCCGCCTTCACGTCGACCATGCCGAACTTGCCGGTTTGATCGGCGGGATCGGGATAATAGGGCTTGATGATCTCGACCACGCCGACGATCGCTTTGTCCACGTTGGAATGATAGAAGAATGCCTGTTCGCCTTGCTCCATGGCCATCAAATGCTTGTTGGCGAGAGGATTGCGCACGCCGTTCCAGAACGTGCCCTTGGCGCCCGCTGCGGCCTGCTGGTCCCAGGCCCAGGTTGCGGGATCGCTTTTCAAGAGCCAGCGCGCCATCAGAGGTCTGCGCCCACGACGCGCCGGAAGGGCCGCAGCTCGACGCTTCCGAAAAGGCCGGCCTGTGCGTAAGGATCGTTCTCCAAAAGAGCGCGCGCCGCCGCCTCGTTGTCGCAATCGACAATGAGCAGCGAGCCGATCGGCTTTTCTTGAGCCGCGTCGAGCAACGGGCCGCCAAGCTTCACTTGCGCCGCGTGTTGCTCGAGAAAGGCGAGATGTGCGGCGCGGTTGGCGAGCCGCAGCTCGAGTTGACCGGGCCGATCCAGGCAAATGGCGGCAAAGAGCAAGTGTAGCCTCTCGAACTGCGAGAATACAGTCTCGCATCTATTTTTCAGAGCGCGCCGCCGTGGTCAACTCGAACCGATTGTTCCGCATCTGGAATGCCCAACGCCTGAGCGCTTTAATCGCCGCGCTCGCGCTCCTCTTTCGCCTTGAGTTCTTCGCGGCAGACTTTTTCCAAGAGCGGCAAATCAGGCTGCGCCAGCTTCCACACGACGGGCGCGGCGATGCTTTCGTAATTGTGGCGCAACACGTTGCGCCAATCTGTCTCGAAAGCATCGAGAGGCATATCTCCCAGCGCGTCATTGATGCGTTCAATAGCCTCGATGATGTCCGTCAGGCGGGGAATGAGCGAACGCGCAGCCACTAAAACACCCGCACGGCTGTTGCTTCAATTCGCCGCCGTAGGGTCTTGCGCAGACTATCACGCGTCATGATGTCGGCCTTGCGACCGAGGATGCAGGCGGCATATGCCTTCACATCCATTAGTTCAAAAAGGCCGAGCTTTCCCTTTTCGTAGTCGAAAAACAGGTCAATGTCGGAATCTTCTTTCGCCTCGCCGCGCGCGGTTGAGCCGAACATGTAAAGATGCTCGACGCCAAGCCGTTTCAGATCGGCTTCGTGTCGCTTCAATCGGCTCATGGCTTCATCGCGTTTCATATATCAAACCTAGCATAATCAGGATGTTGGCTCCATAGTCTTGCGTGACGTGAAAAGCGCGACCGTGAATCTCGGGGCGAGCCGTAGGGGAGGCAGTGGCGGGATCGCCCGGCGCTCGCTCCCGCTGGGTCCCCGGCGCACGCTCAGAGGCGCCCTTGCCAGGGGAGCAGCCATTTTGTAAGGCCAGCGTTTGCGGCGGCCGCCGTAGCGGAACTGGCGACAAGGATTTGACATGGCGAAGCGTGCGCTGCTGACCGGCGTCACGGGGCAGGACGGGGCCTATCTCTCGGAGTTCCTGCTGAGCAAGGGTTATGAGGTGTTCGGCGTCATCCGCCGGTCGTCGCATCGCGGGGTGGAGGATCACCGCCTGCGCTGGCTGGGGATCGCCGCCAAGGTGCGTCTGCTCGACGGCGACCTTGGCGATCTCTCCAGTCTGTTGCGCATCACTCAGGATGTGCAGCCGGACGAAATCTACAATCTTGCGGCGCAGTCCTTCGTCGCCTCGTCCTGGCGGCAGCCGATCCTGACGGCCAACATTACCGCCGTCGGCGTCGCCAATATGCTGGAGGCTGCGCGCATCGCGGCGCCCGGCGCACGCTTCTACCAAGCCTCCTCCTCGGAGATGTATGGGCTCATCCAGCAACCCATGCAGAACGAGAAGACCCCGTTTTATCCGCGCTCGCCCTATGCGGTGGCCAAGCTCTATGGCCATTGGATCACCGTCAACTATCGTGAAAGCTTCGGTCTGCACGCCTCGTCGGGCATTCTCTTCAATCATGAGAGCCCCCTGCGCGGCATAGAATTTGTCACGCGCAAGGTCTCGGACGGCGTGGCGCGCATCAAGCTCGGCAAGGCGAAGGAATTGCGGCTCGGCAACATCGACGCCAAGCGCGATTGGGGCCATGCGAAGGACTACGTGCGCGCCATGTGGATGATGCTCCAGCAGGAAAAGCCCGACAATTACGTGGTGGCCACCGGCCGCACCACCACCGTGCGCGACATGTGCCGGATCGCCTTTACGCACGCTGGGCTCGAGATGGATGAGCATGTCGTGATCGATCCCGCTTTCTATCGCCCCACCGACGTCGACGTTTTGTTGGGCGATGCGTCCAAGGCGCGCGCGACGTTGGGCTGGGCGCCGAAAATCGGCCTCGAGGAGATGATTTGCGAAATGGTCGATGCCGATCTCAAACGCGTCAGGACCGAGCCGGCGATTTGACCGAGCAATCCGGCGCATGCAGAAAGAGCCATGGCGCCCGGCTTTCGTCCGGTCGGTCGGGGGACGAAAATGGCGAGTTACGACCGCATCCTGCTTACCGGCGGCACTGGCTTCGTCGGCCCTTATGTGGCGCGCGCCGTCGCTGGCGCCTATACGGCGGCGCGGCGCGTTATCCTGGTGCGGCCGGGCGAAAACAATGGCGACGCCGCTTGGACGCCGATTGCGGCCGATCTCGTGGACGAAGCCGCCGTCGCCAGCGCCGTCGCCGCATGCCAGCCCGATCTCGTCATTCATTTGGCTGCGCAGGCGTCCGTGGCGCAATCCATCGGCGCCGCCGAAACGACCTGGCGCGTCAATTTTCAGGGATCGTTCAATCTCGCCGCAGCTCTGGCCCGACATGCGCCGCAGACGACCATGTTGTTTGTCTCCAGCGCCGATGTCTATGGTTTGCGGTTGCGGGACGGCGCCGCCAAGGAAAACACTCCCATTTGCCCGGTGACGGCCTACGCCAAGTCGAAAGCGGCGGCGGAGGGCATGTTGGCCGATATTCTGCCGGAGGCTGCCCGTCTCATCATCGTGCGGCCGTTCAACCATACGGGACCGGGCCAGGACCGGCGCTTCGTCCTGCCGTCGTTTGCGGCGCAGATCGCCGCCATTGAACAGGGCCGCCGCCCGCCGCGCATCGAGGTGGGGGATCTCTCGATCGAACGCGATTTCCTCGACGTGCGCGATGCGGTGGACGCCTATATGAGCCTCATCGAGGCGGGGCCCCGCCTCGAATCGCGCTGCGTCTTCAATGTTGCCTCGGGAACGTCGCGATCTCTCGCATCCCTACTCGACGCCCTGCGCCAGCGCGCGACGAGACCATTCGAGATCGTCATCGACCGGCATCGTCTGCGGACGTCGGAGATTCCCAACGCCGCGGGCGACGCGACCAAGCTTCGCGACGCGACCGGTTGGCGGCCACGACATTCGATCGACGACACGTTGATCTCCTTGCTCGATCATTGGCGCGTTATCGAGAAAGCGTCGCCGCGATGCGCCTTTCCGGAAGAGGCGTGATGAGCGAGGAGAAGGGCGAGGCCGGAGGCGATCTTAACGCATCGCGGCGCGCTGCGAGTGAAGAGCGCATCAGGCTGCTGGAACACCAGCTCGACTATATTCGCGCCGAAATGCTGCATCTCACGCATGAGCGCGAGAATATGATCTATTCGGTTTCCTACCGCGTGTTTCGGCCGTTGCGCTTGCTCGAGGCGAAACTCGTCGACGCCGTTGCGGCGACGTTTCGCAGGGTCGTGAGGCCCGGACCGGCGCGAACGGCCGTCGCTCCGACGCCGCGCAACAGCGAGGCGCCGAGCGCGCCGCCGGCGAAAGCTCGAAGATTGCTCGTCGATGTAACGGGAGTGGTGAACAAGGACGCCGGCGCCGGCATTGAGCGCGTGGTCAAGAGGATCACGCAGGCGCTCTATGAAGCCACCGATTCGGAAATTCCGACGCTCGCCGTGCGCTGCGCCGGCGGACAACTGTCCACCTGCCACGAGTTCATCGCATCGCTCACCGGTAGGCCTGCCGCCGGCGCCGATCGAGAAATAGCGATCGAGGCCGGCGACCGGTTCCTGATGCTCTCCGACGCCTGGAACGCCTTCGACGAATTCATGCCGGCGTTCGAGCGCATTCGCCGTCACGGCGGCGAGATCGTTTCGTGCATCTTCGATCTCATCCCGGAGCTGTACCCGCACGCGTGTTACGACGTCACGGTTTCGCGTTATGACAGGTGGCTGCGCAGGGCTCTGCTGGAGAGCGACAGTTTCATCGCCATTTCGCGCACGGTCGCCGACGAGCTCGCCGATTTCGTCGATGAGCGCGCGCTGCCGCATCGGCCGGGATTGAAAATCGGCTGGTTCCATTGCGGCTCGGACATCGCCGCTGGTCGCAGGGACGCGGCGCGCGACAAGATCAGAGCCGCGGTCGCCGTCGATGCGCCCGTCTTCCTCTGTGTCGGGACGATCGAGCCGCGCAAGGGCCATCGCACCGCCTTGAAGGCTTTCGACGATCTTTGGAACGGCGGCCTCGACGCGCGGCTCGTGTTGGTCGGTCGGCGCGGCTGGTACGACGAGGCGTTGGTCGCGGAAATCGTGACGCATCCGGAGTTCGGCCGCCGTCTCTATTGGTTCGACGACGTTGCCGACGACGAGCTGTCTTTTCTCTACGACAAAGCGTCCGCGGTTCTGTGCCCTTCCTATGCGGAAGGGTTCGGGTTGCCGATCGCCGAGGCGGCGCGCCGCGACCTCCCGGTCATTTGCAGCGATATTCCGGTTTTTCGCGAGGTGGGCGGCGAGGGCGCGGCTTATTTTCGCGTCAACGATCCGCAGGCGCTCGCCCGTTGCATTCGAGGCTGGCTCGCCGGAGAAATCGTTACCGATCCTTCGCGCGTGAGCCGTTCCTCTTGGGCGGACGCCGCGCGCCGCATCGTCGATGTCATCGCCCACGACGACTGGAGCAGGCGGCTGCCCTGAAATTTTAGCGCCCGCTCAGCCGTTGCTTGGCCGGCCCGCGCCCGTTATCATGATGCGACGCGAACCGATCGGACCGGACCTCGCAGGAGTTTCATGAAACTCGCAGTGTGAATCGCCAAGCTCGCTTGAGCGCTTCATGAAGCGGTTCGCTTTGTTCGCCGGCGCGAGTTTTTGTCTTGTTTAGGGCCTGGCTTTGATGCCGATCTTGAAACTGTATCGTTTGACAACCACCGCGCTGACGCCATTCGCGGGCGGCGTGCTCGCCTGGCGCGTCAAGCATGGCAAAGAGGACGCCGGGCGCGTGGGCGAACGCTCAGGGTTTGCCGGCCTGCCGCGCCCGCGCGGACGCTTGGCCTGGCTGCATGCCGCCAGTCTCGGAGAAAGCCTCGCGCTGTTGCCGCTCGTTGAACGATTCATCCAGCGCGGCGTCGAAGTCCTGGTCACCAGCGGCACGGTCGGATCGGCGAAAGTTCTGGCGGCGCGGCTGCCGGCGGGCGCCATTCACCAATATGCGGCCCTCGACGCTCCCAAATTCGTCGAACGTTTTCTCGACCATTGGCAGCCCGACATCGTGCTCTTTGCGGAATCGGAATTGTGGCCCAACATGATTGAGGCCGTTCATGCACGCCATACGCCGATGGTTCTGGTCAATGCGCGCATCTCACGTCAGTCGGTGGAGCGCTGGCGCCGCGTCGGCGCCGTCGCCGCGCGGCTGTTGAGCAAGATCGATTTGTGTCTTGCCCAGAATTCCGAGAGCGCCGCCCGTTATCTCAGTCTCGGCGCGCCGCGCGTGCGCGTCGCCGGCAATCTGAAATTCGACGTGCCGCCGCCGCCCGTCGGAACCGGCAGGCTCGCCGAATTCAACGGCGCCGTGGGCGCGCGGCCGCTGTGGGCGGCCGTCTCGACCCATGCGAACGAGGAGGAGATCATCATTGCCGCGCATGCCGCTGCGTCCCGCCAAATCCCTTCGCTGCTCACCGTCATCGTTCCTCGGCATCGGGAGCGCGGCGCGGAAATCGCCAATATCGCGCAAGCCGAGCGACTGACGGTCATGCTGCGCTCTTCCGGCGGCGAGCCGCAACGCGACACGGATGTCTATGTCGCGGACACAATCGGCGAACTCGGTCTCTTCCTGCGCGCCGCCGGCGTCGTCTTCATGGGCAAGTCCTTGATCGCAAAAGGCGGTCAGAATCCAATCGAACCCGCCAAACTCGGTTGCGCGATTTTGCACGGACCGCATGTCGAGAATTTTGCCGACGTCTATGCGGAACTCGGGGCCGCGAAAGCCGCCGCGCGCGTGAGCGATATGGAGTCGCTGGCGCGCGCTTTGCTCTACCTGCTGTCGGACCCCTCGCGCATACGCAAGATGGGCAGAGCCGGCGCCGATGCGGTGGGCAAGCTCGGCGGCGCCTCGCAGAGCATCATGACGGCGATCGAACCTTATCTGGCGCAAATGGCGGTCGCGCAGCAATGAACCGGGATGCTTGACGCTCTTATCGACAGCATCGAACAGAAAAAGGCGCATCTCGACCGTTTGCGCCCGCTATCGGCGGCCGCCTTGGCGCAGCTCCAAAAACACTATGACGTCGAGCTTACCTATTCGTCCAACGCCATCGAGGGCAATACCCTCACGCTGCGGGAAACGGCTGAGGTCATCGAGCACGGCGTCACGGTTGGCGGCAAATCGCTCCGCGACCATCTCGAAGCCGTCGATCACTATGACGCGCTGCTCTGGATGCGCGAACTCGCCGCCACAACAACGCCCGTCGACGATAATGTCGTGTGCGAGTTGCATCGGCGGATCGTTGCCCGCAGCCAGCCTGAAATTGCCGGAATTTACAGCCGCAACCCGCGACGGATCGCTGGCTCGCCTGTGGTCTTCCCGAACCCCGCCAAAATTCCCCAACTCATGGAGGACTTCGGCGCCTGGCTGAAAACTGCCCCGACCACTCCGGCGTCGGCGTTCGAGGCTCATTTCCGTCTGACCGCCATTCACCCTTTCGGCGACGGCAACGGGCGCACGGCGCGGCTTTTGATGAATCTCCTGCTTATCCGCGGCGGCTATCCGCCGGTTGCGGTGCGCCCCGAAGACCGCAAGGCTTATCTCGACAGCCTTGAACGGGCTTCGCTGGGCGAAGACGTCGCTCCTTACCAGACTTTCATGCATCAGCGATTGGACGCGACCTTGACGGATTACTTGAGCGCCTTGCAAGAGGCGTTTCCTCAATCTGATCCAATCCGCCCTCCTCATGCGCGCACCTGACTTTTGGCGCCGCTTGCCGGCGGGGCCGGCCGCGTTAGTTCTGGCGCCCTTGGGCTCGGTCTACGGCGCCGTGGCCGCCGCCCGCATGGCGCGGCGAGGGGTCCGCGCCGGATTGCCGACCATCTGCATCGGCGGCTTCACCGCGGGGGGCGACGGCAAGACGCCGGCCGCGTTGGCGGCGGCGGCCCTGCTCCAGGGAATGGGCGAACGGCCGGCGTTTTTGACGCGAGGGGCTGGACGGCGCCGCCGCGCTCTCGTGGAGCCCTTCGTCGTCGATCGCGCCCGCCACGGCGCGCAAGAGGCGGGCGACGAGGCGCTGTTGCTGGCCCACCTCGCCCCGACGATCGTCGCCGCCGACCGGGTGAAGGGAGCCAGATCGGCGCGAGACATCGGGGCGTCCGTGCTGCTGCTCGACGACGGGCTGCAGAGCCGCCGCCTCGAGTTTGATTTCGCCTTGGCCGTCGTCGACGCGCCATACGGCGTCGGCAATGGGCTGTGCCTACCGGCGGGGCCGTTACGCGCGCCGTTACCCCAACAGATCGCGGCGATCGACGCCGTTCTGACGATCGGTCAGGGCCCGGCGAGCGAGGCGATTGCGCATCTCGCGCGGGCTGCCGGCAAGCTGTCGTTTTCGGCGCGGGCGCAGCCCGACGCCCGCGCCGCCGCGCGGATCGCCGGCAACAAGATATTCGCCTTCGCAGGCATTGCTCGGCCCGCTAAATTCTTAGCGACCCTGCGCGAGATCGGCGCCGACGTCGTCGGCGCCCGCTGGTTTGCCGATCATCACGTCTTCACCGCGCGTGAGATCGCCGCGCTGCGCCAGGAAGCGGGCCGGTTGGGCGCGCGGCTGGTCGCCACCGAGAAGGACGCGGCGCGCATCGACGCTTCGGCCGCGCGCGAGGCCGCAATCGAGGTCTTGCCGGTGGAGCTCGTCGTCGACGATCCGGCGCGACTTGCAACGGCTTTGGTCAACGCGTTGAAGCGCGCCCGGCTCAGTCGCGGCGCTTGATCCCCAGCCGCAGCAGCTTGGCGTGCGGGCCGCTGTAAGGCTCTTGCAGGTCAACGTTCCAGTAGCGCAACTCCTCGAGCGGAATCGGCTCGCCGGTCGCCGCGCAGCGCACAAAGGCGCCGGGACGGCGCACGCGGAACTCGCCGTCGAGGTATTCCACCTCGGCCTCCGCCGCGCCCTGGGGATGTCGTTCGAACCGGTTCATGCGGATGCGGCGCCTCGCGCGCTGTGACAAACGAGAGAAGGAAGAAATAATGGAAGTCATATGGACTTTTCAATGGCGCTCGCCGTGGCCGGTCCGCCTTTTCAGCTCGCCAGCCGTTCCGCCTTGGCGGCGTCTCGCGATCCTGGTTCTGGCGCCCGCTCCCCGGCGCCGCGATGCGGGAGTCGCGCCAGCATGGCGATGAGCGCGCGGTCGCTCAACACAACCAAGCGTTCGCCGCGGCTGAGCCAGGCAATGGCGTCCTCGATGGTCTCCGCGTCGGCGAGCTTGGCCTCGGCGACGGCGCGGTCGCTGGTGATCTGACCGCGCTGGCGCGGTTGGTGCGGCGGCAACCAGCTTTCGTGCATGGCGCGCAGCTCGGGATTGGCGTGAATCGCCTCGAGCCCGCTCGCCGTGTCCTCGCCGGCTCTGGCCAAAATGCGCGACAGCGCATTGGCGCGCCTGGCGATGCGCGGCGTGGTCGTTTCCTCGGGCGTCACCAGAACGCCGGCTCTGCGGAACACGAGGCCGAACCAACGCTGGCTCGTCGCCCAGGAAATGCCGATCGCCAGAATGAGGCCGGCGATGGTCGGGGACATCCACGCCACCAGCGATGGCGAGATCAGCAGGCCGGCGATGAGACTGAGCGCGCCCATGGCCACATGCGAGCGATGTCGCCTGACGATGGCTTTGAACGGCACGGAGCCGTCGTCGCGCCGCTGCGGATCCCATCCCGTGTCGAAGCCGAACAATATGTGCGCGACATGTCCGGTCTGAATGAGCATCATGATCGGCGCCAGCAGCGCCGACATGACGATTTCAAACAGGAACGAAACGAGCAACATGAAGACGCCGCCGGATCCGCGCCGCGTCTCGCCGTCGATCATGGCGATGATCAGTCCGAACACTTTCGGGGCGAGCAGAATGCCCATGGTGAGAGCGAACAAATCCAGCGAGCGTTCCGCGTCGAACCGCGGCCATATCGGAAACAGCGTGAATTGGCTGGTGAAATATTCGGGCCGGAAATAGCTCGCCTGGAAAACGAGCGCGATGCCGACCAGCAATTGGGCCAGCCACAGGGGCGACGTGAGATAGCCGAAGATGCCGGTGAGGAAGTGCTGGCGCGACGCCAAATGGAAGCCGTGCGCGAAGAGCACTCGGATGTGCTGGAGATTGCCTTGACACCAGCGCCGGTCGCGCACCGACAGGTCGATCAGCGAAGGCGGGCTCTCCTCGTAAGAACCTCGAAGCGTCGGGATAATATAGACTGCGTAGCCGGCGCGCCGGATCAGCGCGGCCTCGACGAAGTCGTGACTGAGAATGTGCCCGCCGAACGGCGGCCGGCCGTTAAGGGTGGGGAGGCCGCAATGGCTGGCGAAGGCCGCCGTGCGGATGATGGCGTTGTGGCCCCAATAATTGCCGTCGCGGCCCATCCATGCGGACAGACCGGCGGCGATCACCGGACCGTAAATGCGGGCCGCGAACTGCTGGACGCGGGCGAACAGCGTGTTGCGGTTGATGACGAGCGGCAGGGTCTGGATAATGCCGGCGTCGGGGTCTTGCTCCATCGCCGCCGCGAGCTGGACGATCGTTGCGCCGGCCATCAGGCTGTCCGCGTCGAGGACGACCATATGCGCATAGGCGCCGCCCCAACGGGAGACGAAATCGGCGATGTTGCCGGCCTTGCGGCTCGTGTTCTTCTCACGGCGGCGGTAATAGACGCGCGCCGCAGGACCGAGACGCCGCCTGATCGCGGCGAAGGCGCGCTCTTCCGCGATCCAGATGTCGGGGTTGGTGGTGTCGGACAACAAGAACCAATCGAAATGCGCGCCGAGGCCCGTCGCCTCCACATCCTCGAAGATCGCCTGCAACGCCCCGAACACTCTGCTTGAGGTTTCGTTGTAGATCGGCATGACGACGGCCGTCCTGGCCGTGAGGCTCGCTGGCGGCGGCGGCGGCCGGCGGCTGCGCAGCAGCGCCAGGAAGCCGACGACGCAGCTCGCGAAGGAGAGCGCAATCCACGAGAAATTCAACACAAACAGCACGAGCAGAGCCCATTTGAGCGTCGTCACGCCGCCGACGTCGATGACCTTGTACATTTCGTGGCCGCCATAGGCGGCCAGCGCCAGCCCGCCGCCGAAGGTGACGAGGCGCGCCAGCCATGGCGTCCGGGCGAGATGCGGCGCGGCCCAGCGGCGTCGGTCGCGCGCATCGAAGCGAAACAGCGTCTGCGTGGGCATCGACAGCGGGCTCTCGGCCGGCGTTGGGTCGGCGCAGCCAAGCTCTCGAGCGGGTCCCGCCGCTTGATGGTCGCGCGGCGCGATGTCGATCAGCGTGAGATTTACGACGTCCATCGATAAAGCCAGGTTTCGCTGATCGGATCGTCGCCCGACTGGAGGACGAGCCGAAGCTCGCAAAAAATCTCGCCGGCAAGGTCGACGTCGAAAACGACGCGGCACGTCTTGGCCTGCGGATTGCAAAACGTGCGAATGTTGGTGGCCGTTCCGGGCGACGTCGTCACGGCGGCTTTGAGATTGGCGGTTCGTTGCGGGTCGGCCAGAATATCGCCTGTAAAAACGACCACAAAGCGGCGAAGCTTGGGCATTGGAGAGCGCCCGCCGCGCGCCTCGCGCGCGACGGCGAGCGGCGAGCGCGCCGGGGGGCTCCAGCACCAGAACTGGCGATAGGCGAATTTCGCTTCCGCGCCGGCCGCTAGGGGCGCCTTGGGCCTCCAATAGGCGACGATATTCTCGTTGATCTCCGATTCTGATGGGATTTCGACGAGCTGCACCGCGCCTTCTCCCCAGTCCCCGAATGGTTCAATCCACAGCGAGGGGCGTCGTTCCCAATGCTGGTCGTCGTCCTGATAGGCGTCGATGTCGCGCTCGCGCATGAGGAAGCCGAAGCCTTTCGGACTGGCGTCGACGAACGCCGAGATTTGCAACGTGTCGCGGTTGGAGACCGGACGCCAGAGCCACTCGTCCTTGCCGGTGAGCATTTGAAGGCCATTGGTCTCGGCGACGGCCGACCGAACGTCGTCGGTGCGTCGGTGGTCGAGCGGCGTAAACAACGAAGCCGCGGTCAATCCGGCGACGCCAAAATGATCAATGGCGACGCGAGCGATCAGTGTCAGCTCGACGTCGATGATCGTCGCTTCGCCGGGCCGCAACGTGAAACGATAGGCGCCTGTGGCGCTGGCCGAATCGAGGAGGGCATGGATGACGAGCGCATTGTCGGCGCGCGCCGGCCTCTCGATCCAGAAGCTGCGAAAGACCGGGAATTCCTCGCCGCGCGGGTCGGCCGTGCGAATGGCGAGGCCGCGCGCGGTGACGCCGGGATACTGGCCGTAGGCGATCGCCCGGTAGAAGCTCGCGCCTTGGAACATGGCGAGTTCGCCGCTCCCGCCGCCATCTTGCGCACGTATGACGCGAAACCCGGAAAAACCGAGGTCCGGCAGTTTTTCAGGGACTTTCACCGAACCGTAGTCGAAGTTCGATTGATCGTAGGCTATTCGGTTCGCCGCTCCGTTCTCGACAATGTAAATGTCTACCGGGTTGGCGAAGATGAAGCCGCGGTGCAACGGCTCGATGGCGAATCCCCGGTTCTCTCCGGCCCAGATGGCGGCGCCCGGTTTGGTCTTGATGGAGACATATTGCTCGTAGTTCAAGTTCGCGAACGGGTCGTGCAGGTCGGTCGGGGGGGCGACAAACGGACGGCGGGCCAGCGTGCGGGCCAAGTCCAACAACAAAGCTTGGGTGAATGGCGGCGGCGGGGGGGCGTTTTCGGCGAGGGCCCCGCCAGGGGAAAATCCGGCGGCGATCGCGCCCATTGCCGTCTTCAACACATCTCTACGTCGGAACATGAGCGACCAGGGCGAGGGACGATGAGGCCACGGCTATTGAATATTGGCTTTCTATACCTGAAAGGTCAGCGGCCGGAACGCATTTCTTGACATTTTTTGTTGTCTTCCACGGCGAGCTTGCCCTGAGGCGCTCGAATCTGCCAAGAACCTCACAATCGTGGCGCCGTTTTGCCGCGCCCGCATGGTCGAAAGGCTGATTGCAACAATGCCAACAGGCGATCCGACGCGCCGCAACGCACTCGCCGTCGTCCTCGCGGCCGGCGAGGGCACGCGCATGAAATCCGTGCGGCCCAAGGTTCTGCACGAGATCGCCGGGCGTTCGATGCTGGCGCATATGCTGGCGAGCGTCGCCGCGGCGGGGATCGACGCGTTCGCCGTCGTCGTCGGCCCGGAGGCCGATGAGGTCCGTCAGGAAGTTCAAAGGCTTCGCCCAGACGCCCGGGTGTTCGTGCAACAGCGGCGGCTCGGCACGGCCCATGCCGTGTTGGCGGCGCGCGCCGCCATCGCAGCCGGTTTCGACCAATTGTTGGTGCTGTTCGCCGATACGCCGCTGGTGCGGCCAGCGACGATCGCGGCGCTGTGCGACGGGCTTGCGGGCGGGACGGGCGTCGTCGCGCTCGGTTTCACGGCGCGCGATCCGCACGGCTATGGGCGGCTCATCGTCGACGGCCGCGGGCGTCTTGTCGCCATTCGCGAGGAAAAAGACGCGAGCGACGAGGAGCGCCGCTTGCGTCTTTGCAACGCCGGTCTGATGGCGATCGACGGCCGCCGCGCCCTCGAGCTCCTCGACGCCGTCGGCGCCAGCAACGCCAAGGGCGAATATTATCTCACCGACATCGTCGGCCTGGCCGCCGAGCGCGGGTTGGCGACGCGCGTCGTGCTCGCCGACGAAGACGAAGCGCTCGGCGTCAACGATCGCGTCCAGCTGGCGCAGGCCGAGGCGCTGGCGCAGCAGCGGTTGCGGCGCGCGGCGATGCTCGCCGGCGCCACGCTGGTCGCGCCCGACACGATCTTCCTGTCGGCCGACACGAAAATCGGCCGCGACGTCGTCATCGAACCCCATGTCGTCATCGGGCCAGGCGTCGAGATCGCCAACGGCGCGCTCATTCGTTCCTTCTCGCATCTTGAAGGCGCGACCATTGGGTTCAATGCAAAGGTCGGCCCGTTCGCGCGCTTGCGCCCTGGCGCGAATCTCGCGGCGACGGCGCGCGTCGGCAACTTCGTGGAGATCAAGGCCGCCGACGTGGGCGAGGGCGCCAAGGTCAACCACTTGACCTATATCGGCGACGCGACGATCGGCGCCGGCGCCAATATCGGCGCGGGCACGATCACCTGCAATTACGACGGATTCTTCAAATACCGCACGGTGATCGGCGAAGGGGCGTTCATCGGCTCCAATTCGGCGCTGGTGGCGCCGGTCAAGATCGGCGATCGCGCCTATGTCGGGTCCGGGTCGGTCATCACAAGGGATGTCGGGCCGGACGCGTTGGCGCTGGGGCGCGGGCGTCAGGTTGAAAGATCCGGCTGGGCGGCGAGGTTCCGCGAAAGCCAGAAGGCGAAGAAGGACGGGGCGATCTGATCCGCGCGGAAAGCCGCGGCGCGACGGAGCTTACGGCAAAGAAGTGAGTTATTCCAACTCAGCCAAATGGACGCGTGGAACGGCTAGCTCCGCGGGCATCGTTTTCGGTTGACAAAACGCACAGCCGGGCGCCAAATTTTGTACGAGGGTCGATACACCCGCCGCTTGCACCCTTCGGGGATGGCGAACGTATCAATTTGTCTCCCTTCCCTCGCCATTGGCGAACGGGTCGGCAACGCAGGCCCCGATCTTTTCCGTTCGCCGATGAAGAGGCGCTCTCATGCGCGATTTCCGCGATGCGAAAGCGATGGCGCATAGCCTGCGCGATGCGCTTAAGGCGAAGGCCGTCGAAAGCACTCACAGCGAATGCCTGGAACTGATCGCCAAGGCGTTCGGCAATGAGAATTGGAACATTCTATCCGCCAAGATCGAAGCGGCAGAACCGCGTGAACGCGGCGGACGCACGTTTTCCCCCTCCGGGATACCCGACGCAGCGCAAAAGACCACGGTCTCCTGCTCGTTTTGCGGCAAGACTCAGCACGAGGTAGAGGCGATAATCGCCGGTCCGCCGCCAATTTTCGTCTGCAACGAATGCGTCAGGCTGTGCAACGTCATCATCGAGGATCAGGAAATCTTAAATTTGATGAAGACCGATGAGGAGATCGGAAATCAATTCTATCCGGCCGCTGTTGAGTATGCGCGTGGCAAGTCCACCGAACAGCTGACGCTTTATATGGAACAGCGCAAAAAACTCGCGGAGCTTCAGCGCTCGGGCTTGAAGCAGATCAAACGAAGACTTGCGATGCGACACGGCGAAGCGCTCGCGGAGGACGACGTCTTGGCGTCGCCCGTTTACGCTCATTTGAGGAGCAAGACGAAGGAAGACCTTCTCGCCCTGCAGCAGCAAGTTGAACGCGCCCTGACGCGATATGAGGTTTTACAGCGCATTGCGGCGACCGTGCTTGGCGAACGCAGACAGTAAACTAGAGAAACAGACATTGTTGACAAAGGCCAGGTGGCTCATCCAGTGGATTTAGCCACTTACACTCCATATTGAGCGCTACGCGATTTTGGGCGTTCACGCGCCTTTGCCGCCAACGCAATTCGGCGACGGCTCATGCAGGAGGCTTGGATTCACTATGAATTCCTTCGGTCTGATGTTATAGTGTCGCCATGAAAATCACGCTCACGCCTGGACAGCAAGCATGGCTTGCCGTCCACGTCGCCCGGGGGGAATTCCCCACGATTCAAGAGGCCGTGCGCCGACTCGTCGACGAACGGATTGTCGAGCGCGCCGCCGAGGATGGCGACGATTTGGCCTGGGCCAAGCCTTATGTTGACGAAGCTCTTGCCGAGGTTGCGCGTGGCGACGTGATGACCCTCGAGGAGCATGAAGCTCGCAACGATGCGCGCGTAGCCGCCATGAAATGATGGCGCGTATTGTTTTCACGACTTCGGTGGATGCAGATTCCGCTGCTATTTATGCCGAGCTCGACGCCAAGGCGGGAAAGCCGACGGTTCTCAAATACAGGGCCTTGTTCAGGAGGCTCTACGAACATTTGGCCGATTTTCCCGACAGCGGCCCGCCGCGTTACAATCTTGGGCCGAAAATTCGCATTGGCGTCGTTTCCCCTTACATCGTCATCTACCGGCACGTGGAAGCCGACAACACGCTGATCGTGCTTCGCATCGTTCACGGTAAACGCAAAATCACGGGCAAAATGCTGCAACGCCAGTAAATTCCGCCGCGCCTGTTGCGGAAGCCTGAAACCCACGCGGCGGGCATTGCCGTTTGGTTCTTGCGTAAGCTAGAGCAGGATTGTCTGATATGGAATCCGAATGATCCGTTCGGCTGGGCGCGAATCCTTCTCCCGTGGAACGGGAGAAGGCAGCCCTCGCGTCAGCGAGGGTCGGATGAGGGCCGATAGGCTCGTATAGTGGCGCCGGCCCTCATCCGACCCGGCTACGCCGGGCCACCTTCTCCCACAAGTGGGAGAAGGAGTTCGCGCCTCTGGAGAGATTGCGCATGTGCGGCATTGTGGGAATTCTGGGGCGCCAGCCGGTTGCTTCGTCCATCGTCGAGGCGCTGAGGCGGCTCGAATATCGCGGTTATGATTCCGCCGGCCTGGCGACGCTCGAGGACGGCAGGCTCACGCGCGTGCGGGCCAGCGGCAAATTGCACAATCTCGAGGAAAAGCTCGCCGCCGTGCGGCTGACCGGCGAGATCGGCATCGGCCACACCCGCTGGGCGACGCATGGCCGCCCGACCGAGATCAACGCGCATCCGCACGCCAGCGACAAGCTGGCGGTGGTGCACAATGGCATCATCGAGAATTTTCGTGAGCTGCGCGAGGAATTGACCGCCAAGGGCCATGTGTTCGCGACGCAGACGGATTCGGAGGCCGTCGCGCATCTCGTCACCGAGGCGATGCGCCAAGGGGCCGGCCCCGCCGCTGCGGTGGCGGCGGCGCTGCCGCGCCTGAGGGGCGCCTTCGCTCTGGTCTTTCTGTTTAACGCCGAACCCGATCTCCTGATCGGGGCGCGGCGCGGGTCGCCGCTTGCCGTGGGCTGGGGCGCGGCAGGCGTATACCTTGGCTCCGACGCGCTGGCGCTCGCCCCCTTCGCCCACACGATCGCCTACCTGGAGGAGGGCGATCAGGTCATCGCAACCCGCGCGCACGTCGTCTTCCACGACGCCGCGGGGCGCGAGGTCGAGCGCCGGCGCCAGCCTCTGCTGGCCGGCTCGTTCCTCGTCGACAAGGGCAATTTCCGCCATTTCATGGCCAAGGAAATCCATGAGCAGCCGGAGGTCGTCGGCCGCACGTTGGCGCATTATCTGGACCTGGCGGCGGGAACGGTGCGCTTGCCGTTCGAGCTTTCCTTCGACCCCAAGACCTTGTCGCGCGTCACCATCGCCGCTTGCGGCACCGCCTACTACGCCGGGCTGACGGCGCGCTATTGGCTGGAGCGCTTGGCGCGGCTCGCCGTCGACATCGACGTGGCGTCGGAGTTCCGCTATCGCGAAGCGCCGCTGCCTGAAAACGGCCTGACGATCGTCGTCTCGCAATCGGGCGAGACCGCCGACACGCTGGCGTCGCTGCGCTACGCCAAGCAACATGGCCAGCACATTCTCGGCATCGTCAATGTCGAAACCTCGACCATCGCGCGCGAGAGCGACACTTTGGCGTTGACGCTCGCCGGTCCCGAAATCGGCGTCGCCTCGACCAAGGCCTTCACCTGTCAGCTCGCCGTCTTCGCCTGTCTCGCGATAGCCTTGGGACGCGCGCGCGGCGTGCTGAGCGAGGCGGACGAGAAGCGCCTGGTCGGCGAACTGGTCACGACGCCGGGGCTGATGGCCGACGCCCTCAACCACGAGGCGCGGCTGGAGCCGGTGGCCCATGACATCGCCCGCGCCTCCAGCGTCCTTTACGTGGGGCGCGGCGTCGCTTATCCCTTGGCTCTCGAAGGCGCGCTGAAACTCAAGGAACTGTCCTATATTCACGCGGAAGGCTACGCCGCCGGCGAATTGAAGCACGGGCCGATCGCGCTCATCGACGACAATATGCCGGTGATCGTGCTGGCGCCGCCTGATGCGACCCTGGAAAAGACCATCTCCAACCTGCAGGAGGTCGCAGCGCGCGGCGGCCATATCATTTTCATCGGCTCGGCGCGCGCGCGCGAGGCGGCGGCGGCGGAGCTTGCCGGATTTGTGGAGCTGCCCGACATCGCAAGCGCTTTCGCGGTCATCGTCTATGCCGTGCCGGTGCAACTGCTGGCCTATCACGCCGCCGTGTTCATGGGCAAAGACGTCGATCAGCCGCGCAATCTGGCGAAGAGCGTGACGGTGGAATAGGGCGTTGCTCCGCAAGACAAATTTTCTTTGCTCGATTGCGCTGGGGTTGGTATTGGTCGGGCTAGGGTAGGAGGCTCTCGTGTCGCTTGCCTTGAGCGGCGCCGTTGTCGCGGTCGCCGGCGCCAAGAAGAGCGTTTTCGGAAACACCCTTGGCCCCTCACCCAACCCTCTCCCCGCGAGCGGGGCGAGGGACCGGAGGGATGCAAGATGCAAAAGCCCGCTCCGCTCGGTTTCGGCCTCGGCCTGAGGCCGATCTATTACGACGACATTCTCTCCGGCCGTCCGAACGTCGATTGGTTCGAGATCATCTCGGAAAATTACATGATTGCAGGCGGGCGCCCCCTCGCCACGCTCGATCGCATTCGCGCCGATTATCCGATCGTCATGCATGGCCTGTCGATGTCGCTTGCTTCGACCGACCCGCTCGATTTCGATTATCTGCGTCGCCTGAAGGCGCTCGCCGAGCGCATCGAACCGGCGTGGGTTTCCGATCATGTGGCCTGGACCGGCGTGCATGGCGTCAATCTGCACGATCTCCTGCCGATCCCCTATACGCAGGAGGCGTTGAGTCATGTCGTCGATCGCATCAAACGCGTCCAGGATTTCCTGAAGCGCCGGGTGGCGATCGAGAACGCGGCCACCTATGTCGCGTTCCGCGAGTCGGAGATGGACGAGTGGGTCTTCGTCACGGAGATGGCGGAGCGGGCGGACTGTTTGCTGTTGCTGGACGTCAACAATGTTTTCGTCTCCGGCTTCAATCACAGCTTCGATCCCCGGCGCTTCATCGAGTTTGTGCCGACGGAGCGCGTCGTGCAGTTCCATATGGCCGGCCACGCCGATCATGAAACCCACAAGATCGACACCCACGATCAACCGATCTGCGAGGAGGTGTGGGCGCTCTATGAACTGGCCTGCCGCCGTTTCGGCGAGGTTTCGACCATGATCGAACGCGACAATAATTTTCCCCCCTTCGCCGAACTTCTCGGGGAACTCGAGCGCATGCGCCAGATCGCCGCCAAGGTCGCCTCGGAGCAGGCGCGGAGCGCCGCATGAAGCTCGCCGAGCTGCAGTCGACGTTCCAAGCCGGCGTGCTGGCCGGCGGCGAGCCGGACAACGCCGCCATTCTCGGCTCGATCAGGAATTCGAAGCGCGCCGATCGCACGACGCTGTTCGGCGTCTATGTCAACGCTTATCGCCTGAGGCTGGCGGAATTCTTGACCACCGATTTTCCGGCCCTGCGCGCGCTGATCGGCGAAGCGGCGTTTGACGCGCTCGCCGAGGACTTTATCGCCGCTGAGCCGTCGCGGCGGCGCAAGGCGCGCTGGTGCGCGACGCGGCTGCCGGATTTCATGCGCGACAGCGAAACATGGCGCAATGAAACGCGCGCCATCGATCTGGCGCGCTTCGAGTGCGCTCTGGCGGATGCTTTCGACGCCCCCGAGGCGCCGGCGCTCGCTGCCGATGCGCTCGCCAAGATCGAGCCTGTGCGCTGGCCGCGGCTCGTCTTCTCATTCCATCCCAGCCTGATCGCGCTCGAATTGACGGCGGGAACGCTCGCAACGCACAAAGGGGCGATTGCCGACGGCAAAATTGCGCCGGCGCTGGTCGGCCGGCAGGCCGCCGCCGTTTGGCGTTCACAGGGAGAATCGAGCTATCGCGAACTCGCGCCGGATGAGTTCTTGGCGCTCTCGGCGGCGCTCGCCGGGCGCACTTTCGGCGACGTCTGTCAGACGGCGGAGACGACCGCAACCGCGCCGGAGCGCGCGGCGCAATTCTTGACGCGCTGGTTGGAGGAAGGGCTCATCGTCGCGCTCCGATCCGCCGACGACGCAGACCATACGAAATCCGGATGATCAGTTCGGCTGGGCGCTGAATCCTTCTCCCGCTCGCGGGAGAAGGTGTCGCGCGGAACGCGCGACGGATGAGGGCCCTCATCCGACCCTCGCTGACGCGAGGGCTGCCTTCTCCCGTTTCACGGGAGAAGGGCGCGCGCGAACCGAAGCGATCAGTAGGAATAGTACATATCGAATTCGACCGGATGGGGCGTCATGTCGAAACGACTCACTTCCTGCATCTTCAGCTCGATATAGGAGTCGATGAAATCGTCGCTGAAGACGCCGCCGGCTTTGAGAAAGGCGCGGTTTTTGTCCAGGTTTTCCAATGCCTCGCGCAAGCTGCCGCAAACGGTCGGAATTTTCTTCACCTCTTCCCGCGGCAGATCATAAAGGTCCTTGTCGGTCGAGGCGCCGGGATCGATCTTGTTGCGGATGCCGTCGAGACCGGCCATCAACATGCCCGCGAAGGCGAGATAAGGATTGGCGCACGGGTCGGGGAACCGCACTTCGACGCGCTTTCCCTTAGGGTTGGTCGTGAAGGGGATGCGGCAGGCCGCCGAGCGGTTGCGCGCCGAATAGGCGAGCAGCACCGGCGCTTCGAAGCCTGGAACCAGCCGCTTGTATGAGTTCGTCGACGGATTGGTGAAGGCGTTGAGCGCTTTGGCGTGCTTGATGACGCCGCCGATGTAATAGAGGGCCTCCTGGCTGAGGCCGGCGTATTTGTCGCCGGCGAACACCGGCTTGCCGTCCTTCCAGATCGACTGATGGACATGCATGCCCGAACCATTGTCGCCATAGACGGGCTTCGGCATGAACGTCGCCGACTTGCCATAGCTGTGGGCGACCTGATGGATGCAATACTTGTAGACCTGCAGATGGTCGGCGATGGTGATCAAGGTCTCGAACTTCAGGCCGAGTTCGTGCTGGGCCGAGGCCACTTCGTGATGGTGCTTTTCCACCTTGGCGCCCATCTGCGCCATCGCCGAAAGCATTTCGCTGCGCATGTCTTGCGCCGAATCGACCGGCGGAACCGGGAAGTAGCCGCCCTTGGTGCGAGGGCGGTGACCGAGGTTGCCGCCTTCGTAGACCGTATCCGAATTGGTCGGAAATTCGACCGAGTCGAGGGTGAAGCCGGTATTGTATGGATCGGCGGCGAAACGCACGTCGTCGAAGACGAAAAATTCCGCCTCCGGACCGAAATAGGCGGTGTCGCCGACGCCGACGGACTTCAGATGCGCCATCGCCTTCTTGGCGATGGAGCGCGGGTCGCGGTTATAGGGCTGTCCGGTGGTCGGCTCGATGATGTCGCAAACGATGGACAACGTGGCGGCGGCGAAGAAGGGATCGACGACGGCCGTGGCCAGATCCGGCAACAGCGTCATGTCGGATTCGTTGATGGCCTTCCAGCCGGCGATCGACGAACCGTCGAACATGAGGCCTTCGGTCAAGGCCGCATCGTCGATGGCCGTTACGTCGAAACTGACGTGCTGCCATTTGCCGCGCGGATCGGTGAAGCGATATTCGACAAACTTGATGTCATCGTCCTTGATCTTTTTGAGAACGTCCTTGGCCGTGGTCATGTCTTGGAGCCTTTCCTCGAAGTTGGGAGGGGTAGTGCGGTGCTATGATCTAAGGGGGACGGGGCGTTATGAAAAATCGTGGGGCGGCGGCTCAGATTGCGTCGGCGCCGGTTTCGCCGGTGCGAATCCTTATCGCGCCTTCGACGCTCGAAATGAAAATCTTGCCATCGCCGATGCGACCCGTCTGGGCGGCCACGCGGATCGCTTCGACGGCGCGGTCGACCGCTTCGTCCGCAAGAACGATCTCGATTTTCACCTTGGGGAGGAAATCGACGACGTATTCTGCGCCGCGGTAGAGCTCGGTATGGCCCTTCTGGCGGCCGAACCCCTTCGCCTCGGTGACGGTGATGCCTTGCAAGCCAGCCGCCTGCAACGCCTCTTTCACCTCATCGAGTTTGAATGGTTTGATGATTGCCTCGATTTTCTTCATTCACCTTGTTCCTCGCACCCTATTCCTCGCACCTTAGCCTTAAGGCCCCCCGCACCGGACGAATGCCTCGCTCCAGGCGAAGAACCGCCGCGCTCATAGCATCTGTCACAAGAATGCGCCATGGCGAAAATAAGGGCAATTGCCCATCGGATCGCCAGTTCGAACGGCTGCATATTCTTTAAGCGCCGCAGCGAATTTTCAGCCGGCCTCGCGAACCACGGGAAGATCGGCCCTCGCGCCCCATTCGGCCCAGGAGCCGTCGTAGACGATCGCCGGGCGCCGGCCGGCGGTCGCCAGGGCCAAACTCAAAATGGCCGCCGTGAGGCCGGACCCGCAACTGGCGATCACCGGACGTTGCGGGTCGATTCCGGCCGCCGCGAAAATCTGTTCCAGATGGGCGGGAGACTTTAGCCGGCCGCCAGCGACGAGTTGCGTAAACGGCAGGTTGGCGGCGCCCGGCATATGACCGGAACGCACGCCGGGGCGCGGCTCCGGCGCCTGCCCGCGAAAGCGCTCCGCCGAGCGCACGTCCACGACTTGCGCCCACCCATCGCCCAGCGCTTTCTCGACGTCGGCGGCGTCGGCGACGAGGCCATGATCCAAACGGGCGGTGAAATGACGCGGCCCGCGCAAGGGCGCGCCATCTTCCAAGGGGCGTCCCTCGGCTTGCCATTGCGGCAGTCCGCCTTCGAGAACGGACACGTCGCCGACGCCGAACGTGCGCAAGGTCCACCAGGCGCGCGGCGCCGAAAAGAGACCGGCGCTGTCATAGATCACGGCGCGCATGCCATCGCCGAAACCGAGCTTGCGCATGGCCGCCGAAAACGCGACCGGATCGGGCAGCATGTGCGGTAGATCGGTCGCGCGATCGGCGACGCCGTCGATGTCGAAGAACGCCGCTCCCGGAATGTGGCCCGCGCAATATTCCGCATGCGCGTCGCGCCCCGCCCCCGGCAGATGCCAGGACGCGTCGAACACCACGAGGTCCGGCGCCTCCAAATGGTCGGCGAGCCATCGCGTGGAAACGAACAGAGTCTCTGGGTCGATGGCGCCGGCGGTTCGTGTCATGACGCTTTCCTGCTAGCCTTGCTGTTGCTTCGCTTGCATCGCTCGTCGTAGCGGTCACAATGAGCAAAGTCGATTCTCTCCGTCGCTGACCGATCTGCAACGCGAAGTTTACGATGCTCGAAATTCCCGGCAAAAGTTGTGGTCCGTGTTCCTTCTGTTGCAAGGTTCTGGAGATCGACCATTTTGATAAGCGCGCCGGCGCCTGGTGCGTTCATTGCGCCGAGACTGACGGCTGCGGCGCCTATGCGACGCGACCGGAGGTTTGCCGCGACTACCAGTGTCGCTGGAAAGATGAACGCAGCCTTGGACCGCAATTGCGCCCCGATCGCACCGGCACGCTGTTCATGGACGATCCCGACAGTGACGAATATCATGCGGTGTGCGATCCGGAAAAGCCTTTTTCCTGGCGCAATACGTTGGTATTCAAGCATCTCGTCGCCCAAGCGAAACAGGGCCGCGTCGTGGTCGCCAAGGCCGGGCTGCGCGCTTGGCGAATTTTCGCGGACGGCCGTTGGCAAGAGTGGGTTTGAGTGGGTTTGAGCGTTGCGGCTCTCGAGCGCGGTTCGGTCATTCGTGTTAAGAGCATTCTCGAGCGAAGCTAGAACCGGTCCGCGTTGAGTTGGACCTTAGTCGAGCGGCCATGAACGCAAACGTCAATCTTGCTTCGATTGCTGTCGCGGCGGCGGCCCGGCGCCGGGCGCTCGGTTGCGTCATGGCCGCCCTGGCGTTGGCGCCGGCGCCGGCGCGCGCCGAGACCTTGAAGGCGCAGTATTTGCTGAGCCTTATCGGCTTCTCGATCGGCCACGCCTCGGCGGCGGGCGTCATCGAGCCGCACAATTATCACGTCGACATCGCCATGAAGACGACTGGATTGGCGACGCTGGTCACCAACACCAGCGGAGCCGCCACGGCTTCTGGGGCTCTGTCCACGGCGGGCCCCGCGCCTTCAAACTACGCCAACACGATGTCCAATACGCATGAGAGCCGCACGGTCCGGATGGCGCTCGACGCCAATGCCGTGCGAGCGGTAGAGGTGAAGCCCGTTCCTTGGGATTTGGCCGTCCGCGTGCCGGTGAGCGAGGAAAACAAACACAATATCGTCGATCCGGTCAGCGCGCTCATCATGAGCGTGCCCCAGTCCCAGTCGCTGACCGGACCTGCCGCTTGCAATCGCACCATCCCCGTGTTTGACGGCTTGACGCGTTTCAACGTCAGTCTCTTCTACGTCGAGACCAAAAGCGTGAGAACCAGAGGTTATACTGGTCCGGTGATGGTTTGCGGGGCGCGCTACACGCCGATCTCTGGACACCGGCTTGACAGCTCCTCGACCAAATACCTGGCTGAAAACAGTGAAATGGACGTCTGGCTCGCGCCGCTGCCGGGCGCGCATGTCGTCGTGCCCTATCGCATCGCGATCAAGACTTCGGCGGGAATGCTGATTATCGAAGCCGCCGAATTCCAGATCGGTCAGCGTCAGACGTCTCGACGCGACAATAAGGCTTTGTCGGCAGAATAGCCTAGTCGGCGAACGCGCTCTCCGTCTTTACGGATTTGGTCGAGGCAACCAGTGGCCCAATTGGCCGAGCGTCTTTCAAAGCCGTTTTAGTCGATCCGCACTTCGCGCGCTTTTTTCCGGTTTTGTCGATCGGCGACATTCTCGAGATAACGGACTTCGGTAGGTTGCGCCGGGCCGGACGTCGATGATTTCAAACAGAACGATGGGACCGGCGCGAAGCCGCCCGCCGGCGCTTCGAAACAATCGGTGTAGACGCTTTCGCATTCAAACAGCGTCGCGACTTTCGGAGCGGCGCGGATGGCGATCGCCTTGGCTTGGTCGATTGCTTGCCGGCAGACGCCGGCGTCAATCCCATAAGCCTGACACTGCTGCATCGTCGCCATGTATTTGCCATCGCCGGAACACGCCGGAAGTCGCCGAAACATGAAGGACAGCCCGAAGCCGCCGATCAGCAAGATCGCCACGACTATCATCGTCTTGAACGGCGGCTGGTTCATTTGCATGTTTCTCTCGAATGGCGGCGCATAGAAGCGCCTATGACTCGCCTCAAGCATAGTCGCGCCTCACGCCGAGCGGCAAGCGCCAACTGCGCGGTCTTACGCTTTCCGCCTGTCAGTCGGCGACGAAACACTCGCTTGACAAGCGAGATCGACTGCAATATCCGGTTTGATAACTGCACATGAACCGTGGTCGCAAACCACGGAACAGGTCGGTCTGCTCTTCGAGAGAGATATAGCTTCGATAGAGATAGAGCTTCGATAGAGATAGAGCCGAGAGCAAAGATGCAGGCGGGTCCCACCTCGAATGCGGGACAGCGTTAGGAATGACGCCTGGGACCAGCCGACTATGCGATCTACCGAACCGATCCTCATGTGACGAGACATCACTCGTTACGAGTGGTGTCGTCGCATAGCGGCAGTGGTAAATGCAACAACAGTGAGCGTGACAGCCAAGGAGGTAAGGTTATGGGAGCTATTCTCGAGTTGACGCAATATGCGGCCACCCCATTCGGCATGATTGCGGTGATCGTCCTCGGCTTGGTTGCCTATTTCGCGGCGCGCTGGGTTCTCAGCGACTGAAGCAGGCCTCGGAATCTTGCACATGGGCGCGGCGTGTCGGCTTCCGGCCGGTTTGCCGTGCCGGTTTTTTAAGTTAGGCCGGTGTCGCCAACGCTCGCGGTTGGCGATCGATTTATTTTGATGATCGGCTCGGCGCTCGCCCCCCGTCATGATTGCTTTGAAAATGAGACAAATCGGATATATACTGTGTTGACTTCGGACTCCGGCCGGATTCGGGGAAGGGGCGTCCGTCTCGCCTGAACGCTCTCGTCGTCCGGCGGTGCGGACGATGCAAATTCAAATGCAAGACTAGCGCAGCAAATGCAAGACTAGCGCAGCGCCATCATCGGAGATGACCATGACCCTGACGTCTTCGACGAAAATCGGAGATGGGCGGACGCGGGTCGTCCGAAGCGGTTTTGGCGGGGCTTGCGACATTCGGGCTCCCGCGCGTTCCGCGTTGCATCTCGCCGCGGATCGCAATCGGGCGGCGGCCGGCCTGACGATCGGCGCCGCAAGCGACGGCAATGGCCGTGGCCAAGCGCGCGGCGCCTGTCCGGTCGACGTCGCCATCGCCGACAAGAGCCCGTTGATCCTCGCCGGGCTCGAAGCGCTGCTGAACGAGGACAATCGCTTCAACCTTATTTCGAAAGTCAACGACGGCGAAGAGTTCCTCGACGCGGTGCGCCTGCAACAATTCAGCATCGCGGTCATCGGCTGGCAATTGCCGACCGTGCATGCGCGGGAGGTGCTGCGCGCCCTCTCGCGGCAGGCCTTCGCGCCCAAAATCGTCGTCTACAGCGGCACCAATGATCCGGCCGCGCCCGCCGAGACCTTGGCGCTAGGCGGCGCCGGCTTCGTGAGCAAGCGCGCTCCGCCCGAGCGTCTGCTCGCCGTATTGGCGGCGGTGGCCGCCGGCGACATGGTGTTTCCGTTCATCGACTTTCGCAAGATGCGCTCGGACCCGCTGGAGAATCTCACCCTGCGCGAGCGTAGCCTGCTGTCGGCGCTCGGCTCCGGGCACACCAACGGCCAGCTCGCCAGGGATTTCGGCGTATCGATCAACACGATCAAATTCCACTTGCGCAATCTGTTCGAGAAGCTGCAGGTGCGCAATCGCGCGCAGGCGATCGCGCTGTTTCTCGAGATGAAGCACGGCGCCTGGTCCGCGGCGCCGGCGCTCGGCGGACGCGGCGTCGAATCCGGCGGCTCGGCGCGGATCAGAAAATCGCCGGGCCGGCTCCCGGGCTGAGGCGCCCGCCGCGCCGCCGTCACGGCGCCGGAAACAGGGCGTTGGTCTTGCCGGTCAGACGATAGGCGAGCAGGCCGAACCATTCATGCGCCGCGAGGTCGACGATCTTCAGTGCGTCCGGCGCTTTTCGAGGCAGGCTCCACTCGAACCAGCGACCGCCGGTGTGGTAGTCCACCGGATAGGCGATGACCGGAAAGCCCACTTGACGGAAAATGCCGATCGAACGCGGCATATGCATCGCTGATGTGACGAGCAGCCAACGTTCGCCTGGCTGCGGTTTCACCAGATCGCGGGTGAAAAGCGCGTTCTCCCAGGTATTGCGCGAGCGCGCTTCGCAGATGATGCGTTCTCGCCCGATCCCCATGTCGCGCCAGAAGCGTCCGGCTGCCTCCGCCTCGGAAAAGGACGAGCCGCCCAGTTTCGCCGCGCCGCCGGTGAAGACCAGGCGCGCCACGGGAAAACGGCGCGCCAATGCGACCGCGGCGGTCAGCCGCTCGGCGGCGTCGTTGAAGGTGGTGCGGCCTCGCAGCATGCTGAGGTCTTCGTCGATCGAGCCGCCCAACACCACGATCCCGTCGGGCGGCCCAATATCGTCCGGCGCCGGCGGGAAGCGGTTCTCGAGCGGCATGGCGATGAAATATCCCAATGGCGAGAACGACATGATCAACAGGGCGAAGGCCCCTAGGGCGGCGAGCCTGCGTCCGCCGCGGGCAAAACGCGTGAAACAAAGCGCTGTGCCCAGCCCCGTGACAAACAAGCCGAGATGCGCCGGGGCCAGCAGGAAGTCGAAGATCTTGGACAAGATGAAGAACATCGCGGCCCACCAACGACGAATCGAGATCGTACGATGAAGACGGGATAGGCGAAAAGCGCGAGCCGCGAAAGCGGCGCGGCGCTCCAGCGCAAGACATGGCGGCCTTCTCACCCCGAGCGTAGCCAATTCATGTGGCCAAGTCTTGGATACAAGTCCCGGATATTTGGCTTTATTTCTCGGAGCCGCGTCCATTTTTGCGCCTGCACGGCCGGCTTCTCTTGTTGAGAGTGTCGCAAGTTTGCCGCCTGTCATGTATAAGTTTGCGGGCCGTCGCGAGAGGGAGTTGTGCATTTACTTTTTGCCGCGCGGTTCGGAGTGCAGCCAAGTGGAACGTTGGTCGCCGGGCAGTTGGAGAGACAAGCCGATCGAGCAGACGCCCGTCTACGAAGACGCCGCCCTGCTCGCCGACGTCGAGCGCCAACTTGCCGGATTTCCGCCGCTCGTCTTTGCCGGCGAGGCGCGCAATTTGCAGCGTTCCCTGGCGGAGGTCGCCGCGGGTAAGGCTTTTTTGCTGCAAGGCGGCGACTGCGCCGAGAGTTTTAGCGAGCATTCGGCCGACAACATCCGCGATTTCTTCCGCGTCTTCCTGCAGATGGCGGTGGTGTTGACGTTTGCCGCCGCCTCGCCCGTGGTCAAGGTGGGCCGCATCGCCGGCCAGTTCGCTAAGCCGCGCTCGGCGCCGTTCGAGAAACAGGGCGACGTCGAGCTGCCGAGCTATCGCGGCGACATCATCAACGATATCGAATTCTCAGCCAAAGCGCGCGCGCCGGATCCGCGCCGCCAGATCATGGCCTATCGCCAATCGGCGGCGACGCTCAATCTCCTTCGCGCCTTCGCGGCCGGCGGTTTCGCCAGTCTCGAGAACGCGCATCGCTGGATGTTGGGGTTCGTCAAGAACAGCCCGTTGTTCGAACGTTATTCGAAGCTCGCCGACCATATCACCGAGACTGTGGGCTTCATGCGCGCCATCGGTCTCGATCCCGAGCATCATCCGGAACTGCGGCAGACGGATTTTTATACCTCCCATGAGGCGCTGTTGCTCGGCTACGAGCAGGCGCTGACCCGCATCGATTCGTTGGAGGGCGGCTTTTACGCCACGTCCGGGCACATGCTGTGGATTGGCGACCGCACCCGTCAGCCGGACGGCGCGCATCTCGAGTTCATCCGCGGCGTGCGCAACCCGGTGGGCTTGAAATGCGGTCCGAGCCTGAAGCCGGAAGCGCTGTTGCGTCTCATCGACGTCATCAATCCAGACAACGAGCCGGGACGGTTGACGCTCATTTGCCGTTTCGGCTCAGAAAACGTGGGAGACGCCCTGCCGAGGCTGTTGCGCGCGGCGGCGCGCGAGGGCCGCAATGTCGTCTGGTGTTGCGACCCCATGCACGGCAACACGATCAGCGCCGGCGGCCGCAAGACGCGGCCGTTCGATCGCGTCATGTCGGAAATCCGCACTTTCTTCGAGGTCCACAAGGCCGAGGGCGCCTATGCCGGCGGCATCCATCTCGAAATGACTGGCCAGAACGTGACCGAGTGCACCGGCGGCGCGCGCGATATTTCCGAGCATCAGCTGCATGTGCGCTACGACACGGCTTGCGATCCGCGCCTCAACGCCGAGCAGGCGATCGAGGTGGCTTTCCTGGTGGCGGAGCTATTGAAGGCCGAACGCCTGGCGCGCGGCCTGCGCGACAGGGACGCCGCGGAGTAGGCGCGCCACGCGCCCTCTATCCTTGCCGCCCGTTTCTGCTATAAGCCCGTCGCGCGCCCGGTTTCTCCGGGCGGCGCCGCTTTAGGCGACCTCGCTGGACGACATCCCGGCCTGGGCCGCCGCTTGCGGATCAATCTTTCAGCAAAATGCAAAGGATCACCCGATGTCGATCACGGCCGAGCGCAAGCAGGCGCTCATCAAGGAATACGCGATCAAGGCGGCCGACACCGGCTCGCCCGAGGTGCAGGCGGCCATCCTCTCCGAGCGCATCGCCAATCTCACCGAGCACTTCAAGACGCATGTGAAGGACAATCACTCGCGCCGCGGCCTGTTGAAATTGGTTTCGCAGCGCCGTCAGTTGCTCGACTACGTCAAGTCGCGCGACGAGAGCCGTTACAAGACCCTTATCGAGCGTCTCGGCATCCGCCGCTGAGATTGGACCGCGAGCCTTCAGGCTCGCCAAGGGATTGCGAGCCTGAAGGCTCGCGGTCCACATATGGCCGGCGGCATAGGGCCGTCGCGCCAGCCCTCGGCAGGGCCCTGTCATGGCAGGATCGCCGGACGCTGCGAACGGTTCTTTCGGAAAGACCGATTGAATTCGCGCAGCCTCTCGCCGTCTTGCCCATGACAAACGCTCCTGCCGCTTAATTGAGAGAAAGACAGGACATGTTCCAAATTCACCGCGAAGAACTCGATTGGGCGGGGCGCAAGCTCGTCCTCGAGACCGGCAGGGTCGCCCGTCAGGCCGACGGCGCCGTCGTCGCCAGCTGGGGCGAGACGACCGTGCTGGCCACCGTCGTCTCGGCCAAGGCCGCAAAGCCGGGGCAGGACTTCTTCCCGCTCACCGTCAATTATCAGGAGAAGGCCTTCGCCGCCGGCCGCATTCCCGGCGGCTATTTCAAGCGTGAGGGCCGTCCGAGCGAGCGCGAGACATTGATCTCGCGGCTCATCGACCGGCCGATCCGGCCGCTGTTCCCGGACGGCTATCGCAACGAAACGCAAGTGATCATCACGGTTCTCTCCCACGATCTCGAGAGCGATCCCGACATTCTCGCCATGGTGGCGGCCTCCGCCGCGCTCACCGTTTCCGGCGTTCCCTTCATGGGGCCGATCGGCGGCGCGCGCGTCGGCCAGATCAACGGCGCCTTGAAGCTCAATCCGACCATCGAAGAGATGAAGCAATCAACGCTCGATCTCATCGTCGCCGGGACATCGGACGCCGTGCTGATGGTCGAGTCGGAAGCCAAGGAACTTTCCGAGGAGGTCATGCTCGAGGCGGTGATGACCGGCCATCGCGGCATCCAGCCGGTGATCGACGCCATCATCCGATTGGCCGAGCGCACCGCCAAGGACCCGCGCGAGCTCAACATCGCCGACAAGTCCGCAGTGACGAAGGCTATCTCGAGCATCGCCGAGGCGGAACTGCGCGAAGCTTACAAGATCACCGTCAAGCAGGATCGCTACGCGGCGGTCGAGGCGATCAGGGCGAAGGTCGTCGCGGCGCTCTTCCCCGAGGGCGGCGAAACCGCGTTCTCCAAGGAGCATGTCGGCGAAGCCTTCCACGATCTGCAAGCCAAGGTCGTGCGCTGGAACATTCTCGACAGCGGCGTTCGCATCGACGGGCGCGACGTGAAGACGGTCCGCCCGATCGTCGCGGAAGTCGGCGTTCTGCCGCGCACCCACGGCTCGGCGCTGTTTACGCGCGGCGAGACGCAGGCTCTGGTCGTTGCGACGCTCGGCACCGGCGAGGACGAGCAATACATCGATTCGCTCGAGGGCACTTACAAGGAGCGCTTCCTGCTCCATTACAACTTCCCGCCCTATTCGGTTGGCGAGACTGGCCGCATGGGCGCGCCCGGCCGCCGCGAGATCGGCCATGGCAAGCTCGCCTGGCGCGCCATCCGACCGATGCTGCCGGCCGCCGCCGAATTTCCTTACACGGTGCGCGTCGTCTCCGAGATCACCGAATCGAACGGCTCGTCCTCCATGGCGACGGTGTGCGGAACCTCGCTCGCCTTGATGGACGCCGGCGTGCCAGTCAAACGACCCACCGCCGGCATCGCAATGGGCCTCATTCTCGAGGGCTCGCGCTTCGCCGTCCTCTCCGACATTCTCGGCGACGAGGATCACCTCGGCGACATGGATTTTAAGGTGGCGGGCACCGGCGAGGGCGTCACCTCGCTGCAGATGGACATCAAGATCGCCGGCGTCACCGAAGAGATCATGCGCACAGCGCTCGCCCAGGCGCGCGACGGACGCCTGCATATCCTCGGCGAGATGGCCAAGGCGCTGACGGCGTCGCGCGCCGAGCTCGGCGAATTCGCGCCGCGCATCGAGACCTTGAAAATCCCGACCGACAAGATCCGCGAAGTGATTGGCACAGGCGGCAAGGTGATCCGCGAAATCGTCGAAAAGACCGGCGCCAAGGTTAACATCGAGGACGACGGCACGGTGAAGGTCGCAAGCAGCGACGCTGCTTCGATCCAGGCGGCGATCAACTGGATCAAGTCGATCGCTTCCGACCCCGAAGTTGGCCGGATTTACGACGGCACGGTGGTGAAGACCGCCGATTTCGGAGCGTTCGTCAATTTCTTCGGCGCCAAGGACGGTCTTGTCCACATCTCGCAGCTGGCCATGCGGCGCGTCAATAAGACCACCGACGTGGTCAAGGAAGGCGACAAGGTGAAAGTAAAGCTGTTGGGCTTCGACGATCGCGGCAAGGTGCGCCTCTCCATGCGCGCCGTCGATCAGCAGACCGGCGAAGACCTCGAAGCTAAGGAAAAAGCTGAGCGCCAGAGCGCGAACGCCGTGGAGTGACGCCGGCGGCCAAAGACGCGGCGCGCATCCCTTCTCCCGCAAGGCGGGAGAAGGTGGCCCGGCGAAGCCGGGTCGGATGAGGGCCGGCGCCGCCCTCCGAAACGACGCAGAACAAGTGGCGCGAACCGGGCGCACGCCCATAGGCGAGGCAAACCCCGAGCGCCCTCATCCGACCCTCGCTGACGCGAGGGCCACCTTCTCCCGTTTCACGGGAGAAGGAATGCGCGCCGCATTGGTTGGGGCCGAATCCGCACAACTGCCGTAGCCCTCTGGGAGAGGGCGTTTGCGCCTTGCGCGTAAACTTGATTGCTTCGCCTGCGGCTCGCAATGACGGCGGTTGGCGGCGGGAGCACGCGACATTTCGAGCGCCCTTGGCGTCTCGAACTGTGCAGTTCTATTTCGACTGCGCTTTTTCGCCTTCGATCAATTGCTTGACGCCCTCTACGACGCCCTTATGCCTTTCCCACTCTTTGTTTTTCATAAGTTCACCGCGAAAGTAGAGCCATTCGTGGCTGCCGTCCGCCGATGGTTGAAACGATAGTTCCGCCTTTTCGAGACGGTCCTTGATGCGTTCGTCGAAAAGATGAGCAAGTCCTTGTTCGTCGATGCCGTGCATGGCCTTGGCGATCGCCGCCGAGAGCGCCTCGACAACAAATTCCTGCTTGCTGCAATCGAGCACGTCCGTCACGGCGTCGAGTTCTGCGAGCGTTAGCGCATCGACGCGCACGCAGAGATTGCGCACGAGTTCTCGGCTGTGGCCGCCCATGCACACCGGGCTCGCATTGGCCCCCAAAGGATTGCCGAAGGTCCAGACGCGTTTCGTGCCGATCGTCTTCATCGTCAGGAAATCATCGAAACTGTCCCGGCGAACTTTCGGGTCCATGCCGTTCTTGGTGTAACCGTCTCTAAGTCTCTGAAGGTAAGTTTGCATCTACATCTCCGAAAGTAGCATGCGATAACGGCAAATGTGCATGCAATTATCGACGCCGTCAAGCCAACGAGCTGCCGTTCGACTTTTGTTTCCAAAAATTCTTGGCGCCCTTGCTGTCACTCCGCTTGGCGATCTTCGCAGCGCCTCGTCCAAAGCCTCGAGCCGAACTCGCCGCTTTCGCCCAGGAGGCGCCCGAACAACCCCCATTTCGTTCACCCTCTCCACCGAAAGCGGATGCGCCCTTGCTTCGCGCTTGCTAGAGAAAGGCGCGCAACGGGGAAAATTGGTCGTGAACGGACCGAATAGCCGAAAAATGCCGGACGGCGATCGTCTGGAGACGATCCTGTCGCATTTCCTGCGCGCCGGCTTTACGCGTTGCGAACCGGCGATCTTGCAACCGGCCGGCGTTTTCCTCGATCGCTCGGGCGAAGATTTCCGCGGCCGCCTGTATCTGACGAGCGACGCCGCCGGCGCGGATTTCTGCCTGCGGCCGGAATATACGATCCCCGTTTGCCGCGCCTATCTGGCGTCGCCGCTCGCCGGCCAGACGGCGGCCTACGCCTGTGGCGGCGCGGTGTTCCGCTTTCGCTCGGGCGCCGCGGACGGAAGTGGCGAATTTCTGCAAGCGGGCCTCGAGAGCTTCGGGCGAAGCGACCCGGAGGCCGCCGACGCGGAAATCCTCGCCGCCGTCGTCGAGGCCGCCACGGCGGCGGGCTCAGGCGAGCTGGACGTCCGGCTCGGCGACGCGGCTCTCGTCTCGTCCTTTCTCGATTGCTTAGGGCTGGCGCCGGTCTGGCGGCGGCGCTTGGAGGCTGGCCACGCGCGCGGGCGCGATTTGGCGGCGATCCTTGCCCCGCCGACCCGGAATGGCGGGCAAGAACGCGCCGGCGTCGTGGCGGCGCTGGAGAAAGCCGACCAGGAGGGGGCGCGCGCGCTCGTCGAAGACCTGCTCTCCCTTGCCGGAATTTCGGCGGTGGGCGGGCGCAGCGCCGGCGAGATCGCCGAACGCTTCCTGGAGCAGGCTCAGCTCGCCAACGGGCCGGGCGTCGCCGCGGAAAAACGCGCCATCATCGAAAGTTTTTTGAAGGTTGAAGGGACCCCGGACGCGGCCGCCGCCGCTTTGCGGCGCCTGGCGAACGACGCGAAGCTCGACCTTGGGCGCTGTCTCGATTCTTTGGATACGCGATCGAATTTTCTCGCGGCGCGCGGGCTCGACCTCGACAAGATGCGCTTTGCCGCGAGCTTCGCGCGCCGGCTCGATTATTACACCGGCTTCGTGTTCGAGGCGCACAACGCCGGATCGCGCCAAGGCGCGCCCGTCATCGGCGGCGGGCGTTACGATCGTCTGTTGCGCACGCTCGGCGCGGCGAGCGATATTCCGGCGGTCGGCGCCGCGATCTTTGTCGATCGGCTGCAACCTGAGATTTTCGGCGATTGCCAGTCTTCGAGGACTGCCACATGACCGCAGCAAAGCTCGTCGTGGCCGTTCCCTCCAAGGGCCGTTTGCAAGAAAACGCCGCCGCATTCTTCGCCAGAGCCGGGCTCGAGCTGACGCAGGCGCGCGGCGCGCGCGGTTATCGCGGCTCGCTCGATGGCGTCGAGGATGTCGAAGCGGCTTTTCTGCCGACCGCGGAAATCGCCAGCCGGCTCGCCGCCGGCGATGTGCATATGGCCGTCGCCGGCGAAGATCTGCTGCGCGAGACGATTCCCGATATGCAAACGCACGTCGAATTGCTGGCGCCGCTCGGCTTCGGGCGCGCCGATGTCGTGGTCGCCGTGCCGGAAGCCTGGATCGACGTGCGCACGATGGCCGATCTCGCGGATGTGGCCGGAGGGTTTCGCGCGTGCCATGGCCGCGGCATTCGCGTCGCCACCAAATATGTGCACACGGCGCGCCGCTTCCTTGCCGAGCACGGCGTCGGAGATTATCGCATCGTCGAAAGCTCCGGCGCCACCGAAGGCGCGCCGGCGGCCGGTTCGGCCGACCTCATCGTCGACATCACGACGACCGGCGCGACGCTCAAAGCCAACGCCCTGAAGACGCTCGACGACGGCGTGATCTTGCGCTCGCAGGCCAATCTCGCAGCCTCGCTTAAGGCGGCTTGGAGCGAGAGCGCGCGCGAAGCGGCGCGCGTCATTCTCTCGCGCATCGCCGCGGAAGAAGAAGCGCGCACCATGCGCGAGGTGCGCGCGCGGCTGACGCTGACCGACAAGATCCTCCGCAAGGGCGAGAGCAGGTTTGGCGCACGTATGCGCGCCATGGGCAGTGACGGCGCCGCCGCATTTTCGTGTCCCGCCAGCGCGGTTCCCCAGTTCGCCGATTGGCTGATCCGCCACGGCGCCGAGGAGGTCGCCAGCGCCAAGCTGGACTATGTGTTCAGCGCGCAGAACGCCCTGTGGGGCCGGCTCGCCGCGCGCCTCGACGCGGCCGCGAGCGATGCAGCCGATTAGAGCGGCGCCTCGAATGACCCGCCGCGTGCTCTTCTTTGCGGATCGTCATCGGTTGTGGTAGCTGGGCAGTGCGTTTGGGCGGTCGGTTTGCGGCGCGCGCCCGCCTTCCATCGAAGGAGCCAACGATGTCACGTTCCTTGATCTCCGCACTGAGTGCGATGTTGGTCTTTCCGCTCACCGCCGTCGCCGGCGATCTCAGGCAGGAGGCGAGCGCGGTGTTAGCTCCGATAACGCCGGCGCGCGTCGCCAGCGTCGTCAAGAACAACGAGCTGACGCCGGCAAAAACGGAACTGGGTAAAAAGCTGTTTTTCGATCCGCGCCTGTCGCGCAGCCAAATCATCAGCTGCAACAGCTGTCACAACCTCGGCACGGGCGGCGTCGACGCCGGACCGACCTCGATCGGCCACGGCTGGCAGAAAGGCCCGCGCCGCGCGCCGACCGTGCTCAACGCCGTGTTCAACATCGCTCAGTTCTGGGATGGCCGCGCCGAGGACTTGAAAGCCCAAGCCAAGGGACCGGTGCAGGCCGCCGTCGAGATGAACAATACGCCCGATCTGGTCGAGAAGACGCTGCGCAGCATTCCCGCCTATGTCAGCGAATTCCAGAAGGCGTTTCCCAATGAGGCCAACGCCGTGAGCTTCGATAACATGGCCAAGGCGATCGAGGCGTTCGAAGCGACGCTGATTACGCCGTCGTCGCGCTTCGATAGGTTCCTCATGGGCGACGAGGCGGCGATCAACGACACGGAGAAGCGCGGGCTGCGCCTGTTCCTCGACAAGGGCTGCGCCGCCTGCCACGGCGGCGTCAATGTCGGCGGCAATGGCTATTTCCCGTTCGGCGTCGTCGAAAAGCCCAGCGAAGAGATCATGCCTCTGGCCGACAAGGGACGCCAGGCGGTCACCAAGAGCGCTGCGGACGAATACGTGTTCCGCGCGGCGCCGTTGCGCAATGTCGCCTTGCGGGCGCCTTACTTCCATACCGGCCAAGTCTGGGCCCTGGAGGATGCCGTCGCCCTGATGTCCGTCGATCAGCTGGGACAAAAGCTCTCGCAGGAAGAGATCGCGGCGATCACGGCGTTTCTTGGCACGCTCACCGGCGAACAGCCGAGCGTCGTCTACCCGATCCTGCCGGCGCGCGCCAAGGACACGCCGCGTCCGCAATAAGGGGCGGCGGATCCGGGCGAGTGGTTTCCTCGATCCTTCGAGACGGCCTTTTCAGGGCCTCCTTGAGGCGCCAGAAAACCATGCAGCAGGCTTATGCCAACGGCGAGAAACATTGACCCGTCCTTGCGAGGAGCATTGCTCCTCGCAAGGACGAGAAACCCTTTTGCGCCGTTGACATTAGAGGGACGATCGAAACGCGCTTGACGCTGCAGCCGCTCCGAACGCGCGCCGCGCAAGCCAACGATCTGCGCAACGCCCCGGGGCCGCAGCGGGAGAGGAACGCCGTTCCACCCACATCCGGTCGCAGCCCGTGTGCGCGGGGGCGGGAGGGGGAGGGCGGGTGGGGTTTTGGCGGCCGGCAGCGTTGATTAGCGCATTGGATTTATGTTGATTTGTTGATTGCGGCGGCTGCCTTTCGGCGATCGTCGCCGATCGCTTGGGGCGTGATTTCGGGTGGTATTGCGCCTACCCGATCGGCGCATCGATACCGCTCAATAGATTGTCGTCGCCAGCCCTGTCGGGTATTGTCTTCGGCCCCGCGACGGGAAATGGTTGCGCCACGCTGGGCGGGGCTAAGGCTTCCGAATGGAGCCATTCGGGAGGCCGCGAGTCGCGATCGTCCTCAGCGGCGACTTCGGAAATTCGTCCTTGGTTAAAAAACAACGCCGAGAAAGGGTCTTAAACCTTCAAACGAACGGCGATCAATGGCTAAGGCGAATGAGTTCCGTGGCGGGAGGCGGAGCGTGTCGCAAGCGGTCGAAAATCCCTCGAACTAAAGAAAACTCGAGCAACGTATAAAACTCAGACAACGTATAAAACTCGACAAACGTATAAAACTCATGGAGGAAACAATGAGTCTATCGACGCCAACAGTCGCCCGGGCGGGGGCCGCCGCCGGCGCGGAAACGATCGTGGATTTGAAGGGCATGTGGATCGGCTCCGCCGTCCTGTGCGTCTTCTATCTGTTCATCCGCATTTACGAGCAGATTTTCGGCTGGCGCGCCGGCCTCGACTCGTTTGCGCCGGAGTTTCAGACCTACTGGCTCTCGATCCTGTGGACCGAGATTCCGCTGGAGCTGGTCGCCGGCCTCGGCCTGGCCGGCTATCTGTGGAAGACCCGCGACCGCAACGTGGCGGCCGTGCAGCCGCGCGAGGAGCTGCGCCGCTACATGGTGCTGCTGCAGTGGCTGACGGTCTACGGCGTGGCGATCTACTGGGGCGCGAGCTTCTTTACCGAGCAGGACGGCACCTGGCACATGACGGTGATTCGCGACACGGACTTCACGCCGAGCCACATCATCGAGTTCTACATGAGCTATCCGATCTACTCGATCATGGCGGTGGGCTCGTTCTTCTATGCGAAGACCCGTCTTCCCTATTTCGCCAAGGGCTTCTCGCTGGCCTTCCTGATCGTCGCGGTCGGCCCGTTCATGATCATCCCGAACGTCGGCCTGAACGAGTGGGGTCACACCTTCTGGTTCATGGAGGAACTGTTCGTCGCGCCGCTGCATTGGGGCTTCGTGTTCTTCGGCTGGATGGCGCTCGGCGTGTTCGGCGTCGTGCTGCAGATCCTCTACCGCATCCGCGAGCTGATCGGCCCCGAGGGCGTCAAGACGCTGTTGGGCGCGGCCTAAACGAGGCTCGTCGAAACCGGCGCCCGCGCGGGTGACAAACGGCGCGGACGTTAGAGCGTATTCCGATCAGGTGGAATCGCCTGATCGATAAGAATACGCTCCAACTCAATAAGTTGGAGCAGGTCCTCGTCGAAAAAGTCTGTCAACTTTTTCGGGACCTGCTCTAGCCGACGACAAACATCCTCCGTGAACGTCAAAGGCTCGGGTTGGGCCGCTCCTTAAAAAAGCGTTGCGTCAATCAACTAAGGGGCGGCCCGTTCAACTTGAGAAGAAGCGCGCAGCGCGCGGGAGGCTAAAATCACGGGGGCGGCGTTTCAAGTTCGACAAAGTCCAAATCCAAATCGACAAATCCGGCGGAAGAGAGCCGGGTAGACACCAAGGAGAAGAGTGATGTCACAATCGAAAAGCGGAGGGGCGATCGGTCCTTTCCACTCCATCGCCGAGGCGGCGGGGTGCGTACAGGTTTCCGACTGGCTGATTCTCACCCTCGTGTTTCTGGCCTGCCTGGGCGGCTATCACATCCACTTCATGCTGACGGCGGGCGACTGGGACTTCTGGGTGGATTGGAAGGATCGCCGCATGTGGCCGACGGTGGTGCCCATCCTGGGCGTGACCTTCGCGGCCGCGTCGCAAGCGTTCTGGTGGGAGAACTTCCGTCTGCCGTTCGGCGCCACCTTCGTGGTGCTGGGCTTGCTGATCGGCGAGTGGATCAACCGCTACGTGAACTTCTGGGGTTGGACCTATTTCCCGATCAATGAGGTGTTCCCGTCGGCGCTGATCGTTCCGGCGCTGTGGCTGGACATCGTGCTTCTGCTGTCGGGCAGCTACATGATCACCGCGATCGTCGGCTCGCTGGGGTGGGGCCTGTTGTTTTATCCCAACAACTGGCCGGTGATCGCCGCCTTCCATCAGGCGACCGATCAGAATGGCCAGCTGATGACGCTCGCCGACCTGATCGGCTTCCACTTCGTGCGCACGTCGATGCCCGAATACATCCGCATCGTCGAGCGCGGCACGCTGCGCACCTTCGGCAAGGACGTGGTGCCGGTGGCGGCGTTCTTCTCGGGCTTCGTCTCGATGCTGGTGTATTTCCTGTGGTGGTTCATGGGCAAATGGTACTCGACCACCAAGATCATCGCCAAGGTCTGACGGCCAAGTTGTCTAAAAAAGACAAAGTCGCGGGCGCCGCGCGTGCAACCTCGGCGCCCTCGTCAACCGACAACAAGGCCGCGCAGGCAGCGCGCGCCTTACAAAGAGAAGAAAACCTGGGAGGTTGGTTCAATGAAAACGTCGATATTCGAAACATTGGCCCGGTTGGCGACGCGGCGCGTCGCGCAACTGATGGCCCTGGGGATGGCCGCGGCCGTCGTGGCGACGATGGGGGCTATCGCTCCCGCCGAGGCGCACGGCGAGAAGTCGCAGCAAGCGTTCTTGCGCATGCGCACGCTGAACTGGTACGACTTCAAATGGTCGAAGACCTCGATCAACGTCAACGAGGAAATGGTCCTGGAGGGCAAGGTCCACATCTTCTCGGCGTGGCCGCAGGCGGTGGCCAACCCGCGCATTTCGTTCCTGAACCC
Source organism: Methylocystis sp. (assembly GCA_016178015.1). Classification (GTDB taxonomy): domain Bacteria; phylum Pseudomonadota; class Alphaproteobacteria; order Rhizobiales; family Beijerinckiaceae; genus Methylosinus. The sequence continues at coordinate 18,699 of JACOUB010000019.1, read as the reverse complement.
GGGCGAGCCGGGTCCGGTTCTGGTGCGCACGGCGCAGTATTTCGGCGATCAGTTCGCACCGCGTTCGGTGTCGCTGGTTCCCGGCAAGGACTACGCCTTCCACATCAATCTGAAAGGGCGCCGCGCCGGCCGCTGGCATGTCCACGCGCAGATCAACGTCGAAGGCGGCGGGCCGATCGTCGGTCCGGGCCAATGGATCGAGATCAAGGGCGACATGGCCGACTTCAAAGATCCGATCACGCTGCTTGACGGCACCACGGTCGATCTGGAGACCTATGGCATCGGCCGCATCTACGCCTGGCATATGCCGTGGCTGATCGCTGGCGCGGCGTGGATTCTCTATTGGTTCTTCAAGAAGGGGATCATCGCCTCCTACTTGCGCGTCGCCGAAGGCCGCGAGGAGCAAGCGGTCAACGACAACGACCGTCGCATCGGCGCGATCGTGCTGGCCGTCACCATCCTGGTGACCATCGTCGCCTACGCCATGACCAACAGCGCCTTCCCGCGCACCATCCCGTTGCAGGCCGGTCTGTTGAAGCCGCTGACGCCGATCGAAACGGAAGGCACCGCCGGCGTCGGGCCCAAGCAGGTGACGGTCGATCTGAAGGGCGGCGTCTACAAGGTTCCGGGCCGCGAGCTGACGATCAACGTGGAGGTCGCCAACAAAACCGACGAGCCGATCCGGCTCGGCGAATACACCGCGGCGGGCTTGCGCTTCCTCAACCCGGACGTGTTTACGACCAAGCCCGACTTCCCCGACTATCTCTTGGCCGATCGCGGCGTTTCGGTGGATCCAGCCCCGATCGCGCCCGGCGAGACCAAGACCATCGTGGTCAAGATCCAAGACGCCCGCTGGGACATCGAGCGCTTGTCGGACTTGGCTTACGACACCGACAGCCAGATCGGCGGCCTGGTGTTCTTCTTCACGCCGAGCGGCAAGCGCTACGCCGCTGAAATCGGCGGCCCGGTGATTCCCAAGTTCGTCGCAGGCGACATGCCCTGATCGGCTTGCCCTGATCCAAACTTAAGATAACCGATCAAACGCCAACTGCCCGGCCGGACCAGCAATGGTCCGGCCGCCGCGCCTTCCAGCCCCCCGCACGCGGGGGCGCGCTTGTTTTTGTTTGGGGCGCCCGTTTTTGTTGCGGCGCCGACGCCCCCAGCCGCCCATGCTCGACGCCACAGCGGCCGCCAACCTTTCTCGAACGACGGCGGGTGAGGGGGTGACGACTGATCGAGGATGAAGAAAAACAGCGGTTTGTTGCGAGCGCGAGGTTTGCGGGCGGCCGACGTTTTAAAAAAAGATCATGCGCCGAAACAAAGAGCTAGAACGAAGTCGCGATTCGATTTAAAGCGATTTCGCGTTCGGGGCCGCGACGGCAAATGAGCCTCGTCGAAGGCGTCGGCACATGGGGAGAAGGAAACAGGAACGATGATTTGGCGTGCCGTGATGGCGTCCTTATTCGGCGCTTTCTTGCTCCTTCCTGGAGCTCCGAGGTCTCTGGCGGCGGGCGGCGACGGCCCTGAGGCGATGACCATGGGAAACATGTGCATGGTGATGTTCGGATATGAAATGATCCACATCACCGCCTATCAACCGGGCGCCTCGCACAGCGAATTTTGCGAAGAATTCCCGTCCACCGGCAAGACGATCCTGGTGTTCGATCTGGCTTCGCCGAGTTTTCGCGATTTGCCGATCGAGGTCCGCATCATCAGGGATCCGTTGACGCCTGTTGCGGCGGGCGCCGACCTCGGGCCTCTGACCGAGGTGCTTCGGCCGTTCCAGACATATAAAACCGGCACTTTCAACTTCGAGCACGACTTTAAGGAGAACGGCCATTACATTGGTATGGTGACCATCCAGCGGCCAAACGGCGCGAAGGAGTCCGCGCAGTTCAAGTTCATGGTTGGGCAGACCCTGTGGAAATACGTTTCGCCTTTCTTGGGCGTGATCTTGGTCGGACTCATGGTCGCCGCCTATTGGAAGCATAACAATCCGGGGCCAAAGGTCGCGCCGGCCATGGACGCATGAGGCCCTGAAGCGGCGCTTCGCGATGCAACATGTTCGTTAAAGCCGAACGATGTTCGACGAAAATATTGGGGAGGACGTGAGGATGAGACTGTTTGTTGGCGCGGGACTGGCGGCCGCATTCCTCTGGGCGGGCGCTGCGCCTGCGCTCAGCCACTCGTTTCTCGTCGAAGCGAGCCCGTCTTCCAAGGATCATGTCGCGACGCCGCCCAAGACGGTCAAGCTGCGCTTCGGCGGCGGCGTCGAGCCGCCTTACTCGAACCTCACCATCCAAGGCGCCGACGGCAAAATCCTCGCCGAGGGCGCGGTCGGCAAGCCGGAGACGCCGCGCGAACTGACGCTCGACGCGCCCACGCTCGCGCCCGGCCGCTACGTGGTGAAATACCGCGTGCTTTCCACAGACGGACACATCGTGGAAGGCAATTACGAGTTCACTGTGGACGCCCCGCAGTGATGTCGCGGCGCAGCCCCATGGCGTCGTCCCATGGCGTCATGGCGGCGCTTGTTTCCGTCCCTGTTGTGAGCGAGTAGCGGAAGCAGAAAATGGGATTGGCGACGCTTCGCTTTTTAGAGAGCGCCCCGGCCGCTCTTGCGGTGGGTTTGTTGTTCCTGCCGCGGCTGATCGGCGAAGACGGAGCCAGATTCAAGCCGGCTGTCGCTATCCTGGCTTTGGTGCGCGCCGTCTTTGGCTTCTTCTTGATCGCGGCCATTGCGCGCAATATCATCGCTGAGCCGAAGCCGATCGATTTTTCGACGTTGGTGGAGTTCACGTTCGGCACGGTCGTCGGCAAGGCGTGGGTCGCCACGCAAGTTCTGGCGCTGATGTTCGCCGCCTTGGCGGCGCTGCGGCTGTTTTTGAATTCGCTGTGGCTGGATCGCGCCGCGCTGTGGTCCGGGGTCTCCGTCATCGCCGCGGTTTCGGTGACCGGCCACGCCATCGACGACAGTCTTCCCGTTTACACCCAGGTGGGTTTTCTAATTCATACCGCGGCCGGATTGACCTGGTTCGGCGGGCTGTTGGGCCTCGTGTGGTGGATGTTGACGGCGCGCGGAAAGCCGCCGGAGGTCGCGCGTCGTCTGGCCGAGCGCTGGTCGCGCATCGCCAAAATCGCGATGGCGGTCGTCCTGTTCAGCGGTCTGGCGCTGGCCTGGGAAAATGTCGCGAGTTTCCCAAATCTTCTCGCGACGCCTTATGGGCGCCTGCTCACTCTCAAGCTTGCCTTTCTGTGTGCGGTTCTGCTCCTCGCCTTGGCGTTGGCGCGCTATTTGACGCGCGACCCGGGACCGGGGTTCCGTCTCGAATGGTATGCGAAGGTCGGCGCGGCGGAAGCCGCGTTCGGCGTGGCGCTGTTGTTCATCGCCGGATGGATCGCCGTCATCACGCCGGCCTCGCACGAGAACGATCTTTACTGGCCGCTCCCCTTCCGCATCTCATACAAGGCGACCTGGGGCTATAAGGTCCCGATGTGGAGCGACGTCTGGTGGTGGGGGGTGGCGGGGCTCACTCTGCTCATCGGGGCGGCGGCCGCATGGTGGACGCCGCGCATCCGCGGTTGGCGTCGCATCGCCACCCCGGCGGCGGCGCTCGCCTCCCTCGTTTGTCTGACTGTTTCGCTGTCGGTGCAGGCCTATCCCGACACCTTTAATGATCCGACCGAGGACTATACGGCGGAATCGATCCTGCGCGGCTATGATTTGTTTCAAGCAAGCTGCGTGGCCTGTCACGGCCCGATGGGCGAAGCCAATGGGCCGCTGGCCAAGGACCTCAAGACGCCGCCCGCCGACCTCACCGCGCCGCATGTTGGAACGCACACGATCGGCGATATTTTCCATTGGCTGACCTTCGGCGGCTCGACCGGAGTCATGCCGCCTTTCGCCGACCAGCTGACGCCGGACGATCGATGGGACGTCATCAACTTTCTGTTGGTGCTGTCCTACACCAACCAGTCTCGGTTTCTCGGCCCCAAGGGGGTCATTCAATGGCTGGTCGCGCCCGATTTCGCGTTGGTCGACCCCGCGGGCCGGCTTACGACTTTGATAAGTCTGCGCGGCGTGCCGACGCTGATTTCATTTGCGCATTGCCGCGTTCAGGAAGGAGCGAACAAGGTGGCGGCCCGTCAGGAGCAGGCGAGCGACGCCGCGCAGGCCGAACGGGGCGGCGAGCTGGCGGCCAGCCTGGAGTTGGCGCGCGACGCCGTGCAGGCCGCTGGCGCGCGCCACGTGACCATTTACGAGGGCGATTGCCCGGCCAAAGCCAAAAGGATCGAGGCCGTTCATCCCAAGGCCGTCGAGGCCGCCTATTCGGTGATCAACCGCTATCCGAACGAGCTCTACGCGCAAGAAATTCCCGAAGGGCATTTTCTCGTCGACCGCTCGGGATATGTTCGCGCGCGGTTCAGGCATTTCGCGTCGGACGACGGGAGCGTCGCGCAGTTGCGCGCGCAAATCGCGCTGACGGCGTCGGAGCCCGTGGTGAAGATCAATCTCCATTCGCATTGATGCGCCGGAGCAGGGCGGAAAAGTGGTGATTTGTGCGCCGCTTCGGCGCAACCTTTCGAGCCTGACCGAAAGCATTGTGGTTTGCGTCCAAGAGTGCGACAAGATGGCGTTTAGAGCGCATCCCGATCACGCGGAATCGCGTGATCGATAAGGATTCGCTCAAAATCAAAAAGTTGGAGCAGGTCCTGATCGAAAAAGTCTGTCAACTTTTTCGGGACCTGCTCTAATGCGGCGAGACATTCGATGAGCCAACGGAGAGGACGATGACAATCAGGCGGCGCGATCTACTGGTGGGCGGCGGTTCGGTGTTGGGCGGAGCGGCGTTCGCTTTGCTGGCCCCGCAGTGGCCCGCTTCGGCTCACGAATACACGGTGGGCGAGGTCAAGGTCGAACATCCTTGGCTGCGCGCCCCCAAGGAGGGCGAAACCACGGCTTATTTGTTCGCTCTTATCTCTAATAAAGGCGCGACGCCGGACAAGTTGGTGGGCGTCAAAGCCGCCGCTGTCGGCAGGACCGCGATTTATGTCGGCGCCCACGAGGACAAGGCGGCCGATGCGCTGGTCATTCCGCCGAAGAAGAAGCTGACGCTCAAGCCCGGCGGCCCGCACGTGGCTCTTCTCGACATCAAGAAATATCTACAGGTCGGCTGGGGATTGGAGCTCACCCTGGTGTTTGAAAAGGCGGGCGAAGTGACGATCGACGCGTCGATCGAGGCGCCCGACGCCAAGCGCGCTCATGACGCGCAGGCGATGCAGCGTTGGGAAAAAGCGCATGGCAAGGACACGTCCGGCGCTGCGCCGCCCAGCGGTCACGAGCACCATCAGATGGACCATCAGCACATGAACCCATGCGCGCCGGCGATGGACAAGCCGCCAGCGCCGAAATAACCAGTTCGGCGCGGCGCGCATTCCTTCTCCCGTAAAACGGGAGAAGGTGGCCCTCGCGTCAGCGAGGGTCGGATGAGGGCGCTTGCGATTTGCCTCGCCTACGGGTCTTGTGCAGGGCTCGGGCCGCTTATTCTGCGTCGTTTCGGCGGGCGGCGCCGGCCCTCATCCGACCCGGCTTCGCCGGGCCACCTTCTCCCGCGTTGCGGGAGAAGGGTTCGCGCCCAGCCGAACCGCCCGCCCAAAAGATGTGTGGTTCCCGTAGCCCTGAGGGAGAAGGTTGGAGAGGTGGACGACCTCAAGCCAAATCGCCCTCGCGCCCAACCGCTCCGCGTTACGCACTGTTGGCGTCAGCCCTCGGCCGGAAAGCGCGCCACTGAGACGGCGAGGTTCACCGCTCGTTGATCGTCACGAGCCTGCCGGAAAAATCGCCACTGTCGGTCGTGACGGGCGTCACCCGCGAGGAATGCGGGGCGTTGAGCGGCAACGCGAAACCCAGAACGAAGGCCGCAAAGGCCATCGCCACGACCAGGACCAAAGATACGCGCAGCTGCCTGCGAGCCGACTCGGGATCAAAGTTGCGCGTGAAAGCCGGTTCTGAATGATCGTCGAACTTGTCTGCCAGCGACATGATACTCCCCCTGGAGCGCTGCCTTTGGCGGTCTGCCTCACGCCTCAAAACCACCCGCCTACTCGCGCACCTTCGAATAACTGCGGAGTGGCGAGGAAGTTGCATGTCGCCTTCCCGTTTCGGGGATTTTTTTCGATTGCCGCGCTAACGCCCTCGCCAACCGAAGTCGGCCGCCGCCGATCTCAGCATTTGATGCGCAAACCGGGAACCCCCCTTTGCGTGGGAGAGGGTCGGCCCAACTTGGTGATGCGCCACGGTAGGCGGATTTGCGATTGCTCCGCGCGAATGGCGCTTTTATGCTTCGCGCAGCTGCGACTTATGCGGCGCATCCCCCTCAAAGACCCAAAAAGGAATTTGGCCGATGACTTTTCTCGCGAGCGCCCTGTCACGCGTAAAACCCTCCGCCACGATCGCCGTGACGCAGAAAGCGCGCGACTTGAAGGCGCTGGGACGCGACGTCGTCAGCCTGTCGGTTGGCGAACCTGATTTCGACACCCCCGATCACATCAAGCAGGCGGGCATCAGGGCGATCGAGCGCGGCGAGACCAAATACACGCCGGTTCTCGGCATCGCGCCGCTGCGCGAAGCGGTGGCCAAGAAGTTCAAGCGCGAGAACAATCTCGATTACCAGGCGAGCGACACGATCGTCGCCAGCGGCGGCAAGCACATTCTGTTCAACGCCTTTCTGGCGACGCTCGATCCCGGCGACGAGGTGATCGTTCCGGCGCCCTATTGGGTCAGCTATCCCGAAATGGTCGCGATCTGCGGCGGCGTCACGGTCTTCGTCGAGACGCGCATGGAGCACGGCTTCAAGCTGCAACCGGAGGATTTGGAGCGCGCCATCGCCCCGAAAACGAAATGGTTGGTTCTGAATTCGCCGTCGAACCCGTCGGGCGCAGCCTACACGCGCCAGGAATTGAAGAAAGTCACGGACGTGCTGGTGCGTCATCCGCACGTCCACGTGCTCACCGACGATATTTACGAACACCTCGTCTATGGCGGCTTTGAATTTGTAACGGCGGCGCAGGTCGAGCCGCGCCTGTTCGATCGCACGCTGACCATGAACGGCGTCTCCAAAGCGTACGCGATGACCGGCTGGCGCATCGGTTACGCCGCCGGACCGGCGCCGCTCATCAAGGCGATGGACATGTTGCAAGGCCAGCAGACCTCGGGCGCCTGCTCGATCGCGCAATGGGCGGCGGTCGAGGCGCTGGAGGGACCGCAGGATCATTTGACGACCTTCAGAAGGGCGTTCCAGGAGCGGCGCGATCTCGTCGTGTCGATGCTGGGCCAGGCCAAATACCTGAAGTGCCCGTCGCCGGAAGGCGCTTTCTACGTATTCCCGTCCTGCGCCGAGGCGATCGGCCGCAAGACGCCGAAAGGCATGGTCTTGAAGACCGACGAGGATTTCGTCGCCGCGCTCCTCGACGCCGAGGGCGTCGCCGTCGTGCAGGGCTCGGCGTTCGGAACCGGGCCGAATTTTCGCGTGTCTTACGCCGCCTCGACCACGCTGCTCGAGGACGCGTGCAGGAAAATCCAGCGGTTCTGTGCGAGCTTGGCATAGAACGACGCGGAGAAGCGCTCGCAAACTTCGGTCGGTTGCACATTGTTCGCTCTAAATTGAGTAAGCTGTCGCCGGGCAGATCGCCATGGGCCCGGGCAGCGTGATTCCCTCGCCATTTTCGAAGTCCTGACGCCAGTCCGTTAGGCCACACGCAAGCCTCGTGGTTTACTTTTGGTTAAAGATTATTTGAGTAGGTTAGAAATGACGCAGGCGTCGCGTTTGATGCGCGAGGCGGTGAATCGTAGGGCGTGCAAATTAGGCAAGCGACAGTTCGGTCGGCGTCGGTTGTCGACTTCGCCCTGGTCGCTTCAACACAATTGGATGAGCCGATGACGCTTACAGCCCGGGCGCCGACAGTAGAACGGGCGCTCGCCGCCGCCAACGCGAGCAACAGCCAGCATTATGATCTCGTGCCGTATGCTTCCAATCCCTTTCCCCTCACCCGCCCCGCCAGTCTCGCTGGCGTTGCTCGGCTATTTGGACTCGACGCTCCGCCAATCGCCACGGCCCGAGTTTTGGAACTCGGTTGCGCTAGCGGCGGCAACCTCATTCCGCTCGCTGCGCGTTTCCCGCAGGCGCGTTTTGTCGGCATCGATCTCTCGCGCCAACAGGTAGCCGAGGGAAGCGCGCGCATCGAACGGCTCGATCTGCCCAACATCGAGCTACAATGTCGCGATCTGACAGAGGTCGATGCGAACGACGGCGCCTTCGACTACATCATCTGCCACGGAGTCTATTCCTGGGTTCCTTATGAGGTCCGTCAGGCCATCTTGCGCATTGCCAGCCAGAGATTGGCTCCCGACGGCATCGCCTATATCAGTTACAACGTCCTGCCCGGCTGGCGTCTGCGCCAAGGAATCCGCGACTCCATGCTGCTTTATACCGGCCTTGAGGAGTCGCCCACGCTTCGCATCAGCCGCGCCCGTTGGCTGCTCAACATGATGAAGGAACACGCGATCGGGGATACCCTCTACGGGCGTCTCTGGCGTGTCGAGGCGGAACGTCTCGAACAACTCTCAGACGGCCATCTCAGCCATGAGTTCATCGAGGATATGAACGAGGCCTTCAGCTTTTCGGAATTCATGGCCGACGCTCGACGCAACGGGCTCTTCTATCTCGCTGAGGCCGAGCTTCTCAGCATGGCGCCTGAGAACTTCGGGTCCGATGTCGGACAGATTATCCGCGAAATGTCCGGCGATCTCCTGTTCCCGATGGAGCAGAACATCGACATCGTGACGGGTCGGCCGTTTCGGCAGACTTTATTGGTCCATGAACAACGACGTTCGGCAATCTCACGCAATCTCGATCCCTCCCGCCTCCAAGGCTTGCACCTGGTCGCGCCGCTCGGGCTGTCTGGCGTTGACGACCCCGATCGGCCTGGCGCCTGGATATTTTCCGATTCTGCCGGCAGTGGACAGCTGACGACGACGAGCGTTGCAGCGGCGCATGCGATACAGCGAGTGATTGAGCGGCTGCCTGCTTCGATCACCGTGAACGAGCTCGTCGAACCGCTTGCGAGCACGTCTGACGCGACGCTCGATGCGCTGTTCAAAATGATGCTCGTCGGCTTGCTCACGCCCTCGAGCGACCCAGTTTCGGCCGTCAGCATCCTCCCGGAGTATCCCATTGCCGACCGCTTAGCGGCGAACGACGCCGCGAGCGGCGCAGACTTCACTGTGAACCAGCGGCATGAGCGCGTCGAGCTCGGCGCCGTCAGCCGGATAGTCCTGCCATTGCTCGACGGAACCCGCAATCGTGCAGCGCTCGTCGCGGCCTTGCTCACCGAGGCCCGCAAAGGACACATTCATTTCTCGAAGAAAGGCGTCCGCGTCGAGAAAAACAAAGAGCTCAAGACGTGCGCAAGCGAACATGTCGATTTCGTTTTGCGATTTGCCCAGAAGAGCGGGCTTCTCGTCGAACGCCATGGCAGCGAACAGAAGTCTCGAAGAGCCGCTTGTTTGGCGTCGTGATCCGCTCGGATTGCTCCCTCTCCCCGCAAGCGGGGAGAGGTCTTCAAGGCCTCACGTTGCCGCAGCTTCGAAGCGCTCCTCGACATATTCCCAATTGACGAGGTGGTCGAGGAAGGCTTTCAGATAGTCGGCGCGGCGGTTGCGGTAGTCGATGTAGTAGGAATGTTCCCACACGTCGGCGACCAGGATCGGCGACGCGCCATGCACCAGCGGGTTCTCGGCGTTGGGGGTCTTGCGCACGGCGACCCGCCCGTCCTTGACCTCGAGCCACACCCAGCCCGAGCCGAACTGGCCGAGTCCCTGGGCGTGAAACTCTTCCTTGAACTTGTCGAGCGAACCGAAGGACTGAACGATCGCTTTCTCGACCTTGCCGGGAATGGCGCCGCCGCCGTTGGGCTTCAGCCACTTCCAGTAATGGTGGTGGTTGTAATGTTGCGCGACGTTGTTGAATACGGGAACATTCTTGCCGTAGGACGCCCTGATCGCGTCCTCGACCGGCTTGCCGTCAAATTCTGTGCCCTTGACCAGATTGTTGGCGTTGGCGACATAGGTCGCATGATGTTTGTCGTGGTGATACTCGAGCGATTCGCGTGACAAATAGGGCTGCAACGCATCATAGGCGTACGGCAGATCGGCCAGGGTGAAGGGCATGCCTGTGTCCTCCTAAAGCATGATCTTTGCAAAGGTTTTAGGGACAAGATCATGCGCTGACATCATCCGCCACAGTGAAACCGCGATTTTGTTTTGAAACGATTTCGCTTTGGGCAGATTTTGCGAGCGCGACGGGGTCCGCGCGCTTCGTCCCTACCTAGAGCCCGGCAAGGGCGTCGGCAATACGGAGGTTGGGGCGCCGCCCAAGAAATTTTCCTTTGGGTTGCGGCGACTGAGCGAGACAACCGCAGCGGCGCGACACTAAGCCGCTGTTTAAGCCGAGGAGATCGAGGAAAAATGCGGTCGGGCTGGTTGGAGCCGGCATCGAGATGGGGCGTTGGGGCGCTCGGCTTGTTGCTGACGCTATGGGGCGTCTTCGCTATGTGGCGCGGTTGGGACGTCATTCAGATCGAGCGCGGCTGGAGCCTGTTCATCGGCGGCGCCGCCGCGCTCGCCGGCGGCGCGGTAACCATGGCGCTTGGCTTCGTGCTGGCGAGGCTAGATCGTTTCACACAGGCGTTGCAGCCGCCGACGGGGCGCCAGGCGGAGGCCACGCCGCAGCGGGCGCCGACGCGCGTCTCGGCGCCTGTCCCAGCGCCGCGCCAAGAGGCCGCGCCGCCGGTCGCCGTCGATCGCTACCAATCGGGGAATACGACCTATCTCATGTTTTCCGATGGCTCCGTCGAAGTGCGGAGCCCGGCGGGCGCGCAGCGCTTCGCATCACTCGCCGAACTGAAGGCGCAGGTGGGGGAGCGGGCGTGATACAGTTTCCGGTTAATTCATTCGGGGCGCCTCGGATGTCATTCCCGGCAGGCCGCAGGCCTGACCTTAGAATCCAGGAGTCGAGGGCGGAGTCTCAGGCCTTTGCCCCTGGATTCCCGATCGCCCGCTTCGCGAGCGTCGGGAATGACGCCGAGGCGATCAAACGGCGCCTCACAGCGCGAGTTCGATCGTCACCGGCGCGTGATCGGAGGGGCGCGTCCAACCGCGCGCTTCACGCAGCACTGACGATCGCTCCAACGCGCCGGCCAGCGCTTCGCTGACCAGGACATGGTCGAGGCGGCGTCCTCTGTTGGCGGCGGCCCAATCCGCGGCGCGGTAGCTCCACCACGTATAGAGCTTCTCTTCGGCTGGAACGAAATGGCGCATGGCGTCGATCCACGGTCCGGCGCGAAACACGGCGCCGAGTTTTTCGACCTCGATCGGTGTGTGGCTAACGACCTTAAGCATCTCCTTATGGCTCCATACGTCGTGTTCGAGCGGCGCGATGTTGAGGTCGCCGAGCAGAACGACGCGGCCGTCGGTGACGCGGTCATTCTTGATCCATGCCGCCATTGCGTCGAGAAAGTCGAGCTTGTGGGCAAATTTCGGGTTGCGTTCGACATCCGCGTCGTCGCCGCCGGCGGGAACATAGAAATTGTGCACGGTCAGCGGCGTGTCGCCGGTCGCCACATCGACGGCGAGATGGCGCGCGTCGCCGGTGTCGCAGAAATCGTGCTTCGCCAGCGTTGCGAGCGGCCGTTTTGAGACGATGGCGACGCCGTGATAGCCCTTCTGGCCGTTGATCGCGATGTGCTCGTAGCCGAGTGCGCGAAAATCGGCGGCGGGGAATTCCGCGTCGCGGCATTTGGTTTCCTGCAGGCACAAAACGTCGGGCGCCTGCGTCTTCAAAAAATGCGCTGCCAGCGGCATGCGCAGCCGCACCGAATTGATGTTCCAGGTGGTGATTTTCATGCGGCTGTTTTCACGCCTTCGACTTGTCGCCGAACAGGAAGGGCGCCACGTCGGCGACGCCCGGCGGTTTTTCGGCGCAAAACGGCATCGGCCGGCATACGGCCATGGCCGAGAGGCCAACGCGCGCCGTCAACAGGCCATTGAGCACGCCTTCGCCGAGCCTTGCCGAAAGCTTGGCGGCGATGCCGTGGCCGACGATCTGCTGCAACAAGGAATCGCCGATCGCCATGCCGCCGGTGATGGCGAGATGCGCGCCGACCGAGCGCGCCAGTTTGAAGAAACCAAGGAGGCCCGGCCGTCCCCCGTAGATTTCGGCGATGCGGCGCATGAGCCGGATGGCTTGCGCGGCGACGAACAGCACATCGAGCAGCGCCCGCGGACTGATGGTGGTGACGATCGACACGCGTTTCGACGCCGCGGCGATTTCGCGGCGCGCCTGTTGGTCGAGCGGCAGCACCAGATTGCGTTCGGCGAGATCGACGAGGTCGCGTCCGTCGATGATCTGTTTGGCGAAATCGAGCACCAGCGCCCGCGCCCGGCCGGTTTCCGGCCGGTTTTCATAAAGCCGGCAAAGTTCATGCAGCCGCGCGCGCGCGGCCTTGAGGTCGTCGTTGGTTCTTGCTTCGGCGAGCGCGATGTGGAGCTTGGCGATGCGATTTTGCCGCGCCATCGCGCCGATTTCGCGCGCCAGCAAGACGCTGAGCGCCAGCATGACGGCGCCGGCGAGCGCCAGGCCGAGCGTGCCGAGCAGGGCGGAACGGGCGAACAAATCCTCGACGACATGCGTCACCCACAGGGCGGCCGCCAGCGAAACCAGCCCGCTCAGCGCCGACCAGAACACCCCGCCCCACGAGACCAGGAAATGGCGCAACAGGCCGCGCCGCTGGGCGGTCTCCACGGCGCGTTCCTCTTCGTCGAGGCCGCGCGGCGTCTCGCCCAGCTCCGGCGCGAAGACGTCCGCTTGCGGCTCGATGGCGCTGGTCGCGCGCTTGCGCTGGTCGTCCTGCGCGCCGGCGGCGCGCTCCGGCGTCACGATCTGCTCGCCGTCCAAGCGGAAGGCGCGCGGGCGCGGTCGGCGCTGTGGTTCGGTCATATCGGCTTCTCGCGTTCCTTCTACCTGTTTATACACATAAGGCATGGGCGAAACCCCGGTTGCAATGCGCCGTTGGACAATTAATCTCCAACGACCTCCGGTTGGCGCGCGGCTCGTTTAAGCGGCGGCGCTGGCTTCGGCGAAGCAGCCTTGTCGTTTCATGGTAAGGTCGCCGCTTCGATCACGAGGGGGCGGAACAATTATGGCGGAGCAAACGGCGGGCGGCGAGCCGCGCGGCGATCTCACGGTGCGCACGATCGCCATGCCGGCGGACACCAACGCCAACGGCGACATTTTCGGCGGCTGGGTTCTGTCGCAGATGGACCTGGCCGGCGGCATCACGGGCGTGGAGCGCGCGCAGGGCCGGGTGGTCACCATCGCGGTCGACGCCATGACCTTCATCCGGCCGGTGCGGGTCGGCGACGTGCTGAGCGTCTATACCCAGGTCGAACGGGTCGGCCGCACGTCGATGCGGATTTACGTCGAGGCCTGGGTCACTCGGTTTCTGGCCAATATCCGGGAAAAGGTGACGGTCGCGACCTTTACCTATGTGGCGATCGACGATGCCGGCCGCCCCCGGCCGATACCGCCGGTCGCGACATGACGACTGCAATCAACGAGGCAGGCTCGTTTCGACTCCTCTCCCAAGGGGCTACGGCTGCACACAAGTCGGAATATTGTGCGGGTACGGAGCCAGTGACGCCCTTTGAAACGGTTTATCATGTTTCCCAACCAAGATGCAGCGCATCCCTTCTCCCGTGAAACGGGAGAAGGTGGCCCTCGCGTCAGCGAGGGTCGGATGAGGGCGCTTGCGATTTGCCTGGCCGGCCGTGCGCCCGGGTCGGGACGCTTATTCTGATTTCGGAGGGCGGCGCCGGCCCTCATCCGACCCGGCTTCGCCGGGCCACCTTCTCCCGCGTCGCGGGAGAAGGGTTTGCCCGCATCACGCGCCGCGCCACAAACGAAAAGCCCGGCCGCGAGGGCCGGGCTCTGCTTCAACCGATCACGCAATGAGGAGGAACCTTTTTCCGCTGGCGTCACACATCCACCAATTGGCCCGCGAAGGCGGCGCGTTCCTGGATGAAGGCGAAGCGCGCCTCGGGCTTATTGCCCATCAGCCGCTCGACGCAATCGGCGGTTTCCTCGCGGTCCTCGGCGACGACGACGACGCGCAGCAGCGTGCGTTTTTTCGCGTCCATCGTCGTTTCCTTGAGCTGCGCGGGCATCATTTCGCCTAAGCCCTTGAACCGGCTCGTCTCGATCTTGCCCTTGCCGGTCAGCGTCTTGCCGATGAGCTCATCGCGATGCGCGTCGTCGCTCGCGTAAACGGTCCTTGAGCCTTGCGTGAGCTTGTAGAGCGGCGGCACGGCGAGATAGAGATGTCCGGCGTCGATCAGCTTGGGCGTCTGCCGATAGAAGAAGGTGATCAGCAGCGAGGCGATGTGGGCGCCGTCGACGTCGGCGTCGGTCATGATGATGATCTTGTCGTAACGCAAATCCTCCGCCCGGTAATGGGCGCCGAGGCCGCAGCCGAGCGCCTGCGCGAGATCGGCGAGCTGCTGGTTGGCGGCGAGCTTGTCGCGCGTCGCCGAGGCCACATTGAGAATCTTGCCACGCAACGGCAGCACCGCCTGATTGGCGCGGTTGCGCGCCATCTTGGCGGAGCCGCCGGCCGAGTCGCCCTCGACGATGAACAGTTCCGCCCCTTGCGCCGAGGTGTTGGCGCAATCGGCCAGTTTGCCCGGCAAGCGCAGCTTGCGCGTCGCGGATTTGCGCGCCGCGTCCTTGTCGGCGCGGCGGCGGGCCCGCTCCTCGGCGCGCTCCGCCGCGAAGTCGAGCAGCTTATTGGCCTGCGACGGCGTCGCGGCGAGCCAATGATCGAACGCGTCCCGGATCGCCCCCTCGACGATGCGCGAGGCGTCGGCGCTCATCAGCCGGCTCTTGTTCTGGCCCTGGAATTCCGGGTCGCGCAAGAACACCGAAATCATCGCCGCCGACTGACCCATCAGATCGTCGGTCGTCACCTGTGTGGCGCGCTTGGCCTGGCCGATGCGTTCGGCGTGATCCTTGAGGCCGCGCAATAAGGCGAGGCGAAAGCCGGCCTCGTGCGTGCCGCCGTCCGGCGTCGGGATGGTGTTGCAATAGGAATGGACGAAACCGTCGTCGTTGGCGAGCCAGGCCACCGCCCATTCGAGCGAGCCGTGGCCGCCCTCGCGTTCGATCTTGCCGAAGAAGGGCAGGTCGGCGACCAGCTCCTTGCCGTCGATTTCGCGCGCCAAATAATCTTTCAGTCCGCCCGGAAAGCGCAACACCGCTTCCGCCGGCACGTTGGAGCCCGCCTCGATGAGCGCCGGCGCGCACCGCCAGCGGATTTCGACGCCGCCGAACAGATAGGCCTTGGAGCGCGCCATGCGAAAGAGGCGCGCCGGCCGCCAATGCGCAGCGCCGCCGAAAATCTGCGCGTCGGGCTTGAAGCGGACCTTGGCGCCGCGCCGGTTGGCGACGCGGCCGAGATTTTCGAGCTTGCCCAGGGGCGAACCGCGCGAAAACGTCTGCCGGTAAAGCTGTTGGCCGCGAACCACCTCCACCTCGAGCCGCTCCGACAGGGCGTTGACCACCGACACGCCGACGCCGTGCAATCCGCCGGAGGTCTGATAGGCGCCGGAATCGAACTTGCCGCCGGCGTGCAGCGTCGTCATCACCACTTCGAGCGCCGATTTCTTGGGGAACTTGGGGTGCGGATCGACCGGGATGCCGCGCCCGTTGTCGGCGACGGTCAGCCAGCCGCCCTCTTCCAGGCACACCTCGATGAAGCTGGCGTGGCCGGACACCGCCTCGTCCATGGAATTGTCCAGCACCTCGGCGAACAGGTGGTGCATGGCGATCTCGTCCGTGCCGCCGATATACATGCCGGGACGCCGGCGCACCGGCTCCAGCCCTTCCAAGACCTCGATGGAGGCGGCAGTGTATTCGGAGCGCGTGGGCGCGCGCGCCTGACGCGACGATGCGGCGACGGCCTTGCGCGACGCGGCGCCGAAAAGGTTGTTGCTGTCGGCCATGGAGCGATCTTAGCCCGATTCGTTCGACTGTGCGCGAGCTGCTTACTCCGGCTTAAGCATCTGCGACTAGGGTCTTGCTGGTTTTGCAGCCCAGCAGGAACCCCATGGCGAAAACAACCGCGACCCTGACCGTGGTGATCTGCGTCGATCACGCGTCCGTCACCGGCGGACAGGCCAAGGTCGCGATCGAAAGCGCGCTGGGGCTAAAGCAACACGGCGCAACTCCGATCGTCGTCGCCGCGGCGGCGCCGATCGACCAGCGGCTGCTCGACGCCGGCGTCGAGGTCGTCTGCCTCGGCCAGCACGATCTCATCGGCAATCCGTCGCGCGCCGCCGCCGCCCTGCAAGGCGCGTGGAATTTTAGAGCCGTCAGGGCCCTTGAGGCTCTCTTTGCGCGCCTGCCCAAAGACAATACGATCGTCCATGTCCACGGCTGGGCCAAGGCGCTGTCGCCGTCGATCGCCCGGCCGATCGCCGCCGCGGGCCTGCCCGCCGTTTATACGCTGCACGAATACTTCCTGTTCTGCCCCAATGGCGGCTTTTACAATTACCAGCAGAACAAGGTTTGCCATCTGAACCCGCTCTCCGCCGCCTGCTGGGCGACGCATTGCGACTCGCGCAATTACCCCCGTAAACTTTGGCGCAGCGCGCGGCTGCTCGTTGCGCAAAAATATGCGCGACTGCCGCAGCTCTTTTCTGATTTCGTTTGCATCTCGAATTATCAACGGCGGCTGGTCGAGCCCTATCTGCCCAAAGGCCGCAGCGTCCATCTCGTGTCGAACCCGATCGACGCGGCAGACCTCGGGCCAAAGAGCGCCCCGGCCTCGGGCGAGGCGATTTTCGTTGGCCGACTTTCACCCGAAAAGGGCGCGTTGCTGTTTGCCGAAGCGGCGGAACGCGTCGGCCTTGTTCCGACCTTCGTCGGCGACGGGCCGAGCGCGGGCGAGTTGCGTGCGCGCTATCCGAAGGCGAGGCTGTTGGGCTGGCAGGCGCCGGACCAGGCGCGCGCCGCGATGCGGGCGGCGCGGGCGCTGGTCTTTCCATCCCTGTGGTACGAAGGCCAGCCGCTCGCCGTGCTGGAGGCCAAGGCCATGGGCACGCCGGTCATCGTCTCCGACATCTGCGCCGGACGCGATGAGATCGAGGACAACGTCAGCGGCCTGTGGTTTGCGAGCGGCAATGTCGAGGCCTTGGCGCAAGCGCTGGAGCGCGCAAAAGACGACGCGCTGATCGCGCGACTGTCGAACGGCGCCTATGACGCGTTCTGGCGCGATCCGCCGACGCTTGATCGCCACGTCGAGAGCATCGTCGGCGTTTATCGCGGCATGCTCGAGAAGCGCCGCGCCGCGGCCTGAGGCGCGAATTCGGGACATGATCACCGTAATTGTAATTGAATTGCAGAATTGAGGAGGGCAAGGAGGGTGAAAGGCTCCCTCATCCTGAGGAGCCCGCGAAGCGGGCGTCTCGAAGGATCAGGAAACCGCCAACCGGCTATTTTCCCCTCGCCCCCGTGCTTCGAGACGCGGCCTTCGGCCGCTCCTCAGCATGCCATTACGCCATTACGGTCCATTACGCCATTACGCCATTACGCCATTACCCATTACGCCATTACCCATTACCCATTACCCATTAGCCATTACCCATTACCCATTACGCCATTACGCCATTACGCCATTACCCATTACGGTGACACTTTACTAAATCCCCTTTTTCTTTGGCCCTCTTTTGGCTGGTCGCGCGTCGCGGCCGGTCTGCTTGGCGATCCGGTCGAGAAAGCTCTCGGGGCCAAGCGGCCGCCCGATCGTTTCGGCGGCTCGAAGCGCCGCCATTTGTTGTGGACCCGGCTCGGTCTCGATCAGGTCGGCGAATTCGCCCGCGCAGCGCGTCAGGATCGGCGCCACCGTCACGTAAGCGTCGTCCCGGCCCGCCAGATGCGCGCGAACGCTCGACCAGCGCCAGTCCTGCGCGCGCGCAACCAGCCGCGCCCGCACGGGGTTGAGCGCCACATAGCGCGCCGCCGCCATCAGATGCTCCTCATCCATGGCGACGGAGCCAAAACGCGACTGGAACAAATGCCCGGTCACGCGAAGCCGCGCGTTGATGACGCCGCAATAGCGCCGGTGCGTCTCGCCCAGCGCCAGGCCGAGCCCCTGCGGCGTCGAGGGCGTGAGGATCAGATGGACATGGTTGGGCATGAGGCAGTACGACCAGATCCCGACGCCCGCCTTGCGGCAACGCTCGCGGAGAAGGTCGAGATAGAGCTGGTAATCATCGTCGGAAAAGAACACATTCAAGCGCCGGTTGCCGCGCTGCGTGACATGATGCGGCAGCCCGGGAACGACAAGACGCGCGATACGAGCCATAGCGAAGCCGTGGTGGCGAAGAGCGCCGCAACCATGCCTTGAATTGGGGATTTAGTAAAGTGTCACCGTAATCCGTAATCTCATACCATCGGGCGAGCGAGACTTGGCTGTCTTGCGCATAGACCACGTCGGCGATGAGGCGCGTCTTGGAGCGCTGGAGGTCTTCCGCGCTGACTTTGGCGTTGATGAATTTCTCCAGCACGCGGTCGATCGCGGCGTCGA
>JACOUB010000026.1 GCA_016178015.1 Methylocystis sp. | reverse complement strand
GGCGGCGCCACATCCACCGGCGGCGGCGCCTGGCGGACCGGCGGCGGCGCCACATCCACCGGCGGCGGCGCCTGGCGGACCGGCGGCGGCGCCACATGCACCGGCGGCGGCGCCTGGCGGACCGGCGGCGGCGCCACATCCACCGGCGGCGGAGGTTTGGCCGCGGGAGCGGCCGTAGGCGGGGTCCCGCCAGGTTTCGCGGGAGCTGGCGGCGTCGGCAGCTTGTGGTCGCCGGGAGGCGACGGCGCTGTGGTCGCCGGAGGGCTCGGCGCGGGGGCGGCCGTAGGCGGCGGCGCCCCGCCGGCGGGCGGCTTCACTCCGGGCGCCGGCAGTGCGGGAGCGGCTGTAGGCGGCGCGCCGGGCGTCGCGGGAGCTGGCGGCGGAGCTTGGCCGGGGACGCCGAGCGCCGGCTGACCCTTCCCCGGAATGGGCACAGGAACAGGCACAGGCAGGATGCCTGGCGCACGTCCTGGGGCGCCAGGCGCGGCGCCGGGCGCCGTTCCGGGCGCGGCTTGTGGCGGCGCGCAGGGTTGCGCGGGAGCAGTTTGCGCCGCTTTCTGCGCTACGAAAGGCGGCAGGGAAGCGCCGACCGCCGGGACCGTCGGCGCGCCGGGCGCCGTCGCCTTCAACGGGGCGGTCGATACGACTTGCCCACTCTGATTTTTTACGGTGACCACATTGGTGGCGTTGTTGACGACGATGGTGTTGTGAATGTTGTTGAAGACGATGTTGTTGGCCGGCGGCAACACGTCCGACGGCGGATTTACAAAGACCGGTATCGGCACGAACGCCGGGATCGGCAAGATGAACGGCTCGACGAACACGACAGGCGGCGGCAACACCACGAAGTCGGGCGGCGGCGGCGGCAGGAAATAGATCGGCGGCGGCGGCGGCGGCGCAAAGCCGAACTCTGGATCGTCGAAAATGAGAACCGGGCGGTCGATATAGATGATCTCTTCGGGCGGCGGCGGCGGCACATCGTAGTCGATGGGATCAAAATACGGCGGCGGCTCGAGCGCGGCGGCGATTTCCGCAAGCCGGCGACGCGCATCCCAGGCATGCGGTCCGTGCGGATAGCGCCGCAGATAGGTCCAGTAAGCGTTCGGCGTGTCGGCGATACGGGTTCGACGCCAGATGATTGCCTCGCGCCGGGCCGCGGCGAGCGCCCGCACTCGCTTGGCCATGGCGTCGCTGGGATAGGCGGCGACAAACTCCTCATATGCGGGAAGAGTATCCCTTCTCACAGCGGCGAGATAACCGTCCTTCGGGCCGAGGCTGCGAATAGGTTTGGAGCGGACGGCGGCGGTTTGTTCGACAGGGGCGGGAGGCCGTGGCGCATCCGCCGCCCGTTGGAAAAACACGAAGGACGTTTCCGGCGCGACGGAATTCCATGGCACTTGCGCGCCCTTGGTCGCTTCGTTGACGCGCAGCCGCACCCGTTCGAACACCTCGCCGGGCGACAAGCCGCCCTCGCGCATCATCTCGGCCAGCGCCTGCGCGTAGGCGCCATAGGGCCCCTTTTCGTCGGGCGCGGCGGTTCCTGGCGCGGCGTTGAAGGCCGCCATCATGTTGGGGACCGGCTCGAGCAGCGCCAGGCCGCCGGCAAGCGTCTGGCCCGAAACGGAGAAGGGGCTCAGCCGCGCCGCGTCCAGGACGATCATGCCGAGCTTCAACTGCAGCGCCGAGAGCGGCCTGAGAAAATCGGCGACGCGCACCGACCTGGACGGCGCGTCCGCATCGCGGCCGACATCGACGGGTACGAGGTAGTTTTCGCCTTCGAGCTGCACGCCGTATCCGCCGAAATACACGAAGGCGACCGTGTTGGGTCCCGAAGCCGAAACCTTTTCGACGAAATCTCGAACAGCGTGACGCAGCGAATCTTCGTCGAGGTCGCGGGCGCCGGATACGTCGAAGCCGGCGGCTTGCAAGGTTTGGGCGATCAACCCTCCGTCATTGGCGGGGGTTTGCAGCGGCTTCGCCTGGTAGTTGGCGTTGCCGATGACGAGCGCAACGCGCTTTTCCGTGGACTGGTCGGCGGGCTGGGCCCATGCGGGGAACGCAAACACCGCGAACGCCAGCAAGACAAAGCAGGATTTGAGCGTCTGTCGCATGTGCATGATCCAATGACGTGGAAAACAGGGCAACTAGGGCGATTAACATCAATTAAAAGATCGGCCAACTGAATGAGCAATGAACGAAGTCTGCTTGGCGTCAGCTTGCGCCTAGTATTGTGATTCTAACGCTCCATCCCAGCGAGACGCAGGCCGTTGCTCTGGGTTCTAAGGTCAGGCCTTCGGCCTGCCGGGAATGACAGAACACAATCGAATGTTGGAAACAGTACACTACGGTCCGAGCGCACTGGCGCGGCGGCCGGCGAACAAACGCGCCCATGATTCGAGCACCGATAGCTTGACATTCAGGCGCCAGGCGCGCCAATGCGGTTTATCGCCGCCTTGTTGGGCAAATCGGCGCCGCCATTGCTTAGCTTGCGGGCAATTTGCCGGCTCGGGGGCGAAACCGCGCGCCCTTTCCTTGAAGCTTGCGAGAACGAGTTCGACCAATGCCAAAACACATCGCCGTGCGAGCCGCGACGTTTGCGACTTTGCTGCTCGCCAGCCCCGCCTTTGCGCAAAGCGCCGCAGGCCGTATCGATCCCGCCGACACCGCCTTCATGATCGCCGCCACGGCGCTGGTCTTGTTGATGACGCTGCCGGGACTCGCGCTGTTTTACGGCGGAATGGTGCGCAAGAAGAACGTGCTCGCCACCCTGGCGCAGAGCGTCATCGCGACGGCGGTCGTCTCGCTGCTTTGGTTTGCGCTGGGCTACAGCTTGGCGTTCACCGGAGACAATCCGTATCTCGGCTCGCTGTCCCACGCCTTTCTTGCCGGCGTCGGGATGGACGCCATCAGTCCGTTGGCGAGGACCATCCCGGAAATTCTGTTCATGATCTATCAGATGACGTTCGCCGTCATCACGTGCGCATTGGTCGTCGGCTCGGTCGCGGAACGAATGAAATTCTCGGCCTTCATCCTGTTCTGCACGCTGTGGCTGCTCGTCGTTTATGTCCCAATCGCGCACTGGGTGTGGGGCGGCGGCTTCCTGGCGACGCTCGGCCTTCTCGATTTCGCCGGCGGCACGGTGGTTCATATCAACGCCGGCGTCGCCGGCCTCGTCACCGCCCTGGTGCTGGGCGCGCGACACGGGTTTGGACGCGAGAACCTGTCGCCCTTCGATCTGTCGCTCGCGGTGATCGGCGCCGGCCTGTTGTGGGTCGGCTGGTTCGGATTCAACGGCGGCTCGGCGCTGGGCGCCGGCCCCCGTGCGGTGTTCGCCATCGTCGCCACCCATTTCGCGGCCTGCGCCGGCGCGCTGGCGTGGAGCGGGTTGGAGTGGGTTCAGCGTGGAAAACCCTCGGTGCTCGGCGTGATTTCGGGCGCCGTGGCCGGCCTCGGCACGATCACGCCGGCTTCCGGGTTCATCCTGCCGTGGCATGGAATCGTTATCGGCTTGCTCGCCGGCGGCGTCTGCTATTGGTTCTGCGCCAAGGTGAAATTCCGCTTCGGCTATGACGACTCGCTCGACGTGTTCGGCGTTCACGGCGTCGGCGGCGCTTTGGGCACCCTGCTCACCGGCGTTTTCGCCACCGCCTCGATCAGCGCCACGGCGACGGAACCCGGAATCTCGGGCCTGCTCGAAGGCAACGCGCATCAACTCGTGGTGCAGGCGATCGGCGTCGGCGTCACCGTCGCCTGGTGCGCGGCCGGCACGTTCATCGTGCTGAAGGTCGTCGATCGCGTCGCCGGCCTGCGCGTGAGCCAGGACGAAGAGCGCGAGGGTCTCGACCTGGCGCTGCACGGCGAGGCGCTGCACCAGTAAGAGGGCGGTTTCCCTCTCCCGCGAAGCGGGAGAGGGTGGCCCGGCGAAGCCGGGTCGGGTGAGGGCGCTTCCCGCGCCAACCACCTTGCAGAAAAGCGCTGCGGCGCCGGCCCTCATCCGACTCTCGCTGACGCGAGGGCCACCTTCTCCCGTTCCACGGGAGAAGGGATGCGCGCCTTGTCGAAATGTGGCATCACAATGCCTTCTTGCTGCATCTACGGATTTTCATGCCATTCCGAGGCGCTATGCCTCCACAATTCCGTTTGACACCCGCCCCCGCCCCGCTTATCCACGCACGATCCGGAACACGATCCCACCTCACGGAGCCCCTCCTTAAATGTATGGCAAGACCTATTCCGCAAAACCCGCCGACATCGACAAGAAGTGGGTGCTGATCGACGCCAAGGGGCTGGTCGTCGGGCGCCTGGCGACGGTCATCGCCCTGCGCCTGCTCGGCAAGCATAAGGCGACCTACACCCCTCATATGGACGATGGCGACAATATCGTCGTCGTCAACGCCGACAAGGTGGTGCTCACCGGCCGCAAACGCGACCAGAAGGTCTATTATCGCCACACCGGCTTTCCGGGCGGCATTAAAGAGCGCTCGGCCAAGTTCATCCTCGAGGGACGCTTCCCCGAGCGCATCGTCGAGAAGGCGGTGCAGCGCATGCTGCCGCGCGGACCGTTGGGGCGCAAGCAGCTGGGCAATCTGCGCGTCTACAAGGGGCCTGAACATCCCCATGCGGCGCAAAATCCGGCGCCGCTCGATGTCGCCGCCTTAAATCCCAAGAACGCTCGGAGCGCTTAATTCATGGCCGAAACAACCCTCTCCTCGCTTGCCGACCTGAACCAGGAGGCTGTCGCCGTCGCGGCTGAGGCGCCGAAATACGAGCGCAAGCTCGACAAGCAGGGCCGCGCCTACGCCACCGGCAAGCGCAAGAACGCCGTCGCCCGCGTGTGGATCAAGCCGGGCGCCGGCAGGATCACCGTCAACGGCCGCGACGTCGCTGTCTATTTCGCGCGGCCGGTGCTGCGCATGATCTTGCAGCAGCCGCTCGTCGTGGCCAAGCGGACAGGCGAATTTGATCTTACCGTCGCAGTCGCCGGCGGCGGCCTGTCCGGCCAGGCGGGCGCGGTGCGGCACGGGCTCGCCAAGGCGCTCACCCATTACGAGCCGGACCTGCGGCCCGCCTTGAAGCGCGAAGGCTTGCTGACCCGCGACGCCCGCATCGTCGAACGCAAAAAATACGGCAAGAAGAAAGCCCGCCGCAGCTTCCAGTTCTCGAAGCGCTGAGGCAACGGAAAACCTCGTCCTTCGAGGCTCGGCCTTAAGGCCTCGCGCCTCAGGATGAGGTTTTCCTTATCCCCGGGCCTAAGGCTCTTCAATGGGCGCTTTCGTCCATATTTTACGCTGCTCGGATGGTTCCTATTACACCGGCTCCGCGCGCGGGGACGACCTCGATCGCCGTATCAGCGAACATCAGCAAGGCGTCGGCGGCGATTACACGCGACGACGGCTTCCCGTCATCCTCGTATGGCATCAATATTTCGATCGGATCACAGACGCCGTCGTGTGGGAACGCCAGCTGAAAGGTTGGAGCCGCGCCAAAAAAGAAGCCATGATCAGGGACAAGTGGGACGACGTCTCCTTTCGTGCCAAGAGACCCTCTCAGCAAGCCAAACTATCAGCGCACGCAACTCAGAAAACCTGAGGCGCGAGCGAAGCGAGCCTCGAAGGACGAGGTTTTCATGGCCAAAATCTTCATCGACGGCGACGCCGGCACGACCGGCCTTGAGATCAAGCAAAGACTCGCCGGCAAAGCGAACTTTGAACTTGTCGCCATCGCGCCGAAGTTGCGCAAGGATGCGAGCGCCAAGCGCGACGTTCTCGCAAGCGTCGACGTCGCCATTTTGTGCTTGCCCGACGCGGCGGCGAAGGAAACCGCGGCGCTGGCCGAGACGCTGGGCGGTCAGGCGCCGCGCCTGCTCGACGCCTCCACTGCGAATCGCGTCGCCGAGGGTTGGGTCTACGGTTTCCCGGAACTCTGCCGAGGCCAAGCGGCAAAGATCGGCGCGGCGCGGCGCGTCGCCAATCCCGGCTGCTACGCCACCGGCGCCATTGCGCTGCTTAGGCCGCTCATTGACGCGGGATTGATGGCGTCCGATCAGCCGCTGACGATCAACGCTGTGTCCGGCTATTCGGGCGGCGGCCGGCAAATGATCGAATCATATGAAAAAGGCGAGGCGCCGCCGTTCGAACTCTACGCGCTCTCGCTCGAGCACAAGCATGTGGCGGAGATCGTCGCTCATTCGCGACTGACGGCATGGCCTCTGTTCGCGCCGTCGGTCGGCAATTTCCGACAAGGAATGCTCGTCTCAATTCCGCTCGAACTCGACGCGCTGCCGGGGCGCCCGCAAGCGAGCGATCTCGCAGCGGCGCTCACGCGCCATTACGCCGGAGCGGAGCATGTGCGCGTGGCAAAGGCGCCGGCGAGCGGCCGCCTCGACGCGCTGGCGCTGAACGGAACCGACGATCTCGAACTCTTCGTGTTCGCCAATGAGGCGCGCCGTCAGGCGCTGCTGGTCGCGCGGCTCGACAATCTCGGCAAGGGCGCGTCGGGCGCGGCGATGCAGAACCTCGAGCTGATGCTGGGAGAGCGAATAGCGAATAGCGAATAGACAGGGAGTGAGCTTCTATTCGCTACTCGCTATTCGCTCTCTGCCGTGTACAGGCGGCGCGCTTGCAAGGTCGCCACCGCCAACACGCCCATGGCGAGAGCTTGATGCGCGAGCCCCGCCCACAGCGGCACCACAAGAACAAGAGTCGCGACGCCGAGCGCCGCCTGCATCACCAGATGGCCGAACAACAGGACGGCGCCGCGCGCCGCCTTGCCGCCGGCGGTAACGCCTGCGTCGATCAGGTGGACGAGCGATAGAGCCAGAAGCGCATAGGCCATCATGCGGTGATTGAATTGCACCGTGGTGACGTTGTCGAGGAGATTGGCCCACCAAGGCGAGAGACGGAACAGCTGCTCGAACGGCGGGATGAACACCCCGTCCATCAACGGCCAGGTGTTGTAGGTGAGCCCGGCCCGCAGTCCGGCGGCGATGGCCCCCAGCCCCAATTGGGCGAAGACGAGAACGAGCAACGTGAGCGCGAACAAGGACAGCCGCCGGCGCCCATGCGCGACCACGAGCCGCACCGATGGCCCCAAGCCGGCGGCGACCCATAGACACGCCGCAAAGATCAGCGCGGCGAGCAGCAGATGAATGGCGAGCCGCTCCTGCGCCACTTCCACGCGTTTATCGAGTCCGGACGCCACCATCCACCATCCGGCGACGCCTTGCAGCGCGCCGAGCGCCAATATGGCCAAGAGCTTGGGTTTGACGGCAGGCGGCAGCCGCTGCTTGACCCAGAACCAGGCGAGCGGCAAGGCGAAGGCGACGCCGATCAGCCGCCCCAGCAGCCGATGGCTCCATTCCCAGGCGAAGATGATCTTGAAGCGCGCCAGGTCCATATCGGGGAACAGCTCCCGATATTGCGGGATCTTCTTATATTCATCGAAAGCGGCGCGCCATTGCTGCTCGGATAACGGCGGCACGACGCCGGTCACCGGCCGCCATTCGGTGATCGACAGGCCCGACTCGGTGAGCCGCGTCGCCCCGCCGACGACCACCATGAGAAAGACCAGCGCGGCGATGATCCATAGCCACAGGCGCACGTCGACGGCCGTCTCGCGCGTCGGCGGCGCGACGAAAGTTGGGCTCTGTGTGGGGAACATCCAATCGGTCATCGCGATCGCTCAGGGAAAAATAGAGGAATGGCGGCGCGAGCGCCCCGCTCGGCGCCCGTCACTTAAGGTCTCTCAACGTAAGAACTTGAGCGCGGCAAGGAGCACGCCGGCAAGCGCAACTTGGCTGGTAAACAACCAGCGAAGAAGGTCGGCTTTAAGGTTTGCCGCCGTCACTTCGATCTTGGCTTCAAGCTCTTTTTTCGCATCGGCCACGTCAGCTTTCGTGGCGACGGTGTCGCGCAAGGCTAGGTCCAGGGCCTCGGCATGGGCGCGGGCCTGTTTTTCATCTACGCCGCTCTCTTTGAGGCGATCGACGTAAGCGAGCTTGTCGAATGTGATGGCGGGGGAAGTCATGCCGGCAAGATGGCGCTGCCGAGAAGGCAAGTCAATCGGTCCGCTTTTTCCGCTTGCGCGAGAGTTATTTTGCCGCTCGAAATTCGAGCTGGAGTTTGCAAGAAGCGGGGCGACAATGCGGGATACGAATCGCCTGTTGCATCGATAGGAGCCAAAACGTGACCGGCAAGAGCGAAGGCGCCTTTCGGACCATTGGCGAGGTCGCCGAGAGTCTCGATCTGCCGCAGCATGTGCTGCGGTTCTGGGAAACGCGCTTTAAAGAAATCGAACCGATCAAACGCGCCGGCGGGCGCCGCTACTACCGGCCGCGCGACGTGGAGCTGGTCGCCGCCATCCGGCGCCTGCTTTACGGCGAAGGCTATACGATCAAGGGCGTGCAGCGCATCTTAAAGGAACAGGGCGTGCGCGTCGTCATCGAGAGCGCGGGCGGCTCGAACCGCGGCGTCGAGTTTGCGCCTGCCGCGGCGGCAGGCGAGCAGCCGAGCGCAACGACAAGCGGCGCGCCCTCCTCCCGACGCGAGGCGCAAGCGCCAGACTTGCCTCGTCATCAACCGACGGCGGCGGCGGCGCCTGCGCCGCGCTCTGCGTCGCCAGCCGGTTCGCCCCCGCAACTTCGACCTGTCGCCATCGACGGCGCCGAGGGCGATCGCACGCTCGGCGCCGAAGACATCGCGCGCTTGCGCGCGGCCCTCGACGATCTCGCCGAATGCCGCAGGCTCTTGCAGCTGACCCGCCGGTAAAGCGCCGAATTGCCTTGCCCGCGTTGCCAGCGGCGCCGCGGCCCCCTATAACAGCCGCACAGTCGGAGTGTAGCGCAGTCCGGTTAGCGCACTAGTCTGGGGGACTAGGGGTCGTGGGTTCGAATCCCGCCACTCCGACCATAAACTCAATACCTTACGTGCTGCGCGGAGCGCCGCCCGCCATCGCCGCCGTTCGAAGGCGCTTCCGGAGCTTGCCTAATTTATCGCTGTCCAGGAACAAGGCAGATCGTGTGGACATTCCGACCGTCCTCTTGGGAAGATTCACCAAGCCGCTTTGCCACACGCCTCAATACGCGCGACGTCGAACTCAGGCAGCGCCGGATTTCCACCAAATCGCCCGCAATGCAAATCGGATGTTCTTGTGCTCCCGCCGATCTTAGGCTATCAAACTCCCGCCTCACATCGATTTGTGCAGAAATCCCCTTCGATCGCGGGCTTCGTTTATGCGTAAACCACGTTTGCCATCCTCGAAAGTCACATTGAGCCACAGGCTCCTTGTTATCGACATTGTCGTCGCTTTCGGCGCCCCGGTTCTCGCCTTTTGGTTACGAGAGGTCCCGATCTCGGCTCATGTCGACCCGACGCCCATCGCATTCTATGTCGGCGCCGCAACTTGCTTTTCGATTTTGTTCTTTGTTCAGTTTCATGTGGCGCATGGATTGTCGAAATTTTTCTCATTCCATGACGCGATACAAATCGCCAAAGCGTCCGCCTGTACGGTGACGGCAACAGCAATTCTCCTCTTCACTCTCACGCGCCTCGATGAAATACCGCGATCGATCCCGCCCATCCATTTTCTGATCCTGACGGCGAGCTTGGTTGGCGTTCGCCTGGCGCGCCGCATGATGGCCCAACGTCAAGACCTCGGGGCGACAGTCAACTTTGCCCACGACAAGGAGCGGAGCGTGATTATCGTGGGCGCCGGGCGCCTCGCATGGTTTTATATTCGTCTCCTCGATTCATTTGCGGCCAGCAATCGGCGCATCGCCGCGATCCTCGATGACGATTTTGCTCTGCACGGCCGCTCGATTTTCGGCCATGTCATCATGGGCGGCACGCAAGAAGCCTCGGCGCTGCTCGACGACTTGGCGCAGCACGGGATCGATGTCGCAGGCTTCGTCATATGCGAACGCGACCGCGATCGGGCGCTCGAATTGTTCAACCGCCTCGAACCACTGTGCCTCGATCGTGGGCTGGAACTCGAGCTGCTCGCTGAACAGATCGGCGTTTACGTCAGCGAACCACAAGAGGACATCCGCGATGACCCGCAAGCATCCGAAGCGTCTCCAAGGAGAGACTATTTCAAAATAAAATTCGTGATCGAGTCGGCGCTCGCGGCGGTCTCTATTGTCGTTCTCTCCCCATTATTCGCGCTTGCCGGGCTGCTCGTCGCGATCGGCTTGGGGTCGCCGGTCATCTTCTGGCAGCGCCGTATCGGGCGCAACGGCCGGCCGATATACATTTATAAGTTCAAGACGATGCGCAATCCGGTCGACAAAACGGGGCGGCGTCTCGATGAAAACAAGCGCCTCACGCCCATCGGCCGGTTTCTGCGCGCGACCAGGCTCGACGAACTTCCCCAACTTTATAACGTCATGCGGGGCGACATGGCGCTGATCGGCCCGCGCCCGCTCCTGCTCGTCGATCAGCCAGCAGGGCGAACATTGCGTCTGAGCGTGGCGCCTGGGCTCACCGGATGGGCGCAGATTCATGGCGGCAAGTTCGTCAGCGTCGAGGAAAAGAATGCGCTGGACGAATGGTATGTGCGCAGTGCGTCGCTGTGGCTCGATCTCGCCATCCTCTTCCGCACGGCGTTGATTGTTCTAACAGGCGATCGACGCAACGAAGAGCGGCTCGCCGCAGCGCTTGCGCGAGCGGCCGAGGACAAGCAGAAAAGCGGCTCCTCCCAAAGAAACGGGGCAGTATTTAGGAAAATGTTCGAAGAACATCGGGCGCTCTGACACGAAATCCAGAGCGACTGTCGTCCAGTTTTCATGACGGAGCGGATCGAGCTGGAAGCACGACGCAAGCAATGTGATACCGCGTCCGGTTGATCGCTTTGCAGGCGGTCGCGCCATCCGCAGGCCTCGTCAAGTCGCTGCGCGACTGCTCCGCTGCGCTTCGCCCCTGCGGGTGACGCGCCCTGCGGATGGCGCACGATTGCATCCATTCCCTTTGGTGAATTTGTTGCGCTTCCAGCGCGGCAAATTCACCAAAGGGAACGATTGCAAATATGCCCCATCGGCCATCGGCGGTCACCCGGAGGGCCGTAGCGAAGCGAAGGAACCGCTTGCAAAGCGTGAGCGACGCAAGCGGTTTGACGGGCGATGGCCGATGGGGCAAAGGGCGAGCGCGATATGCATCCGCTGGCCCGCTCCTGGGGAGCCACACGGGAAACATACGAACCAATCATTCAAGCGTATCACAACGACAGAGCAATCACCGTCATCCATCGGCCGCTGCTGAAGACATGCTGCGTCTTTATAAGTTGTTGAAGAGCTGGCGCCAGGCCTCGAGCGCCCGCCGCCTCGAAAAACGCGCCTCGATGAGGGCGCGGGCGTTTGCGCCCATCGCATCGCACAGCCGTCGATCGGCGCGCAGCCGTATGATCCCTGCGGCGAGCTCCGAAGATCGGCCCGGCTCGACGACAATTCCACAATTCGAGGTTTCGACGATCCTGGCGATTTCGCCATCTTTGGCGGTGATCGCGATGACCGGGCGGCCCGCGGCGGCGATCCCATAGAATTTGCTTGGAACAATGAGTCCTTCGAGGTCTGGACGCAGAGAGAGCCAATGCACGTCGGGCAGCGATAGAGAATTGCTGAGACCCCCGCGCGGTTGCGCTGGCAGAAACATGAACGCATCATCGAGACCGCGCGCGCAAACGCGCTTGCGCAGCGCCTCGACGTAGACGCCGCCGCCGATGAAGAGGAAGACGAGGCCCTTTTCGCGCCGCAGCAGATCGGCTGCGCCGAGCAGGGTTTCGAATTCGTGCGCGCGACCGAGATTGCCGGAATAGCCGATGATGAACGCGCCCTCGAGACCGAAACGGCTGCGCAAGGGATTTTGCGCCGGCGGAACCGGCGCAATGGCCTCATCATTGGCCCAATTGGGAATGACGCGGATTTTTTGAGCTGCGACGCCTCGAGCGGCGACAAATTCAGCGATGCGTTCGCCGATCGCCACGTTGACGGCCGCGTTCTGCAACGCCGCATCGCGTAGTTTTTGGAGAACGGCGCTCACCGGGCCTTTGACCAACGGCACGTCGAGGCGTGTGGCGACCTCTGGGTAGATGTCTTGCAGCCAGTTGACGAGTTTGGCGCCTTGCCTTCGGGCGACGACGCCGGCAAGGACGGCGATCAGCGGCGGATCGGTCTTGGCCACAACGATGTCGCCCTCGCGCACATGGCGGCGCAAAGCCGCGACGGCGCCGACAGAGAAGGCTGCATATTCGATGGCGCGGCCAAGGAGCCCGAGCCGCGCCAAATCGGGCATGGCGATGCGATGGATGAAGACGCCGCAAAGGTTTTCAGTCGCCGCCGGCGCGGCTGTGGCGCCTGCTCGACGCCGCCGGCCGGCGATCACGTGGATATCAAAATTCTGATCTGCCAACGCGAACACCAGGTCGGACAAGATCTGGCTTGTCGCCGAAGGACCGGGATGGAAAAAGCGGTTAATGAATATTAATCGTCGATCGGCGGGCGGAACGCCGACGTGATTGTCGCTGGCCGATGGATGGGGAAAATCGGACATATCTGCGCGTCAGGTCTTGCGGGTTATTGACCGGATGAGGCGGACCGATTCCGCTCACGGGAGACGGCCTCGATCGACACCAGGTATATTTTTTCGGGCGGAGCGCGGCGCGCGATTGGAGATTGTCAGGAAATTTATGGAGGCTGGGGACCATCACGCCGCGACAAACCCGGCGTCGAACATAACGGCGATGCACCTTCGCCTCGCATCGTTCACGTTGGGGGCATTTTCCATTCTCCAGCGATCTGCCGCAAGACGAGATAAACCGGCTTATCGCACGCGAGAAGCCGGGATTTGCCGGGAATATGCGGGATTACAGGGGATTGCGCAGGGACATCATTCAGGCGGCCGAAGAGGCAGGCGAACCCGAATGCCCGGCGCGTCATCCGGCGCGCCGATGAATTCGATGCCGGCGGCTTCTAGGGCTTTGCGCACATCGAGAAGGGTCGACGATCGGCTAGGTGGGACGCCGTCGACCTGTTCGAACCTTTGAATCGTCGGGAGGCTAACCCCCGCACGCTTAGCTAGCTCCTGGGCCGACAGCCGAAGCGCAAACCTCGCAGCTCGAATCTGAATCCCAGTGATCATATTGACATCTGTTATGATGTTAATTACATCATTATCGATCGTAAAATCACGGTACCGGAAAAATCTATATGCGCAAGCGCCAATCTCCGTGTTGCAATCTGAAAGTGGACTGGCGTGTCGCCCTCGCTCGCCTCGAAGGGGCCTATGCCGACAATACGCTTCGAGCCTATCGAGCGGATATGGACGTTTTCGATCGCTGGTGCCGCACGGTGCAGCGACGGGCGCTTCCCGCAGAACCGCAAACCGTCGCGGCCTTCATCGCGCATGAAGCGGACCGCTGCGCAGCCGCGACGCTCAAGCGCCGGTTGGCGGCGATCCGCAAGGTCCATAGGCTTTTCCGGATGGAGAACCCGGTGACCGACGAAGAGGTGGTGATAGCGATGCGGCGGGCGCGGCGCGCCAAACGCGCCCGGCCGCAACAGGCGCTCGGGCTGATCAGCGATTTACGCGATCAGTTGATCGCAGCCTGCCCAAACTCGCTCGCCGGCAAACGCGATCGCGCCATGATCGCGCTGGGCTACGACACGCTGTGTCGACGCGCTGAACTGGTCGGCCTGCGCGTGGAGGATCTGACGCCGTCTTCGCACGGCGCCACTCAGATCCTGATCAGACGATCCAAGAATGACCCTTACGGAGAGGGAAGGCTGGGATATGTCTCGCCTGACAGCTTGAAACTGGTTCGCACGTGGTTGACGGCGGCGAAAATTGAATCGGGCTACATCTTTCGGGCTGTGCGGGGCGACCGCGCTGGCAAGCGCGCGCTCCATCCCTACTCCGTCAATCGGATTCTGAAACAAGCGGCGCGAGCAGCCGGTTTGCCTGCCCAAGCCATCGAACATTTGTCCGGTCATTCGATGCGCGTCGGCGCCGCGCAAGACCTGATTGTGTCAGGACTGGGTGTGCTGCCGATCATGCAAGCGGGCGGTTGGAAGACCATGAATGTCGTCGGCCGATATATTGAGCACGCGAATTTGGGGCCTCTCTTGGAAAAGGGGCGCCAAGGTGGTTCCACCTAGTTGACTCTGGCGATCACATAGGAATGGTAATTTACGAGTGTTTTTGGGGGCTGGTTATACAGAGGATGCCACATGTTGCGTCGCTATTGGTTTCAGCTTGAGGAGCTGTCGCCTCCTGATTTGTTAAATAGAGGATGCGGGATCACCGCGTACGATATCGAAGACGCTTCAGTCATATTACGAAACATTGTCTTTTCGATATATAAGCCCAGGGATGTTTTGGCTGTGGTCGAGGATATTGATATATCTACCCTCGATGAGGGCCGCGTTAGAAAGGGCATCGGTGATCCAAGCGTTTACGGCGTCTGGTTCCCGCTAGGCTTGAATGATTTGGTGTAACTGCCCAGGTTGGGCAGTCGCGGTGGGACTTGGCGCGATTGATTTTTCTGGACGGCGGAAGCGGTTTGCTATTCGAGAATCGGATGATTCGTGAAAAGCCGCTCCCGCTCATGGGAACTGCGGTGGCTGCATAGATCTGTTTATGGCGTGGTTTTCTGAGCCGAACCGACTCGGAGCTTACGGACACAAGGGCAATGCCGCCACCACCGTTTCAACATTCGCCGGAACCTCGCCCAAAACTGAAATCCCTCATAGGGGTCATGCTTTTACTAATGGCCACCTCGTCCGTGATCTGGCTTGAACGCCTGACGATCGGCGAATTCGCGCTTCACATTCTCGAGAAACGCTTCCCGGAATGGCGGAACAGCAGCAATGAGCCAGTTGCCGGCATTATTGTATTGGGCGGAACCTTCGATGGGCAAAAATTCCCCGGCGCCCGCGTGCAGGTCGCCATTAAGTTGGCGCAACGTTTTCCAAACGCAAAAGTCGTTTTTTCCGGAATGGAGGAAACTGCGGGCGCGGGAGGAGCTGATGCGGCACAGGTGTTCATGGCGGCCGGGATTAGCCCCAGCCGCATCGTGATCGAAGGACGGTCCAGGAGTACTGCGGAGAATGCCGAATTCTCGCGAGCAATGATCCAACCGGGGAGATTGAGTCGGTGGATCCTTGTAACTTCCGCCTTCCATATGCCCAGAGCCGTCGGTGCATTCAGGGCGGCGAGGTTTGCCGTGGAAGCTTATCCCGTGGAATATCTGTCTGCTTCGCCAACCCAAGAAGCGAGCGTGGTCTTCAAGGAAATTATAGGCTTGGCTTATTATCGACTAACCGAACGCAGTGACGCGTGGTTGCCGAGCCCGTGACATTCCGTCAGTCGATGCGATCCTTTGTCAATAGGACCTGGGTGAACTAGCGGGCTAACTCATCATAAACATCCATAGTTTGCTTGATCACTATCCGCTCGTCGAACTCTCCCAAAGCTTTCCGCCGCGCCGCCATTCCCATGCTCCGAGCTAATAAGGCATTGTCCTGCAACTTAGCAATAGACCGCGCTAAAGCTTCCGCATCACGTGGCGGAATTAAAAAGCCCTCCACCCCGTCCGTGACCACTTCACGACATCCTGGCACGTCCGTCGCAATCAATGGTCGCGCGCAAGCAGCCGCTTCAATTAGGCTTTTGGGAAGACCTTCCCGGTAACTCGGGAGCACAACGACATCAACATTGGCCAGCAGTTTGGGCATATCCGCAACATGACCCAGCCACTGCACCAATCCTTCCGCTTGCCAATCCATGAGCGTCGGCAAAGGAACCGCAGCCGGATTGCCGGGGTCTGGGTCGCCTGCCAACAAAAACTCCAAAGACCTCTGCTCGGATCTAAGCATACGAGCAGCCTCAATAAATTCCGCAACGCCTTTATCCCATAAAATTCGAGAGGCGAGCAGAACACGCACCGGTCTGTTCGAACATGACTCTTCAATCTGTGGCGGAAGAAACAATGAGCAATCGACTCCGGACCCCTTAATCAAGTAAACTTGCGGGGACGAGCCAAAAATCTCAGTTTCAAAAAACAACATATCGTCGGGATTCTGTAGTATTAATTTCGAACGTTTACCTCCAAGAGCGATGCTCAACATTAAACGCACGGCCGGCCGCAACAGCCGCGCCTTGAGCGTGTGACTGGTAAATACGTATCCCATGCCGGCCACAGCGTTGATGCTGGAAGTTCCCGTGAGCCTTCCGAGCAGCCCCCCGTAGACAGAACATTTAATAGTGAAGCTGTGCACGACGGTTGGCTGTTCCCGGAGTAGCAATCGCCAAAGCCATCCCAACAGAGCCAATTCGTGAAACGGGTTTAGGCTGCCACGGTTCATGGGCGCAGGGATCCACCGGAATCCCAAGTCCCGAAGTCGCTCGCCGTAAGCGCCCGGCGGCGAAACGAGCAAGACGTCGTGTCCTGCATCCCGCAACGCAGCAGCCAGAGTTCTCCGGAAATTGTAAATGTACCAGTCCGTGTTGGCAAATAATAATATTTTCATTTCAGCCATCCAAAAAATACAGCCTGAACGGAATCCAATACAATGAATTATTCGCGAAATTTAACCACGTGTACTGAATTAACCCAAAATATGTTATTGTAAAAATTACTAACAGGTAGTTGCTTTCAATTATAGAATAATTATAGTACGGGCTGATTGATGCTTGTTTACGTACGGCCATTTTGTTATGGCTGTTGCGGCCGGCGAATATGGAAGGCGCATGTGCAAATACGGCGATCTGCAGGGGAAGAAAATAAAGAGCTACTCGATCTAACGCGGTGCTGGCTGGCGTAAAAGCAAAAAGGCCAAGTAGTCCAACTGAAAGTATTGCAAACAACCTCCATAGCTGAAATTCTGATTTCGTGAACCCAAGTTGAGATCGCAAAATTATCAGGATTACGGCAGCTATAGCATTCATCGACAATCGTATCAGCGCACCATCTGATTGATATTCGCTAGTTACATAGTTTTTATATAGAGTTTCTACTTCATCAGAAACTAGAAGAACGTACAAAACTATTCCAACTACTCCTACCAAAAATATAGTAAAATACCGATTTCGCGAATTAGCCAATGCGGCGATTGGGATTAGCAGGATCGCCGATTTGTGGAACGTTGCCGCAACAGCGACGGAAACCACAAACCCAAATGACGATCTTTTTTCCAACGCCACCAGGCCCATCATGATGACGCCCAACGCAATCGCTTGCCGGCTATATCCCATTGCCACCACAATGACTAGGTAAGGGATCGCTATGGTCAGCGCTAACCATGGCCGGGGCTGATTACGACAAAAGACGATAAGCCCAAGGGCAAACAATCCGCCCCCTACTACGTTAACCCCAAAAATGTCCCAGCCAAATTTGTCGCTGACCCAATTTAGCAATTGATAGCCTGGATCCGGCCTAACTATAACTTCTATAAATTCTAACCCTTGAATATCATACAGATAATGGAAATAATTTACCCAATCGCCGCCGACCTGAAATCGAAACCCAATCAATATTGTCAATATTAGCCAAACATAAAACCACAGAACCCGATCTCTCGTCCCCTGGCCTCCAACTGCTATGTTACGATTTAAGGACGCTTTTTCTGCGAGAGCCGCCATCGCCGGAATCAAAAACATCGCCCAATACGGCCACATATTAGGAATTTCCCTCCAGCCAAGCTTGAAACATTAGCACAGCCCATAGTCTGTTGGTCCAGTCAAAGCGTCCACTCAAATGTTGCGCCCATGCATCGCGGATCACCTTTGGATTCAGATACCCCTCACGCTCTAGCCGGGCTTCATCCAGTAGATTCTCAGCCCAATTTTTCAGTGGACCACGTAACCAACGGCCGATGGGAATACCGAATCCAACTTTCGGACGTTCTATCATTTCTCGGGGAACGTATTTGTAAAGAATCTGGCGCAGCGCCCACTTCCCGGTTCCGTTCCGAATCTTCATAGAAAGGGGGAGGCGCCAAGCGATCTCAGCCACATGGTGGTCGAGGTAAGGCAAGCGCGATTCTAAACTGGCGGCCATCGCCGCGCGATCGACTTTGCATAAGATATCGTCGGGCAAGTAGGTCATGCTGTCTCGGTACATCATCCGAAGTTCGGCCTGCTGGGCTGCAAGGGGTAGCGGATCGGAAAGCAGGCTCGATGGCTCCGCCAATATATCTTGATCGCGTAAGACTTGCCGGGGATCCGACCAAGCGGACACCAGGCCCTTGTAAAGATCGTCAAGACTGTGCGCGTTATGGGATGCTTCGGCGAACTTTGCAATCATTTCACCGGCGCGCTGCACCTCAATGAAGCTGCTCAAGCGGTCCCAATGGGTCGGCAAGATGCGACCAAAAACCCCCATGACCGCCCGCTGCAGCGGACTAGGAATCTTGGAAAGCCGCTTCCAAAGCCGCGGCGCCCAAATATAGCGGTTGTATCCTCCGAACAGCTCATCCCCCGCATCGCCGGAAAGAGCTACGGTTACGTGCTTTCGCGCTGCGCTGCACACAAGATGCGTGGGGATTTGCGATGAGTCCGCAAATGGTTCGTCGTACATAGCGGCTAGCCGGGGTATCACGTCTCGCGCATCGGAAGCGCTAACAAACAACTCTGTATGATCGGCGCCAAGATGTTTGGCGACTTTTTTTGCCGGTATCGACTCATCAAATTCGGCTTCTTCGAATCCAACAGTGAAAGTTCGAACGGGGCGCATCGACTGCTTTTGCATGAGCGCCACGATGGTGGAAGAATCTACCCCGCCGGACAAGAACGCTCCCCACGGCACATCCGCCAATGATTGCCGTATTACCGACCGTTGCAAAGTCTCTTCTAATGAAAATAGCGCCTCGGCCTCGTCGTTAAATTCGCCGCTCGCGCTTGCTTGGACCATCTTGGCGAGCGACCACCAACGCTTAAGTGTCATTGAGCCGTTCTGGCAATCTGGGCGAGGCAAGATGCTCGGGACAGTCGGGATGCGTTCCGAAATCGTCAGCAAACAACCGGGTTCAAGCTTAAATATTCCTTCGTAAATGGTTCGAGGAGCCGGTATATACATGAAACGTAAATACAGCGCGAGCGCGTCGCGCGCCACCTGGTTGGCAAACCCAGGAAAGGCGCGCAGCGCCTTTAGTTCCGAACCAAATACAAATGCGGGGCCACATTTGGCGTCGCCATTTACCCAACCGTAGTAGAGAGGTTTTTCCCCAAAACGGTCACGAGCCATGTGGAGTTTGCGTTGGTGGGAATCCCATATGGCGATAGCGAACATACCAACAGACTTCGTCAGCGTCGTCTCTATCCCCCAATGCTCGAAAGAAGCGCACAATGTCTCTGTATCTGAATGACCGCGCCAATCCACGACGTAGCCGTCATTGAGCAGGTCTGCGCGCAAAGCCGAGTGATTATAAATTTCCCCATTGAACGTAATGACGTAACGCCCACTGGCTGACAGCATCGGCTGACTGCCGGCCGATGACAGGTCAATTATGGATAAGCGCCGGTGCCCGAAAGCAATGCCTGCAGCGGCGTCATGCCAACAACCCGACCCGTCCGGACCCCGATGCTCCATTACGTTGGCCATCGCAACGGCAATGTCGCTCAACGCACAGGTTGCGTTTGAGTTAGCCAACCAAAATCCCGCAATGCCACACATTCAATATCCTCGATTTCAGGTTCGAGCGCTTCCCGATCACATGGAATCATGGGATCGAAGAATCATGTGATCGAAAAGGAATCGCTCAATCTCAATAAGTTGGAGCAGGTTCTTGTCGAAAACGTCCGTCAACTTTTTCGGGACCTCCTCTAATTTGCGCCGTTGCGCCCGCGCAGCGGCACGGCGTCGCGCGTCGTCAAAAAAATCAATCACGCCATATCCTTGTAAATTTTTTCAATTTCTAATGCCAAAGTAGCAAAATTAAAGTCAATAACGCGATGGCGCCCATATTGTACGAGTCTCTCAGCTTCTGATGTGGACGATAGAACATATTCAATAGCGTGAGCGATCGACTCACTATCATTATGGTCAAAATAAAAGCCATTTCCTTGAGTAATTTCTTTAAAGACAGGTATATCGCTAAGCACAACTGGAATTTCTGCCGCCATTGCTTCTATTACAGGAATACCGAAGCCTTCATAGCTTGACGGAAATACCAACAACTTTGCCGCACGATAAATAGCGCGAACGTCAAAATCCGACAGACCATTAAAAATAAGCAGTTTATCAGAGACCCCAAGAATATTTGCACGCTTTCTGACAGCTTCTAATTCGCCATTATCATTTCCTACGATAACCAAATTCACATTTTTACTCTTTTTATGTAAGTAAGAAAGCGCGTCAATAAGCCTTAAATAATTTTTTCGTTTTTCAAAATGACCGACGGTCAATATAAATTCATTTGGCAATTTTAGGCGATTCTTTACTTCTAAAATAGCTTCATTTTTGACATTCTGAAATTCACAAACGTTAACTCCGTTATAGACAACAGAAATTGATGCGTTCGGGTAATAATCCAACATTTCTTCACGCGCAGATTCAGAAACTGCAATTATTTTATGCGCCTTTTTCACAGAGTCATCCAATATATAACGATATAACCCTCTGAATATTGCGTTTCCTTTCAATTTTAAATCGCGAATATCGTGAATTGTAAGTAAATTACGACATGACATAGAATTAACAATCGGCAAATTAACTGATTCGAACCAATCGAATTCATTCTTATTTATTTCGACATTCCAAAAGATTTTTCCAAATATATATCTTTGTAGTCTATTCTCGCTCAGTAATTGTGTTCGAATAAATCTAACATTTTCGTAGCCGTCGAACCAATTACGAACCTCACAATCGCTTGGTTCATAAACAACAAATTCAACGTTACTTAGTCTATTAAACAATTCACCATAAAGCCCCCTGAACCGTTGCGCCGCGCCCGAGCTTCGCGCCGTCAAACATGTTGCGTTCAGTCCAATCTTCATGGTTTCACTCAGAAAATTACCGTGATCTCGGTGGCGAGCGTCGGGCCAAGATGACAGGGGCAATCCCCTCTACCCCTTTTTGTATTCAATTGGGCAACTTGAGGCTTCAACCATCGAAAATCCGATAGCGCCGTCTATAGGGCGATTGAGCCCGCAAAAACTGGCTGCGCGCCGCTTTGTAAAGGCCGGAAAAGTGAGGCGCTTTCAATCACCTCTTCCTGATGCCCGATGCACACCAGTAAGGTTCCGCCTCGCGGAAACTTATGTGAGTGAGCCCAGCCCGCTCCATCATCAACAAAATCTCCGAGCGGGTGAAGCGCTTCTCGAGACGCGTTCCGAAACGGTCGAGCGCATCGGTGCGCATCGTATAGAAAGAGCTGTGGCGATAAGCGCTCAGTGGCAGAGCCTCTGGGGAAACGCCGATCTTCTCCAAGCCACCTGCCACCCTTGCCAGCGGCCAATAGACCAGAACGGCGATCGCTTGCGATATTGCATACCGCGCCTCATGCGACAAACGTGAGATGAAGCGACGTAAGATGTCGGAAAGCTGCCATATCAGGCGATACCAGATGGGCCGGTTATCGAAGCGATAATAAAGGTAGAGCAGAAACGGCGCACCAGGTTTCAGCTTTCCCACACAGGCCTCAAGACCGGATTGTGTATCTGGGATATGATGCAAGACACCTAGCGAGTAACCGAAGTCCTGCGAGTTATCGGGCAGTGGCACATCAGCAACGCTGGCGTGAATGAAATCCACGTTGGTCGCAGCCGCCAGTTTGCGCTGGGCGACATCAAGCGCGTCCTTGCTCGCGTCGATCAAGTGCAGCCGCCCAACCCGGGGCGCGACGAAGAAAGCCCAGCGGCCGCTACCACACCCCATATCAAAGCCTTCCGCATTCGGCGGAAGGTCGGCCCAGGGGAAGGTCGAGAAATAGCCTTCAAAGAGCCGATGGAGTTCGTCTTGTGAAAGTTCGGACTGGTCAAAACGCGACCATTCGTCGCCGAATCCCGCAACGACGTGAGGATCAACGTTCTTCAGCCGAATCATGTCGTCGTTCGATGCATTATTTTCATTTTGCATTAGGGCCTGTGTTCAGTTAGGGGATTGAACGAAGCCGCTCCCACGGCGGGAGCGGCTTCGTTCAATCCCTTTATTGGGTCCGGACACCAGACCGGATAACTCCAAGCTCCTGCAATCCAACCAATTGTCTCGCATCACTTTAAAGGTTCCCCTACACGATCGGCCAAACCCAACAGCTCAAAGTGTCGCGAAATAACGGTTCGCTCTTCGAATGGCAGGACCGCTTCAGCGAGGAGATGCTTGTCGATAGGTTTGTCCAACGCCTCTTCAATTCCCGCCGCGATGGCGATTGGATCCCCGACTGCAACGAGATAGCCAAATTTCCCGTGATTTAACAGTTCCCGAGGGCCGGTCGGACAATTGGTCGCAACCGGAGTGCATCCATAAGACGGGCTAAACCCGCATCGGGTTTGCCGGAGGCCCCAACTCTTGAGCGGACAGCTCGAAGAACCGGTTTCTGGTTGGCGGCGATTTCAGCCTCGGAAAGATTTACTTGCGCTTGATGATCGTGAATTGGACCCAGACAATGCGTTTCGAGAAGAGTGTTTTTTGGATGGCACTAGGCCTTCTCAGCATTGGGAAAAGATCAAGCACCTTGATTTTGTTGATCTTTGATTGCGAGCATCAGCTTGGCTCCGTTTCAAGGTATATTGACGCACTTGGTAGGTTGGCAAGGCCCAGCAGTGCGAAATGGCGTGAAATCACGGTGTGCTCCTCGAATGGCAGGACGGCTTCAGCCAAAAGGTCCTTGGCGATCGGCTTATCCAACGCTTTTTTGATTCCGCTCGCGATGGCTGTGGGATCTCCAACCGCAACGAGATAGCCATATTTGCCGTCTAGCAGGAGTTCCCGCGGCCCGGTGGGGCAATTAGTCGCGACAGGCGTGCATCCGCACATCATGGCTTCAATAAGTACGTTCGGCATGCCTTCGACGTGGGACGACAGAACGAATACGTCGGCTCGCGCGAAAAATTTTAGCGGATTGAGAACATTGCCCGCTAATCTTATTTGGTCGGACAGGCCGAGCTCCGCGATCAGGCGTTCAAACTGGGGCCGAAGCGACCCTTCGCCGAAAATGACCAAACGCGCCGACCGATGTTCCGATACCTCTTTCATCGCACGGATGAGATCGGCGAAACCCTTCCACGGCTCGAGCTGGCCCGCCGCGACAATGAGCGGCGTGCCTTCTTGCTGGAACCAATCCACATCGACCGGCTCAAGCATTTTTTGTCTCGCCTGGTGGTTGTCCACAATGTTGTATACCCACGTGTGCGGCGGATTGCGAAAAACCCTTCGGTATTGCTCAACCATGTCCTTCGACACGCAGGTCAGCACGTTCGCGCGCCACATGACCGTGCGGACGAGAACCTTGAGAAACCACCGCTTCGAAAACACTTTGTTTGAGTAGGTGTCAAAAGGAGTGACGCGTGAGGATCCGCTCACCTTCGCCGGTGATCCGGACAGGATAAGCGCCAGCAATACTATCGTGTTCAAATGATCTTCCGCTGAAAAAACGACGTCCAACCGGTGCGAGCGAAAATAGCGCCACATCGGGTACAACATCCAACGAACGTTCCAGCAATTTAGAACGACGACGTTGACGCCAGTGATTTCCGGCAACACAAACCCGGGATTTACACACCCGATCAGCAAATCTACGTCGTGACCATTGTTTGCGAGCGCTTGCGCAAATCGTAATTGCGCAAGGGGGACGCCGGAAACCGCAAACCGCGGCGTGACAACACAGATTTTCATCTTTCACCTCGGTTCGGGACGCTGTCTGAAACGCTTTCGTCGGCGTGCGGTCTCTTTCGAGAGCCGCTCGTC
Organism: Methylocystis sp.; assembly: GCA_016178015.1. GTDB lineage: Bacteria > Pseudomonadota > Alphaproteobacteria > Rhizobiales > Beijerinckiaceae > Methylosinus. Next base: position 140,512 of record JACOUB010000026.1, on the reverse strand, counting down.
GGCGTGAACGGCGAGCCGTCTTTCTTGGCTCGCACGAGTGGTTCGAGAATGCGAGTCAGACGCGCGCGCGCCGCGTCATATGAATAATTCCGATCGAACAGCGCCCGGACCTGCAAATCGAAAGCCGGTAATTCTACGCGCTCAATCCGGTCGATTGCGTCAACGAACTCATCCGCGGTCGCGCAAGTCCATCCTGCCTGCCCGGTGACATTCTCATAGCCCGAAAAAGCCTCGGGCGCCCCGATCACCTTTTTGCCGAACATCAGGGCTTCCGCGACCTTGGTCTTCATCCCGGAACCATCGAAGATCGGCGCGATCACACAATGAGCGTTGAGATACCATTCGGACAGATTTTGTACGGCGCCGACGATTTCAATGTCGGCCTTGGTTTCGAGCCTCGTCTTCAGGGTTTCAAAGCCTTTCCCGACGACCACGGTCTTGATGCGGATGCGCGGCGCCACGTTTTCGACGAACCAAGCGATACCCAGCCGGTTAGCGTAAAAGGCGCCGCCGACAAATAGAAGGTAGCGCTTGTCCCGGCTTTCCACATTCCCGCTTGCAGCGTCGTTCGCAGACAGCCGCCTGTCCTCGAGCGCCATGGGCGAGATGTAAGTCGCGCCCCGACCGTAGACGCGGCGGAGAAGCCGACTGTCGCGCTCGGTCAATGCGATCAACACGTCGCTATGTTGAACGGCCTTACGTTCAGCCAGATAACTCGCAAGTAACACGGCGAGCGCGTGCAGGGTTCTGGACGCCTTGAAGGAACCCAGGAAGAACCGCGACTCGACGTTGTGAAAAAACGAGACGATACTGACGTCGCGCGCGCGCCTCTTCAATTGCGCAGCGATTTCGCCGAGATTGGATCCATCGAGAAAGACGCAGGAAATTTCCTTCCGCTCTATTTCCCTTGCGGCTTCGGCGATAACGGCGGCGCTCACGCCGTCGATGCGACCCTGGAACGCTTCCAGAACCTGATGAACGCCCGACACGGGCCGGGCGTCGAGCTCCAACACGCTCAGCGCGTCGCCAAAAATGTCACGCAGGCAATCACGATTGAGCTTGCACAACATCTCGCGACCGCCCGCCGGGCGCTCGTGAATCCTCTTGGTGATGAGCAGAATTCCCGCCATGTAAGCATCCCCTGCGAATATTCAGAAGCTCAATCCGCAGTACCCGGCTCGCGCTGAGCCAGGGGCGCCACCCTCCAACGACATTGGAGTGCATCACCATTTCCGGGCAAAGACGCGCCAACAGACTGCATCTGCGCTGATTTCGCTGAGCCTCTCGCGATGCGCGATTTCCACCAGAATTCAAGAATTAGATACAGTTCATTCTTGGCTTGAAAGATTAGACCGATCGTGAGACTCCCGTATTCCGTTGTCATTAAAGCAGATTGCGGTATGATATGGCATGACACCAAGCATATATGTATTTATGAGCATATTTGCGATGACTCCAAAACGCGACCTTAAGAGCGTCACCAAAAAGGTTCGAATTTTTCCACCCGAGGCAGTGCTTGTTGTGTTTCGTGGTATAAAGCTTATAAAAACTGCTGAGCCGAAATACGTGAATAACAAGGACCTAAGTTCCTTGAGAGACAAAAGTGATATAGCATCGACGCTTCTGTTTTGTCTAATTTCAATGATTTTTCTTCGCAAACAATCCGGGAAAAATCCATATCCAGGAAGTCGAAAATGGGGTTCGAAATATATAGAAAATCGGTTTGGAGATCGAACGAATAACAGGCCGCCCACCTTCATGGTTCGTTTGGCTTCAGCGACAAGCGCTTCTTGATTCGATACATGTTCGATCACATTGTTAGAGTGGATAAAATCGAAAACAGCATCACCTAAAGGCAAAGATTCTGCGTTACCGCAGATGAGTGTAGTGTTTTCAATACATTTTTCTTCAATAAGCTTTTTAACAAGAATTAGATAGCATAGTGAGAAATCAAGCACAATCAAATTCTCAAATCGAGCCGCGAGGCCTTCCACGAAAAATCCGAGACCGCAGCCATCTTCTAAGGCCAAACCGTTAGGGGGCATAATTCGTTTCGCATCTATGAGATACAAATCAATTTGGTTTAAAATGTGGTAGCCATGCAAGCTTTGGTCTGGCCGGAGGGCTTCCGGACGAATATTATTCTCCACAAGGAAATTGGTTAAATCAAGTTTGCTAAAATCAGACCAATGCGTAATATTTTGTGTTAAAATATCTAAAATAGATAGCATTTCGTTGAATGTTTTAGTCTTAGGAAACAAGAGCGCCATTATTTCCGCAATACGCCGATCTTCTAAGATAGAAAAATCCGCTGTTGCCTCAAGTTCGGCATCCCGAAAATCGATGATTCCCATGCAAACGGGATAGGTGCGATGACACTGGGCGCAACCGACTTCAATGGTTGAAAAGGACAGATTTTTGGAATGGCAATGAGGGCACACAAGGGTGTCATTGGGGTTCATTCGGGTCCTCCAGGGCCATATGCTCGTTTAGACATGTGCGGTATGATCGCTGTCTGCATTCCACAAAGATTGCTTTCCGATCGCCTGAAGGCGAAGGATTTGCTGATCCCCCATCGGGGACTATAAAATGGAAAATTCGAGAACTTGATGAGCGACCGACAGGGGCCGGGCGTCGAGCTCCAGGACGCTCAGCGCGTCGCCAAAAATATCCCGGAGGCAATCGCGATTGAGCTTGCACAGCATCTCGCGACCGCCCGACGGGCGCTCATTTATCCTCTTCGTGATGAGAAGAATGCCTGCCATGAAGAGCGTCGTCTGGAGTGGACCAGGATGTCAGGCGCCGGCGCCCGGCGCGCGCCTCACCAGCACACAATCATATTCGATCACCGCAAGGGATTCGTCCCTGTTTATCGGGTACATCCCACTGATAAAATAGTCGTGAGAGTGAAACTCAGTCAAGACCCCGTAACTCGATGGCATTTCCTTGTATACAGCTATCAGCGAAATCTCAGATTGTAGAGCTTCGACCTTGCAGAGCGAGCCAATTCCGCCTCTGAATACATTGATGTCGTAGCCCTGCGTATCCATTTTGAAGAAAAACCTATCGCAACCTGTTCGCGCCACGATCTCTTGAAAAATGTCATCCAATCGCGTGACATGCACGGTCTCCGTATTCGCACTGTTGAGTGAATTCCAGATACCTTTTGAGTAGTCGCTTGCTTCGAGAAACGAAGAAAATACGGTACTTTCATAAACATTGATCGTCTTTTCTTGCTGCTGGTCGCCAAGCGCAAGATTATAGCAAATCCATTTGCGGTCCGATTTGGCGTTCTCTTCAAGGCGCTCAAAAACGCCCATCACCGGCTCGAAGGACACAATGTACCCCTTGAAACCAATCTCCCGCAGAAACTTGCCATATTGACCCGAATTCGCGCCGACGTCGAGAACGCAGTCGATATTCTTGGCGGCAAAGACGTTCATAAGGTGCGTGGAAAGCTCTGCGTTAGAGTTCCTCAGCTTTACCACGTCGTAACCGATTCTATTCACCAAATTTCGCATCAGGTTCTTCAAGTCCACCCCCATCAAAACGTGTTTCGGGCTACGAAACCGTAGCATCGGCTGTGTTGCGAGCTAACCCATTTCGTCGACCAGTAACGGTCGCCGCGATCGAAGGTCGACCACTGTGAAGTAACGATCTCAATGTGAGATCATTTCCGCCACATAGTCGGCGATGGCGAGCGAGGCCGTCAGGCCGGGCGATTCGATGCCGAAAAGATTGACGAGGCCGACAATACCATGGTCGGCGGGACCGAGAATTGCAAAGTCGCGCGCGGGTTCCCCGGGGCCGCTGATCTTTGGACGGATACCACAAAAAGCCGGATGCAGCGCACCATCGGGCAAATCCGCCCAGAAGGCGCGGATGGCGGCGGCGAATTTTTCGCCCTTGGCGGCGTCCATGGAAAAATCGAGGCGCTCAATCCATTCGACGTCGGGGCCGAATTTTGCGCCTCCGCCGAGATCGAGGGTCAGGTGGATGCCGAGGCCCGCTGCTTCGGGCAGCAGATAGATCAAGCGTGAAAAAGGCGCGCGGCCCTGCAAGGCGAAATAGCTTCCTTTGCAGAAATGGGCCTGCGGAATCGTTCCGCCCGGCAGACCGGCTAGGGTCCGCGCCGCCGCGGGAGCATTCAATCCGGCGGCGTTAATGAGGATGCGGCAAGTCAGCGCGGTTTGCGCCGCGTCCGCGAAAAGCAGATGAAACCCACCGGGCCGCACCGCGCCCGAGCCAAAGGGCGTCGCCAGGGCAACGTTCGCGCCATGACTTTCCGCTTCACCGCGCAGGGCGAGAAGATAAGCGTGACTGTCGAGTATGCCGGTCGAGGGGGACAGGAGCGCGGCGCAGCAGGTGAGGGCCGGCTCAACGGACCGTGCGGTCTGCCGGTCGAGCATGACGAGATCCGCGACGCCGTTGCGGCGGGCGGTCTCGGCAATGCGCATAAGTTCGGGGATCTGCGTTTCGCGTGTCGCGACGATCAGCTTGCCGGTTCTTTTTGTCGGTACGCCATGGTCGGCGCAAAACGCGTAGAGCTTCGCGCGCCCTTCGACGCATAACCGGGCCTTGAGACTGCCCGGCGGATAATAGAGGCCGGCGTGGATCACCTCGGAATTGCGCGAAGACGCGCCGGTTCCAATCGCGCTTTCCGCCTCGGCGAGGACGACCTCGCGGCCACGTTGCGCCAGGGCGCGCGCGACCGCCAATCCGAGGACGCCCGCGCCGATCACCACGCATTCGACATCGACGCTCATGGCCTCCTTCTCCTCGGCTGAGGCTGTGGAGTGACCGGCCCCCACTGTGGGTCCAGTTTGAAAGTCAGTGCATTGACGGCCTCGGGGCCAACGAAGGCGGCGTAGCTGGTCGGATTTACGAAGGCGCCCGCGTGGCCATTGCGGGCACGAAGACTTCCGGCGCTGGCGGCTTGTAGCCCATCGATCCATGCGCGCTCTATGGAAGGAGCCCGAGACGTTGGCCTTGATAGATATCGAGCCGAATGGACTTCCACCAATTTTCGTTGGCCATATACCATGCAATAGTTTCTTCAAGAGCCAACTCGAAGGCTTTTCGAGGCTTCCATCCCGTTTCCCGCTCGACTTTCGTTGGATCGATCCCGTACCGTCTATCATGCCCAGGTCGGTCGGAAACAAAGGTGACAAGCCTGCCATGCGGTCCCCAACTCGGCCGCAAACGATCGAAGGAATCGCAAATGGCCTGCACAACTTGCAAATTCGTGCGCTCAGAGCGAGCGCCAACCAAATAAGTTTCCCCGATCTTACCCCGATCTAGAATTTCAACCAGCGCTCGAACATGATCCTCGACGTGGATCCAGTCTCTCACATTGAGTCCATCGCCATAGACAGGCAGAGCTTTTCCCTCAAGGGCATTGAGAATCGTCAATGGGATTAACTTTTCAGGAAATTGTCTTGGTCCATAGTTGTTTGAGCAATTTGAAACCAGAGTTGGAAGTCCGTACGTATGGCCCCATGCATGGACAAGATGGTCTGACGCTGCTTTTGATGCGGAATAGGGTGAACGCGGATCATATCGACTAGCTTCATCAAATGCTCCGTCGTCACCGAGTGAACCATAAACCTCGTCGGTCGAGACGTGCAGAAACCGAAACTTCTCCTTGCACGATACTGGCAAGCCCTGCCAATATAATCGCGCCGCGTCGAGCATTGACTGCGTGCCGAATACATTCGTTCGCACAAACGCACTGGAACCAGTGATCGACCGATCGACGTGGCTTTCCGCAGCCAGATGAATGACCGCATCGGGCTCGAATTTGTTGAAGGCGGCGTTTACGAAGGAGAAGTCACAAATGTCGCCTTCCGCTAATCGATAGTTCGAGTCGTGTTCAAGTCGCGCAAGGGACAACGGGTTCGCCGCATAAGTGAGCGCGTCAATATTCAGAACTTGACGCCCGAGCTTCTCTACGAGATGGAGCACAAGTGCGGAACCAATGAAACCGCTGCCACCTGACATCAGAACTCGCACGTATCAATCTCCTCTTGGTTTAAACGAGCCATCTACATCGCTTTGCGGAAGTTTGAATTCAGCAAGCATCACGAAAACATACAGTTTTTGATGTGCAAGCCCAACTCGTTCAGCTTTTTTCTTCCGAAATTCGCCGATTTGCGGTTTGTCGAGCTCGCTTCGAGCTTCTCAGCGACTCGACTCAAACCGTTACGATGCGCCATCCGGAAATGCTTGGTCGCGCTGCCTCCAGTTTTTTGCTAAACTTAAGAGGTTCTGCCCGTACGTTGTTTTTTCCAATTGCTTTCCAGTTTCGAGCAGCTGCTTTTCATCAATGAACCCATTAAGAAACGCGATTTCTTCGAGGCACGCAACTTGAAGTCCTTGACGATGCTGAACAACCCGAACAAATTCGGACGCTTCCAAAAGACTGTCGTGAGTTCCCATATCAAACCATGCGTAACCGCGTGACAAGCGCTCGACGAAAAGCTCGCCCAGTTCCAAGTAAATGCGATTGATATCTGTTATCTCGAGTTCACCACGCGCAGAGGGCTTCATTCTTGTTGCAATTTCGGTGACCTTATTGTCGTAAAAATAAAGTCCTGTAACTGCCCAGTTCGATTCTGGCTTCTGAGGTTTTTCCGAAATGTCGATTGCGTGGCCGTCAGGATCAAACGTGACGATTCCATAGCGCTGGGGGTGTTCGACGTGATAGCCGAAAACTGTCGCGCCGACTTTCCGGGAGCGCGCCTTTTTTAGGAGCGTCGTCATCCCGGCGCCAAAAAATATGTTGTCGCCAAGCACGAGCGCGACCGAGTCATCGCCGATAAATTCGCGGCCGATTATAAAGGCCTGCGCAAGGCCCCCCGGCTCTGGCTGAGTTGCGTATTCAAAGCTGATTCCGAGTTGCTCGCCCGAATCAAACAACCGCTTGTAATGATTTACATATTCTGGAGTTGAAATGATCAATATCTCTCGAATTCCAGCGAGCAACAAGACTGAAACTGGATAATAGATCATCGGTTTGTCATAGATCGGCAGCAACTGCTTGTTGATTGCCAATGTCGCTGGATACAGACGGGTGCCGGCCCCGCCGGCAAGTACGATGCCTTTCAAGATTCAGCGCTCCCTATTTCCGTCACAGCGCATTCACTTTGCAGAGGAACCTGCTCAACGGAACCAGAACCGGCTTCCTTTGGCGCCGCCAACCACCAGGCAAATTCGTCGCGTTCGTCAATATGAGCCCAATTGCGAAAGCAAACCTCTTTGATCCGCCCCACTGAAGTTCCATTATCGTGGGCGTCATGATCGATGAGTTTGTTCCAGCTTGAATCGCTCCTTGGCCACGCTCGGAAATCATGGTTATCGGCTTTCATGACAAAAATCGTTCTCTGGTACCGAACTCGGCAAGCATTTAACTTTACCCTACCGACGTGGTCGGAGTTGCAATGTAGCGCCGATACCGCCCGACCTTCCCCATTCACTGCATATGCTCGACCGCAAGCAAATCGGGAGCATTACGAGAAACGAACTTCAAAAACTCGTCTCCGCGAAGGGTGGTCTCAATATCCTCCAATTCCTTGGCGTGGGCCCTGATTGTGTCGCTGGCGGCGCCGTCCGAAGCCAAATGTTTCCAAAGTTTTTGCTTATCCAATTTACGTCGCAGCGACGCAGGCAATAAGCGAGGACGGGGCAACGCAAGGAAGCGTTGCTTCAGGGCGAAAAGCCGCGGAAAACGATGGCGCATCATGGTACCCGCGAGCATTGTCCTAAGAACGGCTGCGTAAGCGTCACGTATCCGCTCCTCGAGTTCGGGTTGACCACAACCATCGGCCTCAGCGGCCTTGCGCGCGATCATCGACGCCATGGCCGCAAAATCTTGTGGGAAGCGGCTGCGAAGCAGATGATGCACCCAATCATTCTTGAAGGAGACCCTCGATGAGGTTCCACCTTGGCGGAAATAAGAAAAATAGGAAGGGTCCGACCTTACCTTCCCCAGAGTTACCGCGCGCAGCGCTCCGTACATTTCGTGAATGAGAAGGTCACTGAAGTCGAAAGCTTGGATTTCTTCAGCAATAACCCGTAAAGACTGAGTACGATAAACATCGTAATAGATACTAAGGTAATTAGTCAGTTCGCCCAAAACTCGAACTGCCATCGATGCGTCATCTAAGTCACGACTTCGATAGCTGCCGTCATCATGACATCGATAACGAATGCGCCGCAGTGAGCCGACGACATTGCAAGCCGCCCCCGATTGGGGAAAAATAGAAAAGCCCGGTATTCCGCCGGAAGCGCATACATACTCTGGCGCGCCATCCAAGAAGGTTATGCATTTTTGGAGTCCGGCCGGAAAAAGAAAATCGTCATTGTCAGACATCATTACGTACTGCGTTTGAACTTTACCGAGCGCATCAACGCATTTGCGAAAGAAGTCACTAAAGGATCTATCCTCATAACGGTGGTAATCAAAACTCAAGTGCGGGAATGTAGCTGGATTTGATAACAAGCGATCTATGGTCGGATGCACTTGGCCGTCCGCAACGATCACGCGAAAGGGCAGACAAATACGATCTGCGTGCCAAAGCCAACGCATGGTGTGCAGGTGTCGCCCCCTAAGCGTAAGGAGAATGGTTAAATCGTTTGTCTTCAGCACATTTGGCCCCACGATTTGCTGGCTTCATCCGGTCAATGAGGGGGCACGTGTCCGACGGCTCACTGATCAAGCCGAGCCGCCCGATTCAACCTCATGTGAATGGCATAAAAAGCCGCCATGTCGATGGTTTGACGCCGAATGCTCGGCGCAGCCGCCCAGGCGGCTGCTAGCGTCATCGCCGCGCTGAGAGCGAACATGCTCCAATATTCGATGCTCCCGCCTGGCAGAAGCATGAGAACGCCACGGGAGCAAAAAGCGACAAAAGCCGCCGCTGTAAGGGGAAATAGGATATCATTACAATACCATTTCCATTTTTCCATGACGAGGATGCGCCGGTACATGAACTGTGCCGTCATAAGAAGGTAACCTGCATTTAAGGCGATCAAGCTCCAACCGGCGCCCTCCATGCCGAAACGAGGCGTGGCCAGAAGAATCGCCGGCACGATGATTACGACGGCCAAGAATTCCGCGCGTAACACTAATCCAAGCCAACGATACGCGAGTTGTGCCTGACATGGCATATTCATGAGCCCGTTCAGAAGATTCGCGAAGACCAAAAGTCTTAGGACGGCTGACGTCTGCGCCGTCAAGACCGGGTCGTGTGTCCAAAGATTGAGAACGACATCCGCAAAGGCGATCAGAAAAAAAGCAGCGCTTCCAGCGGCGACGCTGATAAGTTGTGCTCCCTGATGATAGGTCTGAATGAACCGCACCAGGTCGTTGGCGGCATGCAACTGGTTTAGCCTCGGAGCCCAAGCTTGAGTGACTGGATATATCAATGTAAATAAGCTCGACGCGACGAGCCCTGCCAATGTATAATAGCCATAATCTGTTAGGGTCAAAAGCCTTAACAGGACGATTTTGTCGGCATTTCCTAGCAGAATACCAGCGATCGTTATGCTGAACATGCCTCCCGCAAATCCTCCGAATCGCTTCCACGTACTAAGACAAAAACGCCCGCCTCTTACTCCTCGCGGCAAAAGTTGGTACGTGGCGGTAGCCAAAATAAGCACGTTAACGGCTGAGATAAGTCCCTGCCAAAGGAAGAAGGCCTGAATTGTGGGAGCAATCCACGCAAGCACTGTGACCGCCCCGAGGCCGCGTAGTGTAGCAAGCGCGCTACTAACGCCGTTGAGAAGAACCTGGCGCTGAAGGCCGATGATGCAACCTCTATAGATGCTCTCGACAAGGCGTAAGGCGCAGACTACCCCCATGATAGCGATCGCTTGTGCAACAACAGCCGGAGAGAGCTTCTCGTAACGCAACCACGACGTCGATAACCAACCGGACGCTGCCCAAACACCAAGGATAGCAAGGATAGATAGAATAATAGTCGAGGTTTCGATGCTCCGAAGCAGGTCTCTGACAGCAATGGCGTCGCTTCCGCCTCCGGTGAAGCGCGCGATTTCCCGGCTCAAAGTGGGAGTCATTCCGAAATCGAGCAAAGTAAGGGACGTCAGTAGGACGTAATAAAGCCCAATGACCCCATACGCCTCAATGCCTAGATAATAGATGTAGGAAGGCACAAAAATTAAGCCCATCAGGCCGACCCAGCCTTGGCCGACAAAATTAGCGATAAGGTTGGGCTTCAACACGGGGGCGTGCTCCTGTTTAAGCCGATACACTCTTCGGACATATGAGAAATACAAGAACTATACCAACGGCCATTGGAATTCAGCGCCGTTCGCTCCCATCTCGAATTCGATCTGAGCTTCATCAGGGACTTTGCCAGGCGCTTCAAGTTCGCCGGAGATCAATGCCGTTGAGAGCGGTTCCCGCCAGTGCAGGGCGGACTGCAAACCTTCGCGCCAAATCTGAACGATCGATCGCATCGAAGGCGGAAGGCCGCAAGCTCATTTTCGTCAAATACGGCGAGTCAGAAATCGCGCCGAGGAAGGCGCGGTCGTAAGGAGTGAATTCGATTGACGCCCCGCCGCCGAACCATTCACTTATCCGCCGCCACAGTAGCTTTGGTTTTTTTTATAACTTTATGAATAAATGATTTAATAATTTTCAATTTAGATCTGTAGTTCATCCCACCTTTGACAATGACTGATTTCCTTTTGAACGGATGCGGCCAATCTACGTATGCCGATTCAACGCCTTTGTATCTAAAATCTGATGCCGAATTTGGCGGCATATTTCGAACAACCTGTGGCTCAATGCAGTAATTTGGGTCCAATTTATACGCAACGATGCCATTAAAAAATTGTATGCTATACGTATTATGAAAATTGCGCACAATTTCATTATTGATGGACGAGGGGAATCGCCCTTTATCTATATTGACAGATCTTCCAACCAAGACATCAGTAGCATCTTTTGAAAACTCAAGGAAAGAATACTTCCCATGCTTCGAAAAGTCTTTCATAAAACTTGTAGTCGTATCCTCAACTACAACAACGCATTTTTTCTTTGCTCTTCTAATAGCCTCGTATGCCGTAACAATTTGCTGAAAAGATTGATGGCCACCGTCGTCTAATAGAGCATCAAATTCTCCTATTTCTTTAAACGTGCCTTGCCAAAATAAAGGATCGCCTTGATCGCCAATAAAAATCTCAAACCCGTGGTCTTTCCATTTCAATGCCTCAGGATTTAAATCAATGCCGATTATTCTTGCATTATCGCCAAGCCAACTTCGCCACATAAAGAGTGATCCGCCATCCAAAATTCCTGTTTCAATAAAGGTGCAAGCCGTCCCTCGAAGATGATCAAACAGTTCGACATAAGCTGGGAAATACGAAGTAATTTTTACAGAAGGATAAGGCGATTTTTTCCAACTCGTGATGAGAGCCTCTAACGAGGTATTGCCGGGGGGAGGCACGTTATTGTTCATCTAGCTGACTCATTCAGATGGTTCAGGGATTTGGACGAGCTTTTGAAGATGGAGGCGCCGCGGCTTCCAATCCATCCGAGCGCGATCCGATCTGTATCTCGACGGACCTCGCTGCGCTACTGATCGAATGGCGGCAGCTGCGGCGAGTCAGGCACGATATGAACATGCGGACGCACATGCATCGGGGTGGCCAATTCAAGCCGCGTGATCACAAGCCGGAACCGGCGCGGCGGTCACGGATATGCTCGCTTTACGCTCGGACGAACGCGTCTCGAGCCGCAAATCGAACGGAGCTGCCCACCGCATCGCATCGCGACGGCGTTCGAGCGATCTCAGCTCGGCATATCAGGTCGCGGGATTTGTTGTCGAACGTTGCGCAACAACGCCACCGTTTCCTGGATCCCTTGCGTTAGGCTACCTTCATATTCGAACCCAAGCCGACGAAGTCGCTCATTGCTGACGGTATATGAAAGTTGATTCATGATCTTGGAGTCAACGAAGGCCACCTTGACGTCCGGCATAAGCCTGCGCAAACCCTCGATGACATCATTGACCGTCAGATTGTCGGTGACGACGTTGTAGATATTGCCATCGAAAATATCGCGGGCGATGACGAACTGCAGCGCTCTTACGCCATCGGCCAAATCGAGATAAGGCCTGCGCTGGTGCAATGCGGTCCGCCACACTGTCAGCGGCTGTCCGACACAGGCATGCCAGGCGAACTTGTTGACCGCAGTGTGAAAGCGCATGCCGGGCGACACGCCGTAAATCGTACCGAACCGGAACGTCACGAAGCGCAAGCCCATACTCGCGCCAAGTTCGGCAAGCAATTGTTCCGCCATGATCTTGCTTTCGGCATACGGACTTTGCGGCTTGAGCAAGTCGACTGGGCAATCCTCGTCAACCACCTCCTGCTGCAATCCGTAGACGCTTGTCGACGAAAGAAATATGAGCTTGGCGCCTGTCGCTGCGCAGGCGCGGGCGACGCGCTCGGTGCCCACGAAATTGACGCGCTCCACTTGATCTTGAATCTCGAAACTGCCCTCGGCATTTGTGATTGCGGCAAGATGGACCACGACATCGAAGCCGGAGAAGCAGGCCTCAAGATTGGCGGTGAGGACATCGGCGTCAATCACACGATACGGAACGCCAGCCGGCAGGTCGAACAACGAACAATAGCGTTGTGTCGCAAAGTTATCGAGCAGCACGACCTCGTCAAAGTCTTCCGGTCGGATCTCGCGAATGAGCCGCGAGCCGATGTGCCCAAGCGCGCCCGTGATCGCCATTTTCATGCTTGTGTTCCCTCCGAAATAGTTTTTGTGCGCGCGAGACCTTCCTCGAACGTGTAGCGCGGCCGCCAGTCGGTCAGGCTGTGGAACTTGGCCGCGGTGATGCGCACTTTGTCCACCTCGATGCGTTTGCGCTCGTCCGGCCAGGGCACGTGGGTCACGCTGCCGCGCCCCATCGCCCGCATGACGCCAGCCGCAATATCCCGCACCGAAAGATGCTCGTCGTGGACGACAAAACAGATTTCGCCCACCAGGTTATTAGAATGCGCCGCCATCCATATCGCCCGCGCCGCGTCTTCGACATAGAGCACGTTACGGGTCTGGGCCCCGTCGCCGAAAATGCGGATCTCATCCCCCGCCTGCGCGAGGCTGATGAAGTAATTGATGAACCCAAATTCCGCGTATCCCTTTCCAAAGGGACCGAAAAGGTTGGCGAAGCGGAGCACGATCGTCTTCAGACCGTGCACGCCATGGTAGATCTGGTAGTATTTCTCCGCCACGCCCTTGTTTGCCGAATAGATTTCCAATGGGCGCTCAGGGTGCGTTTCATCGACGATGTCGTGGACCGCTTTTCCGACCACCGTACTGCTTGACGTATAGACGACGACAGCCTTGTGGTTGAGATGCCGAACGCTTTCGAGCAGTTTCAGATTGCCGAGCGTATTGATCTTCGCGTCGAGAAGCGGATTCTGAATCGACAGCGGATGGCTGGTCTGTCCTGCGCAATTGAAAATGATGTCCTGATCCTGCACGACCTCACCGAGAGCGGTATCGTCGAGAAGGCTCGCCCGGACGAATCGTATTTTATCCCAAACCGGCTCCAGATGACGCGTCGTCGCTTTTAACTCTGGTTCCAGAGAATCCATTACCGTGAGCTTCACCCCTGGCTGTTCCAGGCAGAACCGGACGAGATTCGCCCCCAGAAATCCTGCGCCGCCGATGACGAGAATGTTCATGTTTTCAGTCTGTTTCAGTTTGTCACGGTCCGTTTGCTGTGGTCACGCTCGCTTCGTCATTGACGCGTAATGCTATGTTTTCATTCACTGGCCAATTGTTTGACCGCCCATTCAAATGTAGCCGTCATAATCTTCGCCTTGCGCCAAATTGGGCGGCGGCGTCCGATGCTTTCTCGCCAACGAATGAGGCCGCCAAGATGACCCATGCGCGTCGAACACGTCATTTGGAAGATAACCGTCATGCCCCAGTGGCGCTTCGAAGACCGAAACGCTCACCTTATATTCATGTCGACTTCCAAGAAGTCGACATGAACAGACCTAGGGACGAGCCGCCTCAGCGAGCGTAACCTAGGGGCGAAGTATTTTTCTGATGCCGTCACATACTTCGTCAATTTGACTTTCGGTCAAGTTTAGGGCGCCGGGCAAATTTATGCCGCGGCTGGAAATGTCGTAAGCGTGGGGATTGCGCGAGCGATACGTCACTCCAGCGCCCGGGTATGCGGGAAGGGAAGAAAGTGGATAGAAAAATGGGCGAGAGGGAATGCCCAGATCACTCAGCCTCTTCATTGCTTCCGCTTTGCCAAGACCATGGCTCGGGTCAAAAACCAACGCAGTGATCCAGACGCTGTTCAAAACGCCGTTCGGCTCGGCATTGAAGGTTAGCCCCCCGATGTCAGCCAACCGCTCCTTGTAGCACTGCCAGATCCAACGCTTCTTGCCGACGAGCTCATCCAGTCGCTGGAATTGAGCGTAGCCAATTGCCGCCTGGACGTTGAAAGGCATGTACTTATAGGTAACTTCCTCATTCAAATACGTCGTCGTGCCAGGGCGTCGCCCGTGATCACGCAGCACCGAACAACGGTCAAAAAGCTTGTCATCGTCGAGCAAAAGCATTCCGCCCTCGCCGGTGACAAGCGTCTTGGTTCGATGGAAGCTGAAAACGGAACCAACGCCAAACCTTCCTGCCCGGACTCCGTGATAGCTCGAGCCAAGTGCTTCGGCCGAATCTTCGATCAAGTGAATGCCATGTTGCTCAGCCAGCGTGACGAGTTCGTTCATCAAGGGCATGTTGCCGAACAGGTCCACGGCGATGATCGCCTTCGTGCGCGGAGTGATTGCTTGCGCCACGGACTGCGGGTCAAGACACCAATTTTCTGGGTCGATGTCACAAAACACCGGCGTTGCCCGCAAGTAATTAATCGGGGCCGCAGATGCGATCCACGTGCATTCGGGAACAATGACCTCGTCGCCTTCCTCGACGCCGAGCGCCGTCAGAAGCAGATGGATCGCCGTGGTGCAATTCGGCGTCATAAGCGCGTAGCGACGGTTGTGATATTTGGCGAACTCTACCTGGAATGCCTCACAATACCAGTATGCCCTCTCGTACCATCCATTACGCATTGCATCTTCGACGGTCCTGATTTCCAACTCGGTGATCCACGGGCCAGCCATATGTATCGTACTCACCGCAACCCATCCTTCTTGATCATGAGTTTGTTTGGCACGCCGACAACTGTCACATTAGGGGGAACGTCCTTCACGACGACCGCGCCTGCCCCCACGATCGCGTCATCGCCAATGCGCCGCCTGGGCAAAACGATCGCGCCCGCGCCAATCCACACGTTCACGCCGGTTTCGACCGCGCCACATAGGGTAGCGCCTGGGGCAACCTCCGTGCCATCGCCCAAGATGTCCTCGTGATCCACACTGGCCTTTGTATTGACAATGCATTGGCGTCCAATACAGACATCGGTCAAAATTATAGCGCCGGCCATGATCTGCGCACCTTCGCCGATTTGGACGCGTTTGTCGATCCAGGCGGTGGAATGCGCAAGCGATACGGAAGTGAAGCCGGCGTCGCGCAGTCTGTCATGCAACCGAAGGCGAACGCGCCCATGCGGATTGCCGATCGCAACGCAGAACCCTATGCGCTTGCGATTGATCCGTCCGCTGATCCAGCGTTCGAACCCCTCCCATCCGCAAAAAAGGTCCACGTCAGGAAACGGTGGCGGTAAGTTGGGCGTGTCATCAAAAACGGCTGAAACGCGTGAGCCGAAATGTTCTATGATCGGACGAACCACCTTGGCTTGTCCCGTGCCTCCCCAAAGGATGACCTCCTGAGGAAATTGATTGATGCCGCTTGTGTTCATGCGAGCGGATTCCGATCAAAACGTCCGCGGCTCAACTTCACCGCGTGGGCTAAGCGGACTCTCGCCGCAGCTCCCGCGCCTAAGCCACGCTATACCGACACGGCCTCGATCCGAACACATCGGCCCGTCAGTTCCGAAAGGGTCCATCACGCCAGCGCGAAGAGCAGGTCGCGCATCCTTCCTATCCGATGGGTCGGAGGAAAGTTTGACTGATCGTATTCCCGGTCCGTCACCGATTCGTATGCGAGCCGATAACCGGCGACGCTGAGAATATCCACCAACTCGTCTCGGTTTAGGAACCAGTAGGGCATTACCTTCTTAACCAGGGTGAGCTGACGCGAGGCGAAAGTGGGCACATCGCCGGCAGCCGTCCTTGCTAGTAAAAGCAAGGGAGCGCGCAGGGCCGCCAAAGCCCGAATCTGCCCGGCGTAGTCTTCGATATATTGCAACACGCTGTTTGCATAGACGATGTCCGGTCGAGCACGCACATCCGCAAGCACGCTGTGAAAGCTTATCCCCATCGTACCCGCAAAAACTTCGCGCCCCTTTTCACACATTTCCGGAAGATCGATGACGTGATAGTCGATAGTAGTGGCCTGCTGCAGCACGCTGTGCAGGTGGATGTAACCCGTTCCCAGCCCCCCGCCGAAGTCGACCACGGTGAGTTCTTGCGAATGGGCGCTCGCCGTTGCGGCTACAACAGCGAGAAGTTCGTGCCACAAACGCGGTCGTCGCCCGGCGTTGAGCTCCCCCAGGAGCGCCTTAGACTGCGTCGCCACGTCCTGCATATGATCGGCGTCGCCATAGCCGGCGTTCTCGACTGGCACGTCGCGCAAATGGCGATAAACGCCTTCCCATGTATAGGGATGGCGTGTCGCCAACCGGCCTCGCGCGAGATCGAGCAGCACAGGCGGCGCGAGGCGCTTGACAACGGTGCGGAACGAAGAGCCCATCGTTTGCTCTCAATCTAAAAGGCCCGCGCAGCAAACAATTGCGCGACGTGGGCAAGTTTTCGCCCTGCTGTAGTAGCGACGCCTTGCTTCATTTGATCGGCGGCCTTCTTGTCCAGTCATAGTCGATCTCGGGATCATCATGCGCTATCCGGCCTTCGTCCGCTGGATCATAGACGTGCGACATGATGTAAATGACGTGCGCAGGACCGACGGTGCAGCGATAGCCATGGGCCACGCCGTGGGGTATTCGCAGGCAGCGCGCAGGCTGATGATCGCCCATCAGAAATTCCATCGTTGCGCGATATGTAGGCGATTCCGGCCTGCAATCGTGCAACGCGATCTTAAGGACGCCGCTCGCAATGTACCACCAGTCTACCTGGATTTTGTGGATGTGCCATGCCTTGACCACGCCGGGATTTACCAGTGAGTGGCTCATCTGGCCAAAGCCCTCGGCGAACAATGGGTCTGTAACTCGGATGACCTCACGGAAAAAGCCGCGCTCATCAGGATAGGTGGTCAATTCTTTGATCACGACGCCGTCGATCATGATTTTAAGCCCGTGAATTCGCGGACGGCCTCTATCACGGCGGACTGCTGCGCACCTGTTAACTCGGGGTAGAGCGGCAAGGAAAGAACTTCCCGCGCGGCCCGTTCTGTTTCAGGAAGCGAACCAGGTTTCGCGAGACGGCCAAGGTAGGCTGGCTGCAGGTGAACAGGGATAGGATAATGAACGAGCGCGCCGATTTCGCGATCTTTGAGATGCGCTTGCAGCGCGTCGCGTCGATGCGAGCGACCGACATAAAGATGGAATACATGCGAACAGCCTGAACGACGGGGGGGTAATTTCAGCTCGCTGCGAGGCAACTCCATGTCATAGGTCGCAGCAAGGCGCTGCCGGCTGGCGTTATCCGCATCCAGATGGGCGAGCTTCGCGCGAACAATGGCAGCCTGCAATTCGTCGAGGCGGGAGTTCCAGCCGGCGAGATGGCTGACGTAGCGTTCCGTCCATCCATATTCGCGAAGCGCGCGTATCTTTCCGGCGAGCGCCGCATCGCTGGTCACCACCATTCCGCCATCGCCAAGCGCGCCAAGATTCTTTGTGGGATAAAAACTAAAGCATCCAATCAGCCCGATCGATCCGGTTCGGCGGCCTCGATATTCGGCGCCGTGGCTTTGGGCACAGTCTTCCACAACAACAATTCCGCGTTCCCGCGCGATGTCGACAATCGGGTCCATATCAGCCGGCTGACCGTACAGATGCACGGGGACAATCGCCTTTGTGCGTGAATTTATGACGGCGGCAAGTTTTACCGGATCCATCGTAAAATAGTCCGGTTCGATATCAACCAACACTGGCCTCGCGCCGAGCATCTCTATGGCGGCCACCGTGGCCACGGCGGTGTGTGACACAGTGATGACCTCGTCGCGTGGCCCGACCCCGACGGCCGTAAGCGCAAGATGCAACGCTTCCGTTCCGCTGCCGACGCCAATGCCATAGTCGGCCCCCACCCAAGCGGCAAATTCCGATTCAAGACTTGCGACCTCTTGCCCGAGGATGTACCAACCTTTGTTCAGCACCCGGAGGACGGCAGCATCGATCTCCGCCCGGCGCGCCAGATAGCCGGCATGTGGATTTCCACAAAGGATCACGATTGCGCCTCCACCCGAGGGACATAGACGATCCAGCGTCCGCCACTTTCAATGAACGCGGTTTCCTTGGCTTTGATCTCCGCAGCGTGGTTCCAAGCAAAAAGCAAAGCGTAATCTGGATAACGCTTCGCGAACTCCGCGTGAGGTTTCACCGGAATGTGGGCGCCTGGGCTGAACTTGTTCTGTTTGATCGACGTCGTATCACTAATGTACTCGATGATATCCGGCGTGATCCCGCAATAATTGGTGACCGTTGTGCTCTTGGACGTCGCCCCATAGGCGGCAACCCGTTTGCCGTCAGCCTTTAATTTACAAAGGAGCGCCATCAATTCGTCGCGCGACGTCTCTACTCTGCGACGGAATTGCTCGTAAGTCTCCGCTCTCGAGAGTCCAAGATTCGTTTCCTTGATGCGTTGCGCCGCAACAGCCGGCGTTACGGGCCAGGCGCCGCGATGCGCCACCGTATAGCGCATAGAGCCGCCGTGCGTGAGTTGCGATGCAACGTCTATGATCTCGAGCTCATGCTCCGCAAAAAGATGATCGAGCGAGGTCACCGAAAAGTAAAATGCATGCTCGTCGTAAATTTGGTCGTAGGAGCCTTTTTCGATAATATCGCCAAGATAGGGATCCTCAAAGACGAGTACGCCGCGAGGTTTCAACAGCATCTTGACGCCGGCGACGACCGAATGCAGCGTCGGTATGTGGCACATAACGTTGGCGCCGAGGAATGCGTCGGCTTGGCCATGTTCGGCAGTAATGCGCTTCGCCAAGTTGACGTCGAAAAACTCGCTGATCGTCGTGATGCCGCGCCTGCGCGCGACCTCGGCGACATTAGCGGAAGGCTCCACACCGAGATGTCGAATGCCGGCATCTGCAAAATGGCGCAGCATAATGCCGTCGTTGCTGCCGATTTCTACGACGAAGGGGTCGGGGCCGAGGTATTTCGCCTTTACGCTCTTCGCCATTGACTCGAAGTGAGCGGCCATTCCTGCCGAGGTCGACGAGAAGAAAGCGTAATTCTCGTGAAACATTTTATCGGGATCGACGAGCTCGGTGAGCTGCACCATTTTGCAAGTCTTGCAGAAGCCCGTCGCGAGTTCATAAAACGGCTCGACCGCGAACTGCTCTTTTGTCAAAAAACCATTCGCAATTGGCATGCGGCCAAAAGAGATGAACGGCTCGATAGCCGATTTGCAGATCAGGCATGATTTCATCGCTGTTGCTACCCCGCAAGAGAAGATTGGCCATGAGATTGGGCTTGGTTCACAAAAGGTGACGCATTTTCCTGATACTTCAGGGCCAATCGTGCGCGAGCCTGCGGCGCGCAGATCGTCCGCCGTCAGTTGCGGCGCAGGCCCGTCGCCAGCCTCGCGCTTCTCTTCGACCTTTTGCGCATAGGTCGCGCGCACGAATTGCTGGCGCTCCGTTTCGCGCCGACCGCGAATTTCAGGAGGCTTGTTCCACTCCATAAATTCATTGGCGGCGCCGCGATAATCGCCAATATTGAGCTTTTTTCAGCAGCGTCGATTTCTGAAATGCGCCGATTCCGACATTGAACGCGAAAGAGCAGAGCGCGTCGAATTGCCCCTGCGTGAGCGGGACGCGAACCGCCGCGTTGATCGCGTCTTCGAATTTGAGGAGGTCGCGCGAGAGAATCCTGTCGACTTCGTCGCGTGTGATCTTCATGCCAGCTTTCGGCTTGGGAGCGCCGGCGCCAGCCGTATGTCCAACGCCGATCGTCCAGACACCAACGGAGTCGCGATAAGCCTCGGTTCGCACGCCCTCGCGCTGCATCAGCTTTGCTCGGCCGTCGCCGCGCGATCGGAGAGAGTCGGCGGGATTCAATCGTCTGAAGAATGGGCTTCGCCGGTCACATCGATGAACGGCATATGCGCGACGCCCACCCATACTTCCTCTTGCGTTCTGCCGCCATGATCTTTCCAGCGAAATGCTTCGGCTGCATCGAGTGCGTCTTCATCCCGGATCAGATCGTCTCGCACAAAAAAGGCATTGATCCCCGATGGGGTGACTGCAGCGAGCTTATAGCCGTGCTGCTCGGCGAGATGCGCGAGCGCCGTTAGGGAAGCGCCAAAATACCCCCAGTCAGGCGACTCAATCCTTCGATCGAAACCCGGCTTATAGGGCTGCGTGATCGGCCTCAGCCCATAGATCGCGTTGTATTCACCAATGATTACCGCCGGGCGCAGATGGATGAGACGCTTGAGAAACCAGTAGTCATTGCCATCGACGTCAATGGACAAGATCCCTAGAGGTCTTCCATTCACGAACTCAGCAACCACGTTGAGATTATCTAGCGTAAGCCATTGCGTCTTCACTTCAATATTCCGCCCAAACAGGGCGTGAACGACGACTTTGTTATATTCGTCGCAATCTATGAGCAGACCTTGCCATGTCGACGCGAGATGGGCGCAGTTGAACTCCCATCCAGAAAAACCGAACTCGACGAATAGTTCTGGAACATCGTATTTTGCGAGGAGAGAGTTGAGTATTTCTCCCTCCTCGTTCTGTGGTTTTGGGCGCCTGCCTAATCGCATGACTCGAACCGCGAACGGAGCGAGCGGAGAATTCTTTATAAGAGTGCGAACGCTCACCGATTATCTCCAGCGAACCCGTGCGTGGCGCGATTTATGGCGTTGTCTTGTATATAGCTTCTGGCGTGCCGCCATTGACTTGAATTCTTCCACACAGAACCGGCACGCCCGCCACAGTCGCATAGAGCCTGCCGATGTCAACAGGGCCGCTGTTTCGATGTCTCCACGTTATGAGACCTGCTGACCAATCGAACAGATCGTTACCATCGACAAACGTAAATCCGGCCAGATTCTTGAGCCGATTATCATTATCAATTCTGCCGATCTCCGTGTTTCCTCGAAAGATCAAGAGACGACTCGCTCCGGGCTGCAGTCTGATCTTGAGATTGCCGCCACCCTGAATGCAGGGCGAGTCATAATCCTCGGCGAGCAGGCCGCCGAGCACCAGGGGGAAGCCGACTTGCAACGAGGTGGCGGAGCCCGTTCCGCCCTCGACATAGCAGCCCAGATACGGCGAATAGCCGACAGTAGAAAGATTGGCGTAGGAGCCGCCCAGATTTCCAGCCGCATGGCCCGCGACATAGGTGTTGCCGAGTTTAGAGTTGTCTCGGAAGCCCCATCCGCCGTTAGACCGCGCATCGCACGCCAGCGCCAGCCCGGCATTTCCGTCGGCATCCTCAGCGTTAATTCCATCACCATCGCAATTAATGGATTTGTGCCGGAAGAGACACCAATTGTTGGCGTTTCCTGTTGCAAGTGCGGCATTGCCCCAAATATGCACGCCTCTCCCTTTAAAGCTCCGGGTCACACAGTTTTCGATGGAGACGCTGTTCGCATTGATATCGATACCGTGCGCCGTCGTCGTTTTACCCGCCGCAGCGACCTGAATTTGGCGAACGATCGTCGTGTCGGCGGAGCCTCCGTCGGGCGCCGTGAAGAAGCTGTGAAGTCTTAAACCCGTAACGGCTGACAGGACATTCTCTTGATCAGGTGGGCGCCTTCTCATGAGCGGCCAACATAGGACGTATGTACCAAGAAACTGCCAGCGCCAGACCGTCTCCCACGCAGTATATGGGCTCGTACCCCAATAGACTGCGCGCCTTCCCAATGTCGGCGAGACTATGGCGCACGTCGCCGGCGCGGAAGTCGCGATAAACCGGCTTAGCGTCCCGCAGGCGCGGGCGCCGCGGCAGCAGGAGGCGGTGGAGCTCGGCGTACAGCTCATTGAGCGTTGTGCGGTCACCGACCGCCACGTTGTAGACTTGGTTGATGGCTTCGGGGTTTTGCGTTGTTGCGGCGAGCAAATTCGCCTGTACCGCGTTGTCGACGAAACAGAAGTCGCGGCTGGTTTCGCCGTCGCCGTTGATGAAGACGTCCTCCCCCTTGAGCATCGCCGCCGTCCATTTGGGGATCACCGCGGCGTAGGCGCCCTTGGGGTCCTGCCTTGGCCCGAAGACATTGAAGTAGCGCAGGCCGATCGTGTTGAAGCCGTAGCAGCGCGCGAACACCTCGGCGTAAAGCTCATTGACATATTTGGTGACGGCATAGGGGCTTAAGGGTTTGCCGATGGCGTCTTCGACCTTGGGCAGCGCAGCGTGGTCGCCGTAGGTGGAGCTGCTGGCGGCGTATGTGAAGCTTGTGACCTGCGCGTCGCGGGCGGCGACCAAAATGTTCAAGAAGCCGGTCACGTTGGCGGCGTTGGTGGCGATTGGATCAGCAAGGCTCCTCGGCACGCTGCCCAAGGCGGCTTGATGCAAGACATAGTCGACGCCGTCACAGGCGCGCCTACAGGCCTCGAGAGCACAAATGTCGCCTTCGCTGAATCGAAACCGGGCCCATTGCGCGGCGCTCACGAATGTTTGGACTTCATCGAGGTTGCGCTGAAATCCTGTCGCGAAATTGTCCAGGCCGATCACGCGCTGATCGAGCTTGAGCAGAGTCTCGAGCAAATTTGAGCCTATGAATCCAGCAACGCCCGTGATCAGCCATGTTTTCGGCTCATTGAGCAATTGCTGGCGAAGCTGTTCGTAATGGGTCATTATTGTGTGTCTTACAGCCGCACGTCGGCGTCTTCGGGGCTAAGAATGTATTTCAGGTCATAGAGCACGTGTTCCTCCTTGCCGAGCGCGCGGATGCTCCCCGCCCCCATGGCGCGGAACTGGTCGTGCGCCACAGCAAGGATGATGGCGTCGTAGCTGCCGGGTCTAGGTTCTGCGATCGGCGTCAGGCCGTATTCGTGCTGGGCCTCTTCCACACTAACCCAGGGGTCGTAGACATCGGCGGCAACATTGTAGTCGGCGAGTTCGCGCACGATGTCGACGACGCGGGTGTTGCGGATATCCGGGCAGTTCTCCTTGAAGGCAAGGCCCATCACCAGCACGCGCGCGCCTTCGACGTGGATGCGGCGCTTCAGCAAAGCCTTGACAAGCTGCGACACCACATAGGCGCCCATGCCGTCGTTGAGGCGCCGGCCAGCGAGGATGATTTGCGGGTGGTAACCGATCTCTTCCGCCTTGTGGGTCAGGTAGTACGGATCGACGCCGATGCAGTGGCCCCCGACCAGGCCGGGACGGAACGGCAGGAAGTTCCATTTGGTGCCGGCCGCCTGCAGAACCGCTTCGGTCTCGATGCCCATCTTATTGAAGATGATCGCCAGCTCGTTGATCAGCGCGATATTGAGATCGCGTTGCGTGTTCTCGATCACCTTGGCGGCTTCGGCCACCTTGATGCTTGGGGCCTTGTGGGTGCCGGCGACAATGATCTGCTTGTAGAGCTGGTCGATCAGTTCGGCCACGGCTGAAGTGGAGCCGGAGGTGACCTTTTTGATCGTCGAGACGCGGTGCAGCTTGTCGCCCGGGTTGATGCGTTCCGGGCTGTAGCCGGCGTAAAAATCAACGTCGAACCTCAGACCGGAGACCCTTTCCAGCACTGGTACGCAGTCTTCTTCGGTGGCGCCGGGGTAGACGGTCGATTCATAAATAACGATATCGCCCTTCTTTAAGACCTTGCCGATGGTTTCCGACGCCTTGATCAGCGGCGTGAGGTTGGGGCGCTTGTGCTGGTCGATCGGCGTCGGCACGGTGACGATGTAAACGTTGCAACCGGCGAGATCGGCGAGATCTGTGGTGTAGCACAGGCCTGTGGCGTCATGCAGCTCTTGTTGGCTCACTTCGAGCGTGGCGTCGTGGCCGGCTTTGAGCGCGGCGATGCGCGCCGCGCTGATGTCGAAACCCATGACCTTGCGATGCTTGCCGAATTCCACGGCCAGCGGCAGGCCGACGTAACCGAGGCCAATGACGGCGAGCTTGATGTCCGAAATATCTTTGATGATGCTCATTTAAGAGTTCAGTCAATCCTGCGATGAAGACCGGATATTGCGCAATGCGATTGCCAAAAGGGAGCGTTACGGAGAAGGGCGCGATGTTGTCCTATTAGCCTCGTGCCTAACCGACGCGATCCGAGGCTTCGGCTGTTTTTTTCTCAGTTTTGCGGGCGGCCGAAGTTTCCGCAGGGGACGTGGTCGTGACCCGGAAACGCCGAGGCCGGCGCGGACGATCGATGCATAACAACTGGACGTGCGATAACGCCCATCTATCGCCCCTCGCCGGCATCCTAAGATCTTGCCTGTCCGCGATGTCGCGTTTGCGACGGGAGAGCGGAAGAGTTGCCTGCCTCGCCTGCGCCGCGCCGCGCGCCAAGCCACGCTACCGCCGTTCGGGTGAAACGTTGCGTTTCGCCCGTCGTGCATGATCGATGGCGCCGCGCCAGCAGCGCGGAGCCTTTGTTCTACGCCGCTTCGAGCGCCGAGCGGTCGAGCAGGGCGGGGACTTTGCCGCCCATGATGTCAAGCAGCACGCGCACCCGCCCATTGGCGTCCAGTCGCTCCAAGCGGCCGAGCACCCGCGCGAATGGGCCCATGGTGACGCGGATCGCTTGGCCTTCGCGCAGATTGCGTTCAAATCGCGCAATGCCTGCCTCGTCCGTGTAATCAAGCAACTGTTCGACGACGCCGTGCGGAACCGGCTCGGGGCGCTCCCCCGCCATGATCAAGCTCGCCACGCCGAACGTGCCATTGACCGACCGCCAGCGATCCTTTTGCAGGTCGAGAACGGCGAACATGTAAGTAGGAAAGACAGGAACAATGACAGTGCGCATCTTTCGCGCGTGTCTGACCGTCTTGTTCACACGCGGTAAAAAGATGCGAAATCCTTGCGCGAGCAATTGTGATTCCGCCCTCGTCTCGTCGCGTGGAAGCGAACGCACGACATACCACCGCGCCGTCTCGGTCACGACCAAATCACAGCGGCGCCGCGTCCACGGTTCCTTGTTGAGCGACACGGGTTTCGGAAAATGCACCAACAACTCCTCTGCAAGCTCGTATCGGGAATCAATGCTTCCCGATCCGTCGTTTCCTTCGCCGTATCCGCTTATCATCGCTAGACCGCGCGTCGCTTTGCGACTCACGGTTCAACGATGGCGGATACTCGAGCAGGTCCCGAAGAAGTTGAGAGACTTTTTCGACCAGGACCTGCTCCAACTCTTTGATTTTGAGCGAATCCTTATCGATCGCCTGATTCCATGCGATCGGGATGCGCTCCAAAGCTCAGACGCCGCAAATTATCATAGCCTCCCAACCCGCGCGAGGACAGGCGCCGCCTCGCCCTCACGCATCCGCGGCGATCCACATAAAACATCCAACGTGTCATTGGAACGCAGAATTCGACGAAAGCGAGGCAAAGGGTCATCTCAAACTGGCCGCGGACCGACAAATAGCGGCGGCGAACTCCCGCTTGCTGAAGCGGTGGCGGGATCGGCGACGCGCCTGTTGACAATCGCCGTCGTAAGAGCCCCGCCTCTGCCTGGATGCTGGCGTGCAACGCTCATCCCGACGACGATGTCTTGTCGTAAAAAATCCGGGCTAATTCCTTCGCATCGCCAACACCTAGAGCGTTTCCCGCCGAAGTGGACGCCGGTTCGGCGAAGAAAACGCGTCAAAACAAGAACATAGAGTCTTTCGGCGTTTCAACGAAACACGGAAAGACTCTAGGCGCGACCGAACAGTCGTCATTCCGGCGAATCATTGGTTGCGCTGGGCTCGCTCCGGACCTCGGCGCCCGCCGCCAGCGCGCGCGTCGCCTGATCGACGCTCTGGAACAGCCGCCCCTCGCCCAGTTCCTTCATGACGCAGAAATTCTCCAGCGCCGTTTGCGCACGCAATGATTCGAGACGCGCGATGGCGAAATCGATGCCGAGCGCGCGGCAGCGCGCGATGATCTCGGCGAGAACCTGCGCGGCGCTAAAATCGATCTCGACGATGCTTCCGGCCTCCAGCACGACCAGTTTCAACTTCTGGTCGGCGCGCCCGATGGCGCTCAAGACATCATGCTGAAACTGATAGGCGTTGAGAAAGGACAGCGGCGCCTGAAAGGCGACGACCAGCACGCCCGCCAGCGTTTCGCCGCGGACCCTGGAGCTTTCCGGCCACCAGACGGTCGTTCCGGGCACGCGTTCGAAGACGATCAGGCGCGTGCGCGTCGTCGTCCACATGCCATGCGCCAGCGAAAGAACGATGGCGAGCCCGACGCCGGTCTGAACGGGCAGGAAAACCACGGCCAAGATCGTCACGACGACCAGAGTGAACTCCGCGCGCGTCTTGCGATGGATGTCGAGAATGACGCGCACTCGGAAAATTCGTCCCGCGATGAACATCAGAACGCCGGCCAAAGCGGCGTTGGGAACCTGCTCGAGCAGCGCCGCGCCGAAGAACGCCAGCGTCGCGACGATGAACGCGGCGACAAGGCCGGCGATTTGCGTCTTGCCGCCCGTTTCGACGACGATCGCGGTGCGCGGCGGGCTGGCGTTGACGGGAAACGCGCCGACCAAGCCGGCGACAACGCTGCCGACGCCGACCCCGAGAAAGTCCCGATGGACATCGGGCGCATCGTCGGGCCCGGCAGTGAACGAGCGCGATGTGGCCGCCGTCTGCACCATGACGACGGCCGCGACGATCACGGCGAGCGCCGTGAGCTGCGACAGATCGGCGAGCGCGATCGCTGGAATGATCGGGCGCGGCAGTTCGGCGGAGACGGCGCCGAGGACGGCGACGCCGCGCTGTTCGAGATCGAGGGCGCGAACGGCGAACGTCGCCAGGACGAGCGCGATCAGAGCGCCGGGAATCCGGGAGCTGATCTTTTCGCCGACGACGATCGTCGCAAGACAGAACAGTCCGATGGCGAGCGTCGAAAAATTCGTCTGGCCGACGCCGGCGGCGATTGCGCCGAGGCGATCGACCACATCGCCCTCGACGCCGTTCAGGCCGAGCAGCGCCGGCAGTTGCGAGACGACGATGTGCACGGAGACGCCGGCGAGAAAACCGGTGGTCACCGGCAGGGAGAGGAGATCCGCGACCCAGCCGGCGCGAAAAATGCCGCCGGCGATCAATATCGCGCCGACCAGCACGGCAAGGACCGCTGCGAGCGACGCATAGTGGGGCGACCCGACCGCGGCGGTCAGCGCGAGCGCGCCGGCGAAGATCGGCACGATGGTCGAGTCGGCGCCGGCCGACAGAAAGCGGCTGGCGCCGAAGGCGGCGAAGGCGATCGACCCGGCGACGAAGGCCCAGAAACCGAGCTGCGGCGGGAAGCCGCCGAGCCGCGCCGTGGCCATTTGTTCGGGGATGGCGATGGCCGCCAGCGTCAGTCCGGCGACGAGATCATAACGCCAATTGCGGCCTTTGCTGTGCCGCAGGGACCGAAACAGCGGCCATTGCGGTTTGGGGATCGCGGTCATTGCAAAAGGTTCTGGGTTGCCGGTCGGCGTCGATGTCGACGCCGGGAATGCCTTGCGACGCGGGAAATGACGCAGCGCGCGCCGCCAGGATCAATTCGGATCGGACGTGCGTTGCTGATCGACCTTGAACAGACCGCCGTTGGACTTGGGAGAACGATTGATGTTGAACAGCGAAACCAGCGTGTCATAGCCCTGCGGATCCGTGACCTGCCATTGCTTGAGCGTGAAGTTCTTCGAGTCGAAAATCAGCTTGATGTGCGACGTGCCCCCGAAGGTCGTGCTGTCGTCGACGGCGATCGTCGTTCCCGAATCGTCGGTGACGACATCCACCACCTTGAGGTCTCTTTCTATGTCGATTTTCTCGTTGAGCAAGAATTTCAGAGGCGTCTGGCTGACGAAATAGAGGTCTTGCGTATTGAGCTTGTGGTCGCGGACAGCGACCACTACGCCGTCGGAGACGATCTCCATCGTCGCCGGGCGCGCGTATTCGAAGCGCAGCCGTCCCGGCCTCTGCACTTGCAGCTTGCCCTCCGCACGTCTTCCGTCCGCGCCGATCTGCACGAAATCGGCGATGAGCGTCGGCGATGAATTGAAGAAGGCGTCGGCGCGCCGGATTGCTTCGGCTGGATCGATATAGGCGGGTTGCGCCGGCGCGCGGCCGGCCGGCTTTGGCGAAGCCGTCTTGCCGCCGGCCGCCGCCGGTTTGCTCGCGCCGCCACTTGGCTTGGCGGCGGCGGGCTTGGCGGCGGCGGGCTTGGCGGCGGGGAGCTTGGCGGCGGGGAGCTTGGCGGCGCGCGGCTTCGCCGGATGCGTCGGCGGCGCGGCTGCCGGCTGAACGGCCGGTTGAGCGCCGTCTTGCGCGCAAGCTGGCGCCGCGAGCGAAACAGCGATCGACAGCGTCAACGCGGCGAGTGGCGATTTTTTCACGATGCTGGGGCTCCAATCCGGTTCGGGCCGGCATTCTATCCGCGAATCGAGGACGCTTGTTTGCGAGGGCATCGTTTGCGCCGAATGGGGCGAATTGACGCCCGCCGCGAAACCGCGCCCGCCGCGCCTTACGCCGCCTTCTGCTTGGGGCTGAGCAGTTTGCGATTGACCAGCGTTTCGGCGATCTGCACGGCGTTGAGCGCCGCGCCCTTGCGCAGATTGTCGGCAACGCACCACAGCACGAGGCCGTTGTCGACGGTCGGATCGTCGCGAATGCGCGAGACATAGGTGGCGTCCTCGCCGGCCGCCTCATGCGGCGTGACGTAGCCGCCGGGCTCATGCTTGTCCACCACCAGCACGCCCGGGGCCTCGCGCAAGATGGCGCGCGCCTGTTCGGCGGACAGCGGCCGCTCGAACTCAATGTTGACCGCCTCGCTATGGCCGATGAACACCGGCACGCGCACGCACGTCGCCACGAGCTTGATCTTGGGATCGAGGATCTTTTTGGTCTCGACGACCATCTTCCACTCTTCCCTGGTGAAGCCGTCCTCCATGAAGCTGTCGATTTGCGGAATGAGATTGAAGGCGAGGCGCTTGGGAAATTTCTTCGCCGCCACCGGATCGGAGACGAATACGGACCTGGTCTGGGCGAACAGTTCGTCC
Organism: Methylocystis sp.; assembly: GCA_016178015.1. Taxonomy (GTDB): domain Bacteria; phylum Pseudomonadota; class Alphaproteobacteria; order Rhizobiales; family Beijerinckiaceae; genus Methylosinus. The sequence continues at coordinate 111,100 of JACOUB010000026.1, read as the reverse complement.
ATGCCCGCCTTGCCGGCGCCCGACGCCGATTGATAGGTCGACACCACGACGCGCCGGATTTTGGCGGCGTCGTGCAAGGGTTTTAACGCCACCACGAGCTGCGCGGTCGAACAGTTCGGATTGGCGATGATGTGCTTCTTGGCAAAGCCCGCGGCGGCGGCGGCGTTCACCTCGGGCACGACGAGCGGCACGTCCGGGTCCATGCGCCAGGCGGAGGAGTTGTCGATGACGACGCAGCCTTGCGCGCCGATCCTCGGCGCCCACTCCTTGGCGACGGCGGCGCCGGCCGACATCAGGCAAATGTCGGCGCCCGAGAAGTCATACGTCTCAAGATTTCGGCATTTGAGCGTCTTGTCGCCGAACGAGACCTCCACGCCGATCGAGCGCGACGACGCGAGCGCGACGACTTCCGAAACCGGAAAAAGTCGCTCGGCGAGAATATCGAGCATTTCGCGGCCCACGCTGCCCGTGGCGCCCACGACGGCGACCTTGTAACCCATGAATGACTCCCTCCGCCCTCGACGAGCGGCCGGCTGATAACTGCGAAAGATCGACGCGCCGACGGTCAGAACGGCAGGCCGATCGCCATGCCGCCGTTCGGCGACAGGCTGAGGGGAGTCTTCTGACGGTCAGAAGGGCTCTCCGCTTCATCGGTCTTGTCGCCCGGCGGAGACTTGCCCGGCGACCAGCCTTCGAGCTCGCCGAACTGGCGATCGCCGGATTTGCGATCGCCGGATTTGCCGCCCTTCTCCGCCTTGGCGCCCCCGGCGTTCGTCGCGCCCGTCTGCGCCTTGGCCGCGCCGTTCTTTTTCGCCGGCTTCGCAACGGCGTCGGGGAGATCGAGCGATTTGACGTCGACCGACAAACCTTGCGCCCAGACGGCGGACGCGGGGACTGCGGCGACGACAGCGGCGACGATCAAAAAACGCGTGCACGATCGCATGGACTGCTCCTCGAATGGTTCGAGACCGCCCTAAAATGCCTGTTCGGCCGAGCTATGGCAACCTTTTCGAGAACATTTGCGCCCGGCGTCAGCTCCGCGCGCGATCGCCAGGTTCTTGATCTCCGCGATGGCCTTGGCCGGCGAGAGGCTCTTCGGGCAGGCCTTGGTGCAGTTGAAGATCGTGTGGCAGCGGTAAAGGCGGAAGGCGTCGTTCACGTAGCCCATTCGCTCCTCCGTCGCCTCGTCGCGCGAGTCGACGATCCAGCGATGCGCCTGCAATAGCGCGGCGGGGCCGAGGAAGCGATCGGAATTCCACCAATAGCTCGGGCAGGCGGTCGAGCAGCAGGCGCACAGGATGCACTCGTAAAGTCCGTCGAGCTTGTGGCGATCCTGCGGCGCCTGCAGCCACTCCTGTTCCGGCTCCGGCGTCTTGGTTTGCAGCCAAGGTTCGATCGCCGCGTGCTGCGCATAGAAATCGGTGAGGTCGGGCACGAGGTCCTTGACCACCGCCATATGCGGCAGCGGATAGAGCTTGATGACGCCCGCGATCTCGTCCATGCCCTTGGTGCAGGAGAGCGTGTTGAGGCCATCGATGTTCATCGCGCAGGAGCCACAAATGCCCTCGCGGCAGGAGCGGCGGAAGGTCAGTGTCGGATCGATCTTGTTCTTGATCCATAAAATCGCGTCGAGCACCATCGGCCCGCAATCGTCCGTATCGACGAAATACGTGTCGATGCGCGGATTGCCGCCCTCCTCGGGGTCCCAGCGGTAGATGCGATATTCCCTGAGATTGGCCGCGCCCTCGGGCTTGGGCCAAGTCTTGCCCGCGACGGGCCGGGAGTTCTTGGGAAGTGCGAATTCGACCATTTCTTCCTCAACGCTTGCGATTGCGCAGAACGACTGACTCGAAGCCGTTTGCTTGGTTCCTTGGTGCGCCAATCACCCAGGCCCCTCACCTCACCTCTCCCCGCAAGCGGGGAGAGGGGTCATCGGCGCCGCGCCTATTCGGATTCCGTCACGAAAATCGAGAGGACGAAACGCCAGCCGCCTCCTCTCCCCGCGCGAGCGGGGAGAGGTGAGGTGAGGGGCCTGGGTGATTGGCGCAAAGTGAACAAGATTCATCCTCAATACACCCGCGCCTTCGGCTCGATATAGCTCACCTCTTTGGTCATGGTGTAGCTGTGCACCGGGCGGTAGTCGATCGCAACGCTCTTGTTGGCCGGATCGATCGTCGCCAGCGTGTGCTTCATCCAGTTCTTGTCGTCGCGCTCGGGGAAATCCTCGCGCGCATGGGCGCCGCGCGATTCCTTGCGGTCCCTCGCCGATGTGATCGTCACGGCGGCCTGGACGATGAGATTGTCGAATTCGAGCGTCTCGATGAGATCGGAGTTCCAGATGAGCGAACGATCGCTGATTTTCACGTCCTCGCTCTCCTTCCACACCTCGCCAATTGCCGCGACGCCCTCTTCGAGCACCTCGGCGGTGCGATAGACGGCGCAGTGCGACTGCATGTTGCGCTGCATCTTCAGCCGCAATTCTGCGGTCGACGCGCTTCCCGCCGCATAGCGGAAGCGATCGAGCCGCGCCAGGGCGAGATCGGCGGAATCGGCCGGCAGGTCCGGTTGCGCCTCGCCGGGCTTGACCAGTTCCGCGGCGCGCAGAGCCGCCGCGCGACCGAACACCACGATATCGATCAGCGAATTCGACCCCAACCGATTGGCGCCGTGCACGGAGACGCAGGCCGCCTCGCCGATCGCCATCAGGCCGGGAACGACGGCCTCCGTGTCCTTGCCCTTCTTGGTCAGAACCTCGCCGTGGAAGTTCGTCGGAATGCCGCCCATGTTGTAATGAACCGTGGGCAAGACCGGAATGGGCTGGCGCGTCACGTCGACGCCGGCGAAAATCTTGGCGGTCTCGGAGATGCCGGGCAGGCGTTCGTGCAAGATCGCCGCATCGATATGCTCGAGATGCAGATAGGCGTGATCCTTGCGCCTGCCGACGCCGCGTCCCTCGCGCACCTCCACGGTGATGGCGCGCGACACCATGTCGCGCGGCGCAAGGTCCTTCACCGACGGCGCATAGCGCTCCATGAAGCGCTCGCCCTCGCTGTTGGTCAGATAGCCGCCTTCGCCGCGCGCGCCTTCGGTGATGAGGCAGCCGGCCCCATAGATGCCGGTGGGGTGGAACTGCACGAACTCCATGTCTTGCAGCGGCAGGCCGGCGCGCAGCGCCATGGCGCCGCCGTCGCCCGTGCAGGTATGGGCGGAGGTCGCCGACAGATAGGCGCGGCCATAGCCGCCGGTGGCGAGCATGGTGAGGGCGGCGCGGAAGCGGTGAATGGTCCCATCGTCCATCTTGAGGCAGATGACGCCGCGCACCTGTCCGGAGGCGTCGACGATGAGATCGATGGCGAAATATTCGGTGAAGAATTCGGCGTCGTGGCGCAGCGCCTGCCCATAGAGGGTGTGCAACATCGCATGGCCGGTGCGGTCGGCGGCGGCGCAGGTGCGCTGCGCCGGCGGCCCTTGGCCGAAATCGGTGGTCATGCCGCCGAACGGACGCTGATAGATGCGTCCGTCCTCGGTGCGCGAAAACGGCACGCCCCAATGTTCGAGTTCATAGACCGCCTGCGGAGCGTTGCGGCACAAATATTCGATCGCATCCTGGTCGCCGAGCCAATCGGAGCCCTTGACGGTGTCGTACATGTGCCATTTCCAATCGTCCGGCCCCATGTTGGCGAGCGCGGCGGCGACGCCGCCTTGCGCCGCCACGGTGTGCGAACGCGTCGGAAACACCTTGGTGACGCACGCCGCGCGCAAGCCCGCCTTGGCGCAGCCGACGACGGCGCGAAGGCCGGCGCCGCCGGCGCCAACAACCACCACATCGAAAGTGTGATCGACTATAGGATAGGCTCTGCCGTTGATCTTGGCCGCCGTTATCGTTTTGCCGTTTGCAACCATCACACTGCCTTTTTTAGAAAGAACTGCGTCTACCGCGAAGCCGCGACAATGATGAGCGACAGCGCCCAAACCGCGCCGATCGCCAAGGACAGCCATTTGTTGACGGCAAGCGAGATGGCCTTCAGGCCCTCGTCGTGGACGTAATCGTCGATGATGGACTCGACGCCGATCCGCATGTGGTAAACCGCGACGCTGATGAAGGCGATCAGCACGGTCGCCGGCAGCGGCCGGCCGATGTCGGCGCGCACGCCGTCAAAGGACTTCCCGACGGCGCCGACGATGAACCATATGGACAAGACTCCCAAAGGCAGGAGCGCATATGCGGTAAGGCGCATCGTATGGGCGTGACACGAACCCGAATGGTCGGACGCAAAGGCCGCGCCGCGCCCGGTCCTGCCGCTTTTGAACGCCGATCGAGACATGTTCGCATTCTCCGTCGCCTAGTGTTGTGATTTTAACCACGAGCGTCATTCCCGGCGCCGCGCAGCGGCGACCGGGACTGACTGAACAGCGCTCAACCGGCGAGCGTCGAGCCGATCCACAACAAGAGGGTCAGAGCCAAGCCGCCGCCCAGAGTAGCTCGCGCCGCCAGTTCGCGCCCCTCGGGGTCCATGTAGAGGCCGCGATCCCACAGCGCGTGGCGCACCCCGCCCAACAGATGGTGGAGCAACGCCCAGCTCAACAGGAAGACGATGACGCGGCCGATCAACGAATTGGTGATCCAGGCAACGAGCGCGAAAGCGTCCGGCCCCAAGGCGAGACCCGCGAAGAACAGGGCGAACATAATGACGCCGAGATAGAGCCCCGCGCCGGTGATGCGATGCGCGAAGGACATCATCATCGTCAGCATCGGCTTGTAGACCGACACATGCGGCGACAGCGGCCGTTTCGCCGCGAGGCTGTCATGACAGGGATCGGCTTCGGCCACTCTCATCCTCCTCAAGATCGACCAATTCTCGCCGGACTGATAATTCAATCGGCGACGCGCCGCAACTCGCGTGTCAGGGCTCGTGAACAACCCCCTCCCTGTCCCTCCCCCGCGTTCCGCGGGAGAGGGGACGCTAACGATCAACGTTTGGCGTTTTGTCGATGAAGCGCCGAATCTGCTCCCTCTCCCGCAAGCGGAGCGCGCGGGGGAGGGTTGGGGAGGGGGTGACGCAGCCTGTCAAATTCAATGAAGGAGGGCAATAGAAGCCTGGCGCGCTATAATGCGGCGCGCACGTGAATTGGCCCATCGATCAAAGCTCATATGTCGGAAAATCCTCACCTCGAGCCGGCCGCGACCGGAGTCCTCACCATCGACCTTGCGGCCCTCGCCGCCAACTGGCGCTTGCTCGGCGCGACGGCGCAGGGCGCCGAATGCGCCGCCGTCGTCAAGGCGGACGGCTATGGGATCGGCATGGCGCAAGCGATCGGCGCGCTTTTGGGGGCGGGTTGCAAGACGTTCTTCGTGGCCACCCTCGCCGAGGGCGAGCAGGCTCGCGCCGTCGCGCCGGACGCCATCATCTATGTGCTCGACGGGCTGGCGCCGGGCGCGTGCCGGCGCCTCGCCGACGCCCGCCTGCGCCCCGTTTTGTCCTCGCTCGCGGAAATCGGCGAATGGGCGGCGTGGAGCCGCGCCGCCGCTGAGCGACCGCCGGCGGCCCTGCACTTCGACACCGGCATGAACCGGCTGGGCCTCGCCGCCAGCGAAGCGGCGTCCGCCGCCGCCGCCGCGCGGGACATCGACGCGACGCTGCTCATGAGCCACTTCGTCTCTTCGCAATGGCCGGACGATCCGCGCAACGCCCGCCAGATCGCCGCTTTCGAGGCGGTGCGCCGGCATTTTCCTGGCGTTCCCGGCTCGCTGTGCAACTCCAGCGGAATTTTCCTGCCGCAACGGCCCCATTATGAGCTGCTGCGCCCCGGTTATGCGCTCTACGGCGGCAATCCGACGCCGCACGCCGTCAATCCGATGCGCGCCGTCGTCAAGCTCGAGGCCCTCATTCTGGGGACGCGCCGCATCGAGTCGGGCGAGAGCGTCGGCTATGACGCGACCTGGACGGCGCAGCGTCCGACGCTTCTTGCGACGATCGGCCTTGGCTACGGCGACGGCCTGCCCGTCTCGGCCTCCGGGACAGCGCAAAGATCGGGAGCGGAAGCTATTGTCGGCGCGACGCGCTGTCCGCTTGTCGGACGCGTCTCCATGGACCTTGCCGTTGTTGATGTCACTGACGCGCCGGAGACGGCGCGGCGCGGCGCCTTGGTCGAAATCCTGGGCGAGACGATCGGCGTCGATGAGCTGGCGGCGCGCTGTGGCGCGATCGGCTATGAAATTTTAACGCGCCTCGGCCGCCGATGCGCGCGCCGCTACGTCTGAAGCATGAATTTGGCCTTCGGTTGGCCCGCCGCCCAAGACGACCTGCCTCGCCTGCGAATGGCGATCGCAGCGCCAGCGGTTTGCGAAACCTCGCCCATGTCGGTAGAGAGGCGAAACGCCAAGCAACGTCGCGGCGACGGGTCGGCGGGACGCATCGGCCGTCTCAGGCCTTGGCGAGCGAACGAGGGACGGGAGAGGCGGTTGATTGATTTCGATCATGTTCATGGGGTTGGGCGGGCGCGCGGCGGTTCGCTGGCGCCGATCGCGCGGCCGCTCGCTTGGGCGTGCGTTGTGGCGATCGCTGTCCTCTCGCTCGTTCCCGGCGCCCTGCGGCCGCATACGATCTTGCCAGGGTGGGCCGAACATTTCGTGGCTTACGCCGGGACCGGTTTTTTCTTCGCGCTGGGTTATTCCGATTGGCGGCAGCGTCTGTTCGCCTGGATCGGCCTGGCGATCGCCAGCGGCGTCTTCGAAATCCTGCAGGAGGTCGCGCCGGAACGCTCGTCCAGCCTATTCGACGCTGTGGCGAGCGCTTGCGGGTTGACCTTCGGGCTCATCTCGGGCGCCGTCGCCAGCGCCGTCCTGTCTCGAAAGGGCGGCAAGATCGACCTATGATGGGCGTGTCCGCTGCGCCCCTCGCCTACCCGGGGCGGCGGGCCGGGGGCGGTCGACTATGAAGCTGCGAATCCTGCAAAACCTCGCCGTCGCCGTCGCATCGCTGGTTTGCGCAGCGGCGCTCGGCTTTCCGGCGCTCGCCGGGGGCAGCGGTTCGAAAAGCTTCGATCATGTCTACGTGATCGTCCTCGAAAATCGCGACTTCGGCGACGCGCTCTATCATGGGCCGTCGCCTTTTCTGCTTGGCCTGTCGCGCGCCCAAGGCCTGGCGACGTGTTATTTCGGGGTGACGCGTCCGAGCCTGCCCAATTACCTCGCGATGATCGCGGGCGACGAGTTCGGCATCAGAGACAACGCTCCGAGCTGTTTTGCCGCCGATCTGCGGCCGGGACAATCCTGCCATCGCCTCGCCGGCGACAGTCTCGTCGACCAGCTGGAGGCGGCGGGTCTCAGCTGGGCGCTTTACGCGGAATCCCTGGCGGGCGCCGCCGTCTTGCGACAGGCCGATCGCCCCGATCCGCTCTATGCGCAAAAGCACAATCCGTTCGTGTATTTCGAGCAGATCGCCACGCGTCCGGCGCGCCTTGCCAAGCTCAGGCCGCTTGAAGCCTTGGCGCCGGATCTGGCCGGACAGGCGCCCAATTTCGCCTTCATCGTGCCGAACCAATGCCACGACGGCCATGGCCTCGAGATCTGCAAAGACCCCGACCGATTGACCCGCGATTACGACGCCTTCGTCGAGCAAACGGTCGGCATGATCCGCGCCTCGCCGAACTGGACCGAGAATTCGGCGATCGTCGTCACCTTCGACGAGGGCGGGCCCTCGCGCACGACAGGCGCCGCCGCGCCTGTCGATCGTTGCGGCGTCGGCGCCGACAGCGCGGCGCTCGGCGGCAATCACGTCGCCACGATCGTCGTGACGAAATGCGGCGGCCCGGCGACCAATGACGTTCTGACGAATCATTATGCCCTGCTGGCGACGATTGAGGACGGGTTTGGTTTGCCGCGCTTGCGCAAGGCGGCGGGGACGCCGACCCTGATGGATTTGTTCGACCGGCCGTGTTGACCCACAAAACTTAAGGAGCACAACGTTTGGCCTGCGATAACGCCAATGACCTTGCGAAGAAGCGCGCGGCGCCGTCCGCCGCCCGCATGCGTCTCTTCGCGGGCGCACGTTTTGGTTGTTCCGCCCGAGATCATTGGGTAATTTGTTTGTTATGTTCCGCCTCGCGCGATGACAACGCATTGTTGCAAAGGCGTCGCCACTGGAGGACGTGTCATGGGTAAGCGGCGAATTTGGATGGCGGGCCACAAGGGGATGGTGGGATCGGTCATCGCCCTACATTTGGAGCGGCGCGGCGACGAGGTCTTAAAGGCGGACCGCTCGGTCGTCGATTTGCGCAATCAGATCGCCGTGGAAGTGTGGTTGAAGCAGAACCGGCCCGACGCCATTGTGTTCGCCGCCGCCAAAGTCGGCGGCATTTACGCCAACGATACGTTTGCGGCCGATTTCATTTATGATGATCTGGCGATCGAGACCAATGTCATTCATTCCGCGCATGCCGCAGATGTCGATCGCGTGGCGTTCCTCGGCTCGTCTTGCATCTATCCGAAATTCGCGCCGCAGCCGACGATCTCGCGCGCGGCGTGGTATTCTGCCTCGACCATTATGACGAACCCCAACACATCAACTGCGGCGCGGGTTCCGAGATTTCCATCCGCGGCCTCGCCGAAACGGTAGCGCGCGCGGTCGGTTTTACTGGCAAGATCGCGTTCGACGCGACGAAACCCGACGGCACGCCACGCAAGCATGGATTCGAGCCGCATCCAGGCGCTGGGCTGGACGCCGGAGATTTCGCTGGAGCAGGGCGTCGCCGGCGCCTATCGCTGGTATCTCGACAACAAGATCGCCGGCGCGGCGCGGCAACCGACGGCGGTGGCGTGAGACCAAAGAGGCCTTGACCCGCTGCCGCGCGCGTTTTCGAGGGAGCGCTCCAACCCCTGTGTGCTATTTGGCGGGATCGGCCGGCTGGTGCGAAATCGACAGGTCGGCGAACCACATCGAGCCGGAAACCAGTTGTTCGGAGGCTGAACGCGCCGCGAGGTCGAGCCGCACCGACTGCGCGCGGCAGCCGGTCTCCGGCACGGCGATAGCGAATTCGAAGTCTTCCCAGACGGGAAAAGACCCCAAGATCATCAGGCTTTTGCCGATCGCGGTCCCACCCACGCAGGATATGCTCCACTGCAGCCCGCGCGGTCCGACAACCTCGCCCTTGAAGGAGCCTTTGAACCGATAGGCGCCCGGGGGCAGCATGGTGGTCTGGGATACGCCCGGGAAAACCACGCGGCCTTGACCGAACTCCAGGAACAGCATGTTTTTATCCGGCGCCTCCGGTCTTGGCGCGATATCGACAGTTACGCCCGCGCCCTGAGGCGTCGCCCAATCGAAAGGCAGGCCGGAGGGCTTTGTTTCGAAGCGGCCGTTGAACAAGTATCCGGCGCTCTCGAGCTGTTCGCTCGGCAGGAATTGCAGCCACGTGTAATAAGCGAGGTCATAGAGCTTGTGCTGAAAGAGGAAAGACAGATAACCGCGAAGGTCGGCCGCCGTCGGCGGGACCGCCGTATCCTTGAGGCTCAAAAATATATTGAGCGGCGTGCGTGCGTCGGTAATGGCGCCGCCGAGGGCGCCGAAAAACTGCGGCCTCCAAGGCGGATTGGCGGCGAGAAGCTTCTCGATCTCTCCTTTGGCGTCTTTGTTCTCGGCCATGCGTCCCAGAATCGGCGACGCATCGTCCATGAACTGCGGATTGGCTCTCAGCAAGGCGTCCGCATAGAAGGCCGCCCCAGGATAGTCTTTGTTTTCGAAACTCTTTCGCATCATCCATTCGACTGCGATGGTCTCGTGGAGCGAATGGTGCGCGGCCGCTTGCATCAAGCTCGCCGTCTTCGGGTTGAGCTGTTCCCTCTCGGCCAACTGAGCCAGCAACCTGTAAGCGCGGGCGTTGAGAGGATCGGCCGCGAGCGCCGTTTCCACTTGTTTGCGGAGTTGATCGACGGGCCTTGAGGCGGCGTCGGGGCGCCCGGTCGTTTCGGTTTTGTCTTGGTCCGTTAAATTCAATTCCCCCTCGGCGAGCGTCACCAGCGCTGTCGGCTCGGCCGAGCGCAAAGCCAACGCGTCTTCCGGCGCCGCCGTGGCGAGATAGGCGACCACGCTCCGCGACAGGATGAGCCAAAGAAGAACCACTCCCAGGACGGCCAACCACGCCATCCGCGCCCAGTTTGGCGGGGCGTCGATCGATCTGTCTGCGCGCGGAAATTTGGAACTGTGCATGTTCAAGGTTCAGACTTTGCCATCATCGCCGTTCAGCGATCCTACGCCCTCGGAACTTTTGTATCGGCGCTCAATGCTCGCGCCGGCCAAGCAAGCGCAACAGGGCGCGCCGCAACAAACTGTCCCGTTTGCGTCCGTGGGCGCCGATCATCTTGGACGGCTCGCGCATTTTGCCGGCAGTCACAGCCCTCGGATAGCGCGTTTCGTCCCGATCGTAAGGAACGATGGACGAGCCGCCGGACTGACCGGCGCGGCGCGCTTGCCGCTCGGTTTGGCGGGCGTTTCGCGCCATGTCGTAAACAGCGCGACGCTCCGGCGTCTTGAGATTGTCCCAGGCGCCGGTGACCCGTCTGGCGAAGATCGATCGTTCGGCGTTTTGGTCGAGGTCCGGGTGGAGCCATTTGAGAAGCAACGCCATATTGCGCCGCAGTTCGGCGCCTGTCGCGTTGCGTCGCGCGCCCAGAACACGATAGCTGTTGGATTCCGAGTTCAGCAGGATCTGCTCGATGAAGAAAGCGGCGGCCGCATTTACGGTTTCCGGGGGTTTGCCGGTCAGTTCGGCTGCTTCTCGCGCGGCCTCCCCGTCGCCTGCGGCGATGCGCAATAAGAACGGCACCCCCTCCGGCAGGGGCTCCGCTTTCAGCGTCCGGACGCGCGACGGCATCAGCACCAAATCGATGGCGACCCTCAATGCCGTCGCGCCGCTCATCAGCCGACATCTTGCGTTTTATTCAATTGCAGCCGATCTTTCCCGGACGCGTCGTCCAGCTTGTCGCCTGAGCCTTCCTTATCATTCTGGCCATAGCCATAGCCATAGCCATAACCGTAGCCGTAGCCGTAGCCGTAGCCGTAACCGTAGCTAGCGGCCCTGGCGTCGAACTTGTTGATAATAGCGCCGATAATCGGCGCGCGCGCCACCTCCAGGCGCTTGAGCGCATTGCGGACAGCGCCAATACGCGTCTGGCCGGCGGCGACAACGAACACCGTGGCCGCCGTCGCGGCAGCCAGCAGCGGCGCATCCGCCAGCCCCATGACCGGCGGGCCGTCGATGACGATGAGATCGAACACCTCGACGCCCACCGAGAGCAGCGACAACAGCCGCGAGCCGGCCAGCAGGTCGGCGGCGTTGGGTGGCAAGGGGCCGGAGGACATGAAGAACAGATTGTCGAGGCTGGTTCGCTGCATCGCTTCGGGCGGGGAACAACTGCCAGTCAGGTAATTGCTAAGGCCGGCGTCGTTGTTGAGGCCGAGCTTCTTGTGCAGCGAAGCGTTGCGAAGATCGGCGTCGACAACCAGGACCTTGAGGCCCATGACGGCAAAATGCCGGGCCATCGACAGCGAGGCGACGATTTGCCCTCGGACGGCGCGGCGCTGGTGACGAAAAGCGTCTTGGGCAAGCCGGTTTCTGTCGAGAACTGCAGCGCCGTGCACAGCGAGCGATAGGCCTCGGCCAGCGGCGATCGCGGATCGGCGAGTTCCGTCTCGACGTTTTGGAGCTGTCCGACTTTCGGGATGACGCCGAGCGTCGCCAAGCCGAAAATGCGTTCTGCTTCCTCGGGGGAGCGAACAACGTCGTCGAGATGTTCCAGCAAATAGGCGGCGCCCAGCCCAGCGGCCAGACCGAGCGCCAGGGCGAGGGCCAACGCCCGCGACATCACTGGCGAAGAGGGCGAGCCCGGAAGCGCGGCCTTGTCGATGACGAATACATTGTTGGCGCCCACGCCGCCGGCGACATCCACTTCCTTGAAGCGCTGGAGAAGCCCTTCGTAGAGCGAGCGGGTGGTGTCCACCTCGCGCTTGAGGATGTTGTATTGAATGCTTCGTTTTTGCAGATCGAGCACGTCGGCGCGCAGCGTCTCGATCCGTTTTTTCATTTCGTTTTCCTGGCTGAGCGACGACTCGTAAGCTGCTTTCAGCGACGATCTAATCGTTTTCACCTCATTGCCGAGCTGCCGGTCTATCTCCTTAATCTTGTTGGTGATCCGCACCATCGTCGGATAGCTTGGCTGAAACGTCTCCGATTGTTCCTCATATTCGGTCACCAGCTGGTTACGCCGGCCCCGCAAGCCGTCGATGACGCTGTTCGAAAGCAACTGCGGCAGATTGATAGCGCTCGCGGATTCGAGTTGCTTCCACAACTGCTCGTTCTTGATGCGCTCTGAGATGATGAGCCCAAGCGCCGCGTTGGCGCTGGCCAAATTGTTTTCGGCAATGGACGTCTTGTCCGCGGTGGCGACGATCTGTTCCTTCTCGGCGAACTCCAGCAGCACTTTTTCGGTGTCCTCAAGGCGGAGCTTCAACTGTTTGATGTGGTCCTCGAGAAAGGTCTTCGCATAGGCGTTGGCTTGAAAGCGTTTGTCGAGGTTCGAAGCGATGAAGGCCTCGCCATAGGCCGCCGCGATTCTTTGCGCGCGGGCTGGATCTGGGTCGGAATAGCTAATATCGACCAAACGCGAGCCGGGCAGCGGTCGCACGACGCGGTTGTCGAGAATCATGCCGGAGGCGGCGCGCTCGCGGTCGGCGCGAACGCTGGCGGCTTGGTTTTCCGGCGCGACCGCCGGCTTACCTGCCCCACTGAATATCCCCAGGATCGAAAATTCCCTTGGTTTGAAAAAATCCGAGTCGTCCCCGAGCCGGGCTATCGACGCCACGCGTTCGGCCATGCTGCGGCTTTGCAGAAGTTCGTACTGTGTCTTCAAGAACTCAGGATCGCCGCTCTCAACCGGCGTGACGTTGCCGCTTTCGACGATCTTGGCCACATTACGCTCGATCTGGAGCCGGACCGTCGCCGTGTAGAGCGGGGTCGTCATCAGTGTCCACAGAAGCCCGATCACCATGAACGCGGCGACGATGCTCGCAATGAGCCATTTGCGCTTGTTGACGATGCGCCAATATTCGCGCAGGTCGAAGCCGGACCCTTCCTGCGTCTCCGGCGTCTTCATCGTGAAGGCGCTGATGTCGCCATAGGGATCGCGCGTCGCCGCAACCGCGCGGCCGCCGGCGACCAGGCGGTAGGCCGGAGCTCCCTTCTTGGCAGAAGAATTGTCTTGGCCGTCGGTCATCGGTTCACATCGCGTTCGAGCGCACGGTTACAGGATCAAAGGAAGAAAAAGGCAGGGGTAGCCAGCGGCAGCAACTTTATGAGCACTTGGTAGGCCCCCTTCGCCATGGAATCATCGACCACGATGACATCTCCCGCCAGGACTTGCGGGTCCTCTGACTTGCCGTTCCGAATATCATTGATGTCGAACCTCGTCGCGGAGCGACCCCCATCGATTGCGCGGAAAATCACTGCGCTGTTGGAAGCGTAATCCCGATCGACGCCATCCGCCTTGGCGATCGACTGCAGCAGCGTGTCGTGGCCGCGGATCGTGTAAACGCCCGGCTTCTTGACCGCGCCCTCGACAGTGATGCGCTGACTGTTGTATTCCTTCACAAAGACGCTGACCTGAGGCGACTTCAGATATTTGGCGCCGAGTTTGGCGGCGAGATCGTGCTCGATCTCGGTCGCATTCCTGCCTGCGGCGCCAATTTCGCCGACCAGAGGCAGATTGATTGTTCCGCTCTCGGCGACCTGAACGGTCTTTGACAGGTCCGGCGCTTTGAAAACCGTGATGTCGAGAACGTCCTGCGGCCCGATCTTATAGCCGGCGTTTCCCGGCGTGGCGGACGCCACGTATGTGTCGGCGGCGCGCGCGAGTTCGGATCTGTCGTTCACGGCCGGTCTGTCGGTCACGGCCGTGGAGGCTTCGCCGCCAGCGCTCTGTTGCTGCCAGAGAGTCGGGCCGTCACCGGAAAAACCGTTGCAGCCGTTCAGAAATCCCGCGCACGCCATCCATAACGCCACGCCGAACGCCCTCGTCGCCGCCAGCGTGAGACTTTGTTTTATCATAAGCCACCTCGGCAGAAGAAACGGTTCGCTCCGGCATCGGCAGACTAGACGGAGAGACATTGGCGAGCACGCCCTCGGGCCGGGTGACGACGAGATGTTCCGCCTCGGCGGCGCCCACCCGCCGCGCGGCAAGTTCGCGCCCCGCGCCCAGGTTCGGCGGGCGCCCCTGCATATTGTGCGCGTCGGTGGCCAGAATATGGACGCAGCCCTCGTCGAGCATCCGTTCCGCCCAGTATCGCGCAGTTCGGCCAAAAGCGCCAGTCAGGGAACCCGCTGTGACCTGCATCCAAACGCCGGAGCGAACCAGCCGCTTCACGGTCGGATAGTGCGACTTGATCCAGGCTAGTCGCTCCGGATGAGTGAGAATCGGCACATATCCCGCCGTTATCAAGCCGAAGAAGAATTCCTCCATCCGCAGCGGCGCGACGTGATGCGGCGGCTCGACCAGCACATAGCGGGTGTCGGCGAGCGACAGCAGGCGCCCCGACCGCAGCCCCGCCACGAAATCTTGCACGATATGCACGTCGGCGCCTGTAATCAGGCGTAAAGGGATGTTCTCGTAGTCCAGAACTTGTTGGAGATTTTGAACAGCCTGCCGGATCTGCGGACCCGTGTTGTTGTATAATCCCGGCAGAATGTGCGGGGTGCATGCGACCGTCGCGACTTCATCGGCCGCCCACGCCCGGGCCATCTCGAGAGAGACGGAAAGGTCCGCAGCGCCGTCGTCGACGCCGGGCAGAATGTGGCTATGAAGATCAATCATAAGATGATGAGCCACGTCAGTGTTGCGACGAATCATGTTATATTTTAGGCGCAACGAAACAACTCATACGTGCCGTCGACCAAACTCCTACAGATTTTGCACGGGTCTTTCAACTGTAGATTGCCGATCGACCCGTCGCGGATCGGGGTGTCTGTTGTCAAATTGTTAAAAGTTTTGTTCGATTGGACGCCTGGCGTCGATATCGTAATGTTGCAATTGAGCAACAGTTTGCCAAAATGCCGCATGAGAAATGAAATTAGAGGTTGCGCTCAAGAAGCGAATTGGGTTATTTTGCTTGTGGCTTTGAGGGGCCACGTCGATTTGTCAAGGTGGGGCCTTAATCGGGTGGCAGTTTAGGGAATAACGGCGAGAGGGGACGATCGTGAAAAAACTACCCGCGATTTTTGGCGCAGTGGCGAGTTTGGCCGCCAGCGGCATCGTGCAAGCGGCCGTCCTCGAGGGCGTGCAGGGCGAGGTCCGGGTCAACCGGGGCGACGGCTATGTCGCCACAAAAGGCGCCACCGAGCTGAAGCCAGGCGACATGGTCATGGTCGAAGCCAAGGGCAAGGCTCGCCTCGTCTATCCAGATGGTTGCGACGTGGGGGTCAAGGCTGGTTCGGTCACCGTCATCGGCGCCAAGTCGCCCTGTTCGCAGTGGACGGCGCAGTTTCCGGGGCAGACCCAAGACTCGGACAACAATAACGGTCCGAGCAACACTACTTTGGTCATCGGCGGCGTGGTCGTCGCGGGCGCGATAGCGGGCGGCGTCGTGGCGGCGACAAGCGGCGGCCATCACAACAACCCTACTCTTCTTCTGCCAATCAGCCCCTGAGGAAGTGTGGCGGCGCGGGTCTTGGATCATCGATATTCGAAATTGCAAGAGCGGGTTAGCCCGCTCTTCTGTTTTTGCGCCTTCGGCCTCGTATCGAGCCTCCTGCTGGGAGGAGGGACGCGGGGCGGTTTTCTTTCGGACGCGATTCTTCAATTTTTGTCGGTTCCGGTTCTCATCGCAGCCCTCTGGCGAATGCTGGACACGCCGCTGTCGCGGGAAATGCGCCGGGCGTTGGCGTTTTGCGCCGCAATCTTGGCGGTCCCGCTGGCGCAACTGCTTCCCCTGCCGCCGGCAATCTGGACCAGCTTGCCCGGGCGCGAAACAGCAGCCGCGGCTTTCAAACTGATCGGACGCGATCTTCCTTGGGCGCCGCTCAGCATGTCGCCCAGCGCCACCTGGCTCAGCGCGCTTTCTCTTCTCTCTTTTTTCGCAGTTTTCCTCGGCGCGCTGCTGCTCAACCATAGCGAGCGCCGATGGTTGAGTCTCGTGGCGCTCGGCGTGGGGCTCGCGAGCGTGTTCCTCGGATTGATGCAGGTCGCCGAGGGCCCTTCAAGCTCGTTGCGGTTTTTCGAATACACCAATACGTCTGAAACCGTCGGCTTCTTCGCCAACCGCAACCATTTTGCGGCGTTGCTCTATTCTCTCGTGCTGTTGGCAGCCGCCTGGACCGCGGCCAACGCCATGACCATCGGACAGGGACATGATCGAAAAAAGTTCGAGACGGCGTCGATTGCGACGCTGCTTGCGAGTTTCTGCGTCCTCGTCGCGTTGATCGCGGCCGAGGCGATGGCGCGGTCCCGCGCCGGCCTCACTCTGACGATCGTCGCGCTGTTCGGCGCGTTCGCGCTGGCTCAATGGGACCGGCGCGCGGCGACAGGGGTGACGCCCGCCCGACTGATGCTCGGCGCGACGACCCTGGCTTTCATTTTTGCCGTGCAATTCGCCTTGTACCGCGTCTTGGAAAGGTTTGACGCCGATCCGCTGGCGGACGCCCGCATCGCCCTTGCCCGCAACACGATCGAAGCCGCGAAAGCGGTCATGCCGTTTGGGGCGGGCCTGGGCGCATTCGTGCCGGTCTATGCGATGTTCGAGAAGCCCGGCGACCTGATCAGCGGCTCTTACGCCAACCATGCCCACAACGACTTTCTCGAATTGTGGCTCGAGACCGGAATAGTGGGACCCGTTCTCGTCGGGGCGTTCGTGATCTGGGTCGTCTGGCGGGCGGCGGAGGTCTGGCGGCGCTCATATCGTGAAGGTCTCGAAATCGATCGGTCTCTGGCCCGCGCGGCGAGCTTGATCATTGCGCTCCTCCTCGGCCATTCGCTCGTCGACTATCCGCTGCGCACCGGCGGCATGATGGCCATTATGGCGTTTGCCTGCGCCTTATTGATCGCCCCCCCGATCCGTTCGCCGGGCGACGAACGCGCCGGCGCATGGAGCGAGGAAGATGCGCCGAAGCGGCGCCGTCATCGGCATCGATCCTCGGCTGCGGCGCAGGGGGCGTCATCGTCAGCGCCCGCCGCCGGAGCGACGGCCTCGCCATCGCCGTCTCGGCCTGAGCCCGCGGGATGGGACGAGACCGTGAAATGGCCCGAGCAATGGCGAAAACCATCTGCCGCAAAACCCTCGCCGAGCGTTGACCGCAAGCCGGCGGACAAGCCGGCGCAGGACTGATGCGGCGGACGTCCCGAACAATCATCGGGGCATGAATGCAGTTTCGCTCCGCGATACGAAATCCGGTTGATCGCTTCCGTTCGCGCGCCCCTCTCCCTTTGGGTTGGCCCCACCGAATCGATCAGCCGGAGGCCGTCTCATACCAGCGGCGATAAATATTGACCCTTTGGCGCTCGAGAGCGGAACGTCATGGCCGGGCTTGTCCCGGCCATCCACGCCGGGATGCGAGGCGAAATCTTCTTGGGTAAGCGGAAATACTCTGTCCCACCTTCGATTATGTGGCTGCTTGTCGGCGTGGATGCCCGCGACAAGCGCGGGCATGACGGGCGAATGTTTCCCGCCGCTGGTATCAATCCGCCGCCCCCAAGTCGAACGCCCCACGATCGACGCCGCCGCCGACCAGAATCTCGCGCTTGCCGGCGTGATTGGCGGCGCCGACGACGCCTTCGCGCTCCATCGCCTCGACCAGCGAAGCGGCTTTGTTGTAGCCGATCGACAGACGCCGCTGGATGTAGCTGGTCGAGCATTTGCGGTCGCGCAGCACGATGGCGACGGCGCGGTCGTAAAGATCGCCCGATTCCTCCGCGTCCATGGCGCCGAGCGCCGCGCCCTCCGGCGCGTCCGCCAACGCGTCTTCGCTGGTGATCGCATCGAGATAGTGCGGCTGGCCCTGCGCCTTGAGATGGGCGACGATCCTTTCCACCTCGCCGTCCGACACGAACGGCCCGTGCACGCGCGAGATGCGGCCGCCGCCGGCCATGTAGAGCATATCGCCCTGCCCCAGCAGTTGCTCGGCGCCTTGCTCGCCCAAAATGGTGCGGCTGTCGATTTTCGAGGTGACCTGGAACGAAACCCGCGTCGGGAAATTGGCCTTGATGGTGCCGGTGATGACGTCGACCGAGGGACGCTGCGTCGCCATGATCAGGTGGATGCCGGCGGCCCGCGCCATTTGCGCGAGGCGTTGGATCGCGCCTTCGATGTCCTTGCCGGCGACCAGCATCAGATCGGCCATTTCGTCGACGATCACCACGATGTAGGGGAGCGGCGAGAGAACCATCTCTTCCTGTTCGTAGATCGCTTCGCCGGTCTCGGGGTCGAAACCGGTCTGCACCGTGCGCGTGATGGCCGCGCCCTTGGCCTGCGCCTCGGCAACGCGCGCATTAAAGCCGTCGATGTTGCGCACGCCGAATTTCGACATCTTCTTGTAACGGTCCTCCATCTCGCGGACCGCCCATTTGAGGGCGACCACGGCTTTCTTCGGGTCGGTGACGACCGGCGTCAACAGATGCGGGACGCCGTCGTAGACGGACAGCTCCAGCATCTTGGGATCGATCATGATCAAGCGGCAGTCTTCCGGCTTCAGCCGGTACAACAGCGACAGGATCATGGTGTTGATGGCGACCGACTTGCCGGAACCCGTCGTGCCGGCGACCAGAAGATGGGGCATGCGGGCGAGATCGACGACGACCGGCTCGCCGCCGATCGTCTTGCCCAGCGCGATGGCGAGCTTGTGCTTGGTTTTTTCGAAATCCTGGCAAGCCAGCAGTTCGCGCAAGTATACGATCTCGCGCTTGTGGTTGGGCAATTCCACGCCGATGGCGTTGCGGCCCGAAACCACAGCGACGCGCGCGGACACCGCCGACATCGACCGAGCGATGTCGTCGGAAAGAGCGATGACGCGCGATGACTTGACGCCCGGGGCGGGTTCGAGCTCATAAAGCGTGACGACCGGGCCCGGCCGCATATTGATGATCTCGCCCTTGACCGAAAAATCCTCGAGCACGCCTTCGAGCCGGCGCGCGTTCTGCTCGAGCGAGTCCTGGGGAACTTTGGCGCCCGCCGCCGGCTTTTTCGGTTCGCTGAGCAAGACGAGCGGCGGCAGTTGGTAGGTCCGCGCGTCATAACGACCGCTCTCGAACGGCGAGGATTGCTTGTCCCGGCCGGCGCGCTGGCGGTGCTCGAGCGCTACGAAGGGCTCGCCCAAGCGCTCCGGCGCCAGGGCTGGCGCGCCGCACGCCAAGGCGACCGACAGCGGCGCAGACGCCGAGCCGCCGACTAACGCGTCGAAAACGGGTTCGCGACGTTGGCCGGCGCCAAGCGGAGTCGGCCGTCGCGTTGCGCCGCCCAATCGGTCCGCCGCTTTTCGCCAGGGCGGTCTGAGAGCGACGAGGCGTCGGGAAACCAGCGTCTTCACCGTAAAAGCGGCATGAATGAGCGCGCCGAGCGCTATGAGCGCCATGCCCGGTTCGCCGGCGGCGTCCTCTTCCTCGTCTTGTTGCGAGCGTCGAGCGCGCGGCCGCTCTTGCGCATGGGCTTCTTGCTCGGGTTCGAAGCCGAAGCCGGCGGCGCCCGTTAGGGTCAAAATCGCGCCGCCGACGAGGATAGCCGCGACGGCCGCCATGGCGAGAGCCGATCCGCGGGCAAGATGGCGGGGCGCGACCAGCAAGGCGTCGCCGATGACGCCGCCGAGGCCCGTCGGCAAGGGCCAGCGATCAGTGACCGGCAGCAGCGAGGCGACCGCCGCGGCGCACAAAATTCCTGCAAACCACAGCGCCAAGCGCAGCCATGGCCGTTGCAGGGCGCGATGCGTGAGGAGCCGCCACCCTTGCATCGCCAACGGCAAAAGAGCGGCGATGGTCGCGACCCCGATCAGCTGCATGAGCAGGTAGGCCGCGATGGCGCCCCCTAGCCCGAGCAGGTTGCGAACGCGTCCGTCGGTCGCGTGATTGAGGCTGGGATCGCGCGCCGACCAGGACAGAAGCGCCAAAGTCGCGGCGCCGGCGCCGGCGAGCAGCGTGAAGCCGACGAGTTCGGCCGCCCGCCGCGCGGCGAATTCGCGAACCTGCTCCGGAACGCGACCCAGGGCGTTGCTGCGCATCATGACTGGGAAGCCTGAATTGCCCGAGCGGACTCCAAGCGCGCCGCCCTCGCGCGTTGTTTCGAGCTTAGAAAAACGGGGTTAAGGGGCGATTAACCCTGCGCGGCGGCGCATCATGAAAATCCCTGAGGCGGGCAAACGCCAAGTCGTGAAAGGCGAGATTTGACAAGATAGGCGTCGTCCGATGAAATCGCCTCAGGCCGATGATCGCTCATGGAGCATCCGATGAAGAATCGTCCTCCCTTTTCGCTTGCCGCCATGTTGTCCCTTGGCCTTTGCGCCTCGGCGCAGGCTGGGGACTTGCCAAAGCGCGTCGGCGCTTGCGTCGAGACCAGGATAAAATCGGTCGAGACGCGTCTCGTCGATGGCGCGACCAACAAGCCTATCCCAGGTTCCGGCAGCGCCGTAAGCCTTGAAAATGGCGGCTATCAGGTTTCTTACGACACGCTGCCGGCAATCGAGCGTTCGAAGGCTGGCGATCCGGTGCGCATGTGTCTCGTCAGCATCCCCAAGGATTGCCCGAAAGGCGACGATCGCGGGCGTATGTATCGGACGACCAATCTGCGCACCTTTAAGTCGTGGCGGCTGCCGGATTCGGAGCATTCCTGCGGCGGAGCGTGAGGCCCTATCGGCATGGCCGCGCTTGTCGGATCAAATCCCGCCGTAGACGGATCATTGTTCGTTATGATCGTCAATGGCTGGCGGTGATTCGCGTCCCGTTCGCCCGCGTCACAAAATCGCCGGACTATGCGCGCCTTTTTAACCGTGATGGCGTAAGCCTTGGTTTAGCCCGTATCCTAGCGGACGGCGACTGCGGCTGCGCCTTCAAGGCGGATACTAACTGGAGCTTGTAGTGCAGAATTTTTTACTTTTCCCCTTCACGTCGGCCCTCTGGAGCCGCTTTGCCTTCTACGGCGCAGCTGCGGCGCTGCTCATCTTCGCCGCGGCGCCGGCCGCCAAGGCTGCAAGCGACAGCTACGATGGGCAAGCCGAATGGGCGCAGCATTACGACGCCGACGCCAAACTGACGGTCTCGCGCGCGACGACGCCGATCCTGTCCACCCAAACCGTTGCGGCGACCGAGACCGCCATCCAGCAATATCAGGAGATCGTCGCCGCGGGCGGCTGGCCGAACGTTCCGGCTGGCCAACAACTGCGGCTCGGCTCCCACAGCGCCGCGGTCTCCGTCCTGCGTCAGCGCCTCATCGGCTCCGGCGACATCGGCACCGAGACGGGAACAAGTCCGGTGTTCGATTCTTATGTCGAGGCCGCGGTGCGCCGCTTCCAGGCCCGTCATGGCGTCAACGAGACCGGCGTCGTGTCCGAACAGACCTTCGCCGCGCTCAACGTGCCGGCCGCAACGCGCTTGAGTCAGCTCGAGATCAATCTCGTGCGCCTGCGCAGCTTCTCGCGCGATCTTGGCAATCGCTACGTCACCGCCAATATTCCCGCCGCCTCGGTCGAGACGGTGGAGAACGACAATGTCGTCACCCATCACATCGCCGGCGTCGGCAAGATCGATCGTCAATCGCCGGTCCTGCAGACAAAAGCCATCGAGATCAATTTCAATCCGTTCTGGATCGTGCCGGCCTCGGTGATCCGCAAGGACCTCATCCCCAAGATGCAGGCGGACCAAAATTACCTGCGCGACAATCACATTCGCGTCTACAACAGGGAAAATCAGGAGCTCGCCCCCGAGCAGATCAACTGGAATTCGCTTGAGGCGCTCAATTATAAGTTCCGCCAAGACGTCGGCGGCGATTTCAATTCGCTCGGCGTCGTGCGCATCAACATCGCCAATCCGTACGGCGTCTATATGCACGACACGCCGGCCAAGGGCATTTTCGGCGACGATTTTCGTTTCGTTTCGTCGGGCTGCATCCGCATGCAGAGCGTGCGCGACTATGTGGCTTGGCTCCTGAAGGAGACGCCGGGCTGGGACCGCGATCATATCGACGAGGTCATTCGCTCCGGCGAGCGGGTCGACGTGAAGATCACGCCGCAGGTGCCGGTCTATTGGGTCTATGTCACCGCCTGGGCGGCGCCCGGCGGCGTCGTGCAGTTCCGCGACGACATCTATCAGCGCGACGGTCTCAGCTTGGCGGGCGCGTCCGCGCCGCCGCCCGAGCCCATGCCCGCGCAGCAGGCGCGCTCGGGCAAACTCCCGCCGATGAACGATGACGAGAATTGAGTTCCACGCCCGTGCTCGCCCGATTGGCGTGAGCGCATAGAACCAATATCAACCTCCAAATCACGCGGCCTCCTTGACAGCGCGTTGCAGCACATCGAGCATATCGCAACCTTCGTAAATGAATTCCGCGACGCCCGCTGTGCGCAACCGCGCTTCCAATTCGCCGGGTCTGCCTGCAAGATAGACGCGCGCGCCGGCCTCGGTGAGTTCGCGCGCCATCTGTTCCGCCGACCGGCCATAATCGGCGTCCGAGCCACACAGACAAGCGAGCTTGGCGCCGCTGGCGCGAAACGCCGCGACGATTGCGCTGGGCGATTTCGCCTCCTCGCCATTGACGGCTTCGACGCCGCCGGCCTCGAAGAAATTCTTGGCGAAATTCGCGCGCTGGGTGAAGGCGGCGACAGAACCGAGATTGGCCAGAAACACGCGCGGGCGCACGCCTTGCTCGGCGAGCCGCACGTCGGAGCGATCGCGCAGACGCTCGAACGGCTCGGCAAGGCGGCGCGGCGCCAGCGGCGGCGAGCGTCGGGCGTCGGCTGGCGCAAGGGCGGTAAGGCGCGTCGCGTCGTAGGGCGCGAGCACGGCGACCGCCGCCTCGCCAATGTCGGGGAATTGATTGACGCCGACGATCGCCTCGCGCGCACGCGCCACCGCGCGCGCGCGTCGGGCCGCGGTCTCCGCCACCCTGGCCTGGAGGCTTCCCTTTGCCAAGGCCGCCGCCAGCCCGCCTTCGGCCTCGATTTCCTGAAACACGCTCCAGGCGCGTTCGCACAAGGCTTCGGTCAGCGCCTCGAAGCCGCCGGCGCCGCTCACTGGATCCTCCACCACATGGATGTGCGCTTCCTCTTCCAGCACGAGCTGCGTGTCGCGGGCGAGACGCCGCGCGAACGCGTCCGGCGCGCCGAGCGCCTGCGTGAACGGCAGCACGGTGACGGCGTCGGCGCCGCCGATCGCCGCGGCGAAGGCGGCGAGCGTGGCGCGCAGCAGATTGCCCCATGGGTCGCGCCGCGTCATCATGCGCCAGGCGGTTTCGGCGTGGATATGGATGGGCGCCGGCGTCAGTTTGCAGCTCGCCTCGACGCGCGCCCACAGGTGCCGCAGGGCCCGGAACTTGGCGACGCCGACGAATTCGTCCGCGTCGGCGGCGAGACGAAAGGACAACAGGCCGCGCGCCGTCTCAAGCCCCGTGCCCGCGTCGTCCAGGGCGCGCAAATAGCAGAGCGCGGCGGCGAGCGCGAAACCGAGCTCCTGCGCTTCGGCGCCGCCGGCGGCGTGAATGACGCGCGCATCGGCGGTCATGGTCCCGAACGTCAAGCCCGCCTTCGCTGCGCTCTTGACCTGCTCGGCGAAGGCCTTGGCGTGTTCTTGCCATGGCGTGGGCAAAAAACCGTGCAGCGCTTGCGCGCCTAAGGGATCGAAGCCGAAGGCGACGCGGGCGATGGACGGCTCGATATGGGCGCGGTCGAGTAGGCGGATCATCGCTCCTGCCGCGTTCGGCGCGCGCGGCGAGAACTCGATTGCCGCCGGTATGCCGTAATCGAGCCGGATGTTCTCGAAGAGATGCGCGATCGCCTCGTCGCTGTCGTCGGTCAGGCCGCCGCCATAAGCGCCTTGCGCGCCGGCGAAGACGATGTGCAAACCGTCGGCGCCGCCTTCGAGATCATCGAGCGCGAGACGATTGGCCGCATCAAGATCGGCATGGTCGACGCGAGCGAGGATCGTCCAGCGGCCTGCGTTGGCGCGCAAGGCGCGCGGACCCGGAGCGCGCGCGCGTGCATAGAGCGGGTCGATCGCTATTCCGTCATAAGTCTTCGAGATCAATTGGTCGAAAGCGGCGCCTTTGAGCGCATGTTCGACGATCTTGCGCCATCGCGCGGCGTCCGCGTGTGGAAAAACGCCGGCCAACGGCGCGTCGTGCAAAGTCATGGGCCTGTCTCGAACTCCCTCAAGATTTGGCCCGTGTTCTCGCACGAAGCGTGACAATGGGCCACCCATATCCGAGTGGCCGCGCCAACCCTCTCCCGGAGGGCTACGCGATTGAACGGAAGCGATCCTGTCGAGGCGGCGCGTCGCCGCCTCCTCTCCCCGCTTGCGGGGAGAGGTGAGGTGAGGGGCTAGGGGATTGGCCACAATCGTCATTGAAGACGTGTCGCCGATGCTTGTGCGCTCTTTAAAGCGTTACGCTAATCCCCTGGCCCCTCACCCAACCTCTCCCCGCAAGCGGGGAGAGGGGCGCGCCCCCTATCGCCTATCGATCGCACGCCCCGCCGCCTTGCGTGCGCAGCCAGGCGGCGCCGCACGCCTTGGCGAGTTCGCGCACGCGCAAAATGTAGCTCTGGCGCTCGGTGACGGAAATAACGCCGCGCGCATCCAAAAGATTGAAGGCATGGCTCGCCTTGATGCACTGGTCATAGGCCGGCAAGGCCATGCGATGCGGTCGCGTCTCGCCGCCATCGCCGAAAGCGAGGAGCGCTTTGCATTCGGCCTCGGCGGCGCGAAAATCGGCAAACAGCTTCTCCGTATTCGCCGCCTCGAAATTATGGCGCGAATATTCCTGCTCGGCCTGCAAGAACACGTCGCCGTAAGTGACCTTCGCGTCTGCTTCGAGGCCGTTGAAGTTTAAATCCATGATGCGGTCGACGCCTTGCAAGTAGCAGGCGAGACGCTCCAGGCCATAGGTCAGCTCGCCAGCCACGGGTGCGCATTCAAATCCCGCCACTTGCTGAAAATAGGTAAATTGCGAAACCTCCATGCCGTCGCACCAGCATTCCCACCCCAAGCCCCAGGCGCCGAGCGTCGGGCTCTCCCAGTCGTCCTCGACGAAGCGGATGTCGTGCAACATCGCATCGAGGCCGATCGCCTCGAGCGAAGCGAGATAGAGGTCTTGCAGATCCGGCGGGGAAGGCTTCAGCATCACCTGAAACTGATAATAGTGCTGGACCCGGTTGGGGTTCTCGCCATAGCGGCCGTCCTTTGGGCGCCGGCAGGGCTGCGCATGGGCGACGCGCCAAGGCTTTGGCCCCAGCGCGCGCAAGGTGGTGGCCGGGTGGAAGGTGGCCGCGCCCATTTCCATGTCATAGGGCTGGAGAATGACGCAGCCCTGCCCCGCCCAGTACTGCTGCAGCGTCAGAATGAGCCCCTGGAAGGAGCGCGTCGGCGCGAGGCTTGCGGGCCTGGTCATGAGAATTCCTCTGACGATCGAAGGCGCAAGCAATAGCATGATGCGGAGAGCTTGCCGATTTTTCGGACAATGTTAACGGCCTCGAACATTGACCGTCATGCCCGCGCTTGTCGCGGGCATCCACGCCATGATGCGGCGGGAGGATGAAAAAAGTAGCATAACGCCGTCGCCCCGCTTGCACCCTTTTGCGATGTCCCGGCGTGGATGGCCGGCACACGGCCGGCCATGACGCGCGGTCGGCATTAGCTTGGAAGCTTCGGCTCAGTCGACGACGTCCACCACGGCGCGGGTGCGGGGATCCAGCAGAACGGTTCGGTCGTTGAAAATCGTGTAGCAATAGCCGAGCACGCCGAACTCCGGAGGAATGTCGTAGAACTCCACCGTCTTGGGCAAAATGACGCCCACGGCCACAGCCAGCTTGTACGGTTGCGAGGTATGGCGTTTGCGAATGACGTAGTCGCGGAAACGCGACCGCTGATCGGCCTCGAGCGTTGCAGAGAACGCCGCTGGCGCCACTCCGCTTGCCGAGCTTGCCGCATCGTCCCCGCGTTTGGCGCCGGCAGCCGCGCCGCTCGCCAGGTTCTCGGCAGTCGCGGCGCTCGGGAGAGCGATCGTGAACGCCAAAGCGGCAACCGCTGGCAAGAGTTTGCGCATCTTTTTTTGTTGTTTTTGCGCGCCGCCCTGCTCGGCGATCGTTGAGCGCGCTCGTCCCGTTCAGATGCTCGGATACGTGTTCGTCACGCTTAACTGTTTCCAGACTGGTACAAATACTTAGGCGGAGAAGTTGAGACTCGACCCCACGGACGCAGGGCCGCTCACGCCCCCGCCTCCTCCTTCTCGGCCCGGCGCAGGCGCTCGCGCGCCTCGGCGGCCTCGCGCTGTCGGTTCCACATGGCGCAATAGGCGCCGCCCTGCTCCAGCAAGGCGTGATGCGCGCCGCGCTCGATGATCCTGCCATGATCGAGAAACAGGATTTCATCCGCCTCGACGACCGTCGAGAGGCGATGCGCGATGACCAGCGTGGTGCGCCCCCTCGCGACGCTGGCCAGCGCGCCCTGGATTTCATGCTCGGTGACGCTGTCGAGCGCCGAGGTCGCCTCGTCGAGAATGAGAATCGGCGGCCCCTTCAGAATCGTGCGGGCGATGGCGACGCGCTGCTTCTCGCCGCCCGAGAGTTTTAGCCCGCGCTCGCCGACCTGCGCCTCATAGCCGCCCGGCGCCGATTGGATAAAATCGTCGATGCGGGCCAGACGCGCCGCCTCGCGCACCTCCTCGAAGCTCGCGTCCCAACGCCCATAGCGGATGTTGTAGCCGATGGAATCGTTAAACAGCACCGTATCCTGCGGGACCATGCCGATGGCCTCGCGCAAGGAGCGCTGCGTCACGGCGAGAATGTCCTGCCCGTCGATCGTGATGCGTCCGCCCTGCGGCTCATAAAAGCGGAACAGCAGCCGCGAGATCGTCGACTTGCCGGCCCCCGAAGGCCCGACGATGGCCAGCGTTTGGCCCGGCGCCGCCTCGAAGCTCACGCCCTGCAGAATGGGCCGGCTGGCGTCATAGTGAAAAACCACATTGTCGAAGACGACGCGCCCTTCGCGCACCACGATGTCGGACGCGCCCGGCTGGTCGGCAATCTCTGGATTTTGCCCCAAAATCTGGAACATCCTCTCGATATCGACGATCGCCTGCCGCACCTCGCGATAGAGCGTGCCCATGAAATTAAGCGGCTGATAGAGTTGGATCATCATGGCGTTGATGAGCACGAAGTCGCCGATGCTGTTGCGTCCCGCCCGGACGCCGTCAACGCACATGACCATGACCGCGGCGAGTCCGGCCGTGAAGATGAATGCCTGCCCGGCGTTGAGCACAGCGAGCGACATGTACGACTGGACGCTGGCGCGCTCGTAACGCGCCATGGATTCGTCGTAACGCTCGCGTTCGCGCGTCTCGGCGCCAAAATATTTGACCGTCTCGTAGTTCAACAGGCTGTCGATCGCCTTCACATTGGCGTCGACGTCGCTCTCGTTCATGGCGCGACGAATGCCGATGCGCCAATTGGTGGCGATGGTCGTGTAGGCGAGATAAGCGCCGATGGTGAGGGCGCCGGCGAACGCAAAGCCCACATCGAACTGAAAGAAAAACACGCCGAGCACGAGCGCGAATTCGACGACGGTCGGCGCCGCCGTCGACATGACGAGCCGCGCCAAGGTCTCGATGGCGTCGCGTCCGCGCTCGAGAACGCGCGTCAATCCGCCGGTCTTGCGGCTGATGTGAAAGCGCAAGGACAGTTGGTGCATATGCTCGAACACATCGTTGGCGAGACGCCGCACGGCGTGCATGGCGACGGCGGCGAACAGCGCGTCGCGCGCCTGGGTGAGGAACGCATAGAGAATTCGCAGCGCGCCGTAGAGCAAAGTGAAAGCGACCGCGCCGGCGGCGACCGTCGGAACGGCGCCGTCCTGGGCCAGCGAATCCGCCGCCCATTTGAAGGCGAAAGGCGCGGCCACGTTGACCAGCTTGCCGGCGATGAGCAGCGCGAAAGTGATCGCCACGCGCCGTTCGAGGTCGGCGCGGCGCTTTGGCCAAACATAAGGCCACAAATGCCGTAAAGTCGCGATCAGAGACGCGTCGCCGAAGGCTTTCGCAGAAGCGCCCGGCGGCGCGCTCCCATCGGAAGAAACGGCGCCTGGTCCAATTCTCAGCATCTCGTCCGTTCCCAAAACTCGAAAGACCCATCGCGAGGCCGGCTCGTCATATAAACGTTCCGCCGCGCGGACGCACCATCGCCCGCGATCGGCGCCGAGGGCAAAGCGGCTTGACCGCAACCCGCGCGCGGGCCACAAGGCGCCTATCAACGAGACGAGGATCATGAGCGAAATAAAAAACATCTGCGTCTATTGCGGCTCCTCGACGGGCGACGATCCCATCTACGCCAAGGCCGCGGAAAAACTTGGCGTGGCGCTGGCGCAAGCTGGGATCGGCCTCGTCTTCGGGGGCGGCTCCTGCGGCCTCATGGGCGTCTTGGCGCGCGCCGCGCTGGCCCATGGCGGCAAGGTCACGGGCGTCATTCCCGGATTTCTCGACGAGACCGAGGTTGCGCTGCGCACCGTTACCGAATTGAAGGTCGTTTCCGACATGCATACGCGCAAACGCCTGATGTTCGAGAAGGCCGACGCCTTCATCGGCCTGCCGGGCGGCCTCGGCACGCTCGAGGAACTCACCGAGCAGCTGACCTGGATCCAGCTCGGCCGCCACGCCAAGCCGCTGGTCATCGCCGACATCGGCGGCTTCTGGCGCCCACTCCTGTCGCTGTTTGCCCACATGCGCAACGCCGGCTTCATCCGCCCCGACTACGAGGTGCGTTACATGGTGGCCGAACGCATCGAGGACGTGCTTCCGATGCTTCGCGCCGCCGCGCAGCATCCGAAAAAGGAAAAAACCGCCGCGACGATTATCGGCGAACGTTTTTGAACTCGAGCGACCCCCTCCCCAACCCTCCCCCGCTTCGCGGGAGAGGGAGCACGCGCAACGCCGATCGTTAGGGTCCCCTCTCCCGCGATAGCGGGGGAGGGACAGGGAGGGGGAAGCAAAACCGCCCCTCACCGCGCGCCTGACTTCACCAGCTTGTAGATGATCGCCTCGACCAGCGCCTCGAACGAGGCATCGATGACGTTGGCCGAAACGCCGACCGTGGACCAGCGCTCGCCCTTTAAGTCCACGCACTCGACCAGCACGCGCGTCACCGCGTCGGTGCCGCCCTGAAACACGCGCACGCGATAATCGACGAGCTTCACATCCTCGATATAGGGCTGGTATTTACCGAGGTCCTTGCGCAAGGCGAGATCGAGCGCGTTGACCGGACCATTGCCCTCGGCTGCGGAAATCAGCGTCTTGCCGTCGACCTCGACTTTCACGATGGCCTCGGCGCCGGCGTCTTCGAGACCGCCGTCCTTGCTGAAGCGCCGGTCGACGGCGACGCTGTAGCGCTCGATGTCGAAATAATGCGGCGTCTCGCCCATGACGCGCTTCGCGAGCAGGAAGAAGGACGCGTCGGCGCCTTCGTAGGCGTAGCCTTGCGCCTCCTTGTCCTTCACCTCTTCCAGAAGGCGTACGAGACGCGGGTCGTTTTTTGGCAGAGCGACGCCGAGCCGCTCGAGCTCCGCGGCGATATTCGATTTCCCTGCTTGGTCGGAGACCAGCAGGCGGCGCCTGTTGCCGACGCTCTCGGGCGGGACATGCTCATAGGTGCGCGAATCGGCGAGCAGGGCGGACGCATGAATCCCCGCCTTGGTGGCGAAGGCGTCGACACCGACGTAAGGCGCGTGGCGGTCCGGGGCGCGATTGAGCATTTCATCGAGCGCATGACTGGTTCGCGTCAACTGGGCGAGCTGCTCGCGCGTCACGCCGATCTCGAATTTTTCGCTAAACTCGTCCTTCAGCAGCAGCGTCGCAATGATGGTCGTGAGATTGGCGTTGCCGCAGCGCTCGCCGAGGCCGTTGAGCGCGCCTTGAAGCTGCCGCACGCCGGCGCGCACGGCGGCGAGCGAAACTGCCACGGCCTGCCCGGTGTCGTCATGCGCATGGACGCCGAGACGCGAACCAGGAATGACGCGCGCGACCTCGGAGACGATCCGCTCGACGTCATGGGGCAGCGTCCCGCCGTTGGTGTCGCACAGCACGATCCAGCGCGCGCCGGCGTCAAGCCCCGCCTTGGCGCAGGACAGCGCATATGTCGCGTTCGCCTTGTAGCCGTCGAAGAAATGCTCGCAATCCAACAACGCTTCCTTGCCGGCGGCGATCGCCGCGCCAATCGATTGCCTGATGGCGTCGAGATTGTCTTGCAAGGTCGAGCGCAACGCGACGTCCACCTGATAGTCCCAAGCTTTGGCGACGAAGGTGACGGCGTCGCAATCGGTGGCAAGCAGCGCGGCGACGCCGGGATCGTTTTCGATGGAGCGCCCGCCACGGCGCGTCATGCCGAACGCGGCAAAGCGCGCGCGAATTGGCGGGCGTTTGGCGAAGAACTCGGTGTCTAAAGGATTGGCGCCGGGATAGCCGCCTTCGATGTAATCGACGCCGAGTTGGTCGAGCAGCGCGGCGATCTGCCGCTTGTCGTCAAGCGAGAAGTCGACGCCGGTGGTCTGCGCGCCGTCGCGCAGCGTGGTGTCGAAGAGCGTGAGCCGTTCTCTCATGAGCCGCGCCTAAAACCATCCCGCCACATGCAGCGCGAAAGCCGCCGCCAACGCAAGGATGAGCAGTTTGAAGAACAGATAGGCCAACCAGTGGCGGGGAAAGGGGAGAGATTTTTTCCAGTCGTCAGGCATGTCTTACCTCCAGCGCACACATCTTTTGGGGCGGGCGGTTCGGCTGGGCGCGAACCCTTCTCCCGCGACGCGGGAGAAGGTGGCCCGGCGAAGCCGGGTCGGATGAGGGCCGGCGCCACCCCACGAAACGACGCAAAAGCGCACGGCCCATGGGCGGGGCAATTCACGAGCGCCCTCATCCGACCCTCGCTGACGCGAGGGCCACCTTCTCCCGTTGCACGGGAGAAGGGATGCGCGCCACTCGATGGGAGAGCCTCATCTCCTCACCTCCCATGTCGTCCTGCCGTCCTTGTTGTCGTGAAGCGCGACGCCGAGGCGCGCGAGCTCGTCGCGAATGCGGTCGGACTCAGCCCAGTTCTTGGCGGCGCGAGCGGCGTGGCGGGCGGAGATTTGCCTTTCGATCAGCGTCTCATCGAGATCGCCGCGTGCCGCACGGAGCATCTGATTCAGATCTACTTGACCTATGTTCAGGCCTAAAAACTCGCAACTAGCCTTCAACTCGCCTGCTTTCTCCCAATCGAGCGGATGACGTTTCAGATCATCAAAGAGTCGATTGAGCTCGACGATGGCTTCAGGCGTATTCAAATCGTCTGACAGAGCCTCAATCAGTCTTCGCGACGGCTCGCACACTGGAGCGGTGTATGCTCGCGCTCGAAACTCCGAAAGGCGGACCGAAGCCTCCTCGAGACGAGCCAGGGTCCAGTCAATCGGCTGGCGATAGTGCGTTTGCAGCATCGCAAATCGGATTACGGAACCCGGCCAGGAATAACCTTTCCAGCTTGTCAGCAACTCGTGGATCGTCACGAAATTCCCCAGGCTCTTGGACATCTTCTCGCCCTCGACCTGCAAAAATCCGTTATGCAGCCAGTAATTCGCCATGACCTTATGGCCGAAGGCGCAGCGTGTTTGGGCGATTTCGTTCTCGTGGTGCGGGAAGACGAGATCGACGCCGCCGCCGTGAATGTCGAAGACTTCGCCGAGGCGCCTCCAGCTCATCGCCGAGCATTCGAGATGCCAGCCGGGACGCCCCCTGCCCCACGGCGAATCCCACGCCGGTTCGCCCTCCTTCGACGGCTTCCACAACACAAAGTCCATGTCGGAGCGCTTGTAGGGCGCGACATCGACGCGCGCGCCGGCGAGCATCTCGTCGAGCGGACGGCGCGACAACCCCCCATACTCTTTCCAGGACGGCACATCGAACAGCACGTTGCCATCGGCCACATAAGCGTGGCCGCCGGCGATCAACTTTTCGACGATCGCGATCATGTCGGCGATATGCTCGGTCGCACGAGGCTGCGCGGTGGGCTCCAGGCAGCCGAGCGCCTTCGCGTCATCTTGAAAGATCGCGTTGGTCTCTTCAGTCAGCTCGCGAATGGAAACGCCGCGCTCGGCGGCGCGTGCATTGATCTTGTCGTCGACGTCTGTAATGTTGCGCACGTAGGCGACATGGCTCTCGCCATAGACATGCCGCAACAGACGAAACAGCACGTCGAACACGATCAGCGGGCGCGCGTTGCCGATGTGCGCATCATCATAGACCGTCGGCCCGCACACGTACATGCGCACGTTCGCGGCATCGAGCGGACGGAACTCTTCCTTGGCGCGCGTCAGCGTATTGTAAAGCTTCAGAGCGTCGGACGACATGATCTTTCCCTAAAGGCCCGCCGGCCGGGGCGTCGTTGCATGTCGTTTTAAGGGACGTGACGGCTCCGGCCAGCTCTCGAGCTAGCTGATAATCATCGGGCCGCAAAGGCAAAAGCGGATCGAGCGCGTCATGCGCCAAACCATGCGCACAACCTCAGCGATGCGTCAAGCCGCGCCGGCGCCCTCTGGCGGCGGCAACCGACGCCGCGATCGTCGCTTGGCGGCAGCGATCGGCGGTCAATTCTTCAAAGCGTCGGCGCAACGCGCGCTATCGCCGCCGCCCCACGGCGCGATCGCCACGGTGGACGTCGAATTCTGCGGCGATCCTTCGATCAGCCTGTCCGAATAGACCATGTAGACGAGCACGTTGCGCTTCACGTCGCAGCCGCGCACGATCTGCATCCGCTTGAACACCAACGAGCGCCGCTCGCTGAACACGACGTCGCCCTGACGGAATTTCTCCTTGAACTTGATCGGACCATATTGACGGCAGGCGAGCGAGACTTCCGACGTCTGCTCGGCGACGCCGAACATGCCGGCGACGCCGCCTTTCTCGTGCGCCGTAAAGTAACAGGCGACGCCCTCCACCTCGGGATCGTCGAGCCCGTACGTCGCGAGCTTGTCGTTTGGGGTCAACAGCTTGAAATCGACCGATTTACGAAAGATCAGATCGGGCTCCTCGGCCCTTGCGGGCGAAGCCGCAGACAATGCGAAAACGCCGATCCCGAGCAAAATGATGTTGCAACGCCTCATGTCCGAACCCTCCCTTGGCGACGCCTCCGATATGGGGGATTTCGCGCTTCATTGAAAGAGGCGAAGGCGCCTCGACATTTGCGCCAAACGCCAAGCCGCTTTAGAAATCTCATGGAAAAGCGCGATTGCGCCTTGTTGGCGACACGAAACTTTGGACAATCGCCCGCCAATTGACCTGGTCGAGGATTCCCGGGTAGTCGCGGTCTTAAAGACGTTGGACGACCCGCCGTGGACGACCCCGCCGTCGATCGCCGCAAAGGCGGCGATGCGCAAAACAGGATAGATGACACAGGATACATGACGCCGATTTCGAGAACGAGCAGAACCGCCGTCCGCGGCGTCCGGAGAATCGGTTTGCGCCGGCGCGGCGTCGGTCTTTTCCTATGCGCCGCCGCATGCGCGAGCGCCGTGGCGGCCAGCGCTCCGGCGCGCGCGCAGAACGCTTTTTGCGACGATCTGCGGGCGCAGATCGCCAGCGCCGGACAAAGCGCCGAGGCCGCCCGCTATCGAGCCGCCGCCGGCCAGCAGCAGAGCGAGATCAACCGCACCATCGCCTACGCCCGCTCCATCGGCTGCGAAAGCCGGCAATTTCTGTTCTTCGGCAAGCCGCCGCCGCCGCAATGCGGCCAGATCGGCGCCCGCATCGGACAGATGCGCGCCAATCTCGCCAGTCTGGACAAAGGGGCCGGCGAAGATCAAAGACAGGCGCTGAGCGCCCGCTACGACGCGCAATGTCGCGAGCGGCGCATCGTTCAAGCGCGCCGACCGCGCAACTTCTTGGAGGAAATGTTCGGAACGATCGCCCCCGACGAAGGAAGCTGGCCATGGGAAGGCCCGGGCGAACAGCCGAGCGATCCTTTGCTGGCCCCGCTCGAGGGCGAGGACGGACGGCCGCAGGGCGGCTCGATGGCGATCTGCGTGCGCGCCTGCGACGGCGGCTTCTTTCCGGTCAGCTATGCGGCGCGACGCGGCAACCTCGCCGAACTCGCGGATTTGTGCAAGGCGCTGTGTCCCAACGCCGAAACAACGCTCTACACGCGCTCGCCGTATCGCGATGTGAACACCGCCGTCTCGATCGACGGCGCGCCCTATGCCGACCACCCGAACGCATTGAAATTTCAGAAGACCTTCGATCCGACCTGCGCCTGCAAGGCGCCGGACAAGACCTGGGTCGAGACGCTCGCCGACGCCGAGCGGATGGTCGCCGCCGCGCACGGCGACGATATCGTCGTGACCGAGGAAAAGGCGGCGGAATTGTCGCGGCCGCCGCCGCCGGGCGAGCCGCGCGTGCGGCTTAGGGGCGCCAAGGACGCCGCCGGCGCTGTCGATGGCAAGGTCGATGGCAAGCCGCCTGCGCCGCCCGCTGCTCCGACCCTCGCCCCCGCCGAGCCGATCGGAAGCGCCAAGAACGGCGAAGAGCCGAGCGTCGCCGGCGCCGGCCAGGGCGTGACTCGGGAAGTCGTCGGCCCCGACGGCGTCAAACGCCGCGTCCGCATCATCGCGCCGACGCTGTGAGCCCCCTCCCCAGCCCTCCCCCGCGTTCCGCGGGAGAGGGAGCAGATTCCGCGCTTCATCAAGACTGCGCAAACGCTGATCGCTAGCGTCCCCTCTCCCGCGGAACGCGGGGGAGGGACAGGGAGGGGGCTAGTGGAGGCCCAACGACTCCAGAAGATGTTTCAACCAACCAAATCTGTTGGGAAACTCCGTCATCAGCGACTCCAGCGAAGAGCCTCCGATCGCCTTCGACAAGACAGCGATCGCGCCAACGCCCAGCGCATAGCCAGCGGACTTCGCCGCATGGGCGATCCCTTTATCGAGACCCTTGTCGAAATTCTTGGCGCCGTCCTTGACTTTTTTCGCGCCCCAACGAGCCGCCGCACGGCCCGCCGAAGCCGCGCCGCCCGCCGCGGTTCGAACAAGTCCCTTGCCGCGAGCCGCGAGCGCATTCAGCGCCGCGAGCTTCAGGACATTGTTCATGCTTTCTTGAACGTCGAGCGCCGTCTCCTGGCGGGCGGCCTCGGCCATTGCAGGAATATTCCCGTCTCCCGCGCGCACTTCCTGCAGCGGCGCCGCGAGCGTCTCCAGCGCCTTGGGAATGGCGGAATCGACGACTTGGGCGATCTCTTCTTGCCGCAAGACTTCCGCAAGCGAAACGGACGCCGTCGCGGTGGCTTCGATCTGCTGCGGCGACAACGGCTCGGTCGCGTTTCTCGCGAACTCGCGCCATTTGGGAAATTGGCGCCAGGTCTGATCGAAGGCGAGAGTGAGCGCGAAATAGCGGCTGGCGAGCAACTCCGGCCATTCCTCTGCGACGGTCTTGTCGTAGCCGCGCAGCGCCGGCAATTGATGGCCGAGAGAAAACAACGTGTCCTTGTTGGGCTTTCGCGTCGGCAGGCGCTCGCCGAGATTGCGCAGATAAGCGACCAATCGTTGGTCGATATTGGCCTCGCCTTCGAGATCGCCGGCGAGTTCCGCGAATTGCGCTTTCAGCGCCCGCAGCGACGCGCCGAGCGAGCGCGTGTCGAGATCGGCGGCGGGCGCGGTCTTGGGCAAGACCATCTTGCCGTTGCGAACGACCGGTTCGATCGTCGCGGGTCGCGGCGGCGGGACTTCGGATTTACCTTCGCGGCGCGCGAGCTTGTCGAGCTTCTCCTTGATCCATCTGTTCGCCGCCGCCGGGCCTTCGTTCCATTTCTGCTCGGGCACTGTCGCGAACACGAATTCCTTCGCCTCGCCATAGGCGCGGCCATCGATCCGGTCTTCGTACCAGTCGATCCAGACTTGCCAATTTTCGTTCTCGGGCAAAGCCGCCTTCAGTCTTTCCCACTCCTCGCGCGACCAATCGGGGCGCGCGAGGGCCCACAGCGGCGTGGCTGCGAGGCTCTCACCCCGCGCCAGCGCGCGGGCGTCGGCGGAAACCTCGGCCCAGATGGCGGTGGCGGTGGCGGCGTCGGCGGCGGCGTCGGCGGCGAAGTCGACGGCGGCGACGGCGAATCCGACGGCGGTAAAGTCGGGGTCGGCGTCGGTGCCAGCGCGGGCGGCATAGACGGCGGCATTGCCGGCGTCGTAGGCAGTGGCGATGCTGGCGGCGGCGCGAGCGTAGGCGGCGCGGGCGTAGGCGCTAAGTTCATTGGCGCGGGTTGGATATACGGCGGCAACCCGCGCCAATGCGGTAGCGCAAAAAATCACAGAGGTCACATTCAGAAAGCTTTCCGTCCGCTGCTTCCCACCTCGCGGCGCAATCTCCCACGTGGCGAACACCGCCACGCGCAGCGCCGCCCGCGCGGCGATGGCGACGCAGACCTCGCGCGGCTGGGTATTCAGCCACGCCTTGAGTTGTTCCCGATCCTCGAACTTCAAACCCGCCGGCGCGCCAGAATCATCGCTCATGAAACATCTCCGCGCCGCCCAGGATGGACGTTCGCGCCCGGCTCGGCAAGAGAGGCGGCGCCGGCCCCCTCCTCAGCCCTCCCCCGCGTTCCGCGGGAGAGGGAGCAGATTCCGCGCTTCATCAAGATTGCGCAAACGCTGATCGTTAGGGTTCCCTCTCCCGCTTTAGCGGGGGAGGGACAGGGAGGGGGTCTTCCTCTCGCTCACGCCTCCGCCTTGAGCGGGCGCATGAGCAGCGCCTCGATCGCGTCGGCGACGTTCCACCGCCCCGCCAGAATGGCGTCGACCGCCGCGGCGATCGGCATTTCGACCTGGCGCTCGACCGCCATCTCGACCAGCGCCGCCGCCGTGAACGCGCCCTCGGCGAGTTTTCCGTGCGCAGCGTCGTGCAACCCCTCGCCGCGGCCGAGCGCGTAGCCCAGCGCGAAATTGCGCGATTGCGCCGACCCGCAGGTCAGCACGAGATCGCCGAGCCCGGAGAGCCCCATCAGCGTCTCCCGCTGGGCGCCGCAGACGCGGCCCAGTCGCATCAGCTCGGCGAAGCCGCGCGCGATCAGCGCCGCCTGCGCGCTGGCCCCGAGGTCGCGCCCGGCCGCCATGCCGCTCGCGATGGCGAGCACGTTCTTGGCCGCGCCGCCGATCTCGACGCCGCGCACGTCGCACGAACGATAGAGCCGGAAGGCGCGCGTCGATAGGAGCTCGCACAAGCGGCGGGCGAGATCGTCGCGGAACGCCGCGAGCGTCACCGCGGTCGGCAATCCCTTGCAAACATCGGCCGCAAAGCTCGGCCCGGACAGAACGGCGATTTCGACCTGCGGCAGCTCCTCGGCGACTGCCTCGCTCATGAAGCGGCGACTGCCGCGCTCGATTCCCTTGGCGCAGATGACGAAGGCGGCGCCGTCGCGAAGGTGCGGGCGCGCCCGGCGCGCCACCTCGCGCATGGCTTGCGCGGGCGCGGCGGCGAGCACGACATCGGCGTCTTCGACGCTTTCAAGGTCGGCTTGCGGCGCAACGGCCGCAGCGAGCGGCAGGCCCGGCAGAAACCTTTTGTTCTCGCGATCCTTCGCCAGCGCCTCGACATGCGCCGGATCATGCCCCCACAGCACCACGCGCGAGCGGCCGGCGCTCGCCACGTTGGCCAGCGCCGTGCCCCAGGCGCCGGCGCCCAGCACGGCTATCGTATCTGCGCTCATCTTGCTCCGATCCGTTGCTTGGCGGATCGCGCCATCGGCGCGGGCGTGAACGAAACCGCCGCGACTACCGTCGAGAATACGCGTTTCATACCGAGCCCTGATTTCGCGCGAACGCGCATGGCGGCAGAGGCCTGCACCTCTCGACTGACCCGACCCCATCGCCTAGAATCGCAATGTGCCTTGCACTATACATCAACATAAACAACGTCTTTCTGGACGTTTTAGGATTCGAGCAACTATTCAATGCCGTTGTTGTCGTTCTCTTCTTCCTCTTCGTCGTTGTAGTTGAATTCAACCTTGCTTTGGAGAACGATTTCATCCATTACCTCTTGCAGGCACCCCGACTGAACCACTTCAGCGAATGCCTTAACGAGATCGGCAACGTTGATGATCTCCTCGACGGCGTTCATGTACGATTCAACGACAGCTTCAATCTTGTACTTTGCAACGGCCTGCTGGCGTATCGCCGCTCTGATCTCATCTCCAGTGTCCGTCGCTTTCACTACAAACGTAATAGGGAACCGCTGTACCTTATCGATGTCAAGAAAGTATTTGTTTACGTCTATGGTCTCGGTGACTTGGAAGAATCTCCCAAGAGGTTTCATAACAAAGTCGATACCGCCGTCATTCGCGTTAGTGCGGCCCGTTTTGTAAAGGGCTAGAACTTCTTCGGCGACGCTTTCCTTCGTTTCCCCGATCCAGACCGATTCAAGTCCGTATTTTACTTTCAGGACCGCATAGCTGACGATCTCGAAGACCCGCGCATCAACGTTCGGCTGCAACTGATGAAATACGAACTCCATTGCATGCTTCGGGTCTTGTTTACCAAGATCTGAAATCTTTCGGCACGTTTCTAGGAAACCCTCAAACGCCGCTCGTTTCGTGGCAACGTACGCATCTATAATTTCAATGATTGCGGGGGCTATGTTAACAATCTCGTCCTTGCCATCCTTGCGGCGTATCTGGACTAACAAAAGGTCTTCCTGAATCCAGTAGCGCTGTGTTGCTACGTCGCGAACAATGGGAGGCTTACCCACGGTCGGGTAAAATTTCTTAAACTCGTCATTCAGACGCGAATTGAGCGCATGATTTTGAAGCTTGGCGCCGAACGGCAATTCTCTTTGTCGTCGGAACAGGTCAGAGAACCGTGCCCCTTCGTATCGTGAATATGGGATCTTCGCTTCGCCGCTGTAAAAGCCCTTTTTTATGTAGTCCTCAACCACAACGTAAAGAGCGTAATGGTTCGCAAAGGCCCCACGCGCCTTCGAACCTCGGTTAGCGGCTCTCGTTTTGTTGTTGAGATAGCCCAACAGCGGGCTCGTCCCAAGAACGTCAGTTGCGTATTTGCGAAAGTGACGTTCGAGAATTTCGACAATTGTGGCAGTGAAGTTGTGGTGGGTAATTTCGAGTTTAGGCATCAAAAAGCCCAGCTTGCCGGTCATCGACGGCGCCGCCGTGGACGCCGTTAGCATTTTTGCGGACATAGCTCTTGTCGAGCGGATGTAATTCTTCCCCATCGAAATGGGTGCCAATTCGGAGACGGCGCAGGCCGATCTTCACGTATTCAGCTTGAAACTCTATGCCGATTGAACGTCGCCCCAATCGTTGGGCAACGGCACAAGTGCTGAACGTGCCACAAAACGGATCGAGCACGATATCACCGGCGTTGCTGCTCGCTCTGATGATCCGCTCCATAAGCGCTTCCGGCTTCTGCGAAGGATGCTCTTCGTACTCAGGCATCCGGTAGCGGACCCGCGGGATGTACCACGCATTGCCCGGAACCTTTGTCGTTTTGTAGGGTGCGGGAACATTTTTGCGATAGTCAATTAACCTGCGAACGGCACCCGTACGGGCTTCTACCTCGATATCGGCGGCATTGAACGTGTAATTTTTGGCGTCCTTTACGCAGAATAGAATAGGCTCATAAAGAGACCCATAATATTTTCTCGCCTGCACACCGGAACTGTCGTAGTGCCAGACTATTCTGGAAATAACTCCAAGATGATTGCGGAGCCATAAATCAATATAAGGCATCGCCTGTGTACTTGTCATCACGTACAAGCTGCCGGTTGGTTTCAAAATCCGGATGCACTGCCTCAACCACTCGAAGCACCACGCGGCGTATTCGGCATCGCTCGGCCATGCGTCGTCAAACTCCACGAACCGTTTCCCGATGTTGTAAGGAGGATCCGCGAAAACAAGATCAACGGATTCGTCAGGCAGTTTCGGCAACACTTGAAGGCAATCTCCATGGAAGATCGTCGCAGTCTCGTTGCCGTACTTCTCAACCATTGGTTTGCCTCGGCTTTACGTTCAGAACAAGCTGCATTATAAATTTAAAGGGCTATGTAACACAATCGGGGAAATTTAAGCGGCCTGGCCCGCGCTGGAGGCGGGAAAACAGTAACCCGTCATCGGACGTATGGCTCAGTTGTCAACACCGGACCTTCGGATGTGATCGAGTTCCGAAGAGCCGCGCCTCGCCGTAACCTCACGCCCTGCCGTGGCGCCCGGCGTCGGCGTTGGCGTCGAGCGGCCAGCGCGGCCGCGGCGCGAAGGCGAGGTCGTCGACAAGCCCGAGCGCGTAACGCTCCAACCCCGCCCAGGCGACGATGGCGCCATTGTCGCAGCACAGTTCCGGCGGCGGACTGACGAAGCGCAGGCCGGCTTCGGCGCACAGCCGCGTCAGCGCGCGCCTGATGGCGCCATTGGCGCCGACGCCGCCGCCGATGACCAGCCCGCTGGGGCGCCCCGCATCCTGCGTGAAGAGACGCAAGCCGACGCGCACCCGATCGACGATGACGTCGACCACCGCGGCCTGGAAGGAAGCGGCAAGGTCCGCGACATCGGTCGCTGACAGCGCGCCGAGGCGGAGCGTCTCCAAGCGAACGGCAGTTTTGAGGCCCGAAAATGAGAAGTCGGCGCTGCTGCGCCCGAGCATTGGGCGCGGAAAGTCGAAACGCTGCGCGTCGCCCTCGCTGGCCAGACGCTCGACTTCCGGCCCGCCAGGATAAGGCAGCCCCAGCATCTTGGCCACTTTGTCGAAAGCTTCGCCCGCCGCGTCGTCGACGGTCGAGCCGAGCCGCCGGTATTCGCCGACGTCCTTCACCGCGACCAGTTGCGTATGCCCGCCCGAAACCACGAGGGCGAGATAGGGAAAATCAAGATGATCGGCAAGGCGCGCGGCGAGCGCATGCGCCTCCAAATGATTGACGGCGACGAAGGGCTTTCGCGCGGCGAGCGCCAGCGCCTTGCCTGCCGTGAGCCCCACCAATATGCCGCCGATGAGGCCGGGGCCGGCCGAAGCGGCGATGGCGTCGACGCCGGCGAGTCCGATCCGCGCGTTCTCCAAGGCGCGGCGAATCAAGCGATCGAGCACATCGAGATGAGCGCGCGCGGCGATTTCAGGAACGACGCCGCCAAACGCCGCATGCCGCGCGATCTGGCTCATGACCTCATTGGCGAGGATGTCGCCGCCATCGCGCACGCGCGAGCCGACGACGGCGACCGCCGTCTCGTCGCAGGTGGTTTCGATCCCCAGAACGCGCATGAGAGGCCCCTTTCGCGCAAAAGCCGCGATTCGACTCGAGTTTCCCTTTGTCGCCCGCGCGCTGAACCCTATAATCGCGCGCCTTCACGAAGCAAATCGGATCGTGACTTAAATCGAAGAACTGAGGACGTTGCCTAAAGCGTTTCCCGCCGAAGTGGATGCCGGTTCGGCGTAGGAAACGCGTCAAAACAAGAACATAGAGTCTTTTCCGTGTTTCAACGAAACACGGAAAGACTCTAGAAAGCGGCTGTCGAAGAAAGGGCTTGCCGGCGCGAAATGGAATTCATATTATTCGAATAATCCATATCAATAGGAGGCGAGCCATGCGCGTCACGACCGCCGAATTCATCAAGAACTATGGCGCTCTTGCCGATCGGGCGCTGGCCGAGCCGGTCACCATCACGAAAAACGGACGGGACCGGCTGGTGGTGATGTCGGCCGACGAGTACAACCGCCTCAAGCGCCGCGACCGGCGTGTGGTCAGAAGCGAGGATTTGACCGACCAGGAAATCGAGTTGATCGCCAAGGCCGAGGTTCCCGCCGAATACGGACGCCTCGACGCCGAGCTTAAAGACTGGAAGCCGTGAACTGGCCGGCGCCGCGCGCTGGCCTTGTCATTCGCTATTCGTATCTGTGGCGGGCCGAAGCCGAAGCCGGCCTCGAGGAAGGCGCGAAAGACCGACCGTGCGCGATCGTCGTGGCGGTTCGCAACATGGCGGACGAAGTGCGCGTCTACGCGCTCCCGATCACCCATGCGCAACCGTCGATGTCCGAGGACGGAATCGAACTGCCGCAGCCGACAAAAGGCCGCCTGGGCCTCGACAGCGAACGTTCATGGATCATGGTGAGCGAAGCGAATGTCTTCACATGGCCCGGTCCCGATCTGCGCTTCTTGCCGGGGCAAGGACCGGCAAGCGCGGCATATGGCATGATGCCGCCGAGGTTGTTCCGCATTGTTCGTGATCGCTTCCTCGAGCATGCGCGGACCCGACGCGCCACGCTTGTGGGGCGCAGCGAATAAAGGCTGGCGACTGGTGGCTTATCCCGTTGTCTCAGGGTCGTCTATATGTGCTAGCGACATATTAAGGAGCGCCATGGCCCATCAGCATGAAGCCCTCACCGAGCGGCTGATCGAGTTCATCGCCGACCAGAAGATATATTTCGTCGGGACAGCGACTGCGGACAGCCGGGTCAATGTTTCGCCGAAGGGAATGGACTCCTTTCGGATCCTGAATACGAACCGGGCCGTCTGGCTCAACGTGACCGGCAGCGGGAATGAAACCTCGGCGCACGTTCAACAGAACCCACGCATGACGATCATGTTTTGCGCGTTCGACGGGGCGCCCCTTACTCTCCGCCTATACGGAACCGCGCGGGTGGTTCATCGGAATGATGAAGATTGGGCACAACTTCTCGCCCACTTCGGTCCATTGCCCGGCGCCCGCCAGATTTTCGATCTTTCCATCGATCTGGTGCAGACATCATGTGGGATGGCCGTGCCCTATTACGCCTATACGGGCGAACGGGAGCAGCTTTCGGATTGGGCAAGG
The DNA here is from genome assembly GCA_016178015.1 of Methylocystis sp. GTDB lineage: Bacteria > Pseudomonadota > Alphaproteobacteria > Rhizobiales > Beijerinckiaceae > Methylosinus. The sequence goes on along the minus strand of JACOUB010000026.1, from coordinate 68,077 downwards.
AAGCAGGGCGACGACGGCCTAAAGAAATACTGGGGGGCAAAAAACCAGACCAGCATCGATGGCGTCCCGACGAATATTCTGGCAAAAAACCTCTGAGGTCCCAGCAACGGCAGCTCGCTTCGTCAGCAAAAGCCTTCTGGAATCCAGAAAGCGAGCGCGCCCGTGGTCATCGGATGTCCGTCTTGGCCACCTCAAAGTGTTCAACAACTCGACATCCTATATTTAGGGCTATCTGAGTTAACGGGATAAGCCACGGCGACCGCCCGCTTTGTCGCCCACGCGCTCCACCCTATAGTCGCGGGCCGCGAGTGCGCAAAATAGAATGCTCATGACCATCCCTCCCCTACGCATCGGCACGCGCGGCAGCCCGCTCGCTTTAACGCAGACCAGGCAGGCGCGCGCCCTGCTGGCCGAGGCGCATGGCGTTGCTGAGGATGACTTCGCGATTCGCGTCATCCGCACCACGGGCGATACGATCCAGGATCGCCCGCTCGCCGACGCCGGCGGCAAGGGCCTGTTCACCAAGGAGCTGGACGCCGCGCTGATCGAAGGCGCGATCGATCTTGCCGTGCATTCCTCGAAGGACCTGCCGACGCGCCTGCCAAGCGAAGTCGTCATCGCCGGCTATTTGCCGCGCGAGGACGTGCGCGACGCCTTTATCGGCCATAAGGGGCGCACCCTCGCAACCCTGCCCCGCGGCGCCGTCGTCGGCACGGCCTCGCTGCGCCGCGCCGCGCAAGCAAAGCGCCTGCGCCCCGATATTGCGGTCGCGCCCTTGCGCGGCAATGTCGAAACGCGGCTGCGCAAGGCGGAGAGCGGCGAAGTGGACGGCGCCGTGCTGGCGCTGGCCGGCTTGAAGCGGCTTGGCCTCGCGGATCGCGCCAGCGCCATTCTCGCGCTCGAGGATTTCCTGCCGGCCGCCGGCCAGGGCGCGATCGCCGTCACCTGCCGCGCGGACGATGCGCGAACGCAAGCGATGCTCGCGCCCATTTTCGACGCCGCCACGGGCGTCGCGCTCGACGCCGAGCGCGCTTTTCTGGCCGTGCTCGACGGCTCGTGCCGCACGCCCATCGCCGCTCATGCGCGCCTGGAAGGGGAAGAGCTGGTCTTTCGCGGCGAAGTCTTGCGCCCCGACGGCAGCGAAGTTTTCGCGGCGCGGCGGCGCGGTCCCCTTAGCGACGCGGCAAAACTCGGCGAAGACGCGGCAAACGACATCCTGGCGCGCCTGCCGCGCGGCGTCGCAGGTCTGACGTGACCTTCGTTCTCGTCACCCGCGCCCGCGCCGACGCCGAATGCACGGCCGCACGGCTGCGCGAATTGGGATATGCGCCGCTGCTGTCGCCGGTCATCGACATCGAGGCCGCCGGCGCCGCAATTCCATGCGGGCCTTTCGACGCCGTTGTGGCGACCAGCGCCAAAGCCTTCGAACACACGGCTGGCGCTGACCTCGCAGCGCTCTCTCGCTTGCCGCTTTACGTTGTCGGCGCGCGCACCGCGCAAGCGGCCGCGAAGCATGGATTACGTGCGACTCTGGTCGCGCCAGATGCGCAGTCCCTCTTGCCGGCGTTAAGCGCACGCTTCTCGATGCCGACGCGCTTCCTTTACCTGGCGGGAGGCGATCGCAAGCACGAGCTCGAACGCGCCTTAGCAAAAGACGGCCACGCCGTGACGATCGCCGAAGTCTACGCCGCGCGCGCGGCGCCGGGATTATCCCACGAAGCAGTCGCCGCGTTGAAAAATGGGGAGATCGGCGCGATCCTGCATTATTCCCGGCGCAGCGCCGATATCTTCCTCAAACTCGCCGCCGCGCAGGGCCTTGCGGAAAAGCTTCGCGCCGTTCCCCATCTCGCTTTGTCGGAGGATGTCGCGACGCCTCTAAGGTCAGCCGGCGGCGCGCGCGTCATGGTCGCCGCGCGGCCGGACGACGAGCATCTGCTGCGCTGTCTGGCGGAACTGCCCGATTTGCGCCGCGAGCGTTCAGGTTCGCCTTGCCGTACGCGGCGATAAAGAGCCTGAGGACGCAGAAACATCATCCGGACGAAACGGGCGCGCAAGCCAAGGTCAGACTTTGACCGGTTGCGGAGCATCCGCGTATTGCTTATACTGTAGGCAAGATGCGAGATGATGAAAAAATAGGCAAATACCGAGGGGCGGCGCCGATGCGCATCGGGGCGCTGCATCTGGACGGCCGCGCCTTGCTCGCGCCGATGGCTGGCGTGAGCGACGCCGCCATGCGGCGGATCGCCTTGCGGTTCGGAGCTGCGGCGACGATCAGCGAAGTGGTCGCGGCGAACGCGCTGGCGCGCGGCGACCCGGAAGCCCGTCTGCGCCTCGAGGGCGCCGACGGCGGCCCCCGCATCGTCCAAATCGCCGCGCGCGACGCGCAGGGGATCGCGCAAGCCGCGCGTCTTGCCGAAGCGGCGGGCGCGCAAATGATCGACATCAACATGGGATGCCCCTGCAAACGCGTGACCGGCGGCTTGGCCGGCGCCGCCTTGATGCGCGATCTCGATCTCGCCGGCGCCGTGGTGGGCGCCGCGGTCGCCGCGGTAAGAATTCCGGTGAGCGTCAAAATGCGGCTCGGCTGGGACGAAAAGTCCCGCAACGCCGCCGCATTGGCGCGCCGCGCCGAGGACGCGGGCGCGTCCATGTTGACCGTGCATGGGCGCACGCGCGCGCAATTCTATCAGGGCAAGGCGGATTGGCGGGCGATCGCGCCCGTCAAACGCGCGGTGCGAATCCCTGTCGTCGCCAACGGCGATTGCGCGAGCTCAGAGGACGCCAGCGAAATGCTGCGCCTCTCCGGCGCCGACGCCGTCATGGTCGGGCGGGCGGCGCTGGGGCGGCCCTGGCTGGTCGGCGACATCGCCCATTTTCTGGCGACCGGCGGCAAGCGACCAGCGCCTGATCTCGCCGTGCGGCGCGAGATCGCGCTCGAACATTTCGAGGCGTTGCTGACGATGATGGGCGCGAAGGCGGGATTGCGCTGCGCCCGCAAACACCTTGCCGCCTATGCCGACCACGCCGGATGCAGCGGGCCAAGCGGGGCCGTTGGCGAGATCGGCGCGGCGCGCGCCAAATTGCGCCGCACGCTGGTGACCGCCGTCTCGCCGGACGACGTGCGGCGAGCGATCGAGCGGCTGTTTTCGCCAAGTTTCGCCCTGGAGGCCGCATGAGCGCCCCGTCCCGCGACGGCTCCTCGCAAACCGCTGCGCCGGCGCCAGCAGGGCCGCGGCTGCGCGTGGTAACCGACGCAAGCCGCTCGTCTCTCCTCGAAGCCTTGCCCAGCGTCATTCTGGCGATCGGAGGCGACGGAACGATTGCCGACGCCAACGCCGCCGCCGAGGCGTTCTTCGAAATCGGCAAGCCATTCCTGCTCGGTCAGCAGTTGAGCAAGTTTGTGCCGTTTGGCTCGCCACTGCTCACCCTCGTCGATCAGGTGCGCGAACGCGGGGCGGCGATCAACGAATATCGCACCGACGTCGGCCGGCCGGGCATGGACAGCGACCGGCGGGTCGATATCCATTGTGCGCCTTTGCCGCAAGGCCACGGCGACGTGCTGGTTGTGCTGCAAGAACGCACAATTGCCGAAAAAATAGACAGGCAGCTGACCTATCGCGGCGCAGCTCGCTCCGTTTCGGGGCTCGCCTCCGTGCTGGCTCACGAAATCAAGAACCCGCTTTCGGGCATCCGCGGCGCCGCGCAATTGCTGGAGAGTTCGGTCGGCGACGCCGATCGCGCCCTGACGCGGCTCATTTGCGAGGAAACGGATCGCATCGTGCGGCTGGTGGACCGCATGGAGGCGTTCTCCGATGCGGGCGCCTTCGAACGCGAGAAAGTGAATATCCACGCGGTTCTCGATCATGTGAAACGGGTCGCGCTCAGCGGTTTCGCCCGTCACGTGCGGTTTACCGAGAATTACGATCCTTCGCTGCCGCCGGTCAGCGCCAATCGCGATCAGCTGGTGCAGGTGTTCCTTAATCTGGTGAAGAACGCCGCGGAAGCCATCGGCGACGCCGCCGACGGCGCCATCGAATTCTCCACGGCGTTCCGCCCCGGCGTGAGCTTGCGCGCCCTGGGCGAGAAGAGCCCGGTGGGCCTGCCGCTCGAATTTTGCGTGCGCGACAATGGCAAGGGCGTGCCGGAGGACATCATGGCGCATCTGTTCGACCCGTTCGTCACCACCAAGTCGGCTGGAACTGGCCTCGGACTTGCACTGGTGGCCAAGATCGTCAACGACCACGGCGGCGTCGTCGAATGCGAATCGCACCCGCGACGAACGACTTTCCGTATTCTCATGCCCATGTACCGAAACAAAGATGCCGAAACAAAGAGGGGGACACACGCATAAAGGAGGCGGAGGCGAGAAGGAGCATGCGGCCGTGAGCGAGCGCCAGACGCGAGAGCGCTGCTCATGACGGCCAAAATCTGTTGGAGACAAGGCCGATGAGTCAATGCCGATGAGTCAACGCCGATGAGTCATGGCGAAATACTGGTCGCCGACGACGACGCCGCGATCCGCACCGTCGTGGCGCAAGCGCTCTCGCGCGCCGGTTACGAGGTGCGCACCACCGGGACGGCGGCCACCCTGTGGCGCTGGGTGCAGTCCGGCGCCGGCGATCTGGTGGTCACCGACGTGGTCATGCCTGATGAAAACGCCTTCGAACTGCTGCCGCGCATCAAGAAGCTGCGGCCCGATCTGCCGATCATCGTCATGAGCGCGCAGAACACGTTCATGACCGCGATCCGCGCCTCCGAGCGCGGCGCCTACGACTATCTGCCCAAGCCGTTCGATCTCAAGGAGCTCGTCAGCATCGTCGGGCGGGCCATGGCGGAGCCGCGCAGCCGCGGCGAACCGGACGGCCATGAGGACATCGAGGGCATGCCGCTGGTCGGGCGTTCGCCGGCGATGCAAGAAATCTACCGCGCGCTGGCGCGGCTGATGCAGACCGACCTCACGGTGATGATCAGCGGCGAATCTGGCACCGGCAAGGAATTGGTGGCGCGCGCGCTGCACGATTACGGCAAGCGCAAGACGGGACCGTTCGTCGCCATCAACATGGCGGCCATTCCCCGCGACCTCATCGAGAGCGAACTGTTCGGCCACGAGAAGGGGGCGTTCACCGGCGCCAACCAGCGCTCCGTCGGCCGCTTCGAACAGGCTGAGGGCGGCACGCTCTTCCTCGACGAGATCGGCGACATGCCGATGGAGGCGCAGACCCGCCTGTTGCGCGTGTTGCAGCAGGGCGAATACACGACCGTGGGCGGCCGCACGCCGATCAAGACCAATGTGCGGATCGTCGCCGCCACCAACAAGGATCTGCGCACCCTGATTCAGCAGGGCCTGTTTCGCGAAGACCTGTATTTCCGGCTGAACGTCGTGCCCTTGCGCTTGCCGCCGCTGCGCGAGCGCGCCGAGGACATTCCCGATCTCGCGCATCATTTCTTCAAGGTGGCGGTCAAGGAGGGGCTGCCGCAGAAATATATCGAGCAGGCGGCGCTCGACCGCCTGAAGCGTTACCGTTGGCCGGGCAATATCCGCGAACTCGAAAACCTGGTTCGCCGGCTGGCCGCCTTGCACCCGCAAGAGGTGATCGGCGAACAACTGGTCGAGTTGGAGCTTGAGCATGAGTTGCGGGAGACGCCGCCTGGCGACAGCTTGCGCCCGTCGAACGGCGCCAAGCGTCCCTTCGCCGGCGAGATCACCCTGTCGACCGCGGTCGAACAGCATCTTGCCAAGCTGTTCCGCGACGCCGGCGAACAGTTGCCGCCGGCGGGCCTTTATCACCGCATCATCAGGGAAATCGAAATACCGCTGATTTCTGCCGCTCTGGCGGCGACGCGCGGCAATCAGATCAAGGCCGCCGAACTGTTGGGCCTCAATCGCAACACGCTGCGCAAGAAGCTTCACGAGCTCGACATCCGCTTGCTGCGCTCGTCGAGATAGGGGGTGAGTTCGGAGTTCGTAATTGACCGTAATTGAATGCCCCCTCCCCAACCCTCCCCCGCTGCGCGGGAGAGGGAGCGGAGTCGGCGCTTCATGGAGGCCGTTGACGAATGCCGATCGTTGGGGTCCCCTCTCCCGCGCTAGCGGGGGAGGGACAGGGGGGCGATGCGAGAGCGACCAACTCCCTTGCTGACCAGCCGGGCGCGAAAATTGCGGCTGCAGATGACCGGGGCGGAGCGCAAGCTGTGGACTGCTTTGCGCGCGCATCGTCTTGCCGGATTGCAATTCCGGCGGCAGGTTCCCTGCGGACCCTATATCGCCGACTTTCTCTGTCACGCAGCCAAGCTCGTCGTCGAGGTCGACGGCGCGACTCATTCGACGCTCATCGAACGTGTTCGCGACGCGCGCCGCGACGCTTGGTTCGAAGCCAACGGATTTGCTATCCTGCGCGTGACCAACATGGAAGTTTATGCGGAACTCGACGGCGTGCTCGAGACGATAAGATTGCGGGCGGAGGCGCCCCCTCCCCAATCCTCCCCCGCTGCGCGGGAGAGGGAGTAGATTCGGGACTTGGCTAGCGTGACCAGAACCTACCTCGATTTCAACGCCACGAGCCCGTTGCGCCCCGAAGCGCGCGCGGCCATGCTCGCGGCGCTGGATCGCGGCGGCAATCCGTCCTCCGTGCATGCCGAGGGGCGCGCGGCGCGGTCCTTGGTGGAGGCGGCGCGCCGCCAGATCGCGGCGGGGCTGGGGACGGCGCCGGAGAATATCGTCTTCACCTCCGGCGCCACGGAGGCCGCCAATCTGGCGCTGACGCCGTCGATTCAAGCCGGCAAGCAGGACGCGGCGTTCGAGCTGCTGCTGGCGGGGGCAGGCGAGCACCCGGCGGTGCTCTTGGGCAACCGCTTTCCGGCGGGACAGGTCGAGACAGTGGCGCTGACGCGCGACGGCGCGCTGTCGCTCGAGGCGCTGGCGGAAGCGCTCGACCGCCATCGCGGCAAGCGCGTCATGGTCGCGTTGCAGGCGGCCAACAACGAAACCGGCGTCATCCAGCCGGTCGCCGAGGCGGCGCAACTCGTCCATGCGGCGGGTGGCATTGTCGTTTGCGACGCCGCCCAGGCGGCCGGCCGCATCGAAACGACGTTTCGCACGACCGGCGCCGATATGATTTTGCTGGCCTCGCACAAGCTCGGGGGCCCTGGCGGGGCGGGCGCCCTGGCCATCGCCCGCAGTGATCTCCATATCAAGGAGGCGCTGCTGCGCGGCGGCGGGCAGGAGGCAGGACGGCGCGCCGGCACGGAGAATGTGGCGGCGATCGTAGGTTTTGCCGCCGCCTTCGTCGTCGCCACGGCGTCGCTGGAGGTTGAGGCGGCAAGAGTGGCGGTCCTGCGGGACGAAATCGAACTCAGCGTCGCGAGGGTTGCGCCAAAGGCCTTCTTTCTCGGGGGGCACGCGCGACGCCTGCCGGGGGTTAGCGCCTTTGTCGCGCCGGGCCTGAAGGCGGAAACCCTGGTGATGGGGCTTGATCTCGAGGGCGTCGCGGCGTCGTCCGGCTCGGCCTGCTCGTCGGGCAAGGTGCATGCCTCGCATGTGCTGGAGGCTATGGGGTTGGGGGAAAAGGCTCTCGGCGGCGCGGTGCGGGTGAGCCTCGGTTGGTCGTCGACGCGCGAGGATGTCGAGACGTTCGGTATGGCTTTTGCTCGCGTCGTGGAAAGGATTAGAATGCGACAGAACGTCGCGTGAGGTGGACGGCGCTTTTTGTTTCGGCCGACGGGCCTTGAACCCGCCGTGACGAGGAGATGAACAATGGCGGCTCGCCAGGAGACCGTTGCGCGCGTCGCATCCATCGATGTGGACGCTTATAAGTATGGGTTTTTCACCGACATCGAAGCGGAGAAGGCGCCCAAGGGCTTAAACGAGGACATCGTCCGCTTCATCTCGGCCAAGAAGAACGAGCCGCAATGGCTTACCGATTGGCGGCTCGGGGCCTACCGGCGCTGGCTGACCATGGCGGAGCCCAACTGGGCGAAGGTGGACTATCCGCCAATCGACTATCAGGACCTCCATTATTACGCGGCGCCGAAATCGACGCCGGGTCCGACCTCGCTGGCCGACGTCGATCCGGAACTGCTGCGCACTTATGAAAAGCTCGGCATTCCGCTGCGCGAGCAGGAAATCCTCGCCGGCGTGGAGACGCGGCGAGTGGCGGTGGACGCCGTCTTCGATTCGGTTTCGGTGGCGACCACCTTCAAGGCGGAGCTGGCCCGGGCGGGCGTGATCTTCTGCCCGATTTCCGAGGCCGTGCGCGAACATCCCGAACTCGTGCGCAAGTATCTCGGCTCGGTGGTGCCGGTGACCGACAATTTCTTCGCGACGCTGAACTCGGCGGTGTTTTCCGACGGCTCCTTCGTCTATGTGCCGCCCGGCGTGCGCTGCCCGATGGAGCTCTCGACCTATTTTCGCATCAACGAGCGGAACACCGGCCAGTTCGAGCGCACGCTGATCATCGCCGACGCCGGATCGTATGTGAGCTATCTCGAGGGCTGCACGGCGCCGCGGCGCGACGAAAACCAGCTGCACGCCGCTGTCGTCGAGCTCGTCGCGCTCGACGACGCCGAAATCAAGTATTCGACGGTGCAAAACTGGTATCCGGGCGACAGCGCGGGCAAGGGCGGCGTCTTCAATTTCGTGACCAAGCGCGGCGACTGCCGAGGCCGCAATTCGCACATCTCGTGGACGCAAGTGGAGACGGGCTCGGCGATCACCTGGAAATATCCCTCCTGCATCTTGCGCGGCGATGGCTCGCAAGGCGAATTCTATTCGATCGCAGTGTCGAACGGGCGCCAGCAGGTCGATAGCGGCACGAAGATGCTGCATCTCGGCAAGAACACGAGGAGCCGCATCATCTCCAAGGGCATTGCGGCGGGAAGGTCGCAGAACACCTATCGCGGGCTGGTGTCCGCCCATCGCAAGGCGAGCGGCGCGCGCAATTTCACCAATTGTGACAGTCTGCTCATCGGCAGCCAATGCGGGGCGCACACCGTCCCCTATATCGAATCGAAGAACGCGTCGGCCGTGTTCGAGCACGAGGCGACGACGTCCAAGATTTCGGAAGACCAGCTGTTCTATTGCATGCAGCGTGGGCTTTCTGAGGAGGAAGCGACGGCGCTGATCGTAAACGGTTTTGTACGCGAGGTGTTGCAGAAGTTGCCGATGGAGTTCGCGGTCGAGGCGCAAAAGCTCATCGCGATCTCGCTCGAAGGGAGTGTGGGGTGATGGCATATCCTGACGCTTCGATCGCTTTACCGCGACCTCCGTGCGTCATGGCCGTGCTTGTCACGGCCATCCACGCGGCGCCGCCGCGCTCGTCTTGCCAGATGAGTCGCAAGCTGTGTGGCGTGGATGGCCGGCACAAGGCCGGCCATGACGGGACGTAGACAACGGAAGATCACAATGCTCGAAATCAAAAACCTCCACGTCTCCATCGGCGACAGAAAAATTCTCGAAGGGCTCTCACTGTCGGTGAAAGCGGGCGAGGTCGCCGCCATCATGGGGCCGAACGGCACGGGCAAATCGACGCTCGCGTACGTCCTCGCCGGACGCGAGGGCTATGAGGTGACGGAAGGCGAAGCGCTGCTCGACGGCGAGAACATTCTCGGGCTCGAGCCGCACCAGCGCGCCGCGCGCGGGCTGTTCCTCGCCTTCCAATATCCGGTGGAAATTCCCGGCGTCGCCACCATGACCTTCCTCAAGGCGGCGCTGAATGCGCAGCGCCGCGCGCGCGGCGAGGGCGAGGCGCCGACGCCGGACTTGATGAAACGCGTGCGCGCCGCAGCCAAGGGCCTTGGCGTCGATTCTGAGATACTCAAGCGCGCCCTCAACGCCGGTTTTTCCGGCGGCGAGAAGAAGCGCATGGAAATCTTGCAGATGGCGCTGCTGGCGCCGCGCTTCGCCATCCTCGACGAAACCGACTCAGGGCTCGACATCGACGCGCTGCGCGTGGTGGCCGACGGCGTCAACGCCTTGCGTGCGAAGGATCGGGCTTTTCTCGTCATCACCCATTACCAGCGGCTGCTCAATTATATACGGCCCGACACGGTGCACGTGATGGCGCGCGGGCGCATCATGCGGACGGGCGGGCCGGAGCTCGCTCTCGAACTCGAAAAGAACGGTTATCGCGACTATGTCGGCGAAGCGGCGTGAGCTGGAAGCCGAGAAGCGTGAGCGTGTCATGAGCGTGCAGGCGATCGAAACGCAGACACCGGCCGAGGCGGCGCTGGCGCGCTCTTTTGCTGCGATGCAGGACAAGGGCGCGGCTGAGTTGCGCCGGGCGGCGTGGGCGGCGTTTTCACGCAAGGGCCTGCCGAACCGGCGCGTTGAAGCCTGGCATTACACCGATCTGCGCGCCGCCTTGCGCGTCGTGGCGCCACTTGGCGACGCGCCGACGCAAGCTTCGCCCGTTCTCGAGAAATCGAGGGCCGTTCGTCTCGTCGTGCTCGACGGCTTTTTCCGCCCCGATCTCTCCGATCTCGCCGCCCTGCCGGATGGCGTCGCCGCACAATCGCTACGCGAGACTCTCGCTGGCGCGGATGCCGACGTGCTGGCGGCCTTGGCGCCATCTGGACTCGGCGGCGACGACGCCGTCGTTGCGCTCAACGCCGCTCTGATGCAAGACGGCGTCGTCGTGCGCATCGCGCCCGGCCTGCACGTCGCGCGCCCGCTCGAGCTGGCGATTCTCACATCGGGCGGTCCCGCCCATGGCGCCTGCACCCGCTCGCTCATTGTCGCCGGCGATGGCTCGAAAGCATGCGTCATCGAGCGATCCAAGGCGCTGGCGCCGTCGGGCGCGCAGGAAAATCACGCGCTCGTCTTCGCGGTCGGCTCGAATTGCGAGATCGAGCATGTCGCGCGCATCGCCCCGCAGGGCGATGACGCAATCCGCGTATACAGCCTGCTGCTTGCGCTCGCCGGCAACAGCGATTTCAAATCTTTCGGCCTGATCGAGGGCGGCGGTCTGGTGCGCCGGCAAATCTTCGCCCGTTTCGAGAGTGAAGATTCGCGCGTCGCCTTCGACGGCGTGTCGCTTTTGCGCGCGCGCCATCATGCCGACATCACCTTGTTCATCGATCATGCGAGCGCGCGGTGCGTGAGCAGAGAGCGTTTCCGCACCATTCTCGACGGCGAGGCGACCGGCGTCTTTCAAGGCAAGGTTGTCGTGCGGCCCGGCGCGCAGAAAACCGACGGCGCCATGCAGTCCAAGGCGCTGCTGCTTTCCGAGGGCGCGGCGATGAACAGCAAGCCGGAACTCGAGATTTTCGCCGATGACGTCGTCTGTGGCCACGGCGCGACGTGCGGACGCCTCGACGCCGACCAACTCTTTTATCTCGAGGCGCGCGGCTTGCCGCGCCGCGAGGCTGAAGGCCTGCTCATCGAGGGCTTCGCCAACGAGGCGATCGATAATGTCAGCGACGAGGCGGCGCGCGAGGAGTTTTCCGCAGCGTTGCGTGCGTGGCTGGCGGCGCGGGAGAACAACCAGTGACCAAGCAGTTTGCGCCGTCGCTTGCCCCTCTTTCTTATGATGTCGAGGCCATCCGCCGCGACTTTCCGATTCTTGGCTTGCGCCCCTATGGCAAGGCGCTCGTCTATCTCGACAACGCCGCCTCGGCGCAGAAGCCGCGTCAGGTGATCGAGCGCCTCACGCACGTCTACGAGCACGAATACGCCAATGTGCATCGGGGCCTGCACTACCTCGCCAACGCCGCAACTGACGCCTTCGAGGGCGCGCGCGAGAGCGTTCGGCGTTTCTTGAACGCGCGTTCGACCGAGGAGATCGTCTTCACGCGTTCCGCCACCGAGGCGATCAATCTCGTCGCCGCGTCCTATGGCTTGGCGCATATCGGCGAGGGCGACGAGATCGTGCTCTCCGTCATGGAGCATCATTCCAACATCGTTCCCTGGCATTTCTTGCGCGAGCGCAAAGGCGCCGTATTGAAATGGCTGGAGATCGACGACGACGGCAATTTTTCGCTTCATGAGTTCGAGCGAATGCTCACCGAGCGGACCAAGATCGTCGCGCTCACCCATATGTCGAACGTGCTGGGCGCGCCGACGCCGGTAAAGGACGTCGTCCGCATCGCGCATGGGCATGGCGTTCCTGTGCTCGTCGACGGGTCGCAAGGCGCCGTGCATCTCGACGTGGACGTGCAGGACCTGGGCGTCGATTTCTACGTCATGACGGGGCATAAGCTCTATGGGCCGACAGGCGTCGGCGTTCTCTACGGCAAGCGGGAATGGCTCGAGAATCTACCGCCGTTTGCCGGCGGCGGCGAGATGATCGAGAGCGTAACGAGAGAGGCCGTCGCCTACGACGCGCCGCCGCATCGTTTCGAGGCGGGCACGCCGCCCATCGTGGCGGCGATCGGGCTCGGCGCCGCGCTCGATTACATGCAAAAGGTCGGCAAAGCGGCGATCCGCGCGCACGAGGCCGATCTCACCGCCTATGCGCATGAGCGCCTCTCGGCCATTCCGGGCTTGCGCATCTATGGCAAGGCGCACGGCAAGGGGCCGATCGTCGCCTTCGACATCAAGGCCGCCCATGCGCATGACATCGCGACCATCATCGATCGCTCAGGGGTCGCCGTGCGCGCCGGCACCCATTGCGCCATGCCGCTGTTGCAACGGTTTGGCGTCGCCTCGACCTGCCGGGCTTCCTTCGCGCTATATAATACGCGCGGCGAGGTCGATGATCTCGCCCAAGCGTTGATCAAGGCCCGAGCCCTGCTTGCTTGAGGAGACCAGCGTGACGAAGGCGGACGACGCTGCGGCGACGGCGGAAGAGACCAGGAATGTCGAGATTTCGGTTTCGCAAGGGCGGAACGCGGACGAATTGGATCGGCTGACGAGCGACATCGTCGCCGCCTTGAAGACGGTCTACGATCCTGAGATTCCCGTCGACATTTACGAGCTCGGCCTCATCTACCGCGTCGATATTTCCGATGCAGGCGTCGTCGCCATCGACATGACCTTGACCGCTCCCGGCTGTCCGGTGGCCGGCGAAATGCCGCTGTGGGTGCAGAACGCGGTCGGCGCGGTTCCCGGAGTTTCCGAGGTCGAGGTGAACATGGTGTTCGATCCGCCCTGGGATCAAAGCCGCATGTCGGACGAAGCGCGCATCGCGCTCGACATGTGGTGAGCGCGAAGGCCGCAATGGTGGTGTCCCCTCTCCCGCTTGCGGGAGAGGGTGGCCCGGCGAAGCCTTAGTCGGGTGAGGGCCGACGAAGAGCGCGTTCGGCGCCGCCCCTGTCTGCATAAATCCGGACTTGACCCGAGGGACAATGCCAGATGTCGCCGTTCATCTCATGGCGGCATGATCGGCGAGACGGGATGGTTAAGCGACGACGTCCGTCGCGCCAAATGTCGTTTCCAACAAATAATACCAGCGACAAAAAGTATTTACCCGTCATGCCCGCGCTTGTCGCGGGCATCCACGCCGACCAGCCGCGACGCGTCCCCAAGGAAAGGCGGGACATTTTCGCTTCCTTACAAGATATCCCTGTCACGTCCCGGCGTGGATGGCCGGGACAAGCCCGGCCATGACGTGAGTCAATATTTTGCGCCACTGGTATAATCGGCCTCGCGCTCGGCGCCACGAAATTGACGCGGCGGCCGAAACGAGACACAGGAACGCAGATGAACGCTTCCCCTGCAATCGCCATTCTCACGGTCGCCGGCGGGCGCGGCTCGCGCGCTTCGGTCAATTTCTCCGCCGATGCGAACGGCCGGGTGCGAGCATTGCTCGGGCCGTGTTTTCGTCGAAGCATTTATAATAGACCTCTGCGGGAATCGCCCTATTGGTCGCACATTGATGAAAGACATATAAGTCATGCTCTTTCTGATAATAGATATAAGGATTGATCGAATACCGAGCGGGATAGTCGGCATAGTAGCCGAAGCGATCGATCCGGCCTTTTGCGCTGGGGTCGGCTTCAATGATGGATTCGCGAAGTGTTTCTCCTTGAATGAAGTTCTCGGGCAGCTGATCGAACGGGCCATCGAAATAGTTATTCACCCGCCTGTTGCCGTCGAACACGCCGATCAGGATTTTGCGATCGAGCCGATGGTCGCGATAGAATGCAAAGCTGGTGCGCCGGCCGATGAGAATGCGATTCGTGCGCTTGGCAGGAATGAATTCGTCGGCGGCCTTGACCGTTTCGTCGAGGATGTAGAGAAAAATTTTCTGCTTCGCATTAAAGACCAGGAAAAAGCGGATCGCCGACTCGTCGAAGACCGGTCCCAGGAATTTCTCGTCGGGTCCAAGGACAGTCGTGGGCGGCTTGACTTGCGACAGGTCGTTGAGGACGAAGGTGACGCTCTTGCCTCGATAGGAAATTCGGTAGACGAGAGGCTCGACCCGCTCGACCGCTACCTGGTTTGAACCATCGAGAACAAGGCCTATTTCTTTTTTGAGATCAGGTCCTCCCGTCCAGTCGGCAATATCAGGATAGTAGACGAACGCCACCTTGCGGTTGTCGCGATCGAGTGGGTCGAGGCGAATATTGCCCGCATAAGGCACGCCCTGGTAAATGAACCTGAAATAATAGAAGTTCTCCGTGGGGTAGACTTTCACCCGCTCGGGAAGGCTATCGAGAACGAACGCGAAGACAGCGATCGGATCATTGATGGCGAGCGTGGTCGTCCGCGTCGCCTCATCTATATAGGCTTCATTGGTGTGCAGTCGCGGACGATCCGGGCTCTGCGCCGCCGCCAATCCGGCCATAGCGGCGACGACAACAACGGTGAAAAAGCGCCGTCGGCAGCTGGTCATTAGGCGCAAACTCGCACCGATTGAACAATTCTCATCGAACCGGCGATCGGCGGTGAGGCGTATGAGCGATCCAAAGGGTATTTAATCCGGCGGCTAACAGCTGCAGTGCGAAAGATTGAGAGAACTCATCGGATGATGATAGCCGCACCAACAATGGCTCGGCTTGCGGGCTTGGGAATCACTGTTTCTTGGTTCTTTTGCCTTCTTGGCGATCTGAAGAGTCACATCCAACAATGCAGCGCGATCCAACCTGTCGAATGACAAGGGGGCTGCGTTTGATACGCCGAGACATGCAAAGATGCCGACGACTACCGTCGCCGAGAATAGCTGGAGAGAATTCCGTGCCATTTTGATTACTCCGTTCAACATCCACACAGGCTTTTTGTCTTGTTCTGTACCACAACCCCTTTTCGACATTGCCGGGTCCGCTGATAGTGAATGAGGGTTTTCTTCTGGCCCGCCCCGAAGCAAAACATTCCGAATTTGCATTCCCGCGAGGTCTCGCCCCAGCTCCCCCAGGGATCGCACGGGTGAAACGCGCTATGAGACGCGGACGCGCTGGTCATGGCGCCGAGCGCGAGAAGGCCGCCGAACAACACCGGGCCGATGACACGAAACAACACGACTGCCTCCCATCTCGCGAGACGCGTCCCGATAAGTCCATGTAAACCAATATTGACGGCCTAGTTTAAGGCTCATTTATAGTGCTCTTCGCGGCCGTTTCCGTAAAGGAAAAATTGACGCCGCCCGCGAAACGCGAGACAGGAACAGCGATGAACGCTCCCTCCCCTCTCGCCATTCTCGTCGTCGCGGGCGGACGTGGGGTCCGCGCCGGCGACGGCTTGCCCAAGCAATATCGCAAGCTGCTCGGCAAGACCGTGCTCGCCCGCACGCTCGACGCCATGCATGCAGCGTGCCCGGACGCGCAACTCGCCGTGGTGATCCATCCCGACGACGCCGCGCTCTATGAGGAGAGCCTCGCGCAACTCGCGCCGCCGGCGCGCGCGCGGCTGATTGCGCCGACCATCGGCGGCGCGACGCGCCAACGCAGCGCGCACAACGGCCTCGAGGCGCTCGCCCGCCTCGCGCCGCCGCCCGACATCGTGCTGATCCACGACGCCGCGCGGCCCTTTTGCGACGCCGCGCTCGTCGCCCGCGCCATCGCCGCTGCCGGCGTCCACCAAGCCGCGGTCCCCGGCGCAGCGCTCGCCGATACGGTAAAACAAATCGACGCGCACGGCAAAGTGACGGCGACGCAAGATCGCGCTGTGCTGCGCGCCGTGCAGACGCCGCAGGCTTTTCGCTTCGATCTCATCCTTGCGGCGCATCGCGCCGCCGCCGCGCGCGGCCAGGGCGAGCTCACCGACGACGCGGCGGTCGCCGAGGCCGCCGGCCACAGCGTCCATGTCTTCGCGGGCGACGCCGCCAACATCAAGCTCACCAGTCGGGAAGATTTTGCGCACGCGCACGCCATGCTGCTCGCAGAGCTTTGCGACATCCGCACCGGCCAGGGCTATGACGTGCACGCCTTCGGCCCCGGCGAGCACGTTTGGCTGGGGGGCGTCGCCGTGCCGCACAGCCATGGCCTCGTCGGCCATTCCGACGCCGACGTGCTCGCGCACGCCGTCGCCGACGCCATTCTCGGCGCGCTCGCCGACGGCGACATCGGCGCGCATTTCCCGCCGTCGGACGCGCGCTGGAAGGGCGCCGCGTCCTCGATCTTCCTCGCCGAGGCGGCGCGGTGGGTGCGCGAGCGTGGCGGCGTCATCGCCCACATCGACGCCACCATCGTCTGCGAGGCCCCCAAGATCGGCCCGCATCGCGATCGCATCCGCGCGAGCCTCGCCGAGATTATGGGGGTGGAGATCGGCCGCGTCGCCGTCAAGGCGACGACCTCCGAGCGCCTCGGCTTCACCGGCCGCAACGAAGGCATGGCGGCGCTGGCCATCGCGACGGTGCGCCTGCCGGCGGCGTAACCCCCTTCTCCCGCTTGCGGGAGAAGGTGTCGCGCCCAAACATTGATATTCCCGCATCATCGGGAACCCGGTAGATAAGCCCATGATCCAAATCACCCCCTCCATCGCGCTCGACGAGGCCGAGTTGCACGAGGACTTCTTGCGCTCCTCCGGCGCGGGCGGGCAGAATGTGAACAAGGTCGAGACCGCGGTGCAATTGCGGTTCGACGTGCGCAATTCGCCGAATTTGCCGGCGCCCGTGCGCGACAGGCTGGAAATTCTCGCCGGGCGGCGTCTGACCAAGGATGGCGTGCTGGTCATCAGCGCGCAACGGCGCCGCACGCAGGAGCGCAACCGGGCAGATGCGCTCGAGCGCCTGCTGGCGCTGATCCGGGAAGCGGCCGCGCCGCCGCCGCCGCCGCGCCGGAAGACCAAGCCGACGCTCGGCTCGAAGCTGCGGCGTCTCGAAGGCAAGAAGCAGCGTTCGGGAGTCAAGGCCATGCGGGGAACGCCGGCGGCGGACTAAACGCGATCGGCGCCACTTCGGCGGAAAATGCTGTAGGACGAGACCATGCCTGCGCCGTCTCCCTCCGCCAACGCGCGAGAACTCGTCGCCCTGCTGCGCGAACAGAAACTCGTCGTCGCCACGGCGGAATCCTGCACCGGCGGGCTGGTCGCCGGGGCGATCACCGCCGTTGCGGGCGCGTCCGCAGTCTTCGATCGCGGTTTCGTGACCTATTCCGACGCCGCCAAGGAGGACATGCTCGGCGCGCCAAGCGACATCATCGCGCGGTTCGGCGCCGTGAGCGCCGAGGTTGCGCGCGCCATGGCGCAGGGCGCCTTGCGCAAGTCGTTCGCCGACATCGCCGTCGCCGTCACCGGCGTCGCCGGCCCCAGCGGCGGCTCCTTGGACAAGCCGGTCGGCCTGGTGCATTTCGCCTGCGCGCACAGGCGCGCCGGGATCGAAACTGTAGAGCGCCGCTTCGGCGATGTTTCGCGCGAGGCGATACGCCAGGCGTCCGTCCTGCAAGCGCTGGAAATGCTGATGCACGCCGCTCAGCGGCGGCCATAGACCGCGCCGGCGCGTTTGACGAAGGCGTCGGCATATTTGTGAAAGGCGGAATCGAACATCGCGCCCATCAACAGGCCGAGCGAGCGGCTCTTAAATTCATAGCTGATGTAAAAATCGACGAGCGAACGCGGGCCGCCGTCCGGGCCGGCCGGCTCGTCATGGAAAGACCAGCGGTTCTCGAGCCGCTTAAACGGCCCGTCGATATATTCGACGAGAATTTCGAGCTTGCGTTTGTTGCAGGCGACGCGGCTGGTGAAGCGTTCGCAGATCGCCTTGAAGCCGACCTGCATTTCCGCGACGATGACCTCTACGTCGTCGCCCTCCCCGCTGCGGCGGCGCACGCGCATGCCTTCGCAGAGCGGCACGAATTCCGGATAGGCCTCGACATCGCAAACGAGCCCAAACATGTCGGCGGCGCTGTAAGGCACATGACGGCGGTTGCGAAAACTCTTCATACGGCAGATTTAGAGCATTTTCGAGCGAAAGGGGAACCGTTTCGCGGCGCCGAGACCGCTCGCCGAGTGCAGCGAAGAGTCAGTGGAGGGAGATTATTGGGACACCGAAGGTAAACAGGGCGCTGTAGTCGGTAGTCCGGCCGGTGCTGCCCGTTTCGGTGAAGCCGAAGGCGGGCGAGGTCAGGCTGATCGACTGCGACGGGAAGAAGCGGACGCGGCCTTCGACGCCGACCTTGAGCGGATTGCCGGCGATGCAGTCGGGGCAGACGAAGGTCGAGAGACCGGCGCCGACGCCAACTCCCGTTTGCCAGGTCGAGTCGCCGATCGAAGGAACGCCGCCGCCGAAAAAGCTTTGGTTGCTTGTGAGCGTGAGATTGAGTTCTCGGAACGTTGGCCCGACTCCAACGGAGACGAACAAATTGTTCGAGGGGCCGATCGGAACGATCGGGACTTCGCCCTTGAACAGAACGTCGATGATGACGTTCGTTGACGAATGCAGATCAACGTCTCCCGGCCCGTGCCGCATGATCCTGAACAGCGTGTTACCCGAGCCGAATGTGTTCGAGCCGCTGCAAACATTGACATCGAGGCCGAGACGGACCGGACCGAGGCCGACGCCAGGGTAAAATCCCGCGCCGCCGCAGAATTGGCCGGTTGTCGGCGAGGCGTCGCCGGTGAAAGGCAGCTGTGTGCCGGTGCTGACATAGGTGGGGCTGCTTGAGGAGCCTCCGAGGCCGCCGCCGATCTTCGGCTCGATCACCATGCCGACTTCCGGCGTAGTTGGCGGCGTCGTTGCAGCCGACGACGGACACGAAACCCTGGCAAAATTCTGACCGGTTCTGCGATTAAAGGCCATTTGTCTGTCGGTCGAGATCGCGGCAACGCCGGCGGGAGAATCTGGGTCTATGTTTATCCCGCTAAGTGGCGCCGTCGCGACACATTTTAAGGTCTTTATATCTATCCACGAGCCGTCTGCCTGCCGAGCGAAATTTTGTTTCGTACGGCTATTATAGGCCGTTTGTCTGTCCGCCGAGATAGCAGCTACTCCGGCGGGAGAATCTGGATCTATGTTTTTGCCGCTAAGTGGCACCGTCGGGACGGATCGTCCTGTCTTCACGTCGATCCAGCAAGCGTCCTCGCACCGGCTCTGCGCGAATGCTGTTGGGCTGAAATTGTTCGTAGCCAGGATCACCGCCGCCAATGCCACGAGTCTTACGGACCGCGAAAATGAGATCATGGACATGCCCCCATAGTCAGCTGCTCGGACCATCGACGACCGACCTGCCGGTTTTGATCTCCTTCTCGAGATCGTCCTTCATTTTTTTGATCTCGAGGATCGTCGACGCCGATCCCTTGAACGCCGTCGCAGCGGCGTTGAGCGCCTCAATCATCGCCTTGATCGCATCCTGCTCCGCTTTCTTCAACGCTGCCTGCTTTTTGGCGGCGTTGGCCTTTTGATCCGAGTCGAAGTCTTTCTGCGCCGCGTCGCGTTCGGCGTCGGCCTTCGCTTTGGCTGCGGCGACATCAGCGTCGGCTTTCGCCTTTGCCGCGTCGGCGGCCGCTTTGTCAGTATCGGCCTTTACCTTGGCCGCAACGACGTCGCCATCCGCTTTCGCTTTCGCAACTGCGACGTCGGCGTCGGCCTTCGCTTGCGCCGCCTTGACGTCATTGTCGGCTTTCGTCTTATCGGCCTCGGCCTTCGCCTTCTCGGCTTCGGCCTTCGCCTGCGCGTCGGCTTCTTCCTGCTTCGCCTTCTTCTCAGCGGCGTGCTGCGCTTTCTCGCTCGCGGCTTCGGCTGCTGCGGCATCCGCCTCCGCTTGGGCGCGGCGGACCTCCAAGTCGAGCAAAGCGAACGCCAGTTGCTGGTAAGTCAGCAGCGCCTGGATGATAACCGCTTGCTTGCCCAGTTCGATATACGAAGTCTTCAGTTCGAGGTTGGCCTTGAACAGCCCGTCGTCGGGGTGGCTGTTTTCGGCGCGCTCGACGACAGGCGCGATTTTCTCGTCGATGCGCTTGAGTTCCAGCGCTAGGCGATCGATCGCTTCCTGAATTTGCCGCTGCAGGTCGGCGACGCTCGTGGCGTAATTAGGCATGACTTCCCCCGCCTCGTTGCGAGGCTACTCCATTCACGTTTCGCGTGGAAGGCGTTCTCCGGGCCCAGACGCTCGCAGTCAGGTGGATAGCTTGATTTCTGAAGATTGTGGCGCCCGGGCCACACAGCCAACTGAGATTCGATCTCATCCGCGCGTCCTCAGCTTGATGCAGGTCATGCCAGCGACCTACGCCGAATTGCGCATTCAAATTACGGTGACATGAATTTGGACTGCACCCCTTCGGCGCCATACGCCATCCCCCTACCCCCTCGCCGCCTGCTCCAGCCTTCTAAAAATCGCCAGCGCCAGCGCCCGCTTGTCGAAGTTGAAGATCTCGGTTGCGCGCGCCGCTTGCGCGATGTCGTCCCAGGCGTCGGCGTAGGCGACGAGGCGGGAAGCGCGCCTCCCGCACCGAGCCTTCGGCGCGGGCGGCCGCCGCCGCAACGCTCTCCTCCGGGAGGTCTCGCCACGGCGGTCCCAAAGCGCGCACGGCGCTCGCGACATCCGCTTCGCTCAAAGGCCCGAGCGCCAATTTGCGGCAGCGCGAACGGATGGTCGGCAGAAGGCGTCCCGGCTGATGCGCGACAATGAGGAACAGCGCGCGTTCCGGCGGCTCCTCGATCAGCTTCAACAGCGCGTTGGCGCTGGAGCGGTTGAGATCGTCGGCGCAATCGACGATCGCTGCGCGCCAGCCGCCCGCACCCGCGCCGTGATGAAAGAGATGAATGACCTTGCGCACGTCCTCGATGCGGATTTCCGTGTAGTGTTTGTTGGTCTTCTCATTCCACTCGCGACGCAGCAGGAAAGTGTCGGCCAACGCCAGCGCCGCGATGCGCCGGCTGGCGGGCGCGGCTGCAGGCACGGCGAGCGAGACGGCCTGTTGCGCTTGGAGCGCGTTTCGATCGGGATGGGCGAGAAGAAAGCGCGCCAATCGCCAGGCCAGCGTCGCCTTGCCGACGCCCTCCGGCCCGCTGATGAGCCACGCCTGCGCCATCCTGTTTTGACGAAACGCGTCGAGCAGTTCGCGCTCCGCTTCTCGGTTGCCAAAAAAGCCGAGGGTCTGGCGCGGGTGTGGCGCGTCGTCGAAACGATCGCTCTCCGGGTTCGCGTCGCCGCCAGCGACGACGTTGCTTGTCATTGCGCCGCGCTTTCCGCGAGGTAGGCGCATTCGGGGGGCAGCAAACGCGCCTCGACGATATCCCAGATCGCCTGCGCGACTTCAGACTCGGGCAATGTCGCGTTCACGACGCAGCATCTTGCGGGTTCGTTCGCGGCGATCGCGAGAAACGCCTGACGAAGGCCTTCGTGGAAGGCGAGCTCCTCTCGCTCGAATCTGTCCGCAGCCTCGCCCGCCGACCGGCGGCGGCTTGCCCGCTCCAATCCTTCTCGCGGCGGCACATCGAGGATGATGGTGAGATCGGGCGACGCGCCGAGCAACGCGGCGCGTTCCAACAGGGCGAGCGACTTTTGATCGACGCCGCCGCTCGCGCCCTGATAGGCGCGTGTCGAGTCGGCAAAACGATCACAAATGACCCACGCGCCGCGCGCCAGGGTTGGCTTGATGAGCTTATCGAGGTGGTCAATGCGTGCGGCGTAAAACAGCGCCGCCTCCCCGAGCGGGCCGAGCGGCGAAGCTCTCCCCGACAACAGCGCGTCCCTTAAGATTTCGGCGCGCGGCGAGCCGCCTGGCTCGCGCGTCGCCACCGTCTCTATGCCGCGCGCCGCGAGGCGCTCGTGGAGATGGCGCAGCTGCGTGGATTTGCCGGCGCCCTCGCCGCCCTCGAAGGTGATGAATTTGCCCGGAGCTCCGACCGAGCCAAGGGGCGGTTCGGCGCGCATTATTTTTTCGACAAACGGTCGTGGATCGAGCTGGCGACATATTCATAGGCCGCGTCGAACGCCCGGCGCGGCAGCGAGCCCGTCGCGACGGTCTCGGCGGCCCCGAGCGGTTGTTCAAGCACCAGCGCGCCGCCGCGTCTTACTTCCAGCCGTCCGACCTTGGCGCCTGCCTCGATCGGCGCGACCAGCGGCCCCTCGTAAACGATCTTGCCCGTCAGCTTCTCGTTGCCGCCGCGTTGCAGGAGAACCTTGATGTCGCCGGGCGCACTCAAGCCGACCGACGATTGCGCGCCGCCGTAAACCTGCGCGGTTCCGACGACCTCGCCGGGGCGGAACAGATTCTTTTCCTCGAAGTTGCGGAAGCCCCATTGCAGGACCTTGCGCGCCTCCTCGGCGCGCTCCTTCGCCGTGCGGAGACCGTAGACGGCGACGATCAGCCTCCTGCCCTCTTCGACCGCCGAAGCGACGATACCGTAACCGGAATCGTCGACGTTGCCGGTCTTCAACCCATCGACGCCGATGCTCATCGTGAGCAACGGATTGCGGTTCAGCTGGTGGATTTTGTTCCAGGTGAACTCCTTCTCGCCGAAATAGCGGTAGAGATCGGGATACGCGCCAATGATATGGGCGGCGATCTGCGCCATCTCGCGCGCCGTCACTTTCTGGTCGGGTTCCGCCTTGCCCCAAGGATTGCCGAACGACGATCGCGTCAACCCGAGCTCGGCCGCGCGTTTGTTCATGCGCATGGCGAAGGCCTCTTCCGAGCCGGCTATGCCCTCCGCCAATGCGATCGCTGCGTCATTTCCGGAAACGATGACGAGGCCCCTGATCAAATCCTCGACGCGCACCTTGGAGCCGAGCTGCAGGAACATGGCCGAGCCGGCGGACATCGCGCCGCCGGTGCGCCAGGCGTGTTCGGACACCGTGAATTCGTCGTCGAGCTTCAGCCGTCCTTCGGCGATTTCGCGAAAAACCAGCTCGGCGGTCATTATCTTGACCGTCGATGCGGGCGTGACGAGATCGTCGGCGGCTTTCTCCAGCAGCACCGTATGCGTGGCGGGATCGATCAGGAAAGCGTGCGGCGCGCTGGTTTGAAAACCTTGCGCATGCACGAGCGCGCCCGAGGCCGCAAAGCCGACCAGGAAACAGACGCAGGCGGAAAATCTGGCGAGATGTTGCAACACGGGGCTGTCTTTCGCCGCAGGCGATTTGGAAGAGGCGCCCTCCGCCCTCGCCGCGCCTGCTTTAAGGAACGGGGCGGGCCGAATGGCCAGGGCTTGTTTTCGAACGCCAGTGGAAACCATGACGTCTCTGGCGTCAACAGTGGCCCAGCGACGCGAAAAATTCAACGCCTTCCCTTAGGTTCGCCCATTTGGCCGCATCGAATTGGCGAGCGCATCGATCGAACGCTTGTTTTTGCCGCCCGCCTTGATGGGAGCGCCCGCCCCAACAACCGCGCCGAGATCGAAAGGACGCGAGGGCGGCAAGGGCGCCGACTGGGCGACGGCCATGACAGTCTTGACCCGGACCGCAGGCGCCGCCACGGCCGCGTCGTCATCATCGTTCGCCGCGCCCGCGACGTCCGCCTCCGCAAGGCTCGTTCCGCGCATCGAAGCGGCGCCGACGGCATCCTCGTTGGCTGCGGTCATCGCCGGCGTCGTTGCTTTGAGCATTGCCGGCCGACCATTTTCGCGCAGCGTCGCCAGGAGTTTTAAGTCGTCGGAGCCGGCAAGGCTGGCGCGGCCGACATACTCGACCTTGACCCGCGCCGTGCCGACGCGGTCGAAATCGAGCGCTTCCGCAGCGCGCTGCGACACGTCCATGATGCGTCCGCCATGAAAGGGACCACGATCGTTGACGCGCACGACAATCGAGCGGGCATTGCGCAGATTGGTGACGCGCGCATAGCTCGGCAGCGGCATGGTCCGATGAGCGGCGCTGATCGAGCTGCGATCGAAGACCTCGCCATTGGCGGTCTTGCGGCCATGGAAACCCGCCCCGTACCAGGAGGCCATGCCCACCGCCGCATACGGTTTTTCACTCGGATAATAGGTCTCGCCGGCGATCTGATAGGCTTTGCCGACCATATAGACGCCGCCGCCGCGCGGCGCTGCTTCGCCCTCGGCGACGACTTGGGGGCTCGGCGCGACGCCATACCGCGGATCGATGGCGCCGCGTTGCGGGGCCTGCGAGCAGCCGGCGACCGCGCAAAAGCCGAGGAGGGATGCGCGCAGCAAACCGGAGCCTGACGGCAAACCGCAAAAACCCATGAAGCGGCGCACGCTGAGAGGAAACGGAATGGATTGCGGCAAACGAATCGCCGGATTGGCGCGACGCCGCCGCCGCGCGGTCTCACCCTGCGCCTGTAATCGCATACTCTCAGTTTCTCGCGATGAAATTGCCCAAACGTTAACGACGCGGGAGGACGGTCGCCCAATCCTCGAGCTTTGCAAAAAGAGGCCGCAAATGAGACGAAAGTGCGGCGGGTGGACGGAGGACAGACGACGGATCGGTCCTCCGTCCCCTGTCCTCAGTCCGCCCGCGCCAGATCGACGATCTGCGCCTGCACCCGCTCCACGCCGCGATAGACGTTGGAGCCCAACCGCGCCGCGACATGCCAGGATTGCCCCCGCCCGCCCAGCAGCGCCTTGCCCAGTTCGCCGCCGATGGCTTTGAAGGCGATGGCGTCCAATCGCGCGCCGTCGCCCGATTGCAGCCGCACCCGGATATGATCGGCGCCGACGACGCCGGCGTCGGCGATCCGATGGTCAGGCAACACAAACAGCGGTTCGGGATTGCCCGCGCCGAACGGGCCGGCTTTTTCCAGCTGCGCGACGAGCTCGCTGACGGCGCCGCGCGCGGTCAGCGAGGCGTCGACCAACAGCGCGTCGCCGCCTCGCGCCCGCGCCACCTCGGGCGCCAGCGCCGCGTTCAGGAAAGCGCGGAATTCGTCCAGCCGGCCACGGGCCAAGGTCACGCCCGCCGCCATGGCGTGGCCGCCGCCTTTCTCGACGAGTCTGTCTTCGACGGCGCGCCGAACGCTGCGGCCGAGGTCCACGCCGCTTAAGCTCCTGCCTGAGCCCGTTCCGTGTTCGCCCGCCCAAGCGATCGCAAAGGATGGAATCTTAAATTTATCCTGCAACCTTGAGGCAACGAGGCCGACGACGCCAGGATGCCAATCGTCGCCTGCGACAACCAGGCAGGAGAGAGCGTTGGAGCGCATCAACTGCGCTTGCGCCTCGGCTTCCGCGGTCTCCAGGGTCGCCTTCTCCAGCGCCTGCCGCAGGGCGTTGAGCCGCTCCAGTTCCGCGGCGATGCGCGCCGCCTCGAGCGGGTCGCGGGTCAACAGGAGGCGCGCGCCGAGCGCGGCGTCGCCGATGCGGCCGCCGGCGTTGATGCGCGGTCCGAGGACAAAACCCAAATGATAAGCGCGCGGCGGACCATCGAGCCGCGCCGCGTCCATCAGCGCCGCGAGGCCGATGCGCGTCCGGCCCCGCATCACCGCCAGGCCCTTGACGACCAACGCGCGATTGAGCCCCTGCAGCACGGCGACGTCGGCGATGGTCGCCAGCGCGGCGAGATCGAGTGCGGCGAGCAGATCGGGCTCTGGGCGCCCGCTCGTCCAGAAGCCGCGCCGGCGCAGCGCTCGCGAAAGAGCGGCCAGCGTCACAAAGACCACCCCTGCCGCGCATAGGCGCCCCTGGCCGGAGAGATCGTCCTGGCGGTTGGGATTGACGACGATCGCGTCCGGCAGAACTTCCGGGGCCTGATGGTGATCGATGACGATGGCGTCGAGGCCGCGCGCGCGCGCCTCGGCCAAGGCGGCGTGACTGGTCGTGCCGCAATCGAGGGTGACGAGCAGGCTGGCGCCGCGGGCGCGCAAGGCCGCGACCGCTTCCAAATTCGGGCCATACCCCTCAAGGATGCGATCGGGAATATAAAGGAACGGCGCCGGACATCCGGCGGCTTCCAAAAATTCGATCAGCAGCGCGCAAGACGCGGCGCCGTCCACGTCGTAGTCGCCGAACACGGCGATCTGCTCGCCTTTTTCGATAGCGTGCGCGAGGCGCTCCACCGCCGCCTCCATGTCCTTCAGCGCGCAAGGATCGGGCATCAGGTCGCGCAGGGTGGGATCGAGATAGGCGGGCGCCGTTTCGGCGGTCGCGCCGCGTCCCGCCAACACCCGCGCCAAAAGCTCAGGAAAGCCGTGATCTTGAGCAATGGCCAGCGCTTGCGCTTCGCCGCCCGCATCCAGTCGCGCGCGCCACGACCGCCCCAGCGCCGAACGTTCGACGCCGAGGAAGAATCGCGCGGCAGGCGGGAGGACGGCAACGGACATCTGACGAAACGCTCTGATCGGGGATGCAAAAAATCAGTTCGGCTTCAGCGCAATCGGGTGAAGGGGTTCCTCATCCTGAGGCGCCGGCGCAGCCGGCCTCGAAGGACGAGGAAACCCGTCCGCGCCGCCTTCCTCCTCGCCCTCGTCCTTCGAGGCTCGCTTCGCGAGCGCCTCAGGATGAGGGCGAGGAGGACCATAGCACTTCACCCGATCGCCCTGGTTGGCGCGCCCTTTGGAGTCGATCAAGCGGATTTCAGATGATACGCGGGCGCGTCCGCGGCTTCGAAAAAGAACCGCAAAACCTGCGCGTTGCCGCAATCTTCGACCGGGACATGCCAGAATTTGGAATCGATGAACGGAAAGCGCCCCATCGGAAGATGGATCTCCGTGAGCCGCGCCTGATTATCGAAGCCTCTGAGCATCGCCAGCTCGAACAGTTTCAGCAGTTCATCCATCCGCTCGGGCACTTCGGCGATGGTGAGGATCGTCCGATCGGCGACAGGCAGAGCCTTGTCGAACTGGTCTTTAAAACTTGCCGGCGTCACGCGCGTCTCCACTGGCCCTGCTCGAAACTGAAGCGACTTGTTGGTTCCCTTTGCCGCGACACGATAACCGGGAACCCTCCCATTTGTGACGTGCGTCAAGGGCGTTATCCACAGCAAAGCGATGGCAAACGTCTCCCGCCGGGCGCCGCTGGGCTAAAGCGTTTCCCGCCGAAGTGGCCGCCGGTTCGGCGTAGAAAACGCGTCAAAACAAGAACCTAGAGTCTTTCCGTGTTTCAACGAAACACGGAAAGACTCTAGGGGCCGCCGCCGTCATTTGGCCGGCGTATCGTCCGTTTTCGTCGCTTGCGCCAATTTGCCCCAGCGATCCTCGAATACCAGAGCGTCGAGCGGCAAGCGGCAAGCCCATTTCTTGACCTCGAGCTCCGGACGGACATAAGCGCGATCGATATAACCGACGCAAAGATAAGCGACAACCGCAATCGTCTCCGGAATGGAGAGAATGAGTTTCAATTCGCTTTCCTTCAAAATGCTCACCCAGCCGACGCCGACGCCTTCCGCCCGCGCCGCCAGCCAGAGATTTTGCACGGCGCACGCCGTGCTGAGAATATCCATATCCGGTTGCTGGGTGCGGCCTAACCCGGTCGCGCCACCACGCTGACGATCACAGGTAACGCAGATATTAAGCGGCGCCTCTTGGATGCCTTCGAGTTTTAAGCTGCGATAAAGCGCCAGCCGCTCCCCGGCAAAAATATTCGCCTCGGCGGTCGCGGCGCGCTCAAAGGCGGCGTGAACCGCGGCCCGCACGCTCGGGTCGCGCACCAGGATGAAATTCCATGGCTGCATGAATCCGACGGAAGGCGCGTGATGCGCCGCATCCAGGATGCGCATGAGAACGTCGCGCGGCAGCTCTTTGCTGAGAAACTCGCCACGCACGTCTCGGCGCGCATGGATGAGCCGATAGATGGCCGCCCGCTCCGCATCCGAAAAAGGCGCGGCCGGCGCCAAGCTCGCTTCATCGGCGGAAACGACGCCTCGTTTCGCCGAGCTGTGAGCGTCAGGCGCCATGGCCAACTCGCAATGCTCCCTCCAGCCTCTCCCAAGCCTGCGGCGATCCAGGAACGCCAAATCGCAGCCAAGACGGCCGCTCGGCGAAAGCGCGCGTCAATATACCGCAACTGGCCAAATGCTCGAACCAGAAAGCCGCTCGTTGGTGACTGACGAGACGAAAGAGCTGCAATCCGCCGATAATGGCGAAACCTGCCGCAGCCAGCAGAGCGTCGAGCCGCAGGGCGGCCTGCTCCAGCTCGGCGCTGCGTGCGCCAAGCCAAGACGCGTCGGCAAGAGCGGCCGTTCCGATCGTCAGCGCCGGACCCGAGACGCTCCATGGCCCCATCGCGGTGCGCAGCCGCGCGGCCAACTGTGCGTCGCACACGGCAAATCCCAGCCGCAGGCCGGGAAGGCCATAGGCCTTGCCGAAAGAACGCAGCACAACGACGCCGCCATTGGGCAGGTTCGGAACGAGGCTGCTGGAGGGGGGCAGCATATCCATGAAGGCTTCGTCGACAACCAGGAGGCGCCCGTTGCGCGCCATGCGGCGTCCGACCTCGGCAAGACGTTCGGCCTGCTCCAGCCGGCCATCCGGGTTGTTGGGATTGACCACGACCGCCGCATCGGCGCGCGCCAGCTCCTCCACTGTCGCGACGCGCTCGACGCTCGCGCCGCTTAGACGCCAAGCGAGGGCATGCTCTTCATAGGTCAATCCGAGCACCGCGACGCGCCTTGCCGGGATGAGCCGCGGCAGCCATTGAATGAAAGCCTGCGTGCCGGCGCCGGCGACGACATGCGCGCTCGAAGGCGCATGGTAGGCGCACGCCGCGACGCCCTCGAGCTCGGCGAGCGCGTCGGCGTCCGGCAGTCGCGTCCACGCCTCCGGCGCGATGTGCGGCAATGGATAAGGATGCGGATTGACGCCGGTCGACAGATCGATCCAAGGCTGCGGCGCATCCGGAAACGACCGCCGCGCGAGATCGAGCCGGCCGCCATGCGGCGCGCGAGCGCTGCTGGTGAGATCATGACAAAATAGACGAAGTCGGGAGGCGGCGGTCATCTTGCTAGTCCGAGCAGACGATCGAGATCGAGATGGCGCTCGAGATGAGCGGCCCATCCATCCAGCGTCGCTTCGATGGACTTCTCATAGGAAAACGAGGAGGGAGCGCCGCCGAGCGAACGCACCAGCGCCGCGCGCTGACGATCGTCAGCAAAAAGTCCATGGACGTAGACGCCGGCGCACAGCCCGTCCGCAGACGCCGCGCCATCGACGCCGCCATCCTCGAAGCGCAGCATGGGCCGCGCGCAATCTTTGCCGTTGGTCTCTCCCATATGCATCTCATAGCCGGAGAACGTGACATCGTCGGCGATGGTCCTGCCCCGTACCTGGGTGAGCGTCTTGTGCGCGCCGAGCACGGTCGCAACGTCGAGCAGCCCCAGCCCCTCCACTTGTCCCGCGTCCCCCTCAAGGCCGCAAGGGTCGGCGATGGCGCGCCCCATCATCTGATACCCCCCGCAAATGCCCAGCACGCGGCCGCCGCGACGCACATGGGCGGAAAGATCGATGTGCCAGCCGCAAGCGCGCAACGCCGCGAGATCGGCGATCGCCGCCTTGGAGCCCGGCAGGATGACAAGCGCCGCTTCCGCCGGCAAGGGTTCTCCCGGCCGCGCCAACGTCAGCCGCACGTCGGCTTCCGCGCGCAACGGATCGAGATCGTCGAAATTGGCGATGTTGGGAAGAACGGGCGCCGCGATCGTAATCTTTCCGTCGCCAGACGCAGGACCCGTTCGCAGACCAAAGGAATCTTCCGCCGGCAATCGCGCAGCGGGCGGGAAATAGGGGGCAAGACCCAGCGCCGCCCAGCCGGTGCGCTCGCAAATAAACCGCATCCCGTCGTCGAACAGCGACGGGTCGCCACGAAACTTGTTGACGATGAAGCCTTCGATCAGCGCCGCGTCCTGCGGATCGAGGACCGCCTTGCATCCGACGATTTGCGCAATCACGCCGCCGCGATCGATATCGCCGACGAGCACGACCGGCGCGTCGACCCGGCGCGCAAACCCCATATTGGCGATGTCGCCCGCGCGAAGGTTAATTTCGGCGGCGCTGCCCGCGCCTTCGACGAGCACGAGATCGCTCTTTGCGCGAAGGCGCGCGTAACTTTCCAGCACGACGGGCTCCAGACGCGGCTTCCAATCTTGATATTCGCGCGCCTTGGCCGCGCCGATGACTTTGCCGCGCACCACGACTTGCGCGCCGGCGCAACCCTGCGGCTTGAGCAAGACGGGATTCATATCGACGCTCGCGGGCCTGCGCGCCGCGCGCGCCTGCAGCGCCTGCGCGCGTCCGATTTCGCCGCCGTCTGCCGTCACCGCTGCGTTGTTCGACATATTTTGCGGCTTGAACGGCGCGACGCGGATACCACGATCGGCGAAGGCGCGCGCCAGGCCCGCGACGATCAGCGACTTGCCGACATCGGAGCCTGTGCCCTGAATCATCAGAACCTTGCTCATATGCGCGGGCTTCCGGCAAGAAAAGCCATGGTCTCCTCGACGCCGTGCACGATGCGCATCGTCTCACGGCGCGGCGGCGCGATCATCACGACATCGATCTTCAGTTGGCGCGCCGCGGCGATCTTGGCGTAGGTGGAGTCGCCGCCGCTGTTCTTGGAAACGACAAGATCAATGCGCGCTTGGCGCATGAGCGCGATTTCCAGCTCGAGCGTGAACGGGCCGCGCGCCAAGATCAATTCATGGCAAGGCGGAAGATCGCCCGTTGCAGGCGCGTCGATGGTGCGCACCAGATAGAAATGTTGCGGCGCGCCTTTGAAATCGGCGAGCCCGAGTCGGCCGGTCGTGAGAAAGATGCGACGCGGGCGCGCGCCGATGGCCGCGACCGCCGCCGCATTGTTCTCGACTTCGATCCAGCAATCGCCGTCCACCCGGCGCCACGGCGCTCTGGAGAGGCAGATGAGCGGCACGCCCTGCGCCGCGCAAGCCTGCGCCGCATGCGCGGACATTCGGGCAGCGAACGGATGCGTGGCGTCGACCACTTTGTCGATGCGCTCCTCGACGAGATAACGCGTTAAACCGTCGACGCCGCCAAAACCGCCGATGCGAACCGGCAAGCTCTGCTCCAACGGCGCCTTGGTGCGGCCGGCAAGCGAGATCGTCGCGTCAAAGCCTCGATCGGCGGCAAGGCGCGCGGCAAGGCTTCGCGCTTCGCTCGTTCCCCCCAGAACGAGCACGCGAGCCTTGGCCTGTCTCATGCGAGTCCCCGAACAACCGGAGACGCGATGAGGGCATTCGATTGAACGATTTCCTCATCCTGAGGAGCCCGCGGAGCGGGCGTCTCGAAGGACGAGGAAATCATCCTATATGCAATTCTTCGCCCTCGTGCACCTCGCAATGACGGCTCCATGTTTCTCGCCGCGGGTATCATTCCGCCGCACACTTAACATCGACGCAAAGGCTGTGATATTCTGCGTAAAGACGCGCCGTTTCAGCATTGGCGGCTTCGATGTGGCGCGCCTTGACGTAGCCGAAGCCGCGAATCTTTTCCGGCGCGCGCGCCAGCATGACGGCCGCGCCATGATTGCGAGTCGTCAGTCGCGTGACGATATCATCGAGCAACGCTTCGTAATTTTCCAACAATTTACGCTCGGCGATGCGATCGGGATTGGAGCGGAAAATATCGAATGCCGTACCGCGCAACCCTTTCAATGCGGCGATCCATTTCAACACCTTAAAGGCAAAAGCGCCGAAGGTCATCTTGCGCGAGCCGCCGATGTCGTTCTTACGTTGGAGAATCGGCGGCACGAGATGCAGTTCGAAACGCAGATCGCCCTCGAAGGTCCCGGCGAGCTGACGCGCGAACGACCCGTCCGTGTAAAGCCGCGCCACCTCGTATTCGTCCTTGGCGGCCATGAGCTTGAAGAGCTGCCGCGCCGCCGCCTCGGCAAGGCCGCTCGCGCCCGGAGCGCGTTGGCGCTCGGCCTGTGCGACCCTGTCGACCACAGCGCGATAGTGCGCGGCATAGGCCTCATTCTGGTAATCAGTGAGAAACGCGACGCGCCTTGCGATGATTTCATCCAGGCTGCGGGACGGGTCGCGCGTTTCATTGCGCTTGCGCACGGACGCGACTGCCGTTTCGACGCTGGCGAGATCGTGCGCAGCGCGCCGTCCCCACATGAAAGCCGAATGATTCATGGCCACCGCTTCGCCATTCAATTCGATGGCCCGCAAAATTGTCGCGTCGGATAACGGCAACCAGCCTTTCTGCCAAGCATAGCCCAGCATGAATATGTTGGCGGCGATCGTATCGCCGAGCAACGCGAAGGCCAAGGCGCTGACGTCGAGGAAGACGGCGCCGACGCCGCCTGCTTGGCGAATGGCCCGCTTGATCCGATCGGCCGGCAAGCAAAAGTCGGGATCACGCTCGATGTCGCCGGGGAACACCTCGGCGCTGTTGACGATCACGAAGGTGCGCCCGCCGTCAATCGCCGACAGCACCTGCTTGGCGCCGGCGACCACGAGATCGCAACCGAGCACGAGATCAGCCTCGCCCGCCGCGATGCGGATAGCATGGATGTCGTCCGGCGTATGGCCGATCTTGACGTGACAGTAGACGGCGCCGCCCTTCTGCGCGAGGCCGGCCATGTCGATGACGCCGACTCCCTTGCCTTCGAGGTGCGCCGCCATGCCGAGAATGGCGCTGACCGTCACCACGCCGGTGCCGCCCATGCCGGCGACGAGAACGGCGTAAGGCGTCGCGCCGATCGCCGGAACGACAGGTTCGGGAAGCGCAGGATGCGCGCCGACAGCCTCGCTCGGCAGCGTCGCCTTCTTCATGCGCGCGCCATGCACCGTGACGAAACTCGGGCAAAAGCCCTCGAGACAGGAAAAATCCTTGTTGCAGCTCGATTGGTCGATCTGCCGCTTGCGGCCAAATTCGGTTTCGAGCGGTTGCACCGAAACGCAGTTCGAAGCCTGTCCGCAATCGCCGCAGCCTTCGCAAACGAGTTCGTTTATGACGATGCGCGCGTCGGGATCGGGATATTGACCGCGCTTGCGCAACCGGCGCTTTTCCGCCGCGCATGTCTGATCATAGATGAGAACGGTGACGCCCTCCGTCGCCGCCAGATCGCGTTGCACGGCGTCGATCCGGTTGCGATTGAAAATCGTCAGGCCAGGCGGCCAATGCATGCCAACGGGATACTTATGCGGCTCGTCGGTGACGAGCGCGATTCTTTTCACGCCCTCGGCGGACACCTGACGCGCGATCGCTTCGACGGTGAGATCGCCTTCATGGCGCTGGCCGCCGGTCATGGCGACAATGCCGTTATAGAGAATCTTGAAGGTGATGTTGGTCTTGGCGGCGACCGCGAAGCGAATGGCCAGCACGCCGGAATGATTGTAAGTGCCATCGCCGAGGTTCTGAAACATGTGGCGACGCGTCGAAAACGGCTGTTCGCCGATCCAATTGGCGCCTTCGCCGCCCATATGGGTGTAGCCTTCGGTCGAGCGGTCCATCCATTGCGCCATGTAGTGGCAACCGATGCCCGTATAGGCTCTGGCGCCGTCCGGCACGTGGGTCGAGGTGCTGTGCGGGCAGCCCGAACAGAAATGCGGAACGCGCACGGTCACGTCGGTCGTCGCCGCGCGCTTTTGCTGCAAGCGCTCCAAGCGCCGCACCCGGCCCTCGATGTCTTCACAATTGTGATATTTCAACAGACGGCGGCCGAGGGCAATCGCGACGTCATTAGCGTCGAGCGCGCCCTTGACCGGAAACAACCAATTGCCGTTCTCGTCCTTCTTGCCGACGCACAGCGGCTGATGCGCCGTTCCGTAGAGCTCCTCGCGCAACTGCACCTCGATGAGCGAGCGCTTCTCCTCAACGACGATGATGAGATCGAGACCACGCGCGAAATCATGCAATCCTGAAGGCTCGAGCGGCCACGGACAGGCGATCTTGTAGAGACGCAGACCAAGCCCATCGGCCGCGGCCTCGTCGATGCCGAGAGCGTCCATCGCCTGGCGCACGTCGAGATAGGACTTGCCGACCGTGATGACGCCGATCTTCGCGTTAGGTCCGCCCGAGGTGACGATCCGGTTGAGCCCGTTGGCCCGGACAAAAGCCAGCATGGCGTCGCGTTTGCTTTCCTGCAAACGCGCCTCTTGAGCGAGCACGCTGTCTTTGGCCCGGATATTGAGCCCGTCCGGCGGCATGAAAAAATCGTGCGGCGCCACGGGATGCATGCGGCCGAGCGATCCGTCCACGGAAGCGGTCGACTCGATGGTGTCTTTGAGACACTTGAGGCCGACCCAAACGCCGGCGTAACGCGACAGAGCGAAGCCATAAAGGCCGAAGTCGAGTATTTCCTGCACGCCGGCCGGCGAGAGGATCGGCATCATGACGTCGACGAAATGAAAATCGGATTGATGCGCCGTCGTCGAAGATTCGGCCGTATGATCGTCGCCCATGAGCGCCAGCGCGCCGCCGTGACGCGACGAGCCGGCGAGATTGACGTGCCGCAGGACGTCGCCGCTGCGATCGACGCCCGGCCCCTTGCCGTACCAGATCGAGAACACGCCGTCGAATTTGCCTTCGCCGCGCATCTCGGCCTGCTGTGCGCCCCAAATGGCGGTGGCGGCCAGGTCCTCGTTGAGACCCGGCATGAACAGAATATCGTTACTCTCAAGCCAGGGCCGGGCGCGGTGCATTTGCGCGTCGACGCCGCTGAGCGGCGAGCCGCGATAGCCGGAAATGAACCCGGCGGTATTGAGGCCGGCGCGGCGATCGATCTCCTTTTGCATGAGGAGAAGGCGCACGATCGCCTGCGTGCCGGACATGTGAACGCGCGACTTGGAAAGATCGAACTTGTCGGCGAGGGAAATCTCGCCGAGAGTGGAAAAAATAGGCTCGGCGTCGGCAGAAACTCCCGCCATTCATTTTTTCTCCCGCGCGCGACGAACGCTGCAGCGCGCCGAATGTGAACTCGATACCCGCGTTCGAATAAGGAACAGTCCACGACGTGTTTAAAAGACCGCTTCAGGCCGCTCTTTAAAGCTTGCCGTCAAGTCTCTCGCAGACCGCATCCCTCGCCCTTGACTGGAGGCGGCGCAGCCGCCGTCCCGAAGCGCGCGGATGGGAAAATGATCCATCCGCCCCCTTCGCCCCACGGCGACTATACGTCGCCACGAGCGACGCTATCAAGAAAGGATATGGTAACATGACGCCGCAGGAGACCACGACGCTCGCCGCGCCCTGTTTTCGCCGCCTTTCAAACCTACCGGTCAAAGACCCATGAATGCACGATTCGCTTCGCTTTTCATCGGCTTCGCGATCTTCGTCCTCAGCGCCCGGACGGCTGTGGCGCATCCGCATGTGTGGGTGGCGGTGCGCAGCGAGGTCATTTTTGCGAGCGACGGCAAGATCAAAGGCATTCGCCACGCATGGGTTTTCGATGAAATGTATTCGGCCTTCGCCACGCAAGGCCTCGGCCAAGACGGAAAGCCGCCGACGCGCGAAGAGCTGGCGCCGCTCGCCAAGACCAATATCGAGTCGCTCGCGGAATTCGATTATTTCACGTTCGCCAAGCAAGACAATGCGAAGCTTGCTTTCTTGGCGCCGGTGGATTTCTCGCTCGAGGCGGACGAGGCAAAAATCGTGACGCTGCGTTTCACGCTTTTGTTGCAAACGCCGGTCGCGGCGCGAAAACCGTTCTCGTTCCAGGTCTACGATCCAACGTATTTCGTCGCGTTCGACTTCGAGAAACAGAACCCGCTAACGCTCGCTGACGCGCCATCCGGTTGTTCCGCAAGCGTCAACGAGTCGAAGCCGCTGCTCGCCGCCGATACGCAAAAATTGAGCGAGGCTTTCTTTCAGAATATGTCGCCCGGCGCCGATTTCGGCGTCAAGCTCGCGGCGCGCGTCATCGTGGCCTGTCCGTGACCAGGTTTCGGGCGGACTGGCTGCTGGCGGCGTTGATCGCGGTCGCCGTCATCCTCTGCGCGCAAGATATGGCCCTGGCGCAAGCTGCGCGCCATCCGTTCGCCGTGGGCGGCAATGAAGGCCCTGGCGCCGCGACCGGGATCGCGGGACTGATCGTCGCCTGGCAGAATAAATTCCATCTCGAACTGCAGGGCGCGGCGCGGGCGCTCAAAACCGACGCATCGGCGCTGTGGGCGCTCGCCGCCGCAAGCTTCGCCTATGGCGTCTTCCATGCCGCCGGCCCCGGCCATGGCAAGGCGGTTCTGGCTTCCTATATGATCGCCAATGAAACGGCGCTGCGCCGAGGGTTGGCTCTGGCTGGGCTGGCCGCGCTGTTGCAGGGGAGCGTCGCCATCGCCATGGTCGGCGTCGCGGCGATCCTCTTCAACGCCACGGCCCGACAGATGAGCGGCGCAGCGTCGCTCATCGAGATGGTGAGTTACGGCGCGATCGCGGCGCTTGGCGCGCGCCTCGTCTGGACGAAGGGAAGAGTTCTGCTTCGAGAATGGCGTCGAAAGGCCGCGCCGCGCGAGACAGGCGGCGTCTATTGCGAGGCCGTAGAGGATGCGTTGCGCGTCCATGGCCCAAGCTGCGCACATTGTCACGCACCCGATCCGGCAATGTTTGCGGTCGGCTTCTCCTGGCCGGACGCCTTGGCGACGGTCGTCGCGGCGGGCGCGCGGCCATGTTCGGGGGCCATTCTGATTTTGGTCTTCACCCTCTCGCAGGGCGCCTTCCTCGCCGGCGCCTTCTCCACGCTCTTAATGGCGGCAGGCACGGCGATCACCACCGGCGCGCTGGCGAGCCTAGCGGTGTTCGGCAAGAACGCGGCCGTCAAGCTTGCCGCATCGAACTCACGCGGCGCCGAGCTGATCGCGCGCGGGGCCGAATTCCTCGCCGCAGTTCTCGTCCTTTGCATCGGCCTTGTCCTGCTCGCCGGCGCGAGCCTTGCGCCTACCGGAACGTGACGTAAGTCGCTTGCCGTGAGCCGCACTATGTTTCTCTGTTAGGAATTTCGCGCTAAGCATGGCGGGCCGCTCCGCTGAAGGCGGGTTGCGATGGCTGATGCAATTTTAAGGGGCTCGAGATGACAGTCGCGAACCAACCGAACGACCCTTACGCGACCCGGCCATGGCTTGCCTCTTATCCGCCCGGCGTCCCCGCCGAGATCGACGCAGCGAGCTATTCGACGCTCACCGACCTGTTCCGTTCGAGCGTCGCCAATTACGGGCCGCGCACGGCCATGATCAGTTTCGGCAAGAGCCTCACCTACGCCGAGCTCGGCCGCGCCGCCGACGCCGTCGCCTCCTGGCTGCAATCACGCGGCCTGAAAAAAGGCGAACGCGTCGCCATCGTGGCGCCCAATGTCATGGCCTATCCGGCGATTCTGTTCGGCGCGCAACTCGCCGGCGGCGTCGTGGTCAACGTAAACCCCCTCTACACGCCGAGCGAACTCGAGCATCAGATCAACGACGCGGAGGCGCGCTTCCTGTTCGTCTTGGAGAATTTTGCGCACACCGCCCAAGCCGCCTGGCCGCATATGACGCTCGAGACGGCGGTGATCGTTAAGCCCGGCGATCTGCTCGGATGGAAGGGGGCGATCGTCAATTTCGTGTCCCGATGGGTGAAGAGAGCCGTCCGGCCGTACCGCTTGCCCGGAAGCGTCGCGTTCGGGGAGGCGTTGCGGCGCGGCGGCCAAGCGCCGCCCGAACCGGTCAATATCACGCGCGACGACATCGCCTTTCTGCAATATACCGGCGGCACCACCGGCGTCGCCAAGGGCGCCGTCCTGCTGCATCGCAACGTCGCCGCCAATGTGGCGCAATCGATCGCCTGGCTGGCGCCTTTTTTCCATAGCGCCGAGCCCCAAACGATGGTGACGGCGCTGCCGCTCTATCACATCTTCGGATTGACCGCCTGCTGTCTGCTGCTCGTCGGCGTCGGCGGCGGGTGTCTGCTCATCGCCAATCCGCGCGACATCAAAGGCCTCGTGACGACGCTGAAAAACACCCGCTTCACGATGATCGCGGGCGTCAATACGCTCTACGCGGCGCTCGCTGAAGCGCCCGGTTTCGAGAAAGTGGATTTCTCCAGTCTTGTCTTCTGCATCGCCGGCGGCATGGCCACGCAAGAGGCGGTGGCGCGCAAATGGAAACAGATCACCGGCAGGCCGATCGTCGAAGGCTACGGCCTATCCGAGACCTCGCCGATCGTCGTTTGCAATCGCGCCGATCTTCCAGAATTTTCCGGCACGATCGGCTTGCCCTTCCCCTCGACCGAAATTTCTATTCGCTCGGTGGAAGGCGAAATCGTGGCCTTAGGCGAGCGCGGCGAATTGTGCGTCAAGGGACCGCAAGTCATGGCCGGCTATTGGAAGCGGCCGGACGAGACGGCGGCGGCCATGACGGAAGATGGTTTCCTGCGCACCGGCGACGTGGCGGTCATGCTGGAAAACGGCCAGGTGAAGATCGTCGATCGACTGAAGGAAACCATCATCGTGTCCGGCTTCAACGTCTATCCCAACGAGGTGGAGAACGTCCTGGTCCAGCATCCCAAAGTGAAGGAGGCGGCCGTGGTCGGCCTTCCCGACCAACATTCCGGCGAGGCGCCGGTCGCCTTCGTCGTGCCGCGCGACACCAGCGTCACCGCCGAGGAGCTACACGAATTCTGCCGCGAGAGCCTCACGCACTACAAGGCGCCGAAGCGCTTCGAGTTTCGCGACAGCCTGCCGAAGAGCAATGTCGGCAAGGTGCTGCGCCGCGTGTTGAAGGAGGAAGTCTTGGCGCGCGGAAAGGGCAGGGAGACCACCGCGCATTGACGAGCGCCGTGGGCGGTAATACTTCTTTGCAAGGCGGTATTACAATGGCGGTCGTCATGAGCACCAAGGTCACGGTCAAGGGGCAGGTCACATTGCCGAAGTCCGTGCGCGAGGCCGCCGGCATTCGTCCGGGCGATCTCGTGAACGTGCGCGCTCTGCCGGAGGGCGGGGTGATCGTGGAGCGGGAGGCTCCGCCGGCAAAAGTCCGTGAGGCCTTGCAGCAGATCGATCGCGCGGTGGCCGAACTTCATCGGCGCGGCATAAAGCCGACGATGACGACCGATGAGTTGATGCATTTGATGAGAGATGACGAATGACGCTCGCCGACACGAATGTCCTGATCGACATCTTATCGCGCGATCCCGTCTGGTATTCATGGTCCGCATCCCGGTTTGCGGAACAGATGACTTTCGGTCCGCTGGTCATCGTAGATGTGGTCTTTGCGGAATGCGCGGGCGGCTTCGCGAGCGCCGAAGATGTCGCCCAAGCGCTGAGCGACCTGTCTGTTGAACGTCTTGCGATGTCGGATACGGCGCTTTATCTCGCGGGCCGAGTATTTCGCGAATATCGACGCCGTGGCGGACCGAAGACCAATGTGCTTGCCGACTTCTTCATCGGCGCGCAGGCGAACGCGCTTGGCGTTCCTATTTTGACGCGCGACGCGACTCGGTATCGGACGTATTTTCCGCAGGTCGAGATCATCGCGCCATAAATGAAAAGCCTGAAGGCATCATGAGATAGGGGACTGGAATTGGCGCTGGGCCTCGATCGGGTCTACGTCCAGGCCAAACGATATGCTTTGAACAATCCTGTCGGCGCTGGCGCCGTCCGTGATTTCTTCGGGTCGCTGGATCGTTTCAAGGCGACCAAGGGATTGTTCGTCACGACGTCTTCGTTTACGCAAGCGGCGCGTGAAACCTCCGAATATCTCAGCAAGAGAATCGTCCTCATAGACGGCGCGCTCCTCGCCAGTCTGATGATTCGTTACGAGGTTGGTTGCCGAGTCGAAGAGACCTTGTTCATCAAGCGGCTCGACGAGGAATTTTTCGAGTAGCCGAATCGTTGAAAGAGGTCATTCCCTGGACCAGCCAACGCCACCACCCCCGTCATGGCCGGCCTTGTGCCGGCCATCCACGCCGGGACATTGCGAAAGCGATGCAAGTAGAGCCACGACGTTGCGCGACTTCTTTCATCATTCCGCCGCGTCACGGCGTGGATACCCGCGACAAGCGCGGGCATGACGGTCAAGCCCCGAACCGCGCCGCCGCTTCATCGATCGCTGCGTACACAAGGTCGAGTTCGTTTCCCTCGATGCAGTAGGGCGGCAACACATAGATCGTGTTGCCGAGCGGGCGCAGCAGCAGGCCGCGCGAATTGAAGAAGTCCAGGAGCGCCGGGCCGATCGGCGCGAGATAGCCGCTTTGCGCAACGCGCAAGTCGAGCGCCGCGATCGTGCCGATTTGGCGCACATTTGCAAATCTTGCGTCGTTCTCGAAACGCGCCAGACGCTCCCCCTGCATGGCGCCGAGCCGCGCTGCCCGCTGACGCGCGTCGCCGCTTTCCCAAATGTCGAGATTGGCCAACGCCGCCGCGCAAGCGATCGGATTCGCCATATAGGAGCTCGAGTGAAAGAAGGCGCGTGCGCGATCCAAGGAGTAATGCGCCTCGAAAATCTCCGCTTTGCACATCGTCACGGCAAGCGGCAGCGAGCCGCCGGTCAATCCCTTGGCGTAACAGGCGATATCGGGCACGACGCCCGCCTGCTCGCAAGCAAACAGGGTTCCGGTGCGGCCGAAGCCGGTCATCACCTCGTCGGCGATAAACAAAACGCCGTAGGCCTCGCAAAGGCGCTTCATTTCGCCAAGAACGGGCGCGCCATAAACGAGCATGCCGCCGGCGCCCAAAATCAGCGGCTCGACCACGAAGGCGGCGGCGCCCGCGCAGGCGCGCTCCAGCGCGTCGAAGGTCGCCTGTTCTTGCCCTTCTCGCGGGAACGGAACGCGCGCCACCTCGAACAACAACGGTTCGTAAGCCGCATTGAACACGGAGCGCGCGCCGACCGACATCGCGCCGATCGTATCGCCATGATAGCCATGTTCGAGCGCGACAATGCGCGTGCGCGTCTCTCCGCGATTGCGCCAGAAACCCAGCGCCATCTTGATGGCGACTTCCACGCAAATGGAGCCGCTGTCCGAGAAGAACACGTAGTCCAGCCCCGCCGGCGCGATCGCGACGAGACGGCGCGCCAGTTCTTCCGCCGGCTCATGGGTGTAGCCGGCGAAGATGATCTGGTCGAGAAGGTCCGCTTGATCCTTGATCGCCTGGACGATCTTGGGATGCCGATGGCCGTGCGTTATCACCCACCAGGACGAGATGGCGTCGAGAATGCGCGTTCCCTCCGGCGTCTCGAGCCAGGCGCCGCGCGCCCGCGCAACGGCGACGGGCGGTCCAACGAGCGCGTGCTGCGTGTACGGGCGCCAGATGGGCGACGCGCTCGGGCCGTTCATTCCGCACACTCCTCACGAAAATCGGCGAGACGAAAGCAGCGCACGAACGCCTGGCGTAGACTCTGTGGCGTAAGCTCGGGAAGATACGGCAAACGTCCCAGCGCGCGAACTCTTCCCAGCTCGGCGATTGCCGCTTGCGCGCCCGCGTCCTCGTCGCCGACGAAGGCGACGCCGTGAATGGGGACGCCTCGGCGCCGCAAAGCCTCGATCGACAACAGGCTGTGATTGATCGTTCCAAGACTTGTGCGCGTGCACAAGATCGCTGGAATTTTCCAACGCGCCAGAACATCGATCGTCAGATGCGACGAGGTGAGCGGAGTCATGAGTCCGCCCGCCGTCTCGATGACGAGCGCGCCGTCGCAATCAGGCGGCGACAGCTGGTCGGGATCGATGACGACACCTTCCAGCTGTGCTGCGAGATGCGGCGAAACAGGCGCCGCCAGCCGCCATGCCTCGGGCAAAACGTGGGTGGAGTCGAGTCCAGAGAGCCGCAGCACGGTTTGCGAGTCGGTTTCCTCGGCAAGACCCGCCTGCACCGGCTTCCAATAAAAAGCGCTGAGCGCGCCGACGAGCGCCGCCGAAAAAACGGTCTTGCCGACGCCGGTGTCGGTCCCGGCGATGACGAAGCGTCGCCTCACGCCGCCAGCCCTTGCAAGGCGACGCCCAAATCCGCGATCATCGCCGCGATTTGGCGTTCGTCCGTGTGCAGCGTCAGCGCGATGCGCAAGCGGGCCGTCCCTTCGGGGACGGTGGGAGGCCTGATGGCGCGTATGTCATAGCCGCGCGCCTGCATGGCCGCCGCCAACGCTAAGGCGCTCGCATCGGAGCCGACGATCACCGGCATGATCTGCGATTGCGACGGCGCCATCTCGCAGACCCTCTGCAATTCGCGTCCGGCGAACGCAACGCGCGTGGCGAGCGCCTCGCGCCTTGCGTCCGCCTGTTCCACGATGCCGAGCGCTGCGCGCAGGCAAGCCGCGAGCAATGGCGAAGGCGCGGTGGCGAAGATGAAGGCGCGGCAGCGGTTGACGAGGAAATCTCTTAGCACGCACGGCAGGCAGACGAGCGCGCCGAACACGCCGAGCGCCTTTCCGCACGTGTGCACTGAAATGACATTCGGGCGTCCCTCGAGCGCTGCGGCGAGGCCGCGTCCGCCGCGCCCATAGACGCCGGTCGCATGGGCTTCGTCGATGACGAGAAACGCCTCATGACGATCGGCGATGGCCACGAGCTCGTCGATCGGCGCAAAATCGCCGTCCATGCTGTAGAGACTCTCGACGACGATCCACGGACGGCCGCGGCCTCCTTGCGAGCGCCAGGTCTTGATCGCTTCTTCAAAAGCGCCAGCGTCGTTGTGGGCGGCGCTGGCGCGATCGGCGCGCGCCAGGCGCATCCCTTCGTGGGCGCTCGCATGGATCAGCGCGTCATGGACGATGAGGTCGCCGCGCCGCGGCAGAGTGGAGAGAATTGCCGAATTGGCCGAAAATCCGGCGCCGAAGAACAAAGCGGCTTCGCAGCCGAAAAAACGCGCCGCGTCGCTCTCCAGCGCCTCGTGCTCTTGGTGATTGCCGCGCAACAGCCGCGAACCGCCGGCGCCGAGCGGAACGCCGCGCGCCAGGGCGCTCGCCGCCGCCTCTGCATATTCGCGCGAACAGGCCAAGGCGAGATAGTCGTTCGAAGCGAAATCCAAGCCCTGGCGCGGCGCCAGGGCGCGCAGACGATCGCGCTGGCGCAGATCGGCAAGATCGGCGGCGTAACAATCGAGCAGTTGGCTGTCTCGCCTCGAGAGCATAGCGCGACTTACGAAAAGCGTTCCCAGGCGGCCTGGCGCGACACGCCGAGCGCCTGGCCGATCGCGGCCCAACTTACGTCTTGCTTGCGCAAGGCCTCGATCTGCGCCTGCAACAGGGCATGCAAGGCCGCGATGCTCGCCTCGGACGCCTTCACGGCCGTCAGCAACTGCTCCTCGCTCATCGCGTCCCAGCCCGAAAAAGGCACAGGCGTCGCATCGAGAATGTTGTTGCATATGCCGACGCAAGCATCGCAGATATAGCGGCCGGAGCCGCCGCCGATCAAGCGTGCGGCCTCGGTTTCGGATTTTCCGCAGAAGGAACAGCGGAGTTTACGTTTCGCTAGGGCCAGCATGGGCGGCCTCCCAATTGTCAAGGCAATCTTTACATAACATGCTCGAGCGATCCGCGTCAAGATAGGCTTGACGAGGCGGCGGGGGAGCGGGTAAACGAGACGACGCGTGACGACGCCGTTCGATTCCTTCTCCCGCGTTCCGCGGGACAGAGGGCGGGTTGCCGCCCTTGAATTTGCGCAGGCGGAACGCGATCTCAGCAAGTGAGAAAACTCGAAGCGAGGGCCGTCTCGTGAGCGCGCACGATGAATATGACGCCGACGCCGGCAATGAGCCGGTTGTCGAAACATTCGAGTTCGGCGTCGGCGGCATGACCTGCGCTTCCTGCGTCAGCCAT
Source organism: Methylocystis sp. (assembly GCA_016178015.1). Classification (GTDB taxonomy): domain Bacteria; phylum Pseudomonadota; class Alphaproteobacteria; order Rhizobiales; family Beijerinckiaceae; genus Methylosinus. The sequence continues at coordinate 24,202 of JACOUB010000026.1, read as the reverse complement.
GTCGAAAAAGCCCTGCGCGCCGTTCCCGGCGTCATCGAAGCCAATGTCAATCTGGCGACCCAGCGAGCGTCGGTGCGCGCACTCGGCGACGCGGAACTAACGAACGCGCTCCGCCGCGCCGTGCGCGAGGCCGGCTACGAGCCGCGCCGCATCGAAACAGGCCAAGGCGCAGCCGATCGCGAACGCGAAGCGCGCGAGGCCGAGATGGCATCCTTACGGCGAAGAGTGACGCTCGCGGCGTTGCTGACGGCGCCGCTCCTCCTGCTCGAGATGGGCGCGCACGCCGTTCCGGGCCTCGACGCCTGGATCATGGGCAATTTGGGCCATGATCGGCCGCTCTATGTTTCCTTTGCGCTGGCGACCGCGGTCATGGCGGGGCCGGGGCGCAGCTTCTACGTCGTGGGGTTTCCGGCGTTGTGGCGCGGGCGCCCCGAAATGAACGCGCTGGTCGCGACCGGCACGATGAGCGCGTATCTCTATTCGGTCGTCGCGACCTTCGCGCCCTGGGCGCTGCCGGCCGGCGCCGTTTACGTCTATTACGAGGCGGCCTGCGTCATCGTGACGCTCATCCTGTTCGGCCGTTTCCTCGAGGCGCGCGCCAAGGGCCGCGCGTCCGAAGCGATCCGCGCTCTGGCGCGGCTGCAACCCAGGACGGCGCGCGTCCTGCGCGCCGGCGAGACGGTCGAGATCGACATAGAAGACGTGCTTGTCGGCGATCTCGTCAGCGTGCGTCCGGGCGAGAAAATTCCGACCGACGGCGTCGTCAGGGAAGGATCATCCTACGTCGACGAATCCATGATCAGCGGCGAGCCGACCCCGGTGGCGAAGACCGCGGGATCGCCGGTGACGGGCGCCACATTGAACACGACGGGCGCCTTCACGCTTCAAGCGACGCGCGTGGGCGCCGACACGGTTCTTGCCGGCATCATCCGCATGGTCGAGCACGCGCAAGGCGCGAAGCTGCCGATTCAAGCGCTCGTCGATCGCATCACCGGGGTTTTCGTGCCCGTCGTATTGGCGATCGCCGTTCTTACGTTCGCCGTCTGGCTCGCTGTCGGTCCGGAGCCGAAGCTCACATATGCATTGGTCAATGCGGTCGCGGTGCTCATCATCGCCTGTCCCTGCGCGATGGGCCTCGCCACCCCCGCCGCCATCATGACCGGAACCGGACGCGGCGCCGAGCTCGGCATTTTGTTCCGCAAGGGCGAAGCGTTGCAGACGTTGCGCGACGTGTCGCTCATCGCCTTCGACAAGACCGGAACGCTGACGCGCGGGCGTCCCGAACTCACCGACCTGGCCGTCGCTGGCGATTTCGAGGAAAGCCAAGTCCTGCGCCTGGCGGCGAGCGTCGAGGCGCAATCCGAGCATCCGATCGGCGCCGCGATCGTCGCTGCTGCGCAAGCGCGCGGCCTCCAGCTCGGCGTTTGCGCGGATTTCGCCGCGCTTCCGGGCATGGGGATCAGGGGCGTCGTCGATGGGCGCAACATCGCTGTCGGCGCCGGCCGATTCATGATGTCGCTCGGCGTCGATCCTGCGCCGTTCGACGACGCGGCCGCGCGCCTTGCGGGCGAGGCAAAGACGCCGCTCTTTGTCGCGGTCGACGGAAGGCTCGCGGCGGTTCTCTCGGTCGCCGATCCGATAAGGCCGACGAGTCCGGCCGCGCTTCGCGCGCTGCACGCGATCGGCGTCAAGACCGTCATGATCACCGGCGACGATCGACGCGTCGCCGAGGCGATCGCCTCCAAGCTCGGCATCGACGAGGCGATCGCGGAAGTCTTGCCCGACGGCAAGGTCGCGGCGCTCGCGCGGTTGCGCGCGAACCGCAAGACGGCTTTCGTCGGCGACGGCATCAACGACGCGCCGGCGCTGGCGGCGGCGGACGCCGGCATCGCCATCGGCACTGGCACGGACATAGCGATCGAAGCCGCCGACGTCGTCCTCATGTCCGGCGACCTCGCCAAGGTTCCGGCGGCGCTCGCCCTTTCGCGCGCCACGATGCGCAACATCGCGCAGAACCTGTTTTGGGCTTTCGCCTACAACGCGGCGCTCATACCGGTGGCGGCGGGCGCGCTCTATCCGCTGAACGGAACCTTGCTGTCGCCGATGCTGGGCGCGGGCGCCATGGCGCTCTCCAGCGTCTTCGTGGTGACAAACGCCTTGCGCTTGCGCCGCTTCGCGCCGCCGGCGATAAGTGAGGCGACCGAGAGCGCGGCCCCGGCGTCACACATCGCGCCGGCCGCTTTTCCCATCAAAGAGGAGTCGAAGATGGCTACGACGTTCGACGTGCAGAAAATGACCTGCGGCGGTTGCGCAAATCATGTCACGAAGGCCGTGCAGGCGGCGCAGCCCGGCGCCGAGGTGAAGGTCGATCTCGCCGCCGGCAAGGTGGAGGTCTCGCCGTCGCCGGAAAATCCGGCGGCGCTCGCCAAGGCGATCACCGACGCAGGCTATCCCGCGCGCGTCGCCGCGTGAGCGGCCATGACGAAGCCGCTGGCCGGAAAAACCTTGTTCATTACCGGCGCCAGCCGGGGTATCGGGCTGGCGATCGGCGTGCGCGCCGCGCGCGACGGCGCCAATGTGGCGATCGCCGCCAAGAGCGTGGCCGAACACGCCAAACTCCCTGGCACGATCTATACCGCCGCTCAGCAAATCGAAGCCGCCGGCGGGCGCGCCTTGGCGTTGCCTTGCGACATCCGTTTCGACCAGCAGGTGGCGGACGCGATCGCGATTGTGGTCTCGACTTTCGGCGGCATCGACATTCTCATCAACAATGCGAGCGCCATCGATCTGCGCGGCATTGAGACGCTGGAGATGAAGCGCTTTGATCTGATGCATCAGATCAACGGGCGCGGAACCTTCCTGTGTTGCAAGCTGGCGCTCCCACATTTGAAAGAGGCCGGCAATCCGCACATCCTCACCCTATCGCCGCCGCTCGACCTGAATCCGAAATGGTTTTCGCCGAACCTCGGCTACACGATGGCGAAATACGCAATGAGCCTCGTCACCCTCGGACTGTCGCGCGAGCTCGCGAGCCTCGGGGTCGCGGTGAATTCCCTGTGGCCGGAGACCGTGGTCGCCACGTCCGCCGTCGCCAATCTGTTGGGCGGCGAAGCCTTGCTGCGGCGCTCGCGCAAACCCGACATCGTCGCCGACGCGGCCTATGCGATCTTGAAGCGCGAGGCGCGTTCCTGCACCGGCAATTTCTTCATCGACGTGAATGTTCTGAAAGAAGAAGGCGTCGAGGATTTTTCGGCCTACGCGGTCGATAAGAACGTCGACGCCGTGCTCGATTTCTTTCTCGACGCTCCGATCAGCGCCGGCGTTCAAAAAGCGTCTTCATTTTCTCATCCTGAGGAGGCCCCGTAGGGGCCGTCTCGAAGGATGAGGAGACCCCGCAGCCTCGCCCTCGTCCTTCGAGACGGCGGCTGCGCCGCCTCCTCAGGATGAGGGCGTGGCATGCATCCAGCCGAACGCCGTATCACCCCATCGACGTCAGTCCGACCAGGAGCGTGTAGACTCCAACGATCGATATGAGCGCGCCCGAGACGTACGGCGCGCGTGCGGCAAATTCCTCGAGTCCCGACCAGCGCGCCGAGAGGTGGCGAACGCCGAGCGCGGCCGCAGCGCCGACGGCAATCATCGTTAGCGCCAGGCCGATGCTGAAACAGAGAACAAGCGCGGCGCCGAGCAGGATCTCCTTCAGCTGCAGACACAGGAGCAGCACGGTGATCGAGGCTGGGCAGGGGACGAGTCCGCCGGTCAAGCCGAACGTCACGATCTGGCCGGTCGTCACATGGCGATGTGCGAAATGCCGGCGGAGGTCTTCGGCGTGTTCGCGCTCATGCGCGTCGAGGCCAACGGAAGGAGCGAGAACCGTGTCCTCTCGTTGCGCCGGCGCCTCATGGGCATGGCCGTCGTCTCCGTCATGATGGCGGCGATGATCATGCGGATGAAGGCGCCGCCGACGCCCTGCCCATACGTTCCACATCATCCAACAGGCGACTGCGAGAATGAGAACGCCGGAGGCGACTTCCAACAGAGGCTCGGTCGCTTCCGTATACCATTGCGAGCCGAAATAGAGCCCGGTCAGCGCGACGACCCAAACGATGGCGGTATGCGAAACGGTCGTGGCGAGCCCGAGCAGAACGGCCTGCGTCACGGTGCCGCGAATGGCCACGATGAAAGCCGTCATCATGGTCTTGGAATGGCCGGGCTCCAATCCGTGCAGAGCGCCGAGCATGACGGCGCTGGGGATGAACAACCAGGCGCTGGCCTCCCCTGAACGAAACAGATCGGCAAGGTTCATCATCTCGACTGCTCATCTTTTTGTGCCGCGGTTCGTTGCGAGGCTATTTCATACAGGAACAAACGGCGGCGATAAAAACGCTGCTTCGCGGCGGGCGCGTTCAGCAGGAAAATCCTCTTCGCTCGGCGGTGAAAAGCGCGAGCCTCGCTGGCTGCGGCATCGGCGCCAGACGCCCAAGAGACCGCCGCAGCGCCGCTTTCATCGGGTCGCGCAACGTCATCCGCCTCTCGCGATGACTGTTGCTCGAGCGCTCACGCCAACGACCTCTCGCCGAATTGCCGGCCAGCTCACGCCAGATTGGCCTTCACCGCTTCAATGAGCTGCTTCAGCGTAAAGGGTTTCGGCAAGAAACCGAAATCGCCTTCGGGCAGGTTTTTGGCGAAGGCTTCCTCAGCATAGCCCGAGACGAAGATCACCTTCGCCTTGACGCCGCGTTTGCGGACTTCGGCGAACAGGGCCGGGCCGTCCATCTCCGGCATCACCACATCGGACACGATGAGATCGACCTTGCCTTTTTTTTCCATGAGGTCGAGCGCCTCGAGGCCGGACGCCGCCTCCAGCACCGTGTAACCGCGCGAGGCGAGCGCTCGCGCGGCAAAGGCGCGCACCGCATCCTCGTCCTCGACCAGCAGAATGACCCCCTGCCCCGTGTGGTCCGCGGCGGCCGGCTTGGCCGTTTCGACCTTGGGGGCGATTTCGCCGGCTTCCGGTACGTGACGGGGCAGGAACACGCGGAAGATCGTCCCGCGCCCCACCTCGCTGTCGACGAAAACGAAACCGCCCGATTGCTTGACGATGCCAAACACCATGGAGAGGCCGAGGCCTGTGCCCTTGCCGACTTCCTTGGTGGTGAAGAAGGGTTCGAAAATCTTCTCCCGCACGTCGGCGGCAATGCCGGCGCCATTGTCCTCCACCTCGACCAGCACGTAATCGGCCGCGGCGAGAGACGGCTCGTTGAACGAGGCGCAGTCGGCGGCGGCGACGTTCCTTGCGCCCAACTCGATCCTGCCGCCCGTCTCCGGCATGGCGTCGCGCGCATTGACCACGAGATTGATGATGACCTGCTCGAACTGATTGATGTCGGCCTTCACGAACCACAGGTCGCGGCCCTGTTTGAAATCGAGTTCGACCCTCTCGCCGACCAGACGGCGCAACAGCAGTTGCAGGTCGGACAACGCGTCGCCGAGCTGCAACAGCTGTGGGCGCATCGTCTGGCGGCGCGAGAAGGCCAACAGCTGCCGCGTCAGGCCGGCCGCGCGATGGGCGGTTTGCTTGATCTGCATGATGTCCTGGAAGGACGGATCCGTCGGCCGATGATTGGCGAGCAAGAGGTCGGAATAACCAATGATGGCGGTGAGCATATTGTTGAAGTCATGCGCGACGCCGCCGGCGAGCTGTCCCACCGCCTGCATTTTCTGCGATTGCGCGATGCCCTCCTGGAGCTTCCTTTGCTCGGTGGTGTCGAGCGCATAGATCATCGCGCCCTTCTTGCCGGCGTCCTCCGACGGCGATACGAAGAAGCGCGCCGAGCGAACGCCCGCGCCCTCGGCGCCCTCCAGGGCGGCGTCGACGGGCTGTATGTCGCCCTTGTTGTCGAGCGCCGCCGCGAGCGCCGCTTGCAGGGCGCAGCGATCGCGCTCGATTACGCCGGACAGCATCGACCAACCCGGCTCGCCGCTGTGTTGACCGCCCTTCAACGCCTGCGGCATGAGTTTGGCGAAAGCGGCGTTGGAGCGAATAACGCGGGCGTCGGCGTCGAGGGTCGCAATCGCCATCGGCGTCGAATTGAAAAAGCGCGCAAACCGCACTTCCGCCGCCCGCAAATCCTCTTCGGGCTCTTCGCCAGCGGCGCGATTGAGCACGAGCGTGCGCGAATTGCCCGGCGCGCCATCATGGCCGAAAGCCATGCGATGCAGGAGGCGCACCGGCAAGGACTGGCCATTGCGGCGTTTGAAATCGAGATCGATCTGCTCGGTGCGCACTTCGCCGGGCCCGCCCGAGCCGGCGACGAGCAGCGCGGCGCCATCGTTGGCGACGATGTCCGCAAGCGCAATGCCGCCGGACCCCACTTGCGTGAGATCATAGCCCAACCAGCCGGCGAGGGTCTTGTTCATGTAAGAAATTGCGCCGCCGGCGCCGGCAGAGAAGAATCCCGCCGGCGCATGATCGAGAAAATCGATGGCGTGCTGCAATTCCTGGAAAATGTTCTCCTGGCGCTGACGATCTTGCGTTGTGTCGGCAACGATCCACAAAGCGAAGCGCGCGCCGTCCGCACGCTCGAGCGGGCGCACGCGAATGCGGTACCAGGCGAATGGCGCCGCGCCGGCCAACGGCGGCGACAGCCGCATGTCCTCCACATGAGAGCGCCCGCCACGCGAAGCTTGGGCGAGACGGTAGATGGCCTCAGACACCTCCGCCGGCCCCGAGAACAGGCGCTCCACGGTCAAGATGCCCCCGGGCTCCTGCGCGCCGCAGAGCGCCATATAGGCGTCGTTGGCGTAGACGACGCCGGTATCGCCCTCGGTCACCAGCAAACCGTCGCCGGAGGTGTCGGCGATCTGCTTGGTAATGTCGTTCTTGGCCGTGCGCCCCGGCAATTGCAAAAGACCGACCGCATAGGCAAACAGCGAGAACACGCCCGCAACGGCGAGAAAGGCGAGAACGCCCATGGCAAAGCGCGGCGCGACCGGCGACGGCAGCCAGGAAAACACCACGACGCTGGCGACCAGCCCCGCGGCGAGCGCCAACACCGAGCCCACGTTGCCGGGACGTTCGGTTCGATCGTATGCTGGCGCCGCCGGCCTGTCGTTCATTAACGAACGCCTCACGCGAAGCCCGCGCCGGGAAGACCCGCCGCAAACTTAAAGAATCACGGCGAACAATGGCCTCACCCGCCCCACAAGGCAACGTCTTAGCGCCATTTTCACCGCAGCCGCGGCGCTGTCTCGGACGGCGCCGCGTTAACCACTGATTAACCTTTTGGGGCGCGCTTGGCTCGGAAACTGATAGATTGCAGTTTCAAGCCGCGTCACGATGAGAGAAAAGCCAATTCATGCCCGCCAGCGTCACTCAACCACAGCTGCTTCTGATCCTCGCGGCGACTTTGGCGTTCCTGGTCGCCGCGCTGCTCGTCCTCTACATGGTCAGGCTAGTGTTCGGACGCCGCGTCAAGGCTCCCGGCGCGCGCAACCGGACGCGCCGCCTCGATGTCGTCGACGCGTTCGACCTTGATCGCGACAGACAGCTGGTCATCATCCGGCGCGACAACATCGAACATCTGTTGATGATCGGCGGGCCCAACGACGTGGTGGTCGAGGCTTCGATCAACAGGATCGAGAGCCGCGATGCGAAAACGTCCCTTATTCGTCAAGAAGAACCAGCGGCGCCGACGGCCGGCTGGCCGGCGCCGCCCGGCCCCGTCAGCCCGCAGGCGGGATCGGCCCAATTTCCGCCTGACCGCGGCCAGCCGCCGCTCGGCCTCGCGCCCGGACCCGCTCCCACGCCGTCGCCGCCGCCCGCGGGGGAGCCGGCAAAGCGCAAGCCGTTCGAACCGGCGCCGACCAGATTGCAGCCGCTGCCGTCCGATCTTTTCGCCCCGGCGCCTACGCAGCCCGCCGCTGCGCCAACGCCGGAACCGCCGTCCGCCGCCGCCTCGGCGACCCCTCCTCCGCCGTCGCCCGCTGGACGAGTTGGCCCAGCCGGACTCGGCCCGGGAGGACTCGGCCCGGGAGGACTTCGCCAAGGAGGACTCGGCCAAGGAGGACTCGGCCAAGGAGGACTCGGCCAGCGAGGACCAGGATTTAGCCCGCAGCCCCGACCCGCGCCGACGCCCGGCGCGCCCGCGCCGCCGTTCTTGGCGCGCGCTCAGAAAGGTGCTCCCCCCGTCCCCGCGATGAAGCCGCGAGAACCGGCGCAGCCGGCGACTCCTCCAGCGCCAACGCCGGCTCCGCCGGGGCCGCCGCCCACGCCGGAAACAACGGACCCGTTAGAGGCGCTCGAGGCCGAAATGGCGCGCCTGCTCGGCCGTCCAGACCAAGGGACGTGATCAAAACGCGCGACGTCCGAGCCCGCATCGCGCGGAAATTATTCGAGACAGCCAATTCGAGAAGGCCTTGTGGGGTCAATCGTCCCGATAGACGCGTTCGCGCCGCTCATGGCGTTCTTGCGCCTCCACCGACAATGTGGCGATGGGACGCGCGTCAAGACGCTTCAGCGAAATCGGCTCGCCCGTCTCCTCGCAATAGCCGTAAGTGCCTTCCTCGAGCCGGGTGAGGGCCGCGTCGATCTTGGCGATGAGCTTACGTTGACGATCGCGCGCCCGCAGCTCGATCGCGCGGTCGGTCTCGGAGGAGGCGCGATCGGCGAGATCAGGATGATTGGCGTTCTCGCTCTGCAAGGTCGCCAACGTCTCGCGGCTCTCCTGCAGGATTTCCTCCTTCCATGCGATGAGCTTGCGCCTGAAATACTCGCGCTGCCGGTCGCTCATAAATGCTTCTTGGTCAGATGGTTTGTAGCTGCCGTCTAGATCCACCGCCATTGGCGCGAATCCTCCTTGAGCCTGAACGCGGCGCCTATATAGCCGCGCCGCCGGAGCAGCACAATCTCTTCCTCGACGGGGACGCTAGGCCTGCGACACTATCGCCGTCCTCAGGTTTTCCTGGATTTTGTCGAGGAAGCCTTCGGTCGACAGCCATTTCTGATCATGGCCGACGAGCAAGGCCAGGTCCTTGGTCATGAAGCCTTGTTCAACGGTGGAAACGCAGACCTCCTCGAGCGTCTTGGCGAAACGGGCGAGCTCTGCATTGGCGTCGAGCTTGGCGCGATGCGCCAGAGCGCGCGTCCAAGCGAAGATCGAGGCAATGGAGTTGGTCGAGGTCGCGTGGCCCTTTTGATGCTCGCGATAATGACGCGTGACCGTGCCATGCGCGGCTTCGGCCTCCACGATCTTGCCGTCGGGCGTCATCAGCACGCTGGTCATCAGGCCGAGCGATCCAAAGCCCTGCGCCACCGCGTCGGACTGCACGTCGCCGTCGTAGTTCTTGCAGGCCCAGACATAGCCGCCCGACCATTTGAACGCCGAGGCCACCATGTCGTCGATCAAGCGGTGCTCGTAGCTAAGGCCCGCGGCCGCGAACCTTCCCTTGAACTCCGCGTCGAACACCTCCTGGAAAATATCCTTGAAGCGACCGTCGTAAGCCTTGAGGATGGTGTTCTTGGTCGAGAGATAGACGGGATACTTGCGCATAAGGCCATAATTCATCGCGGCCCTGGCGAAGTCCCTGATCGACTCGTCGAGGTTGTACATGGCCATGGCGACGCCGGCGCCGGGAAAGTCGAACACCTGCTTCTCGATGACCGTCCCGTCCTCGCCCTCGAACTTGATGGTGAGCCGCCCTTTGCCCGGCGTTGTGAAATCCAGGGCGCGATATTGATCGCCAAAGGCGTGGCGGCCGATCACGATGGGCGCCGTCCAGCCGGGCACCAGACGCGGCACGTTCTTGGCGATGATCGGCTCGCGAAAGATGACGCCGCCCAAGATGTTGCGGATCGTCCCGTTCGGCGACTTCCACATCTCTTTGAGGCCGAATTCCTGCACGCGCGCTTCATCCGGCGTGATGGTGGCGCATTTGACGCCGACGCCGTGTCGGGCGATGGCGTGGGCCGCCTCGATCGTCACTTGATCGTTGGTGGCGTCGCGGTTTTGGATGGAGAGGTCGTAGTAGAGGAGATCGACGTCGAGGTAAGGGCGGATCAGCTTGTCTTTGATATAGGCCCAAATGATGTGGGCCATCTCGTCGCCGTCGAGTTCGACGACTGGATTTTGGACCTTGATCCTGCTCATGAAACTGAGGGCCTTTCGTGGCGGCTCGCGCCCTATATCACTGGCTCGGCCCAAGGCAAAGCGGTCCGAATCGTGGTAACGGGGAGAAATGACTCCCCAGGAATTCATTCGCAAATGGAAGACGCACGCCCTCACGGAAAGAGCGGCGGCGCAAGAGCACTTCATCGACCTTTGCCGCATGTTCGGCCATCCGACGCCCGCCGAGGACGATCCGAAGGGCGATCATTTCGCCTTCGAGAAAGGCGCGCCGAAGACAGGCGGCGGCGAGGGCTGGGCCGACGTTTGGAAGAAAGGCTTCTTCGCCTGGGAATATAAAAAGCGAAAGCGCAATCTCGACGACGCGCTGGTGCAGCTCACTCGCTACGCCGCCGCGCTCGAGCAGCCTCCGCTGCTCGTCGTTTGCGACACCATCCGGTTCCAGATCGTCACCACCTGGACCAATCTCGAAACCAAGACTTACGCCTTCGAGCTCGAGGACCTCGCTGATCCCGACACGTTGGCGATTCTGCGGGCCGTGTTCCATGATCCCGACGCGCTCAGGCCCGTCCGCACGCGAGCCAAGATCACGGCGGAGGCCGCCGACAAGTTCCAGACGATTTCGGACCGGCTCCAGCACCGCAATCCCGACCGCGAGGCGGTCGCGCATTTCGTCAATCAGCTCGTCTTCTGCTTTTTCGCCGACAGCGTGAAGCTGCTCCCCGAGGGGCTGCTCAAGAAGCTCTTGCAAACCGGCGAGCGCCGCCCGCACAAAGCGAAAGAATATTTCGACAAGCTCTTTTCCCAGATGGAGAACGGCGGCGAATTCGACTTGACCGAAATTGCGCATTTCAACGGCGGCCTGTTCGACGGACGGCGCGCGCTGGCGCTCGAGCACGGCGAAATCGGATTGCTGTTCGCGGCGGCGAGCCTCGACTGGAGCCTCATCGATCCGACCGTGTTCGGCACGCTGTTCGAGCGTTTCCTCGACCCCGACAAACGCGCGCAGATCGGCGCCCATTACACCGATCCCGACAAGATCATGATGATCGTCGAGCCCGTCGTGCTGCGTCCCTTGCGCCGCGAATGGGAGGCGGTGAAGGCCGAAATAGACGAGATCATGAAGCCGGCGATGACGGCTGCGCCCGCCGGGCGGGACGGCAAACGCGACCACGACAAGAAGCTCGCCGCCGCGCGCGTGAAGGCGGAGGCAAGACGCGACGCCTTCATCGACCGTCTGACGCGGCTGCGCGTCTTGGACCCCGCTTGCGGATCGGGGAATTTTCTCTATCTCGCGCTGCAGGGCGTCAAAGACATCGAATATCTCGCCATCAGCCACTGCGAACTCTATGGGCTGGGCCGCCCGCCGCTGCGCATCGGCCCGGAGATTCTGCGTGGGATCGAGATCAATCCCTTCGCCGCCGAACTCGCGCGCATGACCATCTGGATCGGCGACATCCAGTGGTCGATCCGCAACGGCATCTATTCGCGCCCCGAACCGATCCTGCGCAAGCTCGACGCGATCGAGTGCCGGGATGCGGTGCTGGCGGAGTTGGCCCCTTCTCCCCGCTCGCGGGGAGAAGGTGGCGCGAAGCGCCGGATGAGGGGCCGGGGCAGTGAAGCGGATGACATCGAACACAATCCCCCGGCCCCTCACCCCGACCCTCTCCCCGCACGCGGGGAGAGGGAGGCGGCGGGCGCCGCTATTTACGCAGAAGCCCACTGGCCCGAGGCGGATTTCATCGTGGGAAATCCGCCGTTCTTGGGCGGCAAGCTCTTACGCAAAGGCCTCGGCGACGAATACACCGAAGCGCTGTTCTCAACTTACGCAGGACGCGTTCCGGCCGAGGCCGATCTCGTCTGCTACTGGTTTGCGAAAGCGTGGGACGCGGTGCGCTCAGGCCGCGCCAAACGCGTCGGTCTCGTCTCGACGAACTCGATTCGCGGCGGCGCCAACCGGCGCGTGCTGGAGCCGATTGCGCAAGAAGGCGCGATCTCCGAAGCGTGGAGCGACGAACCCTGGATCGTCGAAGGGGCGGCTGTGCGCGTGAGTCTCGTGTGCTTCAGCTTGTCCCCAAGCCCTCATGCTGAGGAGGCTGCAAAGCAGCCGTCTCGAAGCACGAGGGCGGTCGAGGGCGCGACCTCGTCCTTCGAGACGCCGCCTGCGGCGGCTCCTCAGGATGAGGTCGTCTGGAATGCCGGCAAGCGCCTCGATGGCGCGGCGGTCGAGACGATCAACGCCGATCTGACCGGGCATGGATTCGACATCACGCAAGCGAACCAGCTCGCCGAGAATGAGGGCGTGTCTTTCATGGGCGACACCAAGGGCGGCGCATTCGACATTCCGGGGGAAATTGCGCGAGCATGGTTGAATGAGCCGCTCAATCCGAATGGGCGACCCAACAGCGATGTATTACGGCCTTGGGTGAATGGTCTCGACGTAACGCGCCGTCCGCGCGACATGTGGGTCATCGACTTCGGCTGGGAGATGAGCGAGCGCGAGGCGGCGATGTATGAGGCGCCCTTCGCGCATGTGATCGAACATGTGAAACCGGAGCGCGACAAGAACCGGCGAGACGCTTACAAAAAGAACTGGTGGCGCCATGTCGAACCGCGACCGGCGATGTGGGCGGCGATCAATACCCTCTCAGTGGGTCATGGCCGGACTTGTTCCGGCCATCCACGCCAAGCAGCCGCGCACGCCGGCGTGGATGCCCGCGACAAGCGCGGGCATGACGGCGGAGAAAGTGCGCGTTATATCGTCACGGCGCGCGTTGCCAAGCATCGTATTTTCACCTGGCTTGAGACCTCGGTTGAACCCGATAGCGCAACAATCGCCATCGCCCGCGACGACGATGTGACATTCGGCGTTCTGCATTCGCGCTTTCACGAGGCGTGGGCGTTGCGGCTCGGGACATGGCTCGGCGTCGGCAATGACCCCCGCTACACCCCCACCACCACCTTCGAAACCTTCCCCTTTCCCGAAGGCCTGACGCCGAACATTCCCGCGAAGGATTACGAGAGCGACCCACGCGCGCGGCGCATCGCGAAGGCGGCGAAACGGCTCGACGAGCTGCGGCGCAACTGGCTGAACCCGCCCGATCTCGTCGAGATCGTCCCGGAGGTCGTCCCCTTCTATCCCGACCGCATCCTGCCGAAAGACACGAAAGCCGCCGCGATCCTGAAAGAGCGCACGCTCACCAACCTTTACAACCAGCGCCCGCAATGGCTCTTGGACGCCCACGCCGAACTCGACCGCGCCGTGGCCGCGGCCTATGGCTGGCCGAAAGACATCTCGACCGAAGACGCGCTGGCGCGGCTCCTCGAGCTGAATTTGGACCGCGAGCCTTCAGGCTCGCATTCTCCGGCGCAAAAGTGAGGCTGAAGCCTCGCGTTCCGGCGCGGCAATGACATGATATGCGCATAACGTGCTATAAGCGCCGGGAGCCAAGGGAGGTCCGCCATGAATGTATCCGTCGGCAAGCGCTGGGAAGAGTTCATCGAGGGACTCGTCAAACAGGGCCGCTACGCCTCGGCCACCGAGGTCATGCGCGAAGGCTTGCGCCTCGTCGAGGAGCGCGAGGCAAAGCTGAGGTCGCTGCGCGAAACGATCGAAGCATCGATCGCGGAAGGGGGAGAACTCACCGATGAGGAAGTCGGCGCCGACTTGCGCGCGCATGTCGAATTGCGCAAGGCGCGAGCAAGCTGAATGCGGAAGCTCATCTACCGAAGAGCGGCAAATAGAGATTTGAAAGGCATCGCCGATTTCATCGGCGAGAATTCGGGTGATTTCGACGCCGGACTGGCATTCGCCGATCTGTTTCGCGCGCAGTGCAGGAAACTTGCCGCTTCGCCCATCATTCTCGGCCGTCCGAGAGACGACCTGGCGCCGGGCCTGCGCGGCTTCCTCTTTCGGGGATACATCATCTTCTTCCGCTGCAGCGAGGAAAGACTAGAAATCATCAACATATTGCATGCACGCCGCGATCTCGCCGCCGCGATGGCTCCAGGCGACGATCTCGCACAATGACCGGCGCCGGAACCGACCACACCAAGGCCAAGCTCGAGGGCGGGCCGGCCATCGTGCTGGTGCGGCCGCAGCTTGCCGTCAACGTCGGCATGTGCGCGCGCGCCATGGCCAACTTCGGCCTCTCCGATCTGCGTCTCGTTGCGCCGCGCGCCGACTGGCGCGCCGGACCCTACCGCGAGGACGCCTGCGCCGCCGCCGCCGGGGCGGCCGATCTGCTCGAGGGCGCGAAAACGTTCGACAGCGTCGAGACGGCGATCGCCGATCTTTCCTTCGTCTATGCTGCGACGGCGCGCGGGCGCGGCCAAGCCAAACCCGTGCTCACGCCAGAGAAGGCGCTCGCGGCGACCGCCGCGCGCATGGCTGGCGGCGAGCGCCATGGCGTGTTGTTCGGGCCTGAGCGCACCGGCCTCGCCAATGACGAGGTGGCGCTGGCCGACGCCATCCTCACCTTTCCGGTCAATCCCGCCTGCGCCTCGCTCAACCTGGCGCAAGCGGTGCTGCTTGCCGGCTACGAATGGTTCCGCGCCGCGCACGGCGAGGCGATTCCCTTCGAAGTGACGGAGCGCTCGCCGCCGGCCGCCCGCGAGATGACGCTGGCCTTCTTCGATTTCCTCGAAGGCGAATTGGACAAGCGCCAGTTCTTTCGGCCGGCGACCAAAAAGCCGGTGATGGCGCGCAACCTACGCAACATGTTTCACCGCATGAGCCTCACGGAGCAAGACGTGCGCACGCTGTGGGGCGTCGTGGTGCGGCTGGTCGAAGGCCCGCGCCGGGAGCCGGGGAAGCGCCGGCGGAAGCAAGATGCGGCGGCGCCGCCGGAGTGAGGAATAGAGGAGGCGCGCTCGCGCAACGTCTCACGGCGTCGTGAGATGCAGTATCTCCTCGATCCGCAGCAGGCGCCCCGCGTTTTCCAGCTCCGCCTTCTGCAGGGCGGAGAGGTCGTGATGAAACGCCTCGATTACGCCGGGCGTTACATTCTTGCTGGCGTGATCGACGATGACCGAATGCAATATGCGAATTTCGCTGTCGATCTGGACGATCTTGTCGAGCGTCACCTTGCTGTTTGCGAGCATCAGGCGAAGGTCCGGCTGCGTCTTGCGCCAGGCGTCGATCTCCCCGACGCGCGTCTCGATCTTCTCGAGACGCGATTCCACTTTGTCGAGGCGCGCTTCCATCTTGTCGAGGCGCGTCCCGATCTTGTCGAGGCGCGTCTCGATCTTGTCGAGGCCCGTCTCCATCTTGTCGAGGCGCGATCCGATCCCCTGGATCGCCGCCATCACGTCCCTAATCGTCGGTTCGGTCGTCAAGACTTGCTCCCAAGACTTGCCTCAATGTCGAAATCGCGGAACAATTAGCGAACTTCCGCCCATAAGTCCAGCGCCTACGGCCTCGCTCGATGAATTCTAGCACGAACCGACGCGAAGAGACCACGCCCGGCAAGGGCGCCGGCGCGCCGCGCTACGCCGAACTTGCGACCACCACCAACTTCTCCTTCCTGCGCGGCGCCTCGCACCCCGAGGAGATGGTCGCGCGGGCGATCGAGCTCGGCCACTGCGGCGTCGGCGTCGCCGACCGCAACTCGCTCGCGGGCGTGGTGCGCGCCTATTCATCCTTGCGCGAAAACAAAGCTGCGGCGCCGGGGTTTCGGCTCGCCGTCGGCGCGCGTCTCGTCTTCGCCGACGCGACGCCCGACATCCTCTGTTATCCGAAAGACCGCGCCGCTTATGGGCGCTTGTGCCGTCTCCTGACGCGCGGCAATGCGCGCGCCGAGAAAGGCCAGTGCACGCTCTATCTCGACGATCTGATCGAATGCGGCGAAGGCGTACAGCTGGTCGCAATGGAGAACGACGCCCTTCCCTCCCGCCTCGTCGAAGCCTTCGAAGGCCGGCTGTGGCTCGCGGCGACCATCCTCTATGGACCCGATGTGCGCACCGCGCTGGCGCGCCGCATCGAACTGGCGCGCCGTCTGCGCCTTCCACTCCTCGCGGTCAATGACGCGCACATGCACGTCCCCGAGCGGCGCCCGCTCGCCGACGTCCTCACCTGCATCAGGGAAAAAACGACGCTCGACCGCGCCGGTTATCTGCTCCTCGCCAACAGCGAACGCTGCTTGAAGAGCGGCGAGGAAATGACGCGCCTCTTCGCGGAGGCGCCGGACGCGATCGCGGAGACGGCGCGCTTTCTCGATGGGCTCTCGTTCCAGCTCAGCGACCTCGCCTATGACTATCCGAGCGAATTGCGCGAAGGTTTTGCGAGCGAGCAAGAGGCGCTCGAAGCTTTCACGCGAGAGGGCGCGCACCAACGCTATCCTTCGGGCGTGCCGGGGAATGTCGAAGCGTTGCTCGAGCACGAATTGACGCTCGTCGGCGAATTGAATTACGCAGCCTATTTCCTTACCGTCCACGACATCGTGCGCTTTGCGCGCTCGCGCGGCATTCTCGCGCAAGGGCGGGGCTCGGCGGCAAATTCCGCGATCTGCTTTTGCCTCGGCATAACGGAAGTCGATCCGACGAAGCACGATCTCCTGTTCGAGCGCTTCGTCTCGGCCGAACGCAACGAGCCGCCCGACATCGACGTCGATTTCGAACACGAGCGGCGCGAAGAGGTGATGCAATATATTTACACGCGCTTCGGCCGCGAAAGGGCCGGACTGACCGCCAGCGTCGTCACCTACCGCTCGCGTTCGGCCATTCGCGACGTGGGCAAGGCTTTCGGCCTATCGAACGACGCGCTGTCGCGTCTTTCCGGCAGGGTCTGGGGCCAATCGCGCAGCACGCTCGATGCAAAGGAGATCGCCCGCACTGGTCTCGACGCCCGCGACCCGCGGCTTGCCAAGGCGCTGACGCTCGCTTCCGAACTCGTCGGCTTTCCGCGTCATCTCTCGCAACACACCGGCGGCTTCGTCATTACGCGCGAGCGGCTCGACGAAGTCGTGCCCGTGGCGCCGGCGGCGATGGCAGGGCGCACCACGATCGAATGGGACAAGGACGATCTCGACGCGCTCGGCATCTTGAAGATCGACGTGCTGGCGCTCGGCATGCTCACTTGTCTGCGCAAGGGGCTCGATCTTCTCGCACGGCGTTATGGAATCGTTCACCAGCTTTCGACGATTCCGTCCGAAGATCCGCGCGTCTACGAGATGCTCTCGCGGGCCGACACCATCGGCGTCTTTCAAATCGAGAGCCGCGCGCAGATGTCGATGCTGCCGCGCCTGAAGCCTAAGGCGTTCTACGATCTCGTCATCGAAGTGGCGATCGTGCGGCCTGGCCCCATCCAGGGCGACATGGTGCATCCCTACCTGCGCCGGCGCACCGGCAAGGAACAGGTGTCGTATCCTTCGAAGGAACTCGAAGCGGTGCTCGGCAAGACGCTCGGCGTGCCCTTGTTCCAAGAACAGGCGATGAAGATCGCCATCGTCGCCGCTGGCTTTACGCCTGCGGAAGCCGATCGGCTGCGCCGCGCCATGGCGACGTTCAAACGCGCCGGCGCGATCGGCGCCTTTCAGGACAAGATGGTCAACGGCATGCTGGCGAGGGGATACGAACGCGACTTCGCCGAACGCTGCTGGAAGCAAATTGAAGGCTTTGGCGCCTATGGTTTTCCCGAGAGCCACGCTGCATCTTTCGCGCTGCTCGTCTATGCCTCCGCATGGCTCAAATGCCGCTACCCGGACGTCTTCGCCTGCGCTCTTTTGAATGCGCAGCCCATGGGTTTTTACGCGCCGGCGCAGATCGTGCGCGACGCGCGCGACCACGGCGTCGACGTTTACGAGGTCGACGTGAACGCCTCCGACTGGAATTGCACGCTGGAGCGCTCGCCGCCCGGCTATGACAATGGCGCGCGGCTGCATCCACGCCATGCCTCGATGGCGGAAGACATCAGGTCGACGCATGGCGTGCGGCTCGGATTTCGCCAGATCAAAGGGCTCAGCGAAGACGACATGCGGCGGCTCATGGAGAAACGCGGCAAGGGCTATGACTCGGTGCGCGATCTGTGGCTGCGCGCGGGCCTCTCGCCGGCCGTGCTCGAGCGCCTCGCGGAAGCCGGCGCCTTCGCCTCGCTCGGCTTGCCGCGCCGCGACGCGCTGTGGGCCGTGCAGGGCTTGAACCGCGCCGGCGACAAGGACGATCTGCCCCTCCTGCGCGATCTCGCCTTCGCGCCGAGGGAGCCCGACGCCGATCTACCGCCCATGCCGGTCGGCGAAGAGGTGATCGAGGATTACCGCTTCCTGTCGCTCTCGCTCAAAGCGCATCCCGTGTCGTTTTTGCGCCCGCGCCTCGACGCCAAAGGCGTCACGCCATGCGCAGACCTCGGCCGAGCTTCCCCTCTCCCGCTTGCGGGAGAGGGTGGCTCGACGAAGTCGAGACGGGTGAGGGCCTGCCCTCATCCGTCGCGCATTCGCGCGACACCTTCTCCCGCTTGCGGGAGAAGGGGGGGCCCTCTCGTTACGGTCGCCGGACTGGTGCTGGTGCGCCAGCGGCCGAGCTCGGCCAGCGGCGTCGTGTTCATGACCATCGAGGACGAAACCGGCGTCGCCAATATCATCGTCTGGCCGAAGCTGTTCGAACGCCAGCGCGCCGAAGTCATCGGCGGGCGCTTCGTCGCGGTGACGGGACGCGTCCAGAACGAAGCCGGCGTCATCCATGTCGTTGCGCAAAAAATCGCGGATTTGAGCGCGGACTTGCGCCTGTTGGAGCAATCGCGCGCCGCAAAGGCGCTCGAGGCCATGCCCGAAGGACGCAATTTTCGGTGAGGCCGGCCGGATTTCGTATCACCGCGTATCCAGCTGCGCCTGCAATTCTTCGGCGAATTGCTCGATACGCCTGGCGTTGGCGCCGAAGTCGTGGCGGCCGTAACGCGACGCCGCGCGCACGTCGATGCGCGTTTGGCCGGCGAGCGGCCGCAATCTGACCGTTATGTCGTCGAAAAACCCCATCACCAGAGTGCGATCGAGGAAATCGACGTGTCCTTGCCCCGAGCGTCCGCCGGGCGGCCGCTGATCGATCACCCCCCAGCCGCGCACCGCCGCCGTCTTGAGAACGAGCGCTAGAGCTTCGTCGGCGTCGAGATCGACGACGATCGGCTCGACAGTGGGATAGGCGGCGCGTTGCTGCTGCCGCGTCTCGGCGGATGCGCCCGCCCGTGTGAGGCCGGCCCGAGCCTTCATCGCCGCCGCCGATAGCGAGAAGCCCGGCGGATCGACCGTATCGGTGGACACGTCGGCGAGCACCGGCAGGCGCACCGCCTCGAAGGCGAGATAGGCCGGATAGCCGAGCGTCGCCGCCGCGAGAACCAGGGCGCCGATCGCTGCGCCGAGGCCCCGGCGACCGGTGCGCCAGATCACCACGCAGGCCGTGACAACGAGCAGAACCGCGCCCAGCGCGATGACGATCGCCCCGCCCAGAACGGCCAGAGCGGCCGGCGGTTCGACCGCGCCGGTGCGCGCCAGGAGAACGGCGATCGCCGCCACCGGCAAGGCGAAAACGGCAAGACGGCGGCTCCAAATGGCGGCCTGTGAAACGGGCTCTTGGGGAAGATGACGGCGCATCGGAGGCTCGATCGCGGAAATTGAGGAAACGCCCGTAGGGCTCGCGACAATAACACCGATCGCCCGAATGCTAATCCCACCTGCGCAAGAACCTGGCGCAAACCGCGAGGGAGCTAACGCAACCTTAACCCGCCTGCGACAAACTTGCCTCAAATGCCCCCAAAGCCTTCCCGATCGATCCCCCAGCCGCAGAGCGCCGCAATGTCCGAGTTTTTCGCCCCTGAATGCGTCGAGCAACAACCTTCTGGCCACCCCCATGATCTGCTGAGCCGTCTCTATCGGGAAATCGGCATTTCCGCTGTGGCGGCGGCGCTCGACGCTCACGTAAAATGAAGGGTGCGCTGGAGGGTGGGTTCGATTTGCGAGCCTGAAGGCTCGCGGTCCAGGGCCGCTCTTGGACCGCGAGCCTTCAGGCTCGCACAAATAAACCCATCAATTTGGCTGACGCAGGCCACTAGCTCGGTGGCGGCATCCGGGACTTGCCGACGGCGATGCCGGCCGCGGTCCGCTCTTTATCACGCAAAAAGTGCAGCACGGCGAACGCGCCCAGGACAATCGCCGCTAAAACGAGAAGCAGCGTCGCTGTCTCGAGCCATGCGATGACGGGGACCCAAAGAGCCAGCACGACCCCGACCAGGCAGATGCGCCACGCGCCAACGTGGACCCCAGCCGTAAACGTCCCCAACGCCAACAACGTCAGCACCATGAGCGCACGCGCGTCGGCGTTCATCATTTGCTTTACGTCCGCGACAAACACGAGATACGTCGCAAGTATAACCGCAACCCAGTGAAGGGCCTGTGTCTGGATGAGCCGCCAATGCGGCTCGCGGCCCTCGACGTCTCGCCACCGCGCGACCACACAAATGACGCCGAAGAATGGGATAAGGATGAGCCAATATGTGGTGATCGCCTGCCGCGTGACGCTCGTGTAAGCGACCCCGAACAGGGCAAGGACCAGCATCGCCAGGTATGGCCAGTCCCTAAGGAAGAAGGCGCGCGCGCTGAAGCGCGACGCAGGCGGGCTGGGCGCGTTCGATTCATGATCGGCCATGGTGCAAACTCCGAAGGGATGGCGGCAAACGCCGTCAGCGTCATTCCAAAAATAGGCGCCGACGCCGGATCGATCCGGGGTTGAGGTGTCGAAAATCACATAGCGCGCGGCGCCGCATTGTCACGTTTCAGCGTTTACCGGCGGCGCGCTCTCCGGTAATCATCGGCGCCCGGGGCGCTGCCAAGCCTCGCGCTGATCGGATACGGAGCGGTAAAGGATGACGTTTGTCGTCGCGCAGTTTTGGGTTTGGTTGCTCGCAGCGCTCGCCGTCGGAGTTCTGACGGGCGTCTTCGGCAGTCAGCCGACAGAACACGGCAAGATCGCCGGATGGTTGCGTTGGTGGGGCCTTGCCTTCGCGGCGGGGCTGGCGGTTGCGCTCCTCCATATCCTTCCGGGCCGGCCAGCTGTTTATCTTGAGAGCGGTCTTGCGATTTTCGCCGTCTTTTTGGCGGGCTGCGGGCTTACCGCCGTCTTCAGCCGGCGGTCGCTGCGCCATCACGAAGCCTGGGCGCTGGGGCTGGTTCCGGCCGCTTTGATCTGGCAGGGCGCGAATTTGCTCGCCTTGCCGAAACTCGAGGCCGATCTCAAACGCGAGGTCGCAACGCTGATCGAGCGCGCTGGCGGTGATCCGCTCGATTTCGACGTCGCCGGTCGGGACGCCCTGCTGCCCATCGACGTGGCGGATCGCGTCGCTCTGGCCAAGCGGATTGAGGCCATTCCTGGCGTGCGAGTCGTCGCAGCAATCGACGAACTCACCGGCGTTGCGGGGCAATTGCGCGAGGCGGCCGCCGCCGCGGAAGCCGCGAAAACGGCGTCTTCCGGCGACAAAGCCGCAACCGCCCCGAAGGCCGCCGAACCGGCGCCGCGCAAGACGACCAACGCGACGCAACCGGCGCCGTCCGAGCCCGTAAAGGACGCGCCAAGCCAGAGCGCCCATCGCGCAGACAAAGCCCAAGCCGCGGCTGCCGTCCTCGCCGCCGTGCCGCGGACGGGCGACCTCGACGCCGCAGTGTGTCAATCCGCTTTATCCGCGACGCTCGCCGTCGAGAACATCGAGTTTCGAAGCAGGAAGGCCTCGATCCGTCGCGCCTCGGCGAACGTCCTCGACAAGCTGGCGGCTCTGTTGCAACGCTGCCCCAAGACGAAGGTCGAAGTCGGCGCACACGCCGACTCCATCGGCCATGACGAGGACAATCAACAACTGTCGACGCGGCGTGCGCAACGGGTCGTCGATTATCTCGTCCGCATGGGCGTCGAACGCGACAGGCTTGCCGCCGTCGGCTATGGCGCGAGGAAGCCGACAGCCGCGCACGACAGCGGCGGCGAGAACCGGCGCATCGAGTTGGTGGTCAAACAGCGCCGATAGCGCAAAATTCGAAATCGGTTGGTCTGCTGTAACCTTTGCGCGCCAACCACCGAGGCGGCTTGCAGAAATGCCGACAGCGCTTGTGCGGCGGCCCTCGGCGCCACTTTGCGCTGCTTAACGTTCATGCGCTATTGGATAAGGGTAATCCGCCTTGCCTCCAAAATGCCAAGAAGCGGAGCCTAAAATGATCGACGCCTTGCCGGCGTCTGCACGGTATCTTCGTGCGAGCCAGTTGCTAAGATTCGAGCCATGTTCCGGGCGAGCGATGCGCTGCGATTTGGCGAGGCGAATGCGAGGGAGACGACTTTGATGAAGTTGGCACTGAGTTTGACCGGGCGCACCACGGTTTTCGCAGGGATCGCGTTCGCTGCGACGACGCTGTCGCCTTGTGTGACGCCCGCGCTGGCTTATGACGATCAATCGACCATCACTTCCCTTCTCAGCCTCATCGGCGTCGCGCCGGGACAGGACAACGACAAGCTCGACTATCACGAAAAACCGAAGCTGGTGTTGCCGCCCAATCGGAGCGCTTTGCCGGAGCCTCAGGCGAGGGGCGATACGCGGCCAGGCGCCTGGCCGGTCGATCAGGACGTGGCGCGCCGCCGCGACGCCGCAGCCCGCGCGCCCGCGCCGCAGCCCGGCCTCAACCAGAATCCGGCGCTCCAACCAACCGAGCTTGACAAGAGTCGCGGCGGCTCGCCTGCCGCGCGCGCCGCCGGCGACAGCGAATGCTTGAACAGCAACCGGCGCGAATGCGTGCTGATGGCGCCACAGGAGGCCAAGGCCGGCGCGACGGCGGCCGAAAAGGCCAGCGGCGTCGCCGCCGGCGTGGAGCCGAGCCGCGACTATCTGACCGAGCCGCCGACCGGCTACCGGCTGCCCACCAAAGACGTGAAGGCGACGCGGGATTTGCTCAAAGAGAAGGAAGACGCGGCCAACCCGCTTAACTACATTCGTCAGCAGGCCGGCCGCATTTGGGGCGGCGGCCAGTAATTTCCGCTGGATGTCCCTCAGCGAGCGGCGTCCGCCGGGGCCACTTGATCCGGGCCGCATTCGGGCCCGGCGCCTGACAGCGCGCGCTTTGGCCCTTATATAGGCGGAAAGCTCGCACGCTACGTTCACCTTAAGGAAGGATGCTCATGCCGATGCAACAAGCGGCGGCGCCTGCCGCGACGCTGACGCCAGACGCGGCCGCCAGCCGCAGCGGGGCGCAGGCCGCGGTGACGCATCTGCGACTCGACAATGGGTTGGAAATCGTCGTCATCCCGGACCACCGCACGCCGGTGGTGACGCATATGGTCTGGTATCGCAACGGCGCCGCCGATGACCCGATCGGCAAGTCGGGCATCGCCCATTTTCTTGAGCATCTGATGTTCAAGGGAACGAAAGACCATCCGCAAGGCGAATTCTCCAACCTTGTCTCCGAACTCGGCGGCCAGGAGAACGCCTTCACCAGCTATGATTTCACCGCCTATTTCCAGCGCATCGGCAGGGAGCATCTGGCGACGCTGATGGCGTTCGAGGCGGATCGGATGACCAATCTGGTGCTTGCCGACGAGATCGTAACGCCCGAGCGCGACGTGGTTCTCGAGGAGCGCAGGATGCGCACCGACAACGATCCGGCCGCCCAGCTCGAAGAAGCGGTGCAGGCGGCGTTGTTCCCGCATCACCCTTACGGAACGCCGATCATCGGCTGGAGCCACGAGATCGAGGAACTGGGGCGCGAGGACGCGCTGTCTTATTATCGACGATTCTATGCGCCCGACAATGCGATCCTCGTCGTCGCGGGAGATGTAGACGCCCAGACGGTCGAACGTCTGGCGCAAGACGCCTATGGCGTCATTCCGGCGCGGGCCGGCGCTGGGCAACGTCGGCGTCCGCGCGAACCCGAACCGCGCGCCCATCGGCTGGTGACGCTTACGGACGAAAAAGTCGAGCAGCCCGCGCATGAGCGGGTGTTTCTCGTTCCCTCTTACGCTACCGCCAAGCCTTTGGAGGCCGAGACGCTCGAGGTCATGGCCCACATGCTGGGCGACGGTCCGGCGAGCTTTTTGTACGAAGCCCTCGTGGTCGAGGAAAAACT